>CAVUUH010000035.1:0-94245 GCA_963744545.1 uncultured delta proteobacterium
GAGTGGCGCCGGCGCCTGTGACTGCGCCGTCGGGCGCACCCGCGGTGAAAACTTCCGCGGCCCCCACATTCCGGTTCCCCTTCCCGCTCGGGGAAGGGGTCGGTAATTATCCTGGCCCGCAGCTGTAACGTCTAATGCTGAGAAAGCGGCTTAGGCGGTGGGTAGCGCTGCAGCGATAGCAATCGTCGCGAAGCTCGCACCGATCATTGCGGACGCGATGGCGCCGGAGGTCGCCGCGTTGTTCAGTCGTTGCCGTTCGGACTTGTCGCGGGCTGCTCCAAACTCTGACGTCGAAATCGCAGTAGCGGCGAATATCGCGCGCGCGATGCTGGCGGTCACCTGCGCAATGTTCTCAACCATCAGGAACAAGATCGGTGTCGCGGTGGCGATCTACGCGACCGAGCATCCGGGCGACGACCTGCAATCCGACGCGGCCTGGATGGATATCCAGTCGATAGCGCAGGCCGGCATCCATGCGGAAGGCCTCGACGCTTCGCTGATAGCGGTCAGCACGATCCGGCAGATGGTCGCGTCGGGGATCGGGTTGTACCGCGCCGGAATCGGCACGAAGGCTCTGACGGTGCAGCGGTGAAGAACCTCGCCTCTAACCCCTCGCCTTCAGAGACCTTTGCGTAACGTCGCTGGTTTCTCCCTCTCCCGAAGAGGATTTAAGGAGAGGGACCTTAATCAGCGAACGATTTTTTTCGGTCGCGATTCGAAGATCTGGTCCGGGACCGTCGTATGCAAATCCGCTTCGTCCAAGAGACGCTCGCAGAATCCGTTTTCGGCACGGAAGGCGAAATTCTAATCGCGCGCGAAAAAAAGCGCGCTGGATAAGGTCCCTCACCTTAAATCCTCTCCCTGCGGGAGAGGGGAGACGCCGCGCCCAGTTGTTCAAGGTCTCCTTGAGGCGAGGGGTTAGGTCGCCTGCGAATCGATCACTGAAGACGGGAGCGATCTGATTGGAGTGGGGCAATGCCGCCGGATGGGTCGCCGCCTTCATCGGGTTTCTCGCGGTCAACGCGAGCACGATTCAATGGCTGACTGAAGCGTCGCGACGAACAACGTCAGCGCGACTCGGGCCGGGTCGATGATCTCGAAAAACAGCTGGTCGAGTTGCGCGTCAATCTGCCCCTCGAATACGTGCGCCGCGAAGATTGGATCAGGTTCAGCGGCACCCTCGACGCCAAGCTTGATGCGATGCGCGAAGAAGTCCGTGAGCAAATCGCAGAGGTAAAGGAAAGGCTATATGCCGGACGGAATTGATCTCGAACAAAAGAATCGCGAGGAAGCGCGCTGGCGGATGCTGCGCGTGGTCGATGCCGGACGGCCGATAGCGGTCTCGGAGCAGATAATCTGGCGCGTGCTCGCCGATATCAAGCTGTCGCTGTCGCTCAACACCGTGCGCCGCGAGCTCGCATACCTGCGCGACTTAGGCTTGCTCGAACTCGAAGGCGAGACCAGCGAGACCTGGTTCGCAAAGCTCACCGCGAGCGGCGTCGACGTGGTCGAGTACAACTTCCCGTCACCGGCGGGAGTGGCGCGCCCGCGGAAGTACTGGTGAGGGGTGGTGGGATGAAGAAGAAAGGAAAAGAGAACGGAATCTTACGACGCGCGCGGAAGACGCGCGCTGAACAAGGACCCTCACCTTCGTCCTCTCCCTTAGAGGGAGAGGGGAAGAAGGCAGGGCGTCCGGTGCGGGTGCCGCTTGCTGAAGTGCCGCGAGGGTCATGGAAAATAAAGCGGATGCCGGCGGACTTGAAGCAGAAGCTCGATAAGCTTTTGACCGACGGGACGTTCCATAGCTGTCGGCAGCTCGCGAAGTGGCTGGGGGATAATGGGTTCGAGATTTCGTATGTCGCGATTTATAAGTACGGGCAGAAGTTCGAGCGCAAGCTCGAAGCGGTGCGGATGGCGACGGAACAGGCGCGAATCGTTTGCGAGCAATCCAAAGACGACGACACGCAGATGCAGAGCGCGCTGATGAGGCTGGTGCAGACGCGGCTGTTCGAAGTGCTGACGGCGGCAAACGAAATGGGGCAGGGGAATGCGAACGAGGAAGGCGCGACGATCGCGCCGGTGAATATCACGGCGCTCGCGCGCAGTGTGTCGGGACTGGTGAGGGCCGAGTCGGAGCATCGCAAGTGGGCGGAACGGGCGCGCGCGGGAGTGGCGGAGGCCGAGAAGAAGGTCGACGAGGCGCGGAGCAAGGGGTTGAGCAAGGATGCGGCGGAGCAGATTAAGGCGGTGCTGTTGGAGATTTAATGTTGGGTGATGGGCGACGCAATATGTTTTCCCCTCTCCCTGTGAGGGAGAGGATTAAGGTGAGGGTCCTCATGCCGCGCGCGTTTTTGGCGCGCGACTTGCGATTCTGGCTTTTCTCAGTCTTCGTTCGAACCGCCGAGGTATCGATCGATTGCGTCGAGTACTACGTGCAGGTCTGCGAGCACCTGATCGTTCCAAAATCGAAGGACTCGGTAGCCGTGCGACTTCAGGAAGGAGGTGCGAGTTTCATCTTCATGAAAAAGACGCGCGTGCTGGGCGCCATCGAGTTCAATGACAAGACGCCGTTCGATCGCGCAGAAGTCGGCGAAGTACGGACCGATAGGGTGCTGGCGGCGAAATTTCGTGTTCCGAATTCGACGTCCCCGCAGATGCCGCCAGAGGATTCGCTCTGCGTCGGTTTGTTCTGCGCGCAATCTTCGAGCGTTGCGCTGGGGTGATTCTGTGGGCATAGCGATGAATGTTGGTCTCGGTGGAAGTAAAAGCAAGGTACGCGGGGAACAGAATTCTAAGTCGCGCGCCGAAGCGAATGCGAAGAACAGAATCTTAAACGCGCGCGAAAGAAGCGCGCTGATAAGGACCCTCACCTTGATTCCTCTCCCTTATAGGGAGAGGGGATACGAAGGGAGAGGGGATGGAAGTGGAGTAGCAACTGACTAATGAATGAACCCCTATCAATACTACTTCCTTATCAGCGGCGGTGGTTGGCTGATCAGTCGCAGGTCAAAGTTAGTGAGAAGTCGCGGCGCATCGGCATCACATGGACTGAGGCTGCTGACCGCGCTCTCGGCGCTGCTACCGGCGGACGGGCTGGGATGGACGGGTGGTATATCGGATACAACAAGGATATGGCGCTCGAGTTTATCGAGGCGGCGGCGCGGTGGGCGCTGCGGTTTAACCGTGCGGCGGAGGCGGTTGAGGAGATTGTGCTCGACGATGAGCGCGCCGACATCCTCGCGTATCGGATTCGGTTCGCGTCGGGACATAAGATCGTTGCGCTTTCGTCGCGGCCTTCGAATCTGCGCGGCAAGGAAGGATGCGCGGTGATCGACGAGGCTGCGTTCCACGAAGATTTGGCCGGACTGCTGAAAGCTGCGCTTGCGTTCACCATGTGGGGCGGCCTGGTGCGGATAATCAGTACTCACAATGGCGCGCACAATCCATTTAATGAACTAGTCAATGAGATTCGGGCGGGAAGGAGGCCATACTCACTTCATCGCACGACTTTTGATGAAGCACTAGTCGACGGACTATACAGAAAAATCTGCGAGCAGACGAAAGTAGAGTGGACTGCGGCGAAGCAGCGCGAATGGCGTCAGCAGATTGTCGATTACTACGGCGATAACGTCGGCGAGGAGTTGTTCTGTATTCCGCGCGCGTCATCGGGCGCGTACCTGAGCTCGGTGCTGATCGAAGCTCGGATGAAAGCCGGAATTCCGATCCTGCGATGGGAGATGCCGGCGGAATTTTCGGGCCGTCCGGAAGCAAATCGATATTCGGAAACGCAGGAGTGGTGCGAGGACAATATCGCGCCCGCGCTCGACGCGCTCGATCCCAATCTCACCACCTGTTTCGGCGAAGATTTCGGACGCTCGGGAGACCTGACCGTCATCTGGCCGCTGCAAATCGGACAGGACCTGATGCGGCGGACGCCGTTCATCGTCGAGCTGCGCAATATCCCTTTCCGAAACCAGGAGCAGGTGCTCTTCTACATTGTCGACCGGCTTCCGCGCTTCAGCGCTGGCGCGATGGACGCGCGCGGCAACGGGCAGTATCTCGCGGAGACTGCGGCGCAGCGCTACGGCGGGCGAATCATGCAGGTGATGCTGTCGGAGTCGTGGTACCGCGAGAATATGCCGCGCTACAAGGCGGCGTTCGAGGACGGCACGATCGAGATTCCGAAGGATGCCGACGTGCTCGCGGACCATCGCGCGTTCGTGCTGGAGCATGGCGTCGCGAAGATTTCGCGAGCGGCGTGCGGGGAGCGACGGAAAGGGACGGCATGGCGACTCGGCGATGGCGGCGGCGTTGGCATTTTTCGCGTCGCGCGCCGAAGTGGGGAAGGTCGCGTACATTTCGGCGCGCGGGGTTGGGAAGCGGGAAAGCTTCGAGGGCAGGGGGAATCCATTTGGGTCGGCGCCGGTGGAGGATGAGATGGTTGGTGGGAGGGTAAGGGGGTTTTGAGGAATTCAATCGAATCTGGATGCTTCCTTTTTCATTGTGTCATTCAGAGCGAAGCGAAGAATCCCGGAGCAGCGCTCGCGAGCGGAGTACATTCAAAGCGCATCCCGGAAAGCGGAACCTCACCCGCGCCGGAGGCGCGCGGCCTCTCCCTGGAAGGGAGAGGCAAGAATCGGGATTCTTCGCTGCGCTCTGAATGACACAAAAACAGGTTCATCTGCATGACCAACAATGAATAGCTACTGGAAATGGAAATGCGAGGAGTGTGGGTACGAGTTTATTCTCGCGATCGTTCGGCTTCCGCATCCGTGCCATCGATGCGGCGGCGATTGGTTTTTGAAAATTGGCGAACTGGCGACCAAAGAATCTCGAACTGACTAGTCGCGTTGGAGAACAACAATGACTCTCTATGATGCTTACGGGCGCGAAGTTGATACCGGGATGTTGCGCGAAGAGCAGGCGGCTCCGACGATGGCGGGGGTGCGTAATATATATTCGGTTATGCATCCGTCGATCGGGCTTACGCCCGAACGGCTGACGGCAGATCCTCCAGCAGGCTGAGTTCGGAGACCCATATTTGTACCTCGAGCTGGCCGAGGAGATGGAAGAGAAGGATCTTCACTACCTGGCAGTACTCGGCACTCGCAAGAATGCGGTCGCGCAGCTGGACGTGGTCGTGCGCGCGGTTTCCAGTTCGTCGGAGGATCAGCGGGCGGCCGCGATGGTGCGCGAGATGATTTGCGATGGGCCGATACAGCTCGACAGCGTGCTGTTCGACGTGCTCGATGCAGTGGGGAAGGGATTTTCGGCCACCGAAATAATGTGGGATACCTCTGGGAGAGAATGGTTTCCCGCACAGTTGAAGTGGCGCGACCCGCGCTGGTTCGCTTTCGATTGGATTTCCGGCGAGGAAATCCTGGTGCGTACCTTAAAGGGCGAGACAATCGCGGTCGAAAGCAATGCGGCACCGGCGCTCCCGACCCATTTCGGCGGCGGCGGAATGTACGCGGCGATGAATCCGGGAATTGGGATACAGCCGATGACCGCGCCGCTTGCGCCGTTCAAGTTCATCACGCATTTCGCCAAAGCCAAAGCCGGTTTGCCGATACGCGGAGGTTTGGCGCGCGCGGCGGGATGGGCGTACCTGTTCAAGAACTACGTACTTAAGGACTGGGTAACGTTCACTGAGGTATTCGGGCAGCCATTGAGGGTAGGTAAATACCATCCGGGCGCATCGGAACAGGATAAACAGGCATTACTCAATGCAGTATCGCGAATAGGCACTGATGCGGCGGCGATAATGCCGGAGACGATGGTGATAGAGTTTACCGAAGCGCATCAGAACGGCAGTGCGGAATTGTATCAGCGATTTTGTGAATACTTAGATGCGCAAGTGAGTAAAGCAGTGCTCGGGCAGACATTGACTACTGAAATGCCTAATGCTGGCGGCTCGCGTGCGGCCGCGCAGGTGCATGAGGGAGTGCGTCGCGACATTCTGAATGCGGATGCACGGCGATTGGCGGCGACGCTCGCGCGCGACCTGGTGCGGCCGATCGTCGAGCTGAACATGGGGCCGCAAGCGCGGTATCCAAAGATCGAGCTCGGACTGCCGGATGACAGCGATGTGAAAGTGTTCGCGGAGGTCGTCGCGATGCTGGCGGATCGAGGGCTGAGAGTCGGGCAGAAGACGATACTGGATAAGTTGGGGATCGCGGCGCCGGCGGAGGGGGAGGCGGTGCTGGGGGCGATCAGGGGAGCTGGGGAAGGGGAGATCACTTGATTTAATGTGGAACCCCTCCGTGGGTTCCACACCTCCTTGGGCAGGGTTAAACCCTGCACCTTAGAATCAGATGCGGGACTTCGTCCCTGTTTGGAGGTTGGTTGGGGGGGTGATTTTCGCGGCTGGCGACATTTTGTCGCCAGCCGCTTGCGGTTAGGTGGGGTTAAGGGTTGGTGTTGCGGTCCTTTTTGGCTTTGCGGCGGGCTCGGCGGCGGTGTTTCATTTCCAGGAAGATGTCGTCGTAGACGAGTTTTCTTATCGAGAAGCCGGAGGTTGGGAATTTTATTGCGGAGTCGGTGGGGGTGCGCTGGTAGCGGAAGACCTGGATGCCGTTCCACCATGTGGGGGAGTGATTGCGCGGGGTGCGCAGATCGAGAATCAGTTTGAAGTTCGAGAGCGCGCGCGCGACGAGGTTGTTGGCGGAGCGGGCGGCGCGTTTGTTGGTGTCGTCGATGATTACCACTGCGTCGTCGGCTAAGTGCTCGATGGCGAGCGCGACGCCGTCGTATTGATCAGCAAAGGAGTGGCCGCCGTCGTAGAAGTAGGCGCCGATGCGCGCGGGACGCCATGGCGCGGAGGCCAGGAAGTCGCGGAAATCCATGTCGTGGAAGGTGACCTGGCCGGGCGCGGTGTGCGCGTCGAGGGTGCGGCGGAGCGCGTCGGCGGCGCCGTCGAACTGCGAGAAATTGTCGCATGCGAAAATGCGCGCATTCGGGTTCGAGGTCGCGGCGCCGACCAGGCTCGCCCCTTTGTAGCATCCTACTTCAACGTAAACTTCGCCGGCGTCGAGCGAGGCGACGGCGCAATTGAGGAGCCGGAGCTTGTTCTCGGTGGCCATCCCGGGGATCTCGCCGAGGATGTGCGAGAGCGAGCGGTCGGCGGGATGGGTCGAGCGGGCGAGGCGGCGCGCGTCGGCAAACTCGGGCCATTGCGCGCGGCATCGCTCGAGGAAAGCGTCAAAGTTCATGTTTGTTCGGAGTTGATATCAAGGCAGAAGCAGAATCTTGAATCGCGCGCGAAAAATGCGCGCTGAGTAAGGTTGACGGAATAAATTCCGTCCTACCTTCGATCCTCTCATTTCGGGAGAGGGGAAGAAAATCACCAGTAGATCGCGGGGCCCATCGGGCCGGCCAGGCTCATGCCGTATGGATTGAACATCTCTTCCTGCTCGTCCATATCCTCCATCTGGATGGCTTCGAGGTTTTGCGCGCGAGACCTCGCCTTCCTTTGCCTGGAACTGTTGGTTGAGTTTCATTTTCTCGTACTGCTGATAATTTTCCTCGCTGCCGATGTACATACATTTACAGTAGGACGGATCGGCCATGTAATAGTGCAGCTTGCCGGTCTTGCCGACATAGTACAGCACCTGCATCGGCAGCAGCGACGCGAGTTGCTGTTGACGCTCGGGAGTGTCGGCGGGGAGCATCCGGAAGCCGGCCGCCGCGAGCATCGGCTCGAGCTGCTCGGCCTGCTGCTCAGGGGTCGGCGGCGGCGGTTGCATCGAACCGCATCCGGCGAGCGCGGCTGAAATCGCGGCAATCAAAAGACAGAAGACGATAGAAGTGATCGGGCGCGTTGGGCATTAGTTCCTTTTCAAATTTCACTTTCTCACGCGATCGATGCGGCGAAAAAAAGGGCGGCCGTTTCGGGCCGCCCCGTGAAGAGCGAATCAGGGGATGGAGTTGACCGTGTTGCCACTGGCGTCGAACAACGTCAGCGCGCCGACGCCGTCGCCATTGACGGTGAGCGAGGCGCGGGTCTTGCCGTCGGTGCCGAGCAGTGCAAGGCCGGGGCGTCCGTCGGGCGATATATCCATCCCGATGCGTCCGTGATTCTGGTCGGCGAGGCGCAGGGTGGGAGTGCCGTCGGCCTCAACGATGATCGAAGCGCGCGGATTGCCGCTCTTGTCCATCAGGCCGAGACCGGACTGGCCGTCGGGGGCGACGCCGAGGGTGGCTTGCGGCTTCGCGTCGGCGTCGAAGAGAACCACGCGGGCGACGCTGTTGGTGAGGCCGACTTCGGCGCGCGGCTTGCCGTCATGACCGTAGATGCCAAGTGCCGGTGCCCCGTCGGCGGCGACGCCGAGTCCGGCGCGCAGCGTGCCGGTGCCGTCGAAGACCGCGATTTGCGCGACGCCTGCGCGGGTGACGTTGAACTCGCCGCGGGTCTTGCCGCGAGCATCGACCAGCATGAACTTCTGCGCGGTGATCATCCTGGGGGCATTGGCGGCGTCAACGGTGCGAGCGGCGAAGATATGGCCGGAGACGGCGCCTCCGACGAAGGCGGCGGCGAGGGTCAGGGTCACAAACCCGATGCGCTCTTTGATGGTCATGGTCACGGTCTCCTTTCGTCCGGTGCCGATGGTTAGGGCAAATTTCGGGGTGAAGATTAGCAGGTGAAGAGGGGAGGTTACAAAACGCGGGGGGAACTTAATTGTAATGAAACCCGCCGTGGGTTTCATGCTTCCCTGGGCAGGGGTGTGGTGGCGACCTAACGGCGGCACTGCTGGCGGGGCGACGGAATAAATTCCACTCGACGGAATAAATTCCGTCCTACTGTTTGGAGAAGCTGAGTATCGGCGAAAAAATCACAGGCTGAAGCCTGTGCCACCAAATCCTGGTACTGCTGCACTTTGATTTTAAAGTGCAGCAGTACCGACTAAAGCTTCATCCGTCGCGCGACGGCTACTGAGGGGAATGCCCTGTTCACGGCGTCGGCATCGCGCTCGGCGTCGATTGAATAAATGTGTAACAGCCGAATCCCGGGTCGCAGGCACCCACCGGCTGGCCTGGTCCGTTGGCTCCCGTACCACAAAAGACCGACGAATAAACACACACACTGCTCTGGCATGAAGCGGTTATGCACTGGTTGGGCAGGCCGGTGTCGCCGATTGTTTGAGGACCGCAATCGGCAGCCGTCACACACCCCACGGCGTTTCCGCAGACGCTGAACGAGCCATCGCCACAGACTGTGGCAGTGCAAGTTTCAACGCATTGCCCGCTACTCGGTTCGAGCGCGCTTGCGTAGCACTGGGTAGGTGGGTTGCTGCCGGGGGATGGGTTGGCTGCGGGAGGACAACTGGAAGTGGTGACTGATGGCGTGCAAGTGCCGCCGTTTGTGGGTGAGCAGTATCCGATGTTACCGTTGGAATCATCTGGACAACTCGAAACCGAAACACACGCGCCACTTAGACACGAATCGCAACTCAACCCGTCCAGACCGGTACACGCCGTTTTATCGGGCTGTGTTGGAAACTCGCAGAGTCCGGTCGAAGCAACGCAGGTGCCGACCTGATGGCACTGATCCGGGGGTGTGTTGCACAAAGTCTTATTTGCGTTGCAATCGCTCGCGCACGTCCCGAGAAAATCGCCGTGCGCCAGGTGAGCGGCAACGCCTGCGGCATCAATGGTTATCTGCTGGAAATTGGAAGGGTTCCCCGGTGGAAAGTGGCAGATGGTGACCTTGTTTCCAGCGCTGGCAATTCCCGCGATTGCGGCAGCCCACACGAACGCGAGAGCAGCAAGACACCATCGTAGCTGTCCAGAATTGTTTGATCCGAACATGTGGGTAGCGGGCATTCATGCGTGGGGTGGCGAAACAATATGTTTCGTGGGGTGGTTGTACGTCCTCTGATAGTGAGGACGAAGACATCAATCTCAGAGAAAAGAATCCGGGATTCTTCGCGCGACGGCTTTGAATGACAAATGAAGTCAAGGAACCTAACCCCTAACCCCTTCCCGAGCGGGAAGGGGGACCGGAGAAAATGGGGACTGGTGGCGTCCTATCCCCCTAGCCCCCTTTCCAGTTTTGGGAAGGGGGAATCGGATACGAACGCAGTTGTAGGTGTGTGGGAAAGGAGAGACCGGATTAGATTGGAAGAGGTTGTAACTAGGCGGGAGCGGTGGCATAAACGAGGTAGACGACGGGTTAGTTGGGTCTGTCTGTCGGTGCGGAATATCTGGCTTGCCTCGCGGGTTGCGAGCGGGCGCTGGAACACGGGGACGCCCCGTGTTTGTCCATCCGGAAGTTATGGGTGGGCAGACACGAGGCGTTTTCATTTTGTAGTTTTGGGAGGGTTCTTATGCTTACTGATCTACAGCGAGATGAGTTCGATCGATATGGGATTAGTCGGATGCCCGGGCGTTGTCGGGAAAGCTGCGGCTGACGAGATGCTCGCGACGGTCTGGGATTGTTCTTCGCGACCGGTACCATATTCATCGCGGGGCGCCCGATACCTGGCCGGAACCTCAGCCGGAGCGACGGAGAAATGCAGCAGATTGGGGAGCTCATCGGTATTTGGGGACGCATCATCTCCCAAGTCGGTGACGTTCGAGCAGGTCGGCAATGCGGCGGTCTGTGGCGCGGTGGACAATCTGTTAGGTCGCGGAAATTGGCAACCGCCCGAGCGATGGGGATCGCTGCTGGTGACGTTTCCGGAATCGACGGAGCGTTGGGAGGTTCCGTGCAGCAACTGGCATCTGGATTTCCCGGCGTCGCAGTCGCCGTCGGGGCCGGCGGGCGTGCGTATCTTCACCTGCCTGGCGAAGTTGCCGGCAGTGCGGCGGCGGTACGGTATACGTCGCCGGGTCTCATCGGTTGGTGGAGAAGGTTGCGCGCGCGGGGGAGGTTCTTCGATCCGCGAACGCGCGGATGCGGTTGATTCGCGCTTATCCGTGGGTGAAGGCGTTATGCTCGAGGGATGAGAAGGCGGATCGAGTGCGCTGGTTCATGCGCGAGGGTGCAAAAATCGACGGGGTTGAGGTGCGCGTGGTTGAAATGATCGGGGAACCTGGCGACGTGATGTTCGTGCATCCGATGATGCTGCACGCGCCGGCGCTGAACTGTTCGTCGATGCCTCGGTTTGTGGTGCAGACTACGGCGTTTCGGTAAGGGGTCGAGCCGTTCAAGCTTTATAGATGATGCGGGAACCTAACCCCTAACCCCTTCCAAAAAAACACCCCCCCCTTTCCAACTAAAGGGGACAAACCCAACCACCCCCACCTTCCAAGGGGAACCCAAACGAAAGGCAACACCAAGACCCCACCACAACCCCCAATTTTTAAACGTTCATTAAGATGGTCTCTCCGTGCGCATTTTGGGGTTCCTCGTCCGGAAACGTTCAAGTGCAAAAATTGCCGATTTCTTTGTTCACGATTGTTTTTACGCGCGTCCAAATTAAAGGGCGGCAGATTTTCAAGGGGTTTTTTAAGTTCGGGTGATTGGCATCCTTGATGCTCTACCTCTTCGGTGGAGGTTATGACGATGAAATTAGGCAAAAATATGATGACCGGATTGCTTGGAGTTGCGCTGATGGCGACTCCTATCACGGCCGCGGCTCAAGATCACAATAACAGCAAGGAGAATTCGCGACCGGCGCAGTCGGCGCCGCAATCGAACGAATCGCACGCCAGCGCTCCCGCGCGTGAGTCGCGGCACCGAGACCGTGCCTGCCGCGCCCGCGAATATGAATCGGAACGAAGGCCGCGAGACGAGCTGCAGCGCTCGCACCGATGACTCCGACACTGAGACTCGTGCCGCCGCGCCCGCGAATATGAGATCGGAACGAAGGGCGCGAAGAGCGTAGCGCTCGCACCGAGACTCGTAACGCAGCGCCGGCGGTTGCTACTCGCAATGAGTCACGCGATAACGGCCGCACCTACAACAGCGCGCCAGTGGTGACTAATCGCGACTCGCGCGACTATCGCAACGACGGTGGGCATGATCGGAACTACGGCGAGCGTGACGGCCGGAACTATGGTCGCGACTACGATCACGATGATTATGGGCACGATCGTGAGTACGCCGCTAGTGGCTGGGCAATGCCGGGCGGATACTATGGTGGAGCGTGCGGATGGGCGCAGCATCTTCGTAACGTCATTCGCCACGACGAATACACCGGTCATCCTGCGGCCGCGTCCGACCTGACCTATCAGCTGCATCGCGCGGAGCGAGCCTGTGGTGGAGTGCCTTACGGCTATAACAACTGGAGGTACTAAGTCTCTCGATTTCTCCCGGTCCTAGGACCGCGCGCCCCGTCTCCTCCCGGCGGGGCGCGCTTTTTTTTGATTATTCGGGTGCGCGATGCGAAGAACCAACCCCTAACCCCTTCCCTCGAGGGTAAGGGAACCGAATAAATCGGCGAGGTGTCCTATCCCCTCGCCCCTTTGCCCAATTGGGAAGGGGCTTCACATGAATGCGGATCGGCTTCCCCTTGCTCGGGAAGAGATCGGGAAAAAACGAAGAATGTGTGCTTTGGGGGACCTTGGTTGGGTTCAGGGATTGTACACATCGGGCTATGCTGTGTTTGACAAGTAGTTAACACGCAACCTGACTACGCCTTCCGTTTAATCTTCATACAGTTGCACAGAGTCGGAAGTCGCAACCTCCAGGTGGGCGAAGGAGGGCGCGTGCGCCCTGGATTGCGGACTGGCGGGATCGTGCTTGGCGGCGATAATCGCGGGCGTCAGCTGTGGATTTTGACGCGTGGGTCTTCTGCGCGCCGGGGTTGGGACGTCGAGCGCGGACCGCGTGCTCGGGCAGATCGATTTCGTCAAGAACCAGGTGAACTTTGTCGATGCGATCGGAATGAACGCGCCGGCCGGCGTCGCGATCGACAAAGCCAACGGCCACGTGCTGGTGGCGGACTCGCAGAATAACCGCGTGATGGGATGGAAGAGCGCGACGTGCGTTCGCGTCGGGCGGCGCGGCGGACCTGGTGATCGGGCAGCCGGATTTCAATTCCTCAGGATGCAATCAGAACGCCTCGGCGCCGGATGCGACACGTTATGCCGGCCGATCGGCGTGGCGTTTGACGTGGCGCATCGGGTGTACGTCGGCGATGCGCAAAATAATCGCGTGCTGGTGTTTAACGATCCGTTCGCGCTGCTGGTCGCTGTCGATCAGACCAGCGATTTCGCGGCCAACGTGGTATTCGGGCAGGCGGGGAGCTTTGTCACCAATACTGCCAATGAAGGCGGGCTCAGCGCCGACAGCCTTGACAGTCCGCAGGGGGTCGCGATCGATGCGAGCGGGAATCTGTTCGTAGCCGACGTGAACAATAATCGCGCGCTGGTTTTTTTCTCGCCGCTCCCGATGACGGCGGTGAAGGGGCCGCCGGGGAATTTCGGCGACGCGACGGCGGACGTAGCTATTGGGCAGCCGGACCTCGTCAGTGGAGCATGCAACCAGGGGGGAAGCGCGACGCTCACGACTTTGTGCATGAATTCGTTTTTCGGAGTCGGGATCGCGGTCGATATCGGCGACAATCTCTACGTCGCGGACACGCGGAACAATCGTGCGCTCGAATACAACGGGCCGTTTGGCTATCGAGCAGACCAACAACGTCACGCCGGACCTGGTGTTCGAGGGCAATAGCCTGGTGCAACCGACGGGAGTCGCGGTCGATTCGAACCAGAATTTTTACGTCTCGTCGGAGGCGAACAACCAGGTCTACGAGTACACGCAGCCGGTGCCGCTGATGAGGTCGGACCTGCTCAACCTTAAGATTGGGCCGGGCGCGCAGAATCCGAACGCGGCGTCGCTGCAATTTCCGATGGGGCTGGCGATAGACGCGGTCAACAATCTCTACGTCGCCGACCAGGCGAACAATCGGGTGCTGGAGTTCAACGAGTTCGGATCGCCGGGCAACAAGGTGGCCAACGGCGCGGGCGGGCAGATCGATCGGGCGCATAACGGGCCGAACCTGGTCGATGCGATCGGAGAGAATTCTGCCGGGCGGGATCGCGGTGGATGCGACGTCGCAGCCGCCGCATCGGCATCTGTATGTCGCCGACACCGCGAACAATCGCGTGCTCGGTTGGCGCGACGTCACGTCGTTCGCCGCGCGCAGCCCGCCGATATCGTGCTCGGACAGCCCGACCTGTTCTCGTACAAGTGCAATAACGGCGTGGCGGCAAATGACGTGGGCGGACTCGGCGCGGACAGCCTTTGCGGTCCGGCGCGGATGGCGGTCGATCAGGCGGGAAATCTGTACGTCGCGGATTCGGGCAACAATCGCGTGCTGGTGTACAACACGCCGTTCAACGCGGCCAGCGGCGAGCCGGGCGCGGGCGACGCGACGGCGGATTTCGTTTACGGGCAAGGGGGCGCATTCACCACGCGCAGCTGCAATCCGAGCGGCGCGAATGCGACGACGCTTGTGCAATCCGTCGTCGGCGGCGCTCGACGCGGCGGCAACATCTATATAGCGGACGCGGGGAACAACCGCGTGCTCGAGTTCGCGAAGGCGGGTAATCCGCCGGGTGCGTCCGACGCGATTGCGAGTCGAGCGTACGGGCAGGGCGCGGTTTCGGATTTCACCGACACGCAATGCGCCGACGGCGTGGCGGGCGATCCGTCGCCGAGCGATCACGCGATGTGCAATGCCGGGCGGGGTCGCGATCGACGCGTCGGGGAATTTGTTTGTCGCGGACTCGGGCAACAACCGCGTGATCGAAATCGACGCGCCGCTCGCGGGCACGCAGAATGCGACGCGGGTGTTCGGCCAGGGGGGCGACTTCACGCTGTCGAAATGCAATCGCGGAGCTTTTTTGCCGGGCGCATCGACGCTGTGCGCGCCGGCGGGATTGATGCTCGACGTGATGGGCAACCTGTGGGTGGCGGACGCGAACAACGATCGCGTGCTCGAATACGCGGCGCCGTTCAGTTCGGATACTGCGGCGGCGATAGTGCTAGGGCAGGGCGACGCCGGTAATTTCACGACGCTCGGGATGCGACAACGGAATCATGCTCGGCGATTTGTTCGGACTGGGCGCGGACAGCTCTGTGCGCGCCGGCGGCGGTGGCGGTCGATGCGAATATCGATCTCTTCGTGGCTGACACGCAAAACAATCGATCGATGGTCTATGACGGGATCCTCGCGACGCCCACGCCGACCGCGACGGCGACCGCAACGGCGACCAGCACTGCGACGCCGACTGCGACGGCGACGATGACCGCGACCGCGACTGCGACTGCGACCGCGTCCTCGACGACCACGGCGACGCCGACCGCGTCGCCAACGCAGACGCCGCAACCGGGCGGCAAACTCAAGCTGCGCCCGAAGTCGATAAACTTCGGCAACGTTGCGGTCGGGAGCCATTCGAAGTCGCACACGCTGAAAATCAAGAACGCGGGTACGGTCACGATGGACGCCGCCGTGCCGACCCAGAGCGCGCCGTTCGTCGTGACCGGCGGAGAATTCATCGTGAGTCCGCACGGCTCGATGGCGGTGACGATCGACTTCGCGCCGACCACGAAGGGGAGCGTACACGGCGTTCTCGAGATACAGAGCAGCGACCCGAAGCATCGAACGGTCAACGTCAAGGTCAGCGGCGTCGGTAAGATAATTGTAATTGAAACCCGCGGTGGGTTTCAAACTTCATTTCGGCAGGGTGATCCTGCACCCAGTTCCTTTACGTTCAAAAGCACCTTTTTTGCATTTTTTAGGCTGCTGACGGCGCGGTTTTAGGTTCCTGTACAAATTTTCCTTGTCTTTAGATGGCGGTAATGGTACTAAGCCACCATCTTACAGCTTTGTGCCCGCAGTAAGTCTTACCGTGGACCGAAAGTTTTAGGACTCCTGCAGGGTGGGGTTCCAATATTAGGGAGGAACATATGTCAGTTCACCATTCCGGCATTTCGCCGCGCGCGCGAATTACACTCGCCGCGCTATCGATTGGGGGCAGTCGCGATAGTGGCCTTCGTGGTCCTGACCTTCGGATCGCGAATCGGCGCGTCCGTAACCGGGTCGTCAAATTCTCAGGTGGCGGGCCAGGTGATCCCGGCGTCGGCGGGGATGCAGAACCCGGAGGAGCTTCGCAAGCAAGCGCTGAACAAAATAGCCGGGCTTCCGCTTTATTTCGAAGCTAACCGCGGGCAGGTCGATCCGAGCGTCCGCTATGTTTCGCGCAGCGGACGGTATTCGTTGTTTTTGACCGACGACGCGGCAGTGTTCTCGTTGATTGGTGGCGCGTTTCACAAGGGTCCGATGCCGGCGGGATTTCCGTACAAGGCCGGGGGCGACACGAACCTGACCGAGTCGGCGGTGCGAGTGCGCCTGGTTGGCGCGAATCCGCATCCGCAAGTCGAGGGAGTCGAACCGCTGCCGGGGCGCGTGAACTACCTGATTGGCGGCGATAAGAAGGATTGGCATCGCGACATCCCGACCTTCGGCCGCGTGCGCTTTCATGACGTGTACCCGGGCGTCGACCTGGTCTACTACGGCACGCCCAGCAAACTTGAATATGATCTAATCGCGGCGCCGGGTGCGGACACCTCGAAGATAAAATTTGCGATCGAGGGTCCGGCCAAGACGACGCAGACCGGCGAGGGCGACCTGATCATCCAGACCGGTTCCGGAGTTATCAGGATCGACAAGCCGCAGAACTATCAGCTGAATGCCGATGGCAGCCGCACGCCGGTGGCGGGCAGTTTCACGCTCGCGAAAGACGGCACGGTTGTGGCGGGAGTTCCGATCCGGCAGGTGGGATTCCAGATCGCCAGTTACGATCGCAGCAAGACGCTGTTTATCGATCCGGTCGTCGCAACGATTCCATATTCGACCTACTTCGGTGGCAACGGCTCGAGCATTGGGCCTTTGAACCTCGAGCAGTTCTCGTCATTCCTGGGCGACGCGAACCTGATGGATTCGGAAACTGGAGTCGACGTCGCGCTCGATCCGTCGGCGAACGCGTACATTACCGGGTACTGCCTACTCGAACAATCTTCCGACCGCCGGTTTTTTTCAGACGTACGCTTAACGGCGCCAATGCCACGCCAGAGCAGAATCCAAACGTCTTCGTCGCAAAGTTCAACACCAGCCTTAGCAACGGTGCGTCGCTGGTATACGCAACCTACCTGGGCGCTAACGGCAATACGAAAGGAACAGGAGGAACCGGAGACGGCGACCTGGGATTCGGCATCGCGGTCGACGGTTCCGGAGATGCCTACGTAGTCGGACAGACCTACTCGGGCCAAGCTGGTGATTCACCGCGGGACGTTTTTCCCGGCACCGGAAGCTGCGGTGCGTGGGGGCAAACGAATATCGGCGAGAACGCATCGACCAACCAGGGCTTCGTGAGCGAACTGCTCGCTGGCGGCGACAGTCTCCAGTACTCGTGCTACATCCCCGGCGCCCTCAATGCGACCGCGGCGCGGGTCGCGCTGGTGCCAGGATGCATGTCGAATTGCGACTCGTATATCGTCGGATCGACGCAGAGCACTGCCGGCGCGAAGATGGCAGGCGGCCCAGACGGATTCGTCGTGACCGGTGATGCTGCGCAGCCGCAACTCGCAACTGGCGAGGGTGGACTGAGCAACGCCTTCATAATGGTCGTGGCGGGTGGCGGCTCCGCAGCCGCGCCCAAATATTCGAGTTATTACGGCGGGACCAGCAACGGTTCGGCGGGCGATGTAGGCCTCGGCATATCGGTCGAATCCGCCACCGACGTAGCGATCACCGGGGCGGCGTTCTCGAACAACATTCCTCTGTCAGCGCATCCCGCACAGTCCGGCTTCCTGGGCGGCACCAGCACCAGCATGGCGTACGTCGCGATGTTCAATACGACTTCAGGCGCGTTGACCTACGGTAGCTACCTCGGCGGATCGGGGAATGGCGACGCGCTGGTCTCGGTTGGCGACGTGGGCACCGCGATTGTGCTCGACGGGTCGAACGCGTGGGTTGCGGGCCTGACGGCCTCGACCAACTTTCCCGTCAGCGCAACTCCTTTCGAGTCCACCAACGAGGCGGAAACGATGGCGGGACCTCCGGCGACGACAGGATTTATCACCGAGCTGACCCCCAGCGGCACGTCGGGACTGAGCCAGATCGATTATTCGACCTACTTCGGCGGAACCGGCTTCTTCGTGTCTATACCGTTTGTCGGCACCTTCGGGACTGGCGACGCAATCGGTGCGATGGCGGAGAGCGGTGGGAAAGTTTATGTGACGGGGCTGACGACCTCGGCGTCGGCGTTGGAAACCTCGTACGCCAGCACCTTTCCAACCACCGCCAACAAGTGCCAGGGCACGAACAACAGCAGCGGTATCTTGCTCGGAGGGCGCGGTGACCGTCCCTGTTACTGCGTTCGTGTCTGAATTGAACCCGTCGCAGCCCGCGGCCTCGCAGTTGGTGTTCTCGACCCTGCTCGGCGGAACGGGAATGGCGGACATAGGACTGGGCGTCGCTTTCAATTCGGCGGGGAACGATATCTTCGTGGTCGGGAGCACCTACTCGACCGACTTCCCGGTGACCTCGAACGGCTACCAACTCTTCAACAACGATTTCAACACTCCCGATGACTTCCAGAGCACCGCGGCGTTCCTGACGGTGGTCAATCCTGCGGGCAATACGTGCCCGACGCCGTTCACGAAGCCGACTCCGACCGCGACCGCGACGGGAGCCACTGCGACGCCAACCGCAACTGCGACTCCGACGGTGACGACGTCGATTGGGATAACACCGTCGCCGACCGCGACCAGGACTGCGACGGCAACAGCCACCGCGACCGCAGGCACACCGACGCCGACCGCGACCGCAACGAATACGGCGACGGCCACGGCGACCAGGACTGCGACTGCGACCGCGACTTCGACTGGCGGGACGCCGACTGCCACCGCGACAGCAACGAAGACTGCGACCGGGACGCCTACAGCGACAGCGACTGGCGCCACGCCGACGGCGACGGCGACGGCAACTGCGACCAGGACTGCGACGGCGACCGCCACCGCGACTTCGACCGGCGGCACGCCCACGGCCACTGCAACCGCGACCAGGACGGCGACAGCCACGGCGACATCTACCGCGACTGCGACCGCTACGCCGACGTCGACGCCGACGCCTGGCATTGGAAAGCTGTCGTTCTCGCCCAAGTCGCTGAACTTTGGCAAATCGACCAAGGTCAACAAGACCAGCAAATCGAAGAAGGTCAAGATCAAAAACGCCAGCTCGAAGAGTTCGAAGATTACCGTGATGATCACGGGCGAGACGACTTCGGCTCCGTTCGCGGTCAAGACTCAATGCATCAAATCGTTGGCGCCAGGAAAGACCTGTGAGGTTTCGGTGACCTTCACTCCGACCGATACCAGTCCGCAAAGCGGAGAATTGATCGTCAACGACGACGCGATGGATGCGCCGCAGATGATCCCCTTGTCAGGTACGGGTAAGTAGCTGACGGGCGGATCGCAAAACAGCAACGCGCGTAGCCAAAGCGGCGAGCCTTCTGGCTCGCCGCTTTACATTTGGCGATTAGCTAATCGGCGGGGCGTATAGTCAAATGACTACTCCGCGATGCGCGCGCACCGTAACTGAGTATCTGCCGCGCGCGCGAGTGAGATGCACCGGCGCCGCGAAGGCGTCGGACAATATCGCGGAAGTGAGTATTCGCGCGCGAGGTCCCGCGGCGAGCACGCGGCCCGATTTGAGCACCAGCACATGCGAGAAAATCGGGACGATCTCCTCGACGTGATGCGTCACCAGCACCATCGTGGGTGCGCCGCGCACGCGGGCGATGCGCTGAATGAATTGCAAAAAGTGCTCGCGCGCGACCGGGTCGAGACCGGCGCACGGCTCGTCGAGGATTAACAGCTTCGGCGACGCCATCAGAGCGCGGCCGATCAGCACGCGCTGGCGCTCGCCCTGCGACAGAAACCGCCACGGGCGATCGCGCAGATCGTACGCCTCGATCCGGCGCAGAATCGCGACGGCCGCGCGCCGGTCCTCCGCGCGCATCTCGCCCCAGTATCCAATTTGCGCGTAGCGTCCACTCACGACCGCTTTGAGAGCCGTCTCGCCGTCTTCCATCATCTGATGCACGCTCGAACTGACCAGTCCGATCCGCGTTCTCAGATCGCGCCAATCAAAGCGCCCATAGGTCTCGCCGAGCACGCGAATCTCGCCGGCCGTGGGCGGCAGATATCCCGTCAGGGCACGCAACAGCGATGTTTTGCCGGAGCCGTTGGCGCCGAGAATCGCCCAATGCTGCCCGCGCTCAACCCGCCAATCGATAGACTCGAGAATCACGGCCTCGCGCTCAACCCGCAGCCCAGCCACTTCGATCACACTAGTTCCAGCTTTCATCGTGCGCAGATTTGTACCAGCCCCAAGCACAAGAACGCGAGCCTCCGGTGCGCGGAACCTAACCCCTAACCCCTTCCCGAGCGGGAAGGGGAACCAGAAATTAGGGAATCGTCGCGTCCCATCCCCCTAGCCCCCTTTCCATGTTGGAAAGGGGGGACCGGAATATCGTACGTAACGCGTCACGCCGTTAACTCTTTGTGTTTCTCACCTCCCCTATTAGCCACAAAAGTTCAGGGATGAACTGTTCATCCTTACGCAAGTTTAAATCTCGATGCACAATGCGCCTCGATGCAACACCTCACGACACGCACCGGCGGTGAAAACGAGACGCAGGCGGGCAAACTGATTCCTTCGTTCGTGATCGATACCGCCGGTGCGCCCGCCTCCGCGCCTGCAGAGGGCGAAGGCGCGGCGACGGCGCCCGAATGGATCGAGCTGCTCCCGGCGGGAGTCTTTTACGGACGCGACGGACGCGGGCCGTTTCGCCTCGACGATCCGACAGCTGTGATCGCGTCCACCACTGCGATGCAGATGAATGCCGGCCTGCCGATCGACTATGACCATGCCACCGATTTCGGCGCCCCCGAAGGACGGCCTGCTCCGGCGGCAGGATGGATTCGCGAGCTTGAAGTCCGAAGCGGCGCTGTGTGGGGACGGGTCGAATGGACTGCGCGGGCCGCATCTTCGATCGTCGCGCGGGAGTACCGATACGTTTCGCCCGTGTTCCAGTTCGATCCGAAAGACGGAACCGTGACGCGGCTGCTCCGAGCCGGGCTCACCAACAATCCAAACCTCCATTTGACCGCGATTGCGGCGTCGCGCATTGCGGCGGCCGACAACGAAACCAAGGACCAACCCATGGAATTTCCAACGCAGGAATTGCGCGATCTACTGAGGCTCGAGGGCGCCGCTACGGTTGCGGACGTCCTCGCAAAAGTGCGGGAGCTGCGCGCGGCCGGCGATGCGTCGTCGTCACAGTCGACTAGCACGCATGCACACGACCCCGCGCACTACGTCGCGATCGCGGAATTCGAGCGCGCGCTCACCGAGCTCAACGCACTCAAGGCTGAGCGCGCGCGCGAACGCGCCGCGCACACGGTCGAGGAGGCGATTCGCGCGGGCAAAATCGTGCCGGCCCAGCGCGAATGGGCGATCGCGTACTGCGCCGCCGACGCGCGCGGCTTCCAGGCGTTCGCCGCCAAGCAGCCGTCGATAGTCGGCGAGAACCTCGGCCTCGGCGGAGAGCCTCCCGCGGATCGGCGCGCAGGCGGCGGCCTCAACCAGGCAGAACTAGCAATCTGCGCGCAGCTGGGCGTCAAGCATTCGGAATTTATCCATCGCAAGCGCGGCCGGGCAGACTTCCTCAGCCTCGAGCGCGCCGACGCCGATCTCCGAAGCGCAGCAGCCCGAAACGCGGACCTTCGAAACAACCAGGACTAACTCGCGCTCTCAATACAGAAATAGGTGAAAAGATGGCGGCTCTAACCAAGCACGAAATACGCCCGAGATGGCCGATGGCGGCAGAATGCGCGTCTACCCGGTCGAGGCGAACACCAACGTTTACCTCGGCGGAATCGTCGCGCTGAACGCGGCCGGCAACGCGGTTCCGGCGTCGGCAACGACGACCGTCGCGAATGCGCTCAAAGTCGTGGGGCGCGCGGAATACGTGAAGGCCGGAATCCCCGGCCAGAACGCGATCAACAATCCCGGCATCGCCGGCGCGATTTCGATCACCGCGCGCAAGGGAGTGTTTCTCTACGCGACCGACGGATCGGTCGGCGTCGCGCAAATCGGGCTCGTGTGCTTCGCGCTCGACGACAACAACGTGACAGCCACCGATCGCGCCAGCGGCGCAAGCGTCCAGCAATACGCGGCGGCGGGAACCGTGGTCGCGATCGATCAAAGCGGGCAGGTCTGGGTGGATTTCTGGCACCAGTCAGACAGCGTCGGCGTGACCAATGACTTTCACTGAAAAAAGGAAGAATTAGATGGAAATCAGCGCAGCGAATCTGACCGCATTGTTCACCGGCTTCGACGTCGTCTTCCAGCGCGGGTTCGAAAAGCCGCCGTCGTACTACGAGCAGATCACCAGCGTGGTGCGCTCCGCCTCGCGCCAGACCACCTATCCATGGCTCGGTCGCACGACGAGGTTTCGCGAATGGTTGGGCGACAGGGTAATCCAGGCGCTCGAGACCCACGAATACACCATCGTCAATCGAAACTTCGAAGATACCGTCGCGATCGACCGCAACGATATCGAAGACGATACTTACGGCGCGTACGAGCCGATCATCGAGCAGCTCGGATGGGACACCAAGGTGCATCCCGACATGCTGCTGTTCGCGATGATCAAGGACGCGGTCGCGAACCCGGGCGACGTCCTCGGCTTCGACGGTGTGCCGTTCTTTTCGGCGAGTCATCCAGTCGGCCTGATGGGCCAGGCCGGGACCACGGCGGCGAATATCAACTCGAGTGGGTCGGGCGCTTATTGGTTCCTGATCGATGCGTCGCGCGTGATTCGCCCGTTTATCTTTCAGCTCCGGCGCGAATACGCAGTCACCCGAATGACTAATGTCGCCGACGAAGCGGTCTTCAACCGCCGCGAATTCCGCTACGGCGTCGACGGCCGCGCCAACACCGGAGTCGGTCTGTGGCAGTTGGCGTACGCCAGCAACACCGATCTCAGCAATCCGACCAACTACGGCGCCGCGCGTGCAGCGATGCGAGCGTTCAAAACCGATGCGGGACAGCCGTTTGGCGCACTGTCGAGCCGCACCGGCGTGTACCTGCTGGTGCCGCCCACGCTCGAAGAAGTCGCGCGTCAATTGCTGAACTCCGAATTCATGGCCGGCGCCGGCGCGAGCGCCAACGTCGCGACCTCGAACATCTGGCGCAACAGCGCGGACCTGATCGTCAGCGAGTTCCTGGCGTAAGGACGCAGTGAGACAGCGATGATGAATCCAGTTTTCCTGAACCGGCGTGTCGCGGGTTCCCCTCCTGCCCGCAGCGCCGGAGCGTATGGCCACTCTCCGCGGGCGCAAATCAGTTGTCCCGCGCCCGCGGAGAGACCTCTCAGTCCAATAGTCACTTGCTACGAGATGAGGTTACGACAGTGAGCTACGCGACCGCCCAGGACATGATCAATCGATACCCAAATCGCGACCTGGTCCAACTGACTAATGAGGATCCTACCGCGACCACGGTGAACGACACACCGATCACCCAGGCGCTCGCCGACGCCTCCGCGGAAATCGACGGGTACATCGAAGGCCGCTTCGCCCTGCCACTGACGGATCCACCCGCCGTCCTCAACCGCCTCACGACCGATATCGCGATGTACCGCATGCAGTCGCTGCGCCCGCTGCACGACCTGGAAGACGCGCGCAAACGATACGAAGACGCAGTTGCGATGCTGACAAAAGTCGCGGCCGGCGAGCTCACGCTCGGTCTGTCCAGCCGATGGGCAGGAGCCGCCGATGGCGGAGAAAGCAGAGAGCGTGCAGGGACCGAATCGCGTCTTCGATCGAAAAAAATTGAGGGGCTACTGAGATGGGCGTCATGCTCGATGCAGCATGGAACGGCGTGGTGTTCACACCACCGACCGCGATCGATATCGCGACGATCGAAGACGCGATCGTCAGCCAACTGCAATCGCAGATCAACACGATCGAAATCGCACACTATCCGGACCGGCCCGAGACCTGGCGCCTGACCCATCGCGTGGGCGCGGCGTTGGTGATGTACAAAGGCGCGCAATTTGGCGAGATGCTCGACACCTCGGCGATAATCCAGGAACGCAAACTCGAGTTCGAGATCTCGGTGATGATGCGCGACCTCGGATGGGCGGTCGGCGGAGACGCGTCGGGACCAAGTCCGGGCGCATATGCGATTATCGAAGGCATCCGCACAGCGCTGACCGGATATGAAGTTCCCGGCTGCCGCAAGATGTACCCGGTGCGTGAAAAGTTCGTAAAGCGCGATAAGCAGGGCGGGGTGTGGACGTACTCGTCGACCTTTGCGCTCAGCACCGTCGCGGTCGAAGCCTCGCAGCCGGAAGACTTCCCTCTGTTCATCAAGGGAATCGCGCTCGAGGAAGGCGGGCAGACGTCTGTCACGCTCGGCGCAGTTGCGTACACGTTCAATTCGAACCTGCAGGTCCAGCTTCCGCAGGGCAACGTGTTCGCTGTGAGCATCACCGCTGCCGGCGGCGCGGTGCTGATCCAGGGAACGGACTACTCGATCGATCGCGCGGACGGAATAGTCACTGCTATTCCCGGCGGAGCGATTTCCGCCGGTGAGACGGTTCAGATCGCATACTCATACGCTGAAGAGGCTATTGCGACCGCGGGACAGAACGAGCCGACTAACTAGCCCAGATAAATGGTAACTCAATCCGACTGAGTATAGGTGATACAATGCCAGCCAGTTTCCTGCACGGAGTTGAAGTAATCGAAGTACCTAATGGACCGGTGCCGGTCACGGTCGTCAAATCGGCGGTGATTGGATTGGTGGGCGCGGCGCCGGCATGGGCTGTGACGTCGCCCACAGTCGCAGCCTCGCTCAATGCTCCGACCCTGGTATCATCAGCGCTCGACGCGGCAGCCTTCGGGCCTCTGGTTCGCGGATATTCGATCCCCTACGCGCTCGCGGCGATCCAGGCGCAAGGCGCGGGACAGGCGATTGTCGTCAACGTATTCGATCCGACCAGGCACTTCGCTGCGATAGCTGCGACCGCATTCACATTTAATGCCCAGGGAGCTATCAACCTAGGGCACATGGGAGTCTCGAGTGTAGTAGTCACTAGTAATCCTGCCGTTACTACATATGTAGCTGGCACTGACTATACCCTCGACGCGGTGAACGGAGTGGTGACGCTAGTGCCGAGCGGATCGGGCGGACATATCAGTGCCGGCGCCAGCGTACTGATTGGGTTCAATTACGCTGATCCGTCGAAGGTGGCGGACGCTGATGTGATCGGAGCTGTGACCGGCGGCGTGTATACCGGGATGCAGGCATTTCAGACCACATACGGCACGCTGGGATTTTTTCCCAAGATACTAATCGCGCCGGGCTACTCACAGGACGCGACGGTTGCGAGTGCGCTCACTGCGATGGCGACCAAGGTTCGCGCGATGGCGCTGATCGATTCACCGCCGGCCACTTCCGCGACGGCTGCGATAACCAACCGCGGAGTGGTGGGCAACGGCTTCGCATCGTCGAGCAGCCGAGCTGTTCTCTGCTATCCGCAGGAGACTTTCTTCGACACGGGAATTGTGCCGACCGGACTGACGCTTAACCCTTCGGGAATTCCGTTGCGGTCGCAATTCAACGCGAACGCGGTCGCGCCGTACTCGCAATGGGTGGCAGGGGCGATGGCGGCGAAAGACCTTGCGCAAGGCTACTGGTGGTCGCCGTCCAATACCGAGGTCGATGGAATGCTCGGGCCTGACGTTCAACTCTACGCCTCGATTCTCGACGCGTCGTCGGACGTAAACAACTTGAACGCCGCGGGAATCGTGACCGTGTTCAACGCTTTCGGCACGGGCCTTCGGGTGTGGGGAAACAGGAGCGCGGCGTTCCCGACGTCAACCACCCCAGACAACTTTATATCGGTCCGGCGAACGATGGACGTGATCGAGGAGTCGGTGGAACTTGCGATGCTGCAGTTCATCGACCAACCGATCTCGAACGCGCTGATCGATGCAATTCTCGCCAGCGCCAACGCGTTCATCCGATCACTTATCCAGCGCGGGGCATTGGTCGCGGGCGCGGCCAGCTTCAATCCGGCGGAGAATCCATCGGCGCAAATCGCAGGCGGGCAGTTGGTGTTCGATATCGATGTGATGCCTCCACCGCCCGCGGAAAGAATCACCTTTGAGGCGTTCATCGATGTGACGCTGCTGCAGCAGCTGGGACAGACGAGTCCGATTACAGTGGCCGCGGAAGCAACGGCGTAACTCGTCGCGACGCTAGAGGAACAGAATGAATATCCAGATCAACTCACTGACTAATGCAAATATATACATCGATGGCGTCGGCCTGCTGGGCCGGGCCGAAGAGATCGAGATCGCCAATCCCAAGCACAAGATGGTTGACTACAAAGGATTGGGGATGGCTGGGACCGCAGAGTTGTGGGCGGGAGTGGAAAAACTCGAATCGAAGATCAAGTGGTCGTCGTTCGACGCGGAGACGCTCACGATGTCGGCGAGTCCGTTCCAGACGCATTCCTTCCAGGCGCGCGGAAATCTGGAGCAATACACAAGCCAGGGACGTAGCGCACAACTTCCGGTCGTGTACCTGATGACCGGGATTTTCAAAGACGCTGGAAGCCCCACCTTTCGCCAGCATCAAATGGTCGAGACCACGTCGGTAGTGAGTATTTATCACTGCGAGCTATTCGTGGCGGGTGTCCAAATCTACCTGTATGACGTATTTGCGAATATCTACGTGGTCGGCGGCGTCGACCAACTGAGTACCTTCAGATCGAATCTCGGAGGCTGAAAGATTCTACTCATAAAGCCCGGAGACGGGGACTAGTGACTAATGATAACCGATGACACAACGGTGAATGGAGTACGTATAGGTGGCGCGGAAGCGGGCTCCGATCAAGGCGCCCGAACGATCGAGTTGCCCTCGGGCGCGCGCGCCGAGGTGCGGAAGGGCTATGGGCGGGACCTGATGCGAGCACAGCGGGCGACGGCGGGAGGAGACGCGAATGCGGTGGTATTTGCATTGATCGCGGAGGTGACGCGGGTGGACGGGCGCAAGATCGTGTACGAGGACGTGCTCGAAATGGATCTCGCGGACGTCATGGCGTTGCAGGCCGAGGTGATTGACGAAAATTTCGACCGCCCTCCGCAGCGAGCTTCGCAGGCCTCGTCCAATCAGGACTCTCAGTCCAGGAGCTGAGCGCGATGGATTTTGCGGAGCTGTCGTACTGGCTCGACGCAATGACCGAGTATCATCGGATACGCGTCGAACGCGGCGGAGGGTACGAGTCGTGAGTAGTATTTGCAGTGAGTATAGAGAAATGAGCGCACTGAGTAATCATGTGAGGCGGTAAGACGATGAAGGTAAGACTATTTGTTGGCAATCTAAGGTTTTCGTTGGGCGATGCCGATTTGCGCGAGGCGTTCGCCGAAATCGGAGCCGTAGAGCGGGCTGAGATTGTGCGTGACCGTTTTGACGGGCGCTCGCGCGGGTTTGGCTTCGTCGAAATGAAGAATGAAGCCGAAGCCGCGGTCGCGGTGCGAGCGATGAACGGCAAGGAACTCGCGGGTCGGCCCTTGCGAGTAGAAGCGGCGACTTCTCAACGCCGGCCGTTCGAGCGTAATGCGGCGCGGGCGTAGTCGAGCCGCAGTGAGCATCAGATGAACAGGCATCCCAGGACATTCCGCGCGCCGGCGATGATCGGTCTCGGTCGATTGGCGAAACTGGCGCGCGCGAATGTTCGAGTGACGCGGACGGCTGCGGGTATCGCGCTGTCGAAAAACTATCGTTGGCAACTTCCCGTAGGAGTCTCGGTTTTGAGAGATGAGCAGGCGGCTGAAGCGAAATTATCTCTTAGACGGACTACTGATCGTGATGGCTCTGGGAGGGCCTCGGGCGACGAGCCGAGTTTAAATGAATCGGATGATCGGACCATGAATGCGAGCAGACGGAGCGGACGGCATCGCGCGACGAGAATGGTCGATGCGGGCGCGCGCGCCTCGCGACGGATTCGGGATTTATCGCGTGCGATGAATCTTTTGTCGCGAGTTGAATCAGGAGTAACGACCGAGCCGGCGTCGGACGCGCGAGAATACGCGACACGGATGTTGGCTTCGAATACCGATGCGAGAATTCGAGCGAGTGCAGGTCACGAAATGAGACGACCGTCTATCGCCGATGCAGGAATGTTGGCGAGCGTTCGTGTTGTTCCATCGACTCGCGGAGTGATGCCGCCGCGCGGTGTCTCGCGGCGCGAGTTCGCGCGGCCTTCGGGCGACTTGCGTGTTTCGAATGATGGCAGCGCACGCGCAGCGATCACTATCAACTCGTCGCCCACGGTCGTGATCAATTCCGGGACGGACGGTGCTCTGCAGCATGACGTGATTGGTGCACTGCGGACCCATCGCGAAGAATTGTTCGATCAATTGAAACGAGAATCGGCGCGACGTGAACGCGCGCAGTTCTGAGGAGAGATAGCTTGTTCGCAGCATTGGGCGAAATTCAATTCGAAGTGGTCGGATCTCCGGAAGCGTACGAATCCGCGAGGGCTTACGATTTCGCCGAGCAGAAAGTGATTGAGAGCAAACCGCAGTTGCAGTGGGTCGGTGACGATCTCGAGCGGCTGAAGTTTGAGCTCATTTGGCACGCGTCGTTCACCAACCCGGCCGCGCAGTTGGCGCTATTGCGCGCGACCGCCGCTCAGCACCTCGCACAGCCGCTGGTCTTTGGCGACGGAGGATTCCGAGGGTTCTTTGTTATCGAATCGATTAACGTTAAATCCCAGCAACTGTCGGCGGGCGGCGCGCCGATCTCAATTCGGGTTGCGCTCGCGCTCAAGGAATGGGACGCCGACTCGATCCTATTTTCCAGCGCGATACCGGTGGCTAAAGTATCACCCCTCGCAATCGCGACGACGTCGCCGGAGGTGGTCGGCGCGAACGCACTCACGCCTGGAGTGTCGGCATTGCTCAGCACCTCGGGGGCACCCGGCGCGAGCGGTCCCAATCTTGAGGCGGGCGACGTGCCGGCGACCGTCATCGTGAGGAGTACCGCGCGATGACGACGTCGGGACAATTTATACTTCATATTACGACAGCGGGTGAGCGTTGGGATCTGCTGGCCTGGCGGTACTATGGCGATCCGACTGACTATTCACCGATCATAATGGCTAATCCGAATGTTGCTATTGAACCGGTATTCGATGCGGGCATATCGATAGAAGTGCCGGTCCTTCAGAAAAACGCCATAGTGACAGTCAACTTGCCACCCTGGAAAATATCTCAACCGGTGACTGAGTAATGGCTGCGACTACATCTTATACAGTTCGTTCGCCTCAGTGGATACTCACTTATTCGGGTGTGAATATCTCAGCCGACGTATCCCAGATGGTTGTTGCGATTAGGTATGTCGACCGGCTCGACGGAGCGTCAGGCGAACTGGAAGTCGAGATCGAAGACTCCACGAAGCTGTGGCAGGGAGCCTGGTATCCGACGCTCGGGGACATAGTCAGTCTGCAAATTGGCTATAGCGGCGACTTATTGCTGGACTGCGGTGAATTTCAGATTGACGAGCTGGAGCTGGATGGACCGCCTGACGTGATGCGACTGCGCTGCCTCGCCGCGTACATCACCAACGCGATGCGCACCGCAAATACTGTGGCATACGAAAATGTGGGCATCGTGGAAATCGCGCAACAGATCGCCACGAAGTATGGGCTGGTGCTGGTTACGGCGTCGTCCGAGTCCGAGAGCGATGTCTTGTTTGCGCGAGTCACTCAGCGGCGCCAGATGGATCTGGAGTTCCTGAAACGTCTTGCCAGAGAACACAACTTCGATTTCACGGTACGCGCCGGGCAACTGGTGTTTTACGAGCGGCCGGCGCTCGAGTCGGTCGCAGCAACGGTAGTGATTGTACGATCGGACACGATTCGATTCTCATTTCGCAACCGGTCGCGTCGAATCTACGGTGCGGCGCAATTCTCCTACTTCGATCCCGATACGAAAGAACTGATTACTCAGTCGGTGTCTGCGGATCAGGCTTCGCCGACGGGGGACACCCTCAAGATCGTGGCGCGTTGTGAAAACGCGCAGCAAGCGCAGCTCAAGGCCGAAGCCGCGCTTCATCTGCACGACATGGTGTTGGTGGATGCCTCGATTGAAGGACCGGGGAACGCGGCGCTGGTGGCTGGAAGCAATGTGCAACTGAGCGGATGGGGCGTGCTGGATGGAAAGTACTTGATCGAGACCGCAAAGCATCATCTGGCGCGAGCGACGGGATACAGAACCTCGATCGCGGCGCGAAGGATTAGCGCATGAACGACATTATCGAATACCGCGAGCGATTCGCTTCGCTGAATCCCACATTCCGCGTCGGGATCGTGCAGCAGCAGGACCCGGCGCACGCAAAGGTGCGTGTGGTGTTTCCGGATTACGACGAGGTGATCAGCTGGTGGCTGCCGGTCGTCTTCGCCAAGACCCAGGACGACAAAGTGTACTGGATTCCCGACATCGGCGAGCAGGTCGTGTGCCTGATGGATCTGCGCGACGAGGCCGGCGCCGTGCTGGGCGCGATCTATTCGACCGCCGACGTGCCGCCCGTGAACAGCGCCGACAAATTTCATATCGCGTTCAAGGACGGTGCGCACTTCGACTACGATCGCGTCGCGCACATTCTCGATCTGTTTTTCGAGGACACTACCGAATTCAAGTATGATGCACGGATTCATCTCTTCGATCTGAAGTTTCAGGACCAGGCGGAGCTCAAGTACGACGGCAACGAACATGTTCTGACGGTGAGCTTGCCGCAGGGCGCCGCTTTCAATCTCACCGCGAACGGCGCGCAGATTCAGATCGACTCGAGCGGCAACGTCATCATCAAGAGCGCGGGCCAGGTGCAAATCGGGAACGGCCTGCTGGCGGGTGTCGCCCGGCTTGGCGATCAAGTTCAAGTCGGCGAGGAAGTGGGAACGATCGTGACGGCAAGCACCGACGTGCTGGCGGGATGACGATGGCGGCGGGAGCAATCACACTGGCGGATATCAGGTCGGCTGACTGGTCTCTGGCTCTGGGAGCCATCGGCGAGGTGGTGCAGGGGCTTGCCGACGTCGAGCAATGCCTGGGAATTATAGTGACGACTCCACGCGGGAGCGATCCGCTGCGGCCGACTTTCGGCGCGGATATCTGGCGGTACATCGATTTTCCGATCAGCCTCGCGTTGCCCGCAATCGTCAGCGAACTGACCTCGGCGATCATGACCTGGGAGCCGCGCGTAAATCTTGTGTCGGTGACGGTGCAGCCGGTCAACGATGCGACAGTGCAATCGGGGGCGCATCTCGACGTCACGCTCAATTGGCAGCTCAAGCTGGGCACCGCTGCGGCGCCCGTCCAGACCACGACCGTGACTATTCCGGGAGCGACGGTCTAGCCGGCCGCGCCGACCGCGATGAAAGGATGAGTTGATGGGTGCAGGAATTCTATCATTGCCGCCGCCGGTGTTCGTCAATGATACGGACGGTCTCGATCCAAACCTGATCCTTGCAGATATGATTGCCGAGTTCGAGGCGGCGGCGGAGCGGACGCTCCAACCGGCGCAGGTCGAGCGCCTGCTGATCAATTTGTATGCCTACCGCGAGTCGCTGGTGCGCAATGCGATCCAGTATGCCGCCGAGCAGAATCTGCTTGCCTTCGCGTCGTTTCCGATGCTCGACTATCTCGGTCAACTGTTGAGCGTGACTCGACTCGCGTCGCAGCCCGCGGTGACGACGCTTCAATTCACGCTGACCGGCGCGCTGACGGTGCCGTTCACGATTCCCGCCGGAACCCTGGCCGGCACCAGCGACGGGCAATTCGCATTCGCGACAACTGCGACGATCGTCCTCGCAGCCGGCGCAACCATTGCCAGTGTCGCTGCGGCTGCGACTGCTCCAGGAGCGGGTGCGAATGGATACCTCGCAGGACAGATCAATGTTCTGCTCAATCCAAACGCATTGATCGCGAGCGTGACCAACACCAGCACGACCACCGGCGGATCCGCTCCGGAGACGGACGATCATCTGCGCACGCGCATCCAGGCCGCGCCGAATCAGTTCAGCGTCGCGGGGCCGATCGGTGCGTACCGCTTCTTCGCGATCGGGGCCGATCCCTCGATCGTCGACGCGCAAGTTGTCAGCCCCGCTCCCGGGTCGGTCAACGTGTACGTGCTGACAGGACCGGTGACGCAACAACCGTCGCCGGCGCCGAACAGCGCGGGAGTCGCGAACTCAGCGCTGCTGGCGAAAGTAGCCGCGGTGCTGAATGCCGACACGATGCGTCCGTTGACCGACACCGTGAACGTGCTCGCCGTGACCGAGGTGGATTACCAGGTCACGGCGACGGTGACGCTTTACTCGGATGCTGATCCGACTGCGACGATCACCGCGGCATCGATCGCGGTGCAGGAGCTCGCGCTCGAGCTCGCCGCTAAGATTCAGCGCGACATCGTACCGAGTCAGATAATTGCGGCGCTCTCGGTCGCCGGCGTTTATGGCGTGGCGCTGTCGTCGCCGGCGCTGACGGCACTCACCGCCGGACAGTGGGCCAACTGCACGATGATCTCGCTGACGGCCGCGTTCAGCACGGAGCACAGCTGATGCCCGAGCTGTCGGCCGCGCCTTCGATTAACGATACGCGCACGCAGGCGCTGCTGGTGTTGATCTCGCGGCTCGCGGCGCTCGATCTCACGACGCTGCTGGTCTACAGAATCGACTCGGTGGTCGGCGATGCGCTGCCGTTTCTGGCGTGGCAATTCGACATCCTGTCTCCGCTGTGGCAGTTGATCGCTCCGGTCGCGTTGGGCGTCGACGCTCTTACCAACATCGATTTGCTGATCGACGTGGGCAATCTGATCGAGTCCGGCGGCCTGGTGACGGAGCTGGCTCTGACCGAGGCGGCGCAGCGCGAGCTGCTCAAAAACGCCATCGCGCTGCATCGATTTCGCGGCACGCCGTGGTCAGTCAAGCAGGCGCTCGCGTCATTGGGATGGCCTACAGTTTCGCTGCTCGAAGGGCAAACGAGCTGGGGCGGGGTGGCGTATCCGTCGAACCAGGGATGGGCGGTGTTCCGTGTCATGATCGATCTTGCGGCCGGGCAGGGTGTTTCGATCGGCGCGGCTTCCACGGCGGTGGCGGCGGTTAATTTTTTCAAACCCGCGCGAGCGTGGCTGGACTCGGTATGGTTCGCAGTTCCGGCGATCACCGACGCGGGCCCAGTTCCCCTGGACAAGTTGACGCTCAGCGGGATCGCGAAGTACCAACTCGACTCGGCGCCTGCGCCCAATGACAACGCGCTGGCTTTTGCGATCGCGATTGGGTCTTTGGCCGATGCGCGCGGTCCGATGTCCCCGCTTACGATAGTCACTATCGGCATAGCGGGATCACTTACGGCGCCAACCAACCCGAAGTCGCGGATTCGGCGCTGATCGTTAACGGCGCGGCCGTTTTGCACGGAGGTTAGAAATGAGAAGGCCGATTGGAATCGTGCGGATACGAGTTATCGAGCGAGGCCGCGTCGTGTGGGAAGACGAAGGTAGCAATCTTTTCGTAAACGCCGGACTACCGGCCCTCGCGGCATTGCTTGGCGGAGACACCAGCGGCGAATTCGCATCCGCGGTGGGATTCGGTTCCGGCTCGAACGCACCGACGGTGACCGACACCGCGTTGACGCCCGCCGCATATTACAAAGCGCTCGACGGTCACAGCGAAGACGGCAACGGCGGCTTGACGCTCAACTGGTCGCTGACGACGGCGGACACCGGCGCGCAAGGAATCACGATCCAGGAGTTGGCTATCTTCGCGAATCATGGAAGCGCGGCACTTCCCGGAACCGCCGCGCCGACACCGATGCTCGCGCGTAAGACTATTGCACCAATAGTGTTTGGCGCGGGAATGAGTATTAGCGGAACGTGGACGCTTACTTTCTGAGGTAGTCAATGGCTACACTAATCGACGCAGCCGAGTTCACCTCGAATGAGGTGTATCAGATACAGGCAACCGATCCGGTCGAGGGCGCGGCAGTTGGCGCGAGCTTCAGCGGCACCGGAATTTCGAACCAGCCGCATCAGCAACTGGCTAATCGCACAGCGTTTCTGAAGCAGCGCCAGGACGTGAACATCTCGAATATCGGGGTGTTGCAGGCCTTCGTGGCGAAGTTCACCGGCGCGATGGGAGAACGGCTACCTCAAGCTGCCCGTCGCCGATATTAACAAGGGATTGATCCAGTACGTCATCCAGTGGGGCTTCGTGAATTGGGGCCAGCCCGGAAACCCGCACGGACTCTATGGTCCGTACACTTTTCCGATTGCCTTTCCCAACGCCTGCGAGGTCTTCCTGCCGATTACCGTGAACCCGAACACGAGCAGCTCAAGCAACGGCGAGGACGTGATAATGGTCCCGTTCACCAACCTTCCGACCACGACGCAATTTTGGGTGTACAACAACGCGCTGGGAGCGGGGAACGACCACAATAGCGGGTTTTACTGGATCGCGATTGGATTCTGAGGCTATCGGCGCAAGCGCGCGATTGGTGGAATGTTGATGGATTTCAGACGAAAGATTTCGCCTATGCTGCGGGGCATAGCGATCGGTGCGTTGATCCTGCTGGTCGCGAGCACCGACGCAATGGCGCAGAATCTCCCGCCGCCCGGATCTTATCTGCCGATTCCCAACTATACCGGCGTTGGTGCGGGATTGCAGTTTCGCGAAGCTATTAACGCGCGACTTTCGGGCGCCCAGCCAATCGCGCCCGCAATAGTCACGCCGACTTTCGCCAACCTGCCGGCCGAGCAGGACGGGATGCTGCTCTATTGCAAGGACTGCAAGAGCGCGGCGCCATGCGTAAATGGAGGGGAAGGTGCTTTTGCTCTCGGCACCCGCGGACAGTGGGCATGCGCCGGCGCCGCTCTGGAAGCGGCTCTGAACGCGAATGGCAACAAGGTCTCGAATCTCGCGAGTGCGACAGTCAATGGAGACGCGATCGCGTTCGGGCAGAGCGGGGCGCAGCTCAATACGTTGTCGGCCTCGAAGCTCGACGGCAGCGACGCGATCGTTAACGTCAGCCTGAACGGCGTCAAGAACGTGAGGGCATTCGGCGCGACCGGATCGCTCGCTACGGCGTCGGCCACCACCGTCGCCGGCAACGCGACGGTCACAGTTAATTCAATCGGCGACTTCAAGATCGGGAATTGGACAAAAATCGATCACGCGGGCGCCGCATCGAATGCAAATACTCCCACCGGCGTAACGATAGTCCCGAACAGTTACGGCATGAATCCGAATCCGACGTCTGACATCACCAAGACGGCGGCCAACGGCGGCGGCTGCCAGGTGGATTCCGCCACCGGCATCCCCGGCCATAACACCGCGTGCAACGTTTCGTACACTTATCAAATTGTCGGCGTGAGCCAGGCCGGCGGATGGTCGGCGCCGACTGCGGCGGTCTCGACGAGCACCGGACCCGCGACGCTCAGCACCAACAACAACCTGGTGGTGAGCTGGACCGGCGCTGCGAACGACATCGCATATCTGATCTATTCGTGCAGCGGCGCATCGTGCACACCCACTCTGCATGCTGTGATGCCTCATGCGGGTGCGCCGGGCGTTACGGCAGAATCGTATCGCGATTTCGGGCACTCGTTCGGCACCGATGAGGATTTCGGAACCGCGATGCCTTCCGCTGCAGCTGCACAGGATTTGTTCGCGCAAATCACCAGCGTGAGCGGGAACAGTGTGACCCTGTCGATAGCGCCAGCGCAGACGGGATCGTTCACGATGCGCCATGACGACAGCGTGCCAATCAACGCGGCGATCAATTCGATCTGCGCCCATACGGCGACGGGCGGCACGGTTGGCGGAATCGTCGAGTTTCCCGCGACCTCTGCGTACGCGCTCGGCCAATCGCTTAATCTGTACGGATGCTGGGGCGTCACGCTCTCGTTGACGGCTGCGCAGAATGGCGACGGCGGACATCCGGTCGAGCTCGAATGGCACGGCGTGACGGGCGGCACAGTCATCAATATGAACAAAGCTGCCGACTCGCGAGTCGCGGGACTGTCAGTCTCGGGGATCAACGGGAACACCGCCGGCGTGATCATCGACATCGACAATTACCCGACCGGCGGCAGTGGCGACGGCGTACCGACGCAGCATGACACGTTCGAGCGGCTGGAACTGGGTCGAGGGGGCATCGGGATCCGCGTTGCGAATCGATCCACCGGCAACGTTCAGGATATGAGTTTCCAGGATGTGCAAATCTCGAATCCCGCCAACGGCCAGGGCGGCATGTGGGGCTATTTCTTCGGCGGCGGCGGGCAGACCTACAACGAGGAAATCCGCGGCGGCCTAATCGCCGGCCACGACGTCGCGATCGTGTCGGCATTCGTCGGACAGCTCGAGATTTACGGCACCGACTTTGAGCAAAACAAGATCGAAGCGTGGACCAGCGATCGCTTCGGCGGCGGCGCGGACGGCAACATGATGTTTTCGGGCGTGACCAGCGAGGGCGCGCAGTACTTTATCTTCGACCCCAACAACGCCGCCTCCAACTTCATCATCGACGCGTCGCGCATCGCCGACGGTCCTGGACCGAACGGATACCTCATGCAGTTGAACCGGCCGACCGCGATCAAGAGCTCGTGGGTTTGCGGCAGTAACACCGTTTGCGGCATCAGCAACGGCAACGCGCCGAACCCGCAGCCGATCTTTTCGATGCAGAACAGTTACGGCGATCCGAATCCATTTCGCGACGGCGACGGGAGCAATGCGCCCGACACGATGACCTTCACGGAGTTTACCGACTCGATCGGGGGCGGCGTCGAACGAGTGGGCTACTTGAATCACGCTCCGAGCATCGAAGCGTGTTCGAACGTCGGAACGGTGTCGGCCAATACGACGCTGCTGTTCGCGGCCAACTCGTGCCAGAAAATTTCCACCGCAACCACGGGACTGACCTACACGCTGTTGACCAACGGGCTGATAGCGGACCAGGTCGTGACGGTTGAGTCTTACATCACCGGCGCGATTGCGGCGGGTCCTGTATTTGCGACCTCCAACGGCGCAATCAAATGGACCGGAGGCGCCGCGCCAACGTCGAGCATCGCGAGCGGCTCAGTCGACATACTGAGATTCAAATGGGACGGAACCAACTGGCTCGAGATCAGCCGCAGCATCGGCGACCATTGATTGGCGTCAACCGAGCCGCTCGATAATTCGTTCCATCGCGATTCCGCGCGAACCTTTGACCAGCAGCACATCGCCGCGCCGCACGAGGCCCGCTACTATTCCCGCAGCGGCGGTACTATCGGGCGATGTGAGTATTTCTAGGGTATTCGCGTCGCCGGAAAGGACATCGCGCGCGGAGTTCATTTCGGGGCCGACGGCGACGAATGCGGCGGGCCGCGCGCGCATCACGTCGCGAATCGCTTCCTGATGTGCGGTTGCGGACTGATCACCCAGCTCGAGCATATCGCCCATCGCGATCACCAAGCGGGCGCCGAGTCCGTCGGCGACTTCGCGTGCAGCCGCGAGCGCGGCGCGAATCGAACGCGGATTCGAATTGTAGGTGTCGTCGATCACGAAGATGCCGTTGATCGAAGTGCTGGCGAGCCGGCCGGCGACCGGTACGACGTTGGCGAGCGCGTCGGCGATGGCATCGAGCTCACGCGAGTCGAGTGGCGCCGCGCGTATCGCGGCGACGCCCGCGATTGCGGCGGTGCAATTGAGCGCGGTGGCCTCGCCCAGCAGCGCGATTTCAGTTTCGATGAAAGGTTCGACTCCCGCGGCGACCATGTCGCGAGCGAGTTCGACGCGGATGCGCGAACGTGCGCCGACGCTTCGACTGACCAGCCGCACGTGACCGTCGGCCGATTTGCCGAATGTGATTCGGCGTAGATGTTCCGGAATTCGCGCCAACACCATCGGCTCGTCGGCAGACGCGACCGCACAATTTCGGGCAGTCGAGAACAGCGCGGCTTCTTCGTCGGCGATGTCGTCGAGTGTGCCGAGACCTTCACTGTGCTCGAGGTCAACGTTGAGGACCATCGCGACGTCGGGCTCGACAATTTGCGCGAGTTTCGGAATCTCGCCGCGCGTGTTGGTACCGCATTCGAGCACGGCCGCGCGATGCTCGCCGGTTAGCGTGAAGATCGTCATCGGCACGCCGATCAGATTGTTCAGATTTCCTGGCGTGGAGAGCGTGGAACCAAACAACGCGCGAACAACGGCGGCGGTGAGTTCCTTGGTGGTAGTCTTGCCGACGGCGCCGCCGATCGCGATGAGCGGAAGCGCGCGAGTTTTGCGCGTCCACACGAGATGGCGTCGCGCGAGCCGGCCGAGTGCGGCAAGTGTATCGTCAACCTCGATGCAATCGAGAGCAGGATGACGACGGCCGGTCTCGACGATGGCGGCTGCGGCGCCGCGTTCGGCGGCTTGTGTAAGATAGTTGTGGCCGTCCGACGCTTCTCCACGCAATGCGACGAATAATGATCCGGGCTCGAGCGATCGGGTGTCGATGCTGATGCCGCGGACGCGATTGATGGCGGAGACAGTGGGCGTGGCGTGGACGAGAGGGCAGCCGGTCGCCTCGACGACTTCTGCGAGCGTGAACTCGCACTGATTGATCGGAATCGGCGTCGCCATCGCGAATACATTGTGCCGAATTATCTGCGGCGCTCATACCGCCGCGGCTTGACATGCGCGCAGGGGAGAATCAGCCTGCTGCGTACGAGGAACCACTATGGCGGACAGCAAGGCGCCGATTGTCGGCGTGATAATGGGCAGCAAGAGCGACTGGGAGTACATGTCGGCGGCGGCCGAGGTCATGGAAGAACTTCAAGTGCCACATGAAGTTCGGATCATGTCGGCGCATCGGACGCCTGACATCACTTTGGAATATTCGGCGAACGCCGCGGGCCGCGGACTGCGCGTGATAATCGCCGGCGCGGGCGGCGCGGCGCATCTTGCGGGCGTGGTCGCCGCGAAGACTATTCTGCCGGTGATCGGCGTGCCGATGCCGACGACGTCGCTCAATGGGATCGACTCGCTGCTGTCGATCGTGCAAATGCCCAAGGGAGTGCCGGTCGCGACGATGGCGATTGGCAAGGCCGGGGCGGCGAATGCGGGCCTGATGGCGGCGCAGATAATCGCGCTCGGCGACGCGAAGCTGGGCGAGCGATTGGTAAAATGGCGAGCGGCGCGCGCGCAGGAATTGTTGCAGCAGAAGATTCCTTAGTCGTCGTGCTAAGGTTCGTGCGATGACGAAGCGCGATATCGACACACCCGCATTGATTCTCGACCTCGACGTGGTCGAGGAAAATATCCGCACGATGGGCGAGTACTTCGCGGCACGTCCGCAGAAGCTAAGGCCACATTTCAAGACGCCGAAGACGCCCGAAATCGCGCGGCGACAACTCGCGGCCGGTGCGATCGGAATAACCGCGTCGAAGCTTGGCGAGGTCGAGGTGCTCGCGCGCGCCGGACTCGGCCCGGTGCTGCTCGCAAATCAGATCGCGGGGCCGTCGAAGATTGATCGGTTCTTCAAAGCTGCGGCGCAAATCAGGTTGATCGGGACGATTGAGAGCGAGTTCAACGTGCGCGAGTTCGAGGCGGGAGCGGCGCGGGCTGGGCGAGCGGCGGAAGTGATAGTCGAAGTCGACACCGGGATGCATCGATGCGGCACCGAGACACCCGAAGAGACCGTCGAGCTGGTGCGTCTGGCGAAGCGGGCAGGGCTTAGATATCGCGGCGTGATGGGTTATGAGGGACATGCGGTGCTTGTTCCGAATGCTGAAAAACGAATCGCGACGGCGCGTGAAGCGCTGACGACTCTCAGTCGCCATGTCGAAGCGCTGCGGGCGGCGGGACTCGCGCCGGAAATAGTGAGCGCGGGCGGGACCGGCACCTTCGACATCGCGGGCAACTGGCCCGACGTAACCGAAGTGCAAGCGGGATCGTACGTTTTCATGGACGGTGCTTATCGGAACGTGCGCCCGGACCTCGGTCGTCCCGCACTAACGCTGCTCGCGACGGTAATTTCCCGGCGCGGCGATCGAGCGATAATCGACGCGGGGATGAAGTCGCTAACCAATGAGTTCGGGCCGCCGATTGGCAAGGACGTTCAGGTGAAGGTGGCACGGCTATCCGAGGAACATGGGCATCTTGCGGCGGGTGAAAGCAGTCTCGAGCCGGGATCGAAAATCGAGATCGTTCCGAGTCATAACGATACGACGATCAACCTGCACAGTGAATACTACGTGGTGCGCGGCGACGAAGTGATTGCTACCTGGCCGATCGAAGCCGCGCGCGCGTACCGGTGAGTAATCCGATGCGTGTGAGTTTGCATCGCGCGATCGCGGCAATTGCTATTGCACTAGCTATTGCGGGATCGGCGCACTCTGCCGACGTCAAGATGGCGGGCAAGCTGAACGTGCCCGCGAACGTCAGCGTCGTTGCGATTTGCACCGATCCGGTTGTACAGAACGTGCTCAATGAAGATCTGCGCGCGGGGCGCCACGGCGAGCCGTCGAATCCGGATAATTCGGTGACGCTCACGGTGACGGTGAATCAGCAAATGCTCGCGCCGGGAGTGTCGTTGAATCAGATGTTCCCGGGTGATCCTTCGATGGTGCAGTTGCTGGAGCAAGCTGGGGCTGAGCCGCCGCCGCTGGCTGATGCCGACAATCAACAACCGGTCGATCCGTTCGCGCAGGAGGCTCGCCGTCAAGCGTTGGCGCCTGAAGATCCTGTCACCGAGCAGTTCAGAGCTTACCAGGCGCGACGAAACGCGATCGGTAACGGGCCAACGCCTTACGACAACATCCCGAAGGACCAGATTTACGACACGGTGATTGTCGCGCGCGCGTCGCTAGAAGGCGGGACGGATGAGCTTAAGGTGGTCGCGGTGGTGCACTCGGGCGACGATGTGCGACGCGCCAAAGAGCTGGTCGCCGAAGAGATCGCCAACGCCGTGTTGCACTAGCTATTACCTCGCCCCTGGCCCCTCTCCCTTTTGGAGAGGGGGACGCACAGTCATCAGTCTGCTGAAGGCGGAGCGGAGCGCGGCGGGGCCGTACGATTCGTCGCGGGTGGAACGGTCGCCGGATGCTGAAGATTCGATACGGCGGACGCCGACGACGGCGGCTGAACTGCTTCGGGATTCGTCGGCCGCAGCGGGCGGCAGAGTTTCATTCGGCGCTTCGGCGCTGGACGCCATCGCAGCGGGCGATTCCACCGGAGCAGGGGGCGCTTCGTGTTCCTCAAAGCGGCGCCATGCGAAATCTGCCAGCATGAGAACGACCGCTCCGACGAGGACTGCGAACAGGATTCGGCGGCTGGAGCCGGGCTTCTCTCGGCCATCGTGATCTCTTGCGAGATTCGCACCACGTTCGCTTCGGAATGTTGAACGTTGCTGACGAAGCGGGAGGCGATTTCTTCGGCGTCGAGACCCAGGAAGGTTGCGTAGCGGCGAAGGAACGGAACCAGGTAAAGCCGATCCGAAATCTGGTCGTAGCTGTCGGTCTCGATCATCTTGACGTAATGCGGCGGCAGATGAGCCTCGGTCGCGACTTGCTCGCGAGTCAGGCCTTTGCGTTCGCGGGCTTCGGTAATCACGTGGCCGAGCGAAGGTTCCGACTCGGCGCCGGTAGCTTCGGATTCCGCAGCCTGATTTTTGGATTTGGATTTCTTGTCGGACACCTGCGATCAATCTCTCCACGGCAAAGCTACAGTCGAACGCGCCCGAATCCAAGTGGCTCGATTCGGGTTCCGCTAATTTTTTACATTGGTTTCGAGGCAAGCGGCTGCGGACGGCGGCGGCGCGAGCGCGCCATTGTAAAGCGCGAACTTTTTTCCCTCGCATCCGATAACAACAGGCGCGGGCTTCAACGAATCGTCGAGAGCTTTCAGATCGCGATGCATTTGCAATCAAGACCATGCACGAGCCTGACGACCAGATTTGGCGAAGGCGTGCGTCGGAACCGATGAGAAACGGCGACTTGGCGGACGTCGGCGGAGAAACTTCAGATAGCTCGCCCCAGTACTCGACCCGGGTCTCGCGATTGCTCGTATAGAACGGCAGCGACTGGACGTAGTGGCGATACGAGGCGAGCGCGCAGTCGGCGGCGAGATAAGGCTGAACGGCCCTTGCGAGGTTGCGATATGTGGAAATCGAAGCCGCGTTTTCGCGCGATGCGAGCGGAGAGTGGCACTGTCGCGAGCATCGCGAGCGCGAGCGCGCCGATCGCGTAAGGAACGCGCGTGGCAGTGCGCCCTAGCGCGTACATCGCAATTGCGCTCGCGGCCAAGACGGCGGCAATCAGCAATCCGTCGAAGCCGATAGCTTTATTTATCGGCCGTCGTGCGAGCTCGAAAAATATGAAGAGAGCCACCGCGAGCACCAGGTTCGCAATCGCGATGACGGCGAAAAGGCGACGGCGACTCGCGTCGGTGAGGGCCTGCAATCGCGCGAGGCCGTATCCTGCGACGATCGCCAGCGGAGGAAGCGCGGGCAGGATGTAGCTGCCGAGCTTGGAGCGCGGAATCGAGAAGAACACGAAGATGACGATGAACCAGATAGCGAGAAAGCTCGCAGCAGAGCGGCGGGACAAGTCCGGAGCGCTGTTGGGCAAGGCGATCGTCGGCGCGCATCGCGGACCATCCGAGCGGGACGAAAAAAATCCAGGGCCACATTCCGCCGATCACGATTGGAATGAAGAACCACGGGCCCCATCCGTGTTCGCTCGAGCGATGTAGCGCTCGAGATGCTCGTGGATGAAGAAGAAACGCAGGAAGCCGGGATTTCGCGCCTCCATCAAGATGAACCACGGCAGAACGATTGCCGCATAAATGAGCCCGCACCAGACCAGCGGCATCCGCACGATTTCGCGGAGGCGTCGCTCGATTGCCAGCCACGCGAGAGCGATCGCGCCTGCGAGCAGCAATGCGATCGGGCCCTTGGCGAGGGTGCCCATCGCGAGCATCGCGGCGGAAATCAGCATCCATCGACGAGCCGACGGCGTGAGAATGAATCCTCGCGCGCCGCGAGGTAAAACGTTGCCAGCGCTGCCGTAAGAAAAAATGCCAGCGCGGGGTCGAGCGTCGCGAATCGCGCGAAGCCGAAAAATAGCGGACTCAGCGCGAGCACCAGCGCGGCGAAAAATCCCGCCGTCGCGCCGAACATCACCTCCGCCAATGCTGCCGTGACTACCACCTGTCCGATACTGAAGAGCGCGGCCGGTAGCCGCACCGCGAATTCATTGACGCCGAAAATTCTTATTGCCGCGGCCTCGGCCCAATAAACCAGCGGAGGCTTTTCGAAATACAGCTCGAAGTCGTCGCGCGGCGTGACGTAGTCACCCGACAGGACCATCTCGCGCGCGATTTCGGCGTAACGGCCTTCGTCTGGCTCCCAGAGCGCGGGCCGACCGAGGCCGGGAAGATACAAAATCGCGGCGAGCAGCGCATAGATGGTGAGTCGGAGGGAGCGGTTGGCGGCGAGCATCGTCGATGCAGTCTCGCGACCTGATCACGCGCGGTCAACCGGGTCGGCAAGCGCTATCTTTAATTTCGCGAGGCTGTCTGCAAGAATCACATCACGCGACGGCGGTTTCGGATGGGTTGATAGACGGTCAGGTCGCGCACGTTCCTTGAGCTTGCCAGGCAAAATAACACCGATTCGAGGCACTTCGTGCAGTATCGCGCACCGTGGGCGAACTGGTGTCGATCGTGGTGCCGGTATTCAACGAATCGGCGAACCTCTCATCGCTCTGGTCGCGGCTCAAGCCGGTGCTCGACGGCCTGGACCGTCCGTGGGAGACGATCTTTGTCGATGACGGATCGCGCGACGACTCGCTCGGCATCCTGCGCGAAATTGCTGCAGGCGAAGAAGGGCGCGTGCGGGTCGTCGAGCTGGCGCGAAATTTCGGACAGCATTCGGCGATCCTCGCGGGCTTTCGACAATCGCGCGGTGAGATCGTCGTCACACTCGATGCCGACTTGCAGAATCCGCCGGAGGAAATTCCACGGTTGATCGCGGCGATCGATGAAGGCAACGACGTCGTCGGTGGATGGCGTGAGGAACGTCACGACCAGGCGTATCGCCGATATGCGTCGCGGCTGCAGAACCGGCTGACGTCGCTAGTCGTCGGAGTGCCGATGCATGACTACGGATGCATGCTGCGCGCGTATCGGCGGCATATCGTCGAAACGGTGGTCGATTGCGACGAGAAGGCGGCGTTCGTACCGGCGCTCGCCAACACGTTCGCCAAACGTGTCGCCGAGATCCCGGTTGGCCACGACGATCGCGCAAGCGGCACGTCGAAGTACAACTTATTCAGTTTGGCGAAGCTCAGTCTCAACTTGATCACCGGATTTTCTCTCATTCCGATCCAGATGCTCAGCATGACCGGGATCGGAATTTCGTTCCTGGCCGTGATGATGGCGGTCGTGCTCCTTGGGCATCGGCTGATCTACGGTCCGCAGGAAGAAGGCGCGCTGTGGACGCTGTTCGCGGTGCTGTTTTTCTTCATCGGGATGATATTCCTGGCGCTGGGGCTAATCGGCGAGTACGCCGGACGTATCTATATAGAAGTGCGACGGCGCCCCACTTACATCATCCGGAAAATCCATGCGCCTGACCGCAAGCCGGGCGATTCGCAGGCCGACGAACGCGACTGACTAAAAATCGTGGAGTCCAACCTCTCGAGCGTCGCGTCCGGCGCGACTGTGAAATCGGCGCGATGCGTTCTGTTCGCGTACCACGAGATGGGTTACGCGTGCATGAACGCGTTGCTGAAGATGGGCGCGCCGATTGCGGCGTTGTTCACGCATCGCGACGATTCGCATGAAGAGATCTGGTGGCGGTCGTGTGCGGAACTGGCCGCACGACATGGAGTCCCGGTGCATATTGATGAGAGCATCGAGGCAGTGGCCGCGACGATTGGCGCATTGAAGCCGTCGATAATTTATTCTTTTTCCTATCGCCACCTGATTCCCGAAAGCGTGCTCGAACTGGCTTCGCACGGGGCCTTTAATCTGCATCCCTCGTTGCTGCCGGCGTATCGAGGACGCGCGCCGGTGAACTGGGTGCTTGTGAACGGAGAGCGCGAGACGGGCGTAACGCTGCATCATATGGTCGCGCGCGCGGACGCGGGAGATATAGTAGGGCAGCGTGCGGTCGCGATCGATGACAGCGACAATGCGCTGACGTTGTACCATAAGCTGGTGCCGCTGGGCGTCGAGCTAATCGACGAGCTGCATCCGAAGATCGTCGCCGGCAATGCGCCGCGGCGAAAAATGGATATCGCGAAGGGAAGTTATTTCGGTCGCCGAAGACCGGACGACGGGCGGATAGATTGGCGATGGCCGGCGCGAAGAATTTTCAATCTGGTGCGCGCCGTGACGCATCCGTATCCCGGCGCGTTCTGCTTCGCCGGCGGGCGTAAGCTGCTGGTGTGGGAAGCGAAGATTGGCGCGGAAGATGGTCCATGCGGCGAGCCCGGTAAAGTCGTGCGCGAAATGGCGGAAGGTGCACTTGAAATTGCGGCTGGCGAGGGCAGTGTGATGGTGAAGGTCGCGCAGTTCGAAGGCGGCGTCGAAGGCATTGCGCGCGAGGCTCTTTCGCAATCGGCGCGCGTCAAAGATACTATTCAATTCGATTAGTTCGCGGAGGTCACATGCGGGTTCTGATAACCGGCGGCGCCGGATTTCTCGGATCACATCTCTCTGATGCGTTCATTGCGCGCGGCGACGAGGTCTTCGTGCTCGATACCGGCTCGATTGCCAAAGTGCGTCACGTCCTGAACAATCCACGCTTTCACTACGTGCACGATTCGGTTTTCAACGTCGAGTTGATCGACAGCCTGGTGTCGAAGGTCGATCTCATTTACCATCTCGCGGCCGTGGTCGGCGTCGAGCACTACGTCGCCGATCCTTACGAGACACTGAACGTAAACGTGAACGGCACGCAGAATGTGCTGAAGGCTGCCTACAAGCACAACAAGCGGGTCGTGTTCAGCTCGACTTCCGAGGTGTACGGGCGCAACCCGAAGGTGCCTTGGCGCGAGGACGACGATCGCGTCCTCGGCGCGACCAGTATCGACCGCTGGTGTTACTCGACCTCGAAGGCGGTCGGCGAGCATTTCTGTTTCGCATATCACAAGCTCGGCATGCCGGTTACCGTTGTGCGTTACTTCAACGCTTACGGTCCGCGGCTCGACAAGGTCGACGTAGGCAGGCTGTTTACGATCTTCATGGGGCAACTTCTGCGCGGCGCAGATCTGACAGTTGTTGGCGACGGTTTGCAGACGCGATGCTTCACGTATGTAACCGATGCGATCGAGGCGACCGTGCAGGCGGGAGTGAATCCGGCGGCGGACGGAGAGGCGATTAACATTGGCGTCGACGTCGAGACGACGGTGCTCGAGTTCGCCGAGCTGATGCTCGAGTTGTTCGGAGCGACCAAATCGAAAATCAAGTTCGTGACCCAGGAAGAAGTTTACGGCAACAGCTACGAGGACATCCCGCGCCGCGTTCCCGACAACACGAAGATGCGCACGTTGCTGAAGGTCACGCCGAAGGTGAACCTGCGCGACGGCGTCAAAATTTCGATGGACTGGTTCCGCAAAGAGATGGCCTCCTAAGCGCGCAGTTTTCCTGGCGTGGAAGTCGCACTAAAGATCGACGTCGATACCCATCAGGGGCTCGAACTGGGCGTGCCACGACTCGCCTCGATGCTCGAGCGCGAGGGCGTTGCGGCTAGCTTCTACATTTCTATGGGCCCGGACAATTCGGGCCGCGCGATTCTGCGGGTGTTTCGAAATCGCGGATTCCTGTCAAAAATGTTTCGCACCAAAGCCGTATCGATGTACGGCACGCGCACGATTCTCTCCGGGACTCTGTTACCGTCGCGGCCGATCGCGTTGTCATTCCCCGAAATCATCCGCGACCTGAGAGCGCGCGGTTTCGAAGTTGGCGTGCACGGCTACGATCACGTGCGATGGCAGGATCATCTCGATGACATCGGCGAGGCCGGCGTACGCAACGAACTCGAAGATGCGTTCGAGGCATACCGCGCGATACTGGGTGAAGCGTCGAAGAGTTTCGCCGCTCCGGGATGGCGTACAAACGATGCGGCGCTGATCGCGCTCGACGCGATGGGTCTCGATTATCGTAGTGACACGCGAGGAATCGCGCCGTATCGATGCCTTGTCGAAGGACGTGTTCTCGCAACGCCGGAAATTCCGACGACCCTGCCGACGCTCGACGAGGTGATGGGGCGGCGCGATTTGTCCGATGACGATGCGGTGCGCGAGTTCTATCTCAGCTTGTGCACGCCCGACGCGTTGAATGTGCATACGATTCACGCGGAGACGGAAGGCATGGGGCGACTCGAGAATTTCACCGAGCTGATTCGCGCGCTCAAGGAACGCGGGGCAACATTCGTGCAACTGCGCGAGGTGTCGTGGAGGTTGAATCGCGCGGAATTGCCGACATGCGAGGTCGTCCGCACGACGCTGCCCGGCCGGGCAGGGTGGATTTCGGCGCAGGGTCCGGCGCGCGTTCCGAGCCAATGACGAATCAGCCGCGGGTGTGTTATACCCCGATGACTACATTTTCAAACGCAGAGGTTCCGTAATGCCGACGCAAAATCATTTTGCAGATAGTCCACGCGACGTAGGTCTCGATCCCGCAAAAGTGGAAGCGCTTTTCAGCCGTGCGGAGCGCGAAGTCAAAGACGGGCTGCTGCCATCGACGCAGATCGCGATCGCGCGCAATGGAAAAATCGGCGCGATGCGCACGGTCGGCCGCGCAGTCCAGGGTGGAAGTGAGAAGCCTGCGACCAACGACACGCTCTACGTGATTTTTTCCTGCACCAAGGCGATCATGTCGGCGGCGTCGTGGATTTTGATCGGCGAGGGCAAACTCAAGCCGAGCGAGGTTGTCGCGGAAATCATCCCCGAGTTCGGCACCAACGGTAAGGACAAGATGACCGTCGAGCAGGTGCTGCTCCACGTCGGCGGATTTCCCAACGCGCCGTATCCGCAGGACGATTGGGGCGACAAGAGCAAGCGGCTCGAGCGGTTTGCCAAGTGGCGGCTGGAATGGCCGGTCGGCAGCAAATTCGAATACCATCCGACGTCGGGCTTCTGGGTGATCGCGGAAATAATCGAGCGTCGTACCGGCAAGGACTTCCGTCAGTTCGTGCATGAACGGATTTCGACTCCGCTCGGACTTCCGGAATTGCGAGTGGGCCTTCCGCGCGAATTTCAAAATCGGGTCGCGCAGCTTTGCTATGTCGGAGAGGCGCTATCCGATGAGGAGCGAAAGAAACTCGGCCTGCCCGCGATGCCCGAGACCGAAGTCACCGAAGACGCGATTCTCGGATTCAATCGTCCCAATGTGATGGAAGCCGGCGTGCCGGGCGGCGGCGGAGTGATGACGGCGGGCGACCTCGCGCTGTTCTACCAGGGCTTGCTGAACAATCGCAGCGTCGACGGCGCGCCGATCATCAAGCCTGAAGCGTTGAAAGATGCTCTGCGAGTCAGGTCGGGCGAGTACAAGGATCCGATTTTCGGGGTCAAGTGCAACCGCGCGCTGGGAGTTGTAGTGGCCGGAGGCGACGGGCTCGCGAACTACCGCGGCTTCGGCAAGACCAACTCGGCGTTGGCATTCGGTCACGGCGGCGCCGGCGGACAGATCGGATGGGCCGATCCGGCGACCGGAATTTCGATCGGCTACACGACCAACGGCTTCGACCGCAACGACGTGCGACTAGGACGTCGCGGCGTTGCGATCTCAAGCCTCGCCGCAGTCTGCGCAGCGTAGGCGCTAATCGGCGAAGGGGTTGCTGACTACGATTGTAGCTTCGCGCTCTTTGCCGACGCCGATCATTGCGATTGGTACGCGAACCAGTTCGCTGATTCTCTCGACGTAGCGGCGCACGCTCGACGGTAATTCTGCGAGGGTGCGCGCGCCGGCCGGGCTTTCGCTCCATCCGGGCATCTCCTCGAAGATTGGTTTGGCGTTGATGAGCATCCGATGCGACGGTGGCATCTCTTCGTAGCGCTTTCCCTTCACGATGTAGCCGACGCAAATTTTAATCGGATCGATTCCGGTCAAAACGTCGAGCTTGGTGAGCGCGAGCGCCCACATCCCGTTGACGCGAGCGGTGTATCGCGCGAGCACTGCGTCGAACCATCCGATCCGTCGCGGTCGACCGGTGGCGCTGCCGAACTCGTCACCTTCTTCGCGCAACGAATCCGCTAGATAGCCGGTGAACTCGCTCGGAAACGGGCCTGCGCCGACTCGCGTCGTGTAGCCCTTGCTGATGCCGAGGACTGCGTCGAGATTTCCCGGCCCGATGCCGGTGCCGCCGAAGACTGCGCTCGCGACGCAACTCGACGAGGTCACGTAGGGGTAGGTGCCGTGGTCGATATCGAGCATTGTGCCGTGGGCGCCCTCGAACAGCACGCGCTTGCCGGCTTCGATCGCGTCGGCGACGAAGGCGCCCGTATCGCACAGGTAGGGGAGCAGCTTGCGACGCGCTTTTTTCATCGCGTCGATCGTTTCGTCGGCCTTGATTGGTTTCGTCTTGAGCAACGCCTTCAGGTACGCGTTCTTCTCGATGATATTGCGCCGTAGCTTCTCTTCAAAAAATTTGAAATCGAGCAAGTCTTCGAAACGCAATCCCACGCGCGCCATCTTGTCTTCGTAGGCCGGGCCGATTCCGAATCCTGTAGTGCCGATTGCGCGCTTGCCCGCCCGCGCCTCGCGCGCGCGATCGATCGCCAGATGATACGGCATCACCATGTGCGCTTCGTAACTGATCTTGAACAGGCTGTCGTCGGCGAGATGGCCGCTGCGTTTGAGCTCCGCAATTTCACCGAGCAGTGCGATTGGATTGACGACTAAGCCGTTGCCGATCACGCAGGCTTTGCCCGGGTGGAGCGCGCCGGCCGGCACCAGTCGTAGAACAAATTTCTTTCCGCCGACCACCAGCGTGTGAGCGGCGTTGTTTCCGCCCTGGAAGCGGACGACCACGTCGGCGTCGGCCGCGAGCATATCGACAATTTTGCCCTTGCCCTCATCGCCCCACTGCGTGCCGACCACGGCAACTGTTTTCATGTCCCTCCCCTGACCGGCGTCAATTTCGCCGATCTGCGCGCGCACCTGTCGGGCTGAAATTGTTCGTGCGCGAAATGAATTCAGAGCTTGAGCAGCTGCGCCGCCGTGATTGCGGGCAGCGTCTTGAGCTTGTCGAGCACCGCGTTGGGAACAGGCTCGTCTACCTCGAAAATGCTGAGCGCGGTTCCTCCCACCCGATCGCGGCCGAGTTCCAGGCCGCCAATATTTATTCCCGCCTGCCCGAGCATCGTGCCCACCGCGCCGACCACGCCGGGTACGTCGCGATTGTGAAGCATCAGGAAGTAGCCCTCGGGCACCGCCTCGACGCGGTATCCGTCGATTCGGGTCAGACGCAGCGCGCGATTTCCCAGCACTGCCCCAGAGACTTCATGTTCTCCGGCACCGGTGCGAACCCTGAGCGTCAGCGTGTTGACGTAGTCGGTTACTTCGCGCGAGCGCGTTTCGACAATGCTGATTCCGCGCTCGCGAGCGATGAACGGTGCGTTGACGTAATTCAAATCCTCGTCGAGGAAGCCGCTCATCAGGCCCTTCAATACCGCGGCCGTGATCGCGTCGGGCTTGAGGTTCGCGGCCTCGCCGCCGAACGCGAGCGTCAGCTCGGTGGGCGCGTCGGTGATCAGTTGCGCCGCGAGTCTGCCCAGCTTTTCGCCCAGCGTGAGATGAGGCCCGAGTATTTCGAGCTCCTTGGTCGACAACGCCGGGATATTGACCGCCTGCCGAATCGTGCCGTCGATCAGAAACTCTGCAACCTGGTGCGCGATATCGACCGAGACCTGAACTTGCGCCTCGTCGGTGGCGGCACCGAGATGCGGCGTGGCGATCACAGAGTCGAACTGGAGCAGCGGATGATTTGCGGGTGGCGGCTCCTCGACGAACACGTCGAGCGCGGCGCCGGCGACTTTGCCGGATTTCAGCGCGTCGGCGAGCGCGGCTTCATCGACGATACCGCCGCGCGCACAGTTGATGATTCTCACGCCCTTCTTCATCTTCGCAAACGCCGCGGCGCCGACGATGCCGCGCGTGTCGTCGGTCAGCGGGGTATGAACGGTGATGAAGTCGGCGCGCGCAAAAAGCTCGTCGAGACTAACCAACTCGACGCCGACGCGTCCGGCAGCCTCCGCTGTCAGGATCGGATCGTATCCGATCACTTTCATCCTGAGCCCGAGACCGCGGTCAGCGACGATTCGCCCGATATTTCCGAGGCCCACGACGCCGAGCGTCTTGTTGCATACCTCGGTGCCGGTGAATTTGCTGCGATCCCATTTGCCGGCGTGAATCGACGCGTTGGCGGACGGAATATGCCGCGCCAGCGCCATCATCATCGTGACCGCGTGCTCCGCAGTTGTGACGCTGTTGCCGGTCGGGCTGTTCATCACGACGATTCCGCGACGCGTCGCCGCTTCGATATCGACGTTGTCGACCCCGACGCCTGCACGTCCGATCACTTTGAGCGACGTGGCCGCGTCGATTACTTCGCGGGTGACGCGAGTGCCGCTGCGAATCAGCAGCGCGTCGTAGGGCGCGATTATTTTCGCGAGTTCGTCGGGCTTGAGGCCCGTCTTGACGTCAAACTGTAACTGCGGGAAGCGCTTGAGGACTTCAATCCCCTGCGCCGCAAGCGAGTCGCTTAGAAGGACGCGGAAAGTTTCCGCCATTGTGATTTCAGATGCTCCGTGCCAGGCGTGCCTGAACGGCCGCGACGCCGGCGCCAAGTTGAATGTTTGCGCCGATATGCTTGAGTCCCATCTCGAGCGCGCTAACCGCGATGAGCGTATCGAACGGGCTCAGGTGCCCCATGTGCCCGATGCGCACGAGCTTGCCCTTCATCTGATCCTGTCCGCCCTGCACCGAGACGCCGAGGCTGTCGCGCAGGAACTTCACCAGCTTGCCGCCGTCGAGACCTTCGGGAATCAAAATACCGGTGACGCCGGGAGCAGGGTTGTCGGGCGACAGAAGTTTCAGTCCGAGTGCGGCAGCGGCGTCGCGAGTCGCCTCCGCCATCAGCGCGTGACGCGCATAAACCTGCGGCAGACCCTCGGCGTGAATCAGCTCGAGCGATTTGTTGAGGCCGAAGATCAACGACACGGCCGCGGTCCACGCCGTCGTATGCTCGTCGCGCTGCGCCTTCAGTTCTTTGAGCAAATCGAAATAGAAGCGCGGCGTCTTGTTGGTCTTCGCAACGTCGATAGCGCGCGCCGACAGCGCGACCATGCCAAGGCCCGGCGGCAGCATGAGCGCCTTCTGACTGCCGGTGACGAACGCGTCGACGCCCCATTCGTCCATCTTCTGTTCGAAGACGCCGACCGAAGTGATCCCATCGACGATCAGCATCGCGCCGCGCTTGCGAGTGACCTCGCCGATCGGCGCCACGGGATGAACCGCGCAGGTGGAAGTCTCGCTGGCCTGCACCAGCACGGCGCGCGACTCGGGATACGCCTTGAACGCATCCTCGATTTGTCCGGGCCGTACTGCGCGTCCCCATTCGACGCGCACCTCATGCCCGATAATGCCGAAGGCCGCGAGCAGCTTGCCCCATCGCTCGCCGAACTTGCCGCCGTTGACGTAAATCGCATGCTCGCCCGGCTGCAGCAGATTGATCACCGCCGCTTCCATCGCGCCGGTGCCGGTGGACGCGAGCAGAATCACTTCGCTCGAGGTGCCGTAGAGCGGCTTCATCCGATCGCGCGCTTGATCGAGCGCAGCACTGAACTCGGGCGTGCGATGGTGGATGATCGGACGCGCCATCTCGAGCAAGACCTCGGGCGGCACCGGCGCCGGCCCGGGCGTGAACAAATATTTTTTCATTTGCGGCATTTTCGACTACTTCAAAGGGTCAGCGGACTCGCGAGTCCTAGGAACGAAACACTGAAAGAACCAAAAAAAAGGCTGGTGCCCGCGGATGCGGATCGCCAGTCCCCGATTCGTCCCGGCTTTGCCGGGTCCCCGTCCTCACCACTTGGGATAACGGAGCCGATGGGCAGAGTCAAGGTGACGGCTGCGGCTCGCGACGGTTTCGAGCCCGCGTTGTAATGGCGTTGCGGCAATTGTTAAAGGTGATCACGTTCCGATGCCGATCGAATGCGAAATCCGCGACGGTTCCCTGGTCTGGATCAAAAATCCGATCACCGGGGTGATTTCATACGTTGTCGATGTTCGCGGCAAGAGTTTCGCGTTCACGCTCGGCGGCCGCGAGGATGCCGTTCCCGACGCGTCGCATTTGAATCCTGAAACAATTCGTCACGCGACCGAGTCGTGTCCGTTCTGTCCGGGCAACGAGAGCATGACGACGCCCGAACTCTTTCGGATGACGCGCGACGAAATCCCCGAATGGACCGGCGCGAAGACGCATCCCGACGCGCCGTGGGTTGTGCGCGTGATCAACAATCTGTTCCCGCGAATTCCCGCGGAGCTGACCGGAAATCGCAACGAGTCGTACATCGTCATCGAAGATCCGCGACATTTTATCGACGCTCCGCGATCGCAGTCCGATCTGATGTTCACCGGCGCGCTGGGCGGCGGGCATTTCTTTCATCTGATGCAAGCCGATGCGCGCGTGATGCGCCTCGCGTTGGAGAATCCTCGACGTTTGCTCGGTCGTGATTCGCAAGAACCAGGGACGCGAGTCGGGCGCCTCGCAGCCGCATCTGCATCAGCAGATCATTGGATCGCCGGAGCCGTTTCCCGCGGTGCTCGCGGAGGCTCGCGCCGAGCGCGAGAATCCTCATCTGTGGCACGAGCTGGTCGCGCTGATGGAGCGGCTCAAGCTGGTGATCGATCGCGGCGACTCGGTGGTCAGCTATGCGAGCCCGATCGGCTTGTTCCCGCGCAGCTACGACGTCGTGATGCCCAACTATCGCGGGTTGGTATCGGAGCTGACGCCGGATCAGATGCGGCAGTTTGCGAATGCGATCTATCGGGTACTGATGATCCTCGGGCCGCTGCCGCTCGACTATGAAATTCACCAGGGCGAAGGGCTGCCGCTGCACGCGCACATCAACGCGCGGCTGTATCCATATTCAAATGTCGCCGGGACGTTGAATCTGCCGAGCACGCTGCTGCAAAGCGCCGCCGCGATTCGGAATGCGCTGGGCAGGCATTCACCTCTCCCCTAACCCCTCTCCCTTCTGGAGAGGGGAACCAGCGAATGACGCGAGAGGTCGCCTCCTTGCTACTGCGCCTTCCAGACCGGCTTTGCGCTTTTCGAGGAACGCGCGGACGCCTTCCTTGGCGTCGTTGCTTTCGCGCACCGAGCGCGCCATCTGCAGCATGTCGTCGTGCCATGCGTCGAAAGTCTCGCTCATGCATCGGCGGACCGTCGCTTTCATCGCGCGCAGATGAGAGCGGGGCGTTGGCGGCGATCTTCTCGGCCAGCGCAGTAGTCGCCTCGCCGAGCTTCGCGTCGGGCACGACTCGTGAACGATATTCATGTGACGGCCGCGCTCGGCGTCGAGCAGGTCGGCGGTGTAGAGAATCCAGGCGGTGTTGGCGGAGCCGCAAACCTCGATCAGCTTGCGCGTGAAGTCGTACGGCACCATCAGGCCGACGCGTCCGAGCGTCATGCCGAGCTTCGCGTTGTCGGACGCGATTCGAAGATCGCAATGCAGCGCGAGTTCGAGTCCTCCCGCGAGCGCGGCGCCCTGCACAGCCGCGATGGTCGGGACCGGGAACCGTTCCAGCCGGCCGAAAACGGATTCGAGCGAAGTCGGGTTGTGAACGCCGCTGGTCTCATCCACTTCCTTCAGATCGATCCCCGCGCAAAAGCTCGCGCCTTCGCCGCGCAACAGCAGCGCGCGAATTTCGCGATCGTTTTCGAACTTGCGGAGCGCCTGGTCGATCGCTTCGATCAGCGGCTGATTGAGCGCATTGCGTTTCTCGGGACGGTTCAGAGTCAGCACTGCATAGTTCGGCTGCCGCGTGACTTTGAGCACTTCCTCAGCCATGTCGGTCGCTCCTCGCGGAGTCGTCTCGTCGCGAAGCATCGCACGGCCCGCGCGCGTCCATCAAGTGGCGATGAAACATTCGCCTTTCCCTGAGAAACCAAAATCCTTGCTGCCGTTTCAGGCGAAAGTGTTCCACGTGAAAGGTTGGTTAGTTCAGAAGAGCGAATCGACTGAATAGTGGTCGTGAAGAACTGCCTACGCAGCAGCGGCGGTTACGCGACGATGCTCAGCATCTTGTCTTTTATGAAGATGAACTTCTTGGGCGGCTTGCCGTCCAGGTGGCGCTTTACGGACTCGCTGTTGAGGGCCAGATCGCGGACGTCGGCTTCTGAGGTGCCGGCGGGAACTTCAGCCGATCGCGGACTTTGCCGTTTACCTGGACTACGACCGTTACCGTTTCGTCGACTACTAGTTTTGGATCGAACTTTGGGCCAGGGCTCCAGATGAACGGAATTGGTGTGGCCCAGTGCGCGCCAGATTTCCTCGGTGACGTGCGGGGCCATCGGGGCGAGCAGCAGGATGAATGATTCTGCCGTGAAGCGGCCCATCTCTTCGGGTTTGAGCTTCGCGAGGTAGTTCAGATGATCCATCATCGCGGCGATTGCGGTGTTGAAGCGCAGGCGCTCGATGTGATCGGTGACTAGCTGGATCGTTTTGTGCGCGCGCTTCAGGGTTTCTTCGGTGGGATTTCCATCCGGGGAGCCGGATTCGACGTAGCGGCGGATCATCGTCCACACGCGCTGGATGAATCTTAGCGGGCCGGCGATGCCGCCTTCGTTCCAGTTGGTCGCCTCGTCGAAGGGGCTCATGTACAGCTCCCAGAGCCGAAGCGCGTCTGCCCCGTACTTTTCGATCATCGCATCGGGCGTGACGACATTGCCCTTGCTCTTCGACATGCGCTGGCCGTCGGAGGCCCAGACGACGCCCTGGTTGCGCAACGCGGGGAACGGTTCGTCGAAGCCGATCAGCTCCTCGTCGAACATCACCTTGGTCCACATCCGCGCGTACAGCAGATGCATCACGGCGTGCTCGGCGCCGCCGACGTAGAGATCGACCGGCAGCCAGTAGTCGACGGCGCGGCGATCGAACGGGCGGCGGTCTTCATGCGGCGACGCGAAGCGCAGGAAGTACCATGACGAGCAGGCGAAGCCGTCGAGCGTGTCGGTCTCGCGCTCGGCTGGGCCGCCGCATTTGGGGCAGGTCGTGTTGACGAACTCCTTAACGTTGGCGAGCGGAGAGCGGCCGGTGCCCGACGGCAGGTAGTCCTTCATCGGAGGAAGCAGCACCGGCAGTTGGTCTTCAGGCACGGGGACGATGCCGTCGGTCTTGCAGTAGACGATCGGAATCGGGCATCCCCAGTAGCGCTGGCGCGAGATCAGCCAATCGCGCATCCGATAGTTGATGGTCGCGCGGCCGATTTTGTTTTGTTCAGCGTACTGGCATACGGCGGTGATCGCCTCAGCCGTCGTCTTGCCGTTGAGAAAGCCAGAATTGATCGCGATGCCGTGATCAGAGAACGCGCGATCCTCCGGAGGAGTGCTGCCGTCGGCGGGTGCGGTCACGCGCGGAATCTCGAGGCCGTATTTTGTCGCGAATTCGAAATCGCGCTGATCCTCGCCAGGAGCCGCCATGATTGCGCCGGTGCCGTAGCCCATCAGGACGTAGTCGGCGATCCAAATCGGAATGTCTTTATCGGTGAAGACGTTGTGTGCGTAGGCGCCGGTGAAGACGCCGGATTTTTCCTTCGCCGTCGACATCCGCTCGATTTCGGTCTGGCGGCGCGCCTCGGCGGCGTAGGCTCTCGACCTTCGCGCGCTGCTCCGGAGTCGTTATCTCGGCGACCAGCGGATGCTCGGGCGCGAGCACCATGAACGAGACGCCGAAGACGGTGTCGGGACGCGTCGTGAAAAAGCGGACTTCCTTACCCGTGTGGCCGGTGACCGGGAAGGCGAGTTCCGCGCCTTCGCTGCGACCGATCCAGTTGCGCTGCATCAGCTTGATCGGCTCGGGCCAGTCGATGCCGTCGAGATCTGCGAGCAATCGATCCGCGTAGTCGGTGATCTTGATGTACCACTGCTCGAGATCCTTCTTGCTGACCGGATTGTCGGTATGCCGCCAGCAGCATCCGTTGATCACTTGCTCGTTGGCGAGCACCGTGCCGCACTTGTCGCACCACCATTGCGCGCCCGTCGCGCGGTAGGCGAGGCCGCGCTTCAGCAGCATCAGGAAGAACCACTGCGTCCACTTGTAATACTCGGGCGACGACGAATTGATCTCGCGCGACCAGTCGTAAGCGCATCCGGAGATAGTCAGTTGGCGCTTGAAGTTGGCGGCGTAGCGCGGGACGGTTTCGGTCGGATGCGATCCCTTAAGGACGGCCTCGTTTTCAGCGGGCAATCCGAACGCGTCCCATCCCATCGGATGCAGCACGTTGAATCCCGCCATCCGCTTGTAGCGGCCGACCACGTCGCACGGGACATAGTTATGCAGATGGCCGACGCTGAGGCCGGCGCCAGACGGGTAGGGGAACATCTCGAGGATGTAGAATTTCGGGCGGCCGGGATCCTCGCGCGTGAGGTAGAGATTGGTGCGTTCCCATTCGGCCTGCCATGCGGGCTCGATTTTTTTGGGGTCGTAGCGTTCGTCCATGAGAATTATAGCAAGTCTAGCGTGATGGGCGTAAGACAGGAAGGTAATCACTTTTATTGAATGTGAAACCCGCGGTGGGTTTCACGCTTCCTTCGGCAGGGGTGACCCCTGCACCCAGTATCAAAGAGAAGATGCGGGACTTCGTCCCTGTTAAGAGGTTTTTCGTTCGGAGGACTTCGAGGATATAGAGGACGTGGGGGAGGTTGGCGTGGACGATGTCGCGCTGATACGTGAAGCCGCAATTTTCCATGACGCCGCGCGATCCCTTGTTGTGCGGTAGGGTGAACGCGACGATTCGTTCGAGGTGTATCGTGTCGAAGGCGTGCTGGAGAGCGGCCGTCGCGATTTCGGTTGCGAATCCTTTGCGCCAGTGATCGGAGCGGATTGCGTAGGCTAGTTCGATCTCGTCGCGGCCTTCGACCGTGGCGTGTTTGATTCCGCCATAGCCGACGAAATCGCCGCTCGCTTTATCGCGGATACACCAGAGTCCGAAGCCGTGCGACTTCCAATGATCGGCGGCGCGGTCCAGGAAGGCGCGGGTTTGATCTTCGCTGAAAGGTTTCCCGTCGGCGGACAGTGTCGCCATCACGCGAGGATCGATGTGCAGGCGACGGAGATCGGCGAAATCGCCTGGGCCGGCGGGCGTGCCGATCAGGCGAGGAGTGCGTAGTTCGTGCATACAAAGTGGGACTCGAAAGGCAGAATTTTGAATCGCGTGCGAAAAGATCGCGCGCTGTATAAGGACCCTCACCTTGATCCTCTCCCTTGCAGGGAGAGGGAAAGCAGCGGCTACTTCTTGCGCACGATTGTCAGGCCGTCGGCGATGCCTAGCATCACGGCTTCGACCCGCGTGTCTTTCGCGATGAAGTCGTTCAGCTTGGCGGAGCGCTTGCGTATCGGCGTTCTGTTTGGATTCGTCGGCCACCGCGCCGCTCCACAGCACGTTGTCGATTAGGATCAAGCCGTTCGGGCGCAGGCGCTTTAGGATTTCTTCGTAGTAGATCGCGTAGCTCGTTTTGTCGGCGTCGACAAACGCGAAGTCGAAGGTATGCGACGCGGGCAACGCCTTCAGCGTCTCCGTCGCCGGAGCGAGCTTGAGCGTGATCTTGTTCGCGACGCCCGCGCGCTCCCAGTAGCGGCGCCCGATGCTGGTCCATTCCTGATTGATGTCGCAGCACAGAAGTTTGCCGTCCGCGGGTAATGCGCGAGCGACGCAGAGTGCGCTGTAGCCGGTGAACGTGCCGACCTCGACCGCGGAGCGAGCGCCGATAGCGCCGGCGAGGATTCCCATCAACGTGCCTTGCTCGGCGGCAATCTGCATCCCGCTTATCATCCCGAGCTTTGCGGTCTCAGCCGCGAGTTCGGCGCGGAGCGGATCGCCATTGTGCCCGTGCGCGATCAGGTAGTCGTAGAGTTTTGGAGTGAGGGTGATAAATTTTTGATGCTCTGCCATCTGGTTAAAATGGCAGGAAGCGCGGGCGCAGAAAAGGCACCTAACGCCTTAGCGGCCGCCCAGGTATGCGAAGTCGCCGTGCTGGTTCACTGAAAGGGTGCCGGTGAAGATCGAGTGATGCTTCTGCGCGCCCATCGCGATTCGGTAGATCAGCTCAGATTCGCCAACCTCGAAAAACGCGTCGTCAGGCGACAATACGTAAAGCTTCTCGCGATCATCGGTGTCAGTGGCGCCGACGAACATAGCGCCGGACGCCGTCAGCACTGGATCGCCAAGCGATTCGAGCTCGGTGCCGAACGGAGTCAGCTGCCCGCGCTCAATCCGCAGATCGAGTCTCTGTCGCGTCAACCGAAAAATTGCGGGGATGCGCGCGCATCCCGCGAGCACCGCGGTAGTCCCATCAGCCATCAGACCCGGCCGTCCGGCCGAAAGAAATGTCACAGGACCGAGACTGGTGAGCGTGCCGGTCGGCAGTATCCTTGCCATCGAACCGTTGCTGTACAGGAACAGCGCTCCGCCGCTGGGAGTCTTGGCGGTGAACGCGACCATTATGCCGCGCGCAGTTGGCAGCGCGGCAGGCAATCCGAACGGGCGCTGATAGAGCGTGTGATTCGGACCGTACTCGCCTTCGACCGCTAGCTCCGAAACGCGCGCGCCAATCGAGGCGAGCAGGAGCGCCTGATGATGTTGGGCGGGTTTGGCGCTGTCGCCGAGAAAACCGGTGAAGACGACCTGTCCGCCTTCCCCGATTTGCGCGCTGCCGAAGCTCAGCACCGCGATCTCGTGACCGTCACTGGTTTTATCGCCGGCCTTCGTCATGCAGGCGAGTGTGCCGTGCGAATAAAAGAAGAGCGCATCGCGGCCGTGCGGCACAGTCGAAATGAACGCGATATTTTCGTCCATATCCGCAACCGGATACGGGTCGCCTTTGAATGCGGGCACGCAATCGCCGGTGATCGCCTTCGGGTTTAGAGCAGTGATTATGCGATGGCTCGGGACCGCGTCAGCATTGCCGATGAAAATATTCCACCGCGCTTTGAGATTGAGATCCTTCGGCTGCGTTTCAGCGCCGAAGATCACGCGTCCATCAGGCATCATCGACGGCACGCCAACTTCGGTCACGGTTCCGCCCCCGGGCGCGCGCATTCCAACTTCAGTAATGAGCATCGGCACGCCGTTGCTATCGCTGGCATAGACTGCCTGCGTGTTGTCCATCTGCAGATCGGCGCCGCTTCCGTTGAGAGTCAGCGAGACGGCGTGAGCGGTCAGCGGGGTGAGAAACAAAATCGCGAGCGCAGTTGGCAACGCCCTGAAATTAAACATGTTTCCCCCAGTCATAAATCAGTTACTCGAATCTGAGGTCCCCATAGATCTTATAGTCGTTTGAGGTCGCGTGACGCAATGCAAAGAAATAGCCATCGGCGTAGGGTGCAGAGGCTGGCCAGGATTCGATTCAGGCGGGCATTGCATGCACTCGCTTATCCCGATTTCGCAGAGTTTCATCCGTCGCGCTGGCTTGTATTATATCAGCGGCTGTCGAATTCGCGGTCATTAGAAATATAAAGCAATAGTTTAAGTTTTAGAGGAACGCTAAATGAATGAAACCCAGGTCACGTTTCAGTCCGGCGACTCGATGCTCGAGGGTCTGCTCGCCAATCCAGGCGGCGGCGCGCCCGCGGCCGTCGTATGTCACCCGCATCCGCTCTACGGCGGCTCGATGCACAACAATGTTGTCGAGGCGATCCTCGCAGCGTTGTGGCAAGCGGGATATGCGACGTTGCGCTTCAACTTTCGCGGCGTCGGCGCCAGCGAGGGCGAGCATGACGGCGGTCCGGGCGAAGTCGACGACGCGGTCGCGGCGATGACATTTCTGCTGGCGCAGCCCGGCGTGGGCAAAGAAGGCGCGGCGATGACAGGATATTCGTTCGGTGCGATGGTTGCACTGAGCGCCGGATACGAACGCGATGAGATTGGGCGGATCGTCGTGGTCGCGCTACCGCTCGCGATGGCCGACGCGCGCATTCCAGATGGCGCATCCAAACCCATACTGCTGGTTTCAGGCGATCGCGACTCCTATTCGCCAGTCGCGGGGCTGCAATCGCTCAAGTCGAAAATCGGCGACTCGGCGCGACTCGAGATTATCGCCGACGCCGATCACTTCTTCGGCGGCGATGAAGCGGAACTGTCGCGCGCGATCGTTGCCGCGCTGAGCGCCTGACTGCCATCAGCACTCGTGGGGGCGCCTCGAACCGCCTGCGAGATCGCGTAGAAAGGATCCTCGGGATGCGCCTTCGCGATCGAAATTATCTGCGCGATGGTCGCGCGCAGGTCGCCGTGATTCATCCGATTGAGCGCCGCGAAGTTGTCCAGCTGATGAAAATAGATCAGATAGTTCACCAGCACCGCGTTGTTCAGCGGCTGCTTGTCGAGGTCGAAGCGCTCGAGCCCCGATAGCGTTGGTTCAAGCGTGGCGTAGTCCGCCTTGATCGCCGCGAAGGCTGCCTCGCGCCGCTTGTCGAGCTCATCCTTCGGAAGGTTCGCCGTATAGATGTCGAGCAGACGCGCCTGCTCCTGTAGCAGAAAGCGCGCGAATTTCATGTCGCTGTCCAGGATGCCTCGGGCCGCAATCGTGGACGGCGCCGACTCGCCGTCGGTCGCCGCAAAAAATGCGACCGCGCCCGAGCTGCCGACAAAGTTGGCCGCCGATTCGTCGAACATCGCGTCGCTCGCGAGGTAGTAGGTGCGATGGAAGAGCTCGTGTATCAGCACGCCCGCCAGCTCGACGCGGTCCAGCTTGAGCAGATTCGTCAGGAGCGGGTCGTCGAAAAATCCCAGGCTCGAGAAAGCAATCGAAGGCCGCACCATCGTGTCGAGCCCCTGCGCTTCGAGTGACCCCGCTTCGGCCAGCGCGTCGTTTTGGTCGAAATAGCCGCGATACGGCACGCGGCCGACGATCGGGAACCACCAGGTGTACGGTTCCAGCGAATCGCGCGGAGCAGCCATCACGACGTAGACGATCGCGCTTTGATCGACGGGCGCAATAGTTTCATACGCACCGCCGACATTCTCGCCGAGTTGATCGGCGGCGAACTTGCGCACCGCGAGCACCGTCTCCAGCTTGGTGCGAATGTCGGGCGAAAGATCTTTGCGCGCCAGCACATCGTCGATTGGCTTGCGCTTCCACAGAATTCGGCCTTCCACGTACGCGGCGCGCGTGAAATAGCATCCGCTCAGCAGAATCGGTGCAAAGATTACCAGCGCAAGGCGGAGCAAAGACGCCGTTCGTGATTGCGCGCGTGCTGGCCGCCTGTGCATCACAGATACTTTCGGTAATACGGTGTCAGCCCGCCACGAGGCGGTCGCTGTTCGCCATCGCGGCGTATTGCAACTCGAATAGCCGGTAGTAAAGTCCGCGCTGCGCGAGCAACTCGTCATGCGTCCCGCTTTCGCGCAGTATGCCGCCGCCCAACACCATGATTCGATCGGCGCGCTCGATAGTCGACAGCCGATGCGCGATCACGACCGCAGTGCGTTCCGCCAGCAACTCGTTGAGCGCAAGCTGAATCAGGCGCTCGGTCTCGCTGTCGACGCTCGAGGTCGCTTCATCCATCACCAGGATTCGCGGATTGTAAGCGAGCGCTCGCGCAAACGACAGCAGTTGCCGCTGACCCGCCGACAGGTTCGCTCCGCGTTCGCGAATCTCCTCGGCAAGTCCGCCCGGCAACCGCTCGACGAAGCGCAGGGCCTGCGCGCGCCGGAGCGCGTCGCGCACCTGCGATTCGTTGAGGTCGGTTCGCGACAGCCTGATGTTCTCCATCACGTCACCGGCGAAGAGGAAGACGTCTTGTTGCACGTAGCCGATTTCGCGGCGAAGAGCGCCGAGATCCCACTCGCGTACGTCCACGCCGTCGACCAGGATTCGTCCGCTGGTCACGTCGTACGAGCGATTCAGCAGCTTGATGATGGTGGTTTTGCCCGAACCGGTCGGCCCCACGATCGCAATCTTTTGGCCCGCCGCGACGGTGAAGCTGAGGTCCTTCAGAATCGGTTCGCCGGGGCGATACTCGAAGTTGACGTGATCGAAAACGATCGCCCCGCGCGATATCGCAGGCTGCTTCGGCTGCGCGGGCAATGGCAGCGTCTGCTCGCCTTCCATCAACGCGTGAATCTTCTCGATCGCCGCTAGAGCCGACTGGAGCGCGCTGTACTTGGTGGAGATATCGCGCAACGGCATAAAAAATTGCTGGGCGTACTGTATAAACGCGATCAGCGTGCCCACCGTCACCAGATGCCGTATCACGCTGCCGCCGCCGATCCACAAAATCACCGCGACCGTGATCGAACTGAGCGCCTCGACCGATGAAAACTGGGCGGCCTCGTAAACGTTGGCCATCATCTGCACGTTGCGCGAACGCAGGTTGAGTGCGTCGAACTCGCGGCGGCTTTCGCGCTCGCGCGTGAAGAGCTGGACGATCATCATGCCGGCCAGCGATTCGGACAGGTATGAATTCAACGCAGCGAGACGATCGCGGATCTGGCCGTAGACGATGCGCGATCTGGAACTCAGGAAATAAATTACGAAGGTCAGCGGCGGAATCGCGCAAAGAGCTGCCAGCGCCAGCCGCGGACTCAACGAGAACATGATCGTCACAATGCCGAGCAGAGTCATCGCGTCGATGAATATCGTCAGCGAACCGGCCGAGAACATGTCGTTGATCGAGTCGATGTCGGTGGTCATTCGGCTGACCAGCCTGCCGACCGGCGTACGATCGAAGAACGACATCGGCAAACGCTCGACCTTGCGGAACAGCGCCATCCGAAGATCGGAAAGGCTGAACTGCGCGACCATCATCATTAAATAGAACTGCGCGTAGAACGCGGCGAATTCGCAGATCACGAGAAGGAGATACAGCGCGCCCATCACGAACAGGCCATGCCCGCCGGACATGCGAAACAAAACGGCGAGCCACGCGGGAGGCGGCGCTCCGTGCGCGCCCGATAAAAACTCGTCGACGGTAAGCTTGATGACGTATGGCTGCGCGAGCAGGAAGCCGGTGTCGAGAGGCATCAGGAACGTCGCCAGCCAAAACAATCCCTGGTATGGGCGAATGAACTGCCACACCCAACGCACGAGTCCGGCGTCGTAGATTTTGGCGAGCGGCTTTTCCTCGACGACCTGCATTTCAGTAACGGCTCAATTCCTCTTCGAGCAATTGGCGATGGAACAGCTCCGCATAAATTCCCCGCCGGCCCATCAACTCCTCATGCGTGCCGCGTTCGGCGATCTCGCCGTCTTCAAGCACGACGATCTGATCCGAGTCGCGGACCGTCGACGCGCGATGCGACACCACGATGGTAGTGCGGCCCTCGACACTCTGCTCGAGACTATCCAACACTGCCTTCTCGGTTTCGGTATCGACGCTCGACAGCGCGTCGTCCAGCACGACGACCGCCGGATTGTATGCAAGCAGCCGGGCAATCGTGACGCGTTGTTTCTGCCCGCCCGACAGCGCCATTCCGCGTTCGCCGACTATAGTGTCGAGCCCATGCGGCAGCACCGCAATGTCCGGTTCGAGTCCCGCGATGCGCGCGGCGCTCTTGATGTCGTCGAGCGACGCGTCGGTCTTGCCGAATGCGACATTGCGCGCGAGCGTGTCGGTAAACAGCGTCGGCTCCTGCGGAACCATTCCCACCGTGCGTCGCAGCGCTGGCAGCGGCATTTCCTCGACGTCACGGCCGTCGAGCAATATTCGTCCTTCGGTCGGCTCCAGCAGCCGCGTGAGCAGCTTGACCATCGTAGATTTTCCAGAGCCGGTGCGACCGACGATCGCGAGCTTTTCTCCCGCGCCAACTTTGACGTTGATGTTCTTGAGGGCGTACGGGATCTTCCCATTCGCTCCGTTGCCGTTGTTGGCCAGGTAGCTGAACGAGACGCCTTTCCACTCGACCGCGCCATTGATCTCGAGCTTGAGGTCTTCGCCGGCGACGCTGTCGGCCCCGCGCGCATCGAATATTTCGTCGAGGCGCTTCATCGAGGCCTTGCCGCGCTGATAGATCGACAGCATCCATCCGAGCTGGATGGTCGGCATCGCGAGCATCCCCAGGTAGCTCAGAAATGCGACCAGCGAGCCGAGCGACATTTTCCCGTTGATCACGAGCGAGCCGCCGTAAATCAGCACGATCATCGTCGCGGACGCAGCTGCGCAGCGAATCATCGGCATCATCGCGCCGCGCGTGCGTGCGAGCGCGAGGCCCTGCTCGTTGTAGGAGTCATTGATTTTGCGGAACAGCCCGGCCTCGTGTTCCTCGAGCGTGTAGGCTTTCACGACCGGAATCCCGGCGAGGCTCTCCTGCACCTTCGAGCCAATGGCGGCGAGTCCCTCCTGCACTCTGAGGCTCCGCATCATCATCTTGCGCATGAGCCAGCGGATGGCACCGAACAAAACGATGTAGGGAAGCAACGCGAACAGGGTGAGGCGCCGGTTGAGCGAACTCATGAAGCCCAACGCGAGGCAGTACATCAACGGGGTATTCGAGACCGACAATACGAACATCCCGACCATCATGCGGACCGCGGTCAGGTCGTTTATCATGCGCGACATCAGGTCACCGGTCTTGAGTTTCATGTAAAAGTCGGTGCCGAGCGTGGTCAGATGCTCGAACAGATCGTTGCGCAAGTCGTATTCGATATCGCGACCAATGTTGAAGATGACGAAGCGCGAGAACCAACGCACCGTGCCGAGCGTCAGCGCGAAGAGGATCATCAACTGCGCGTAGTGCGCGACGAGGTCGGGCCGATGCTTCTCGGTCGCGTTGATCGCGTCGCGGATAAACAGCGGAATGATTGCCGCGAGCGTGGCGTTCGCGAAGGTGCAAGCGATACCGAATACGTAACGCAACCAGTAGCGTCGCGCGTAGGACAACAGTCGTTTCATGGGCAGTCGCTAAATTATCAGGTCTGCGGCGCGATAGAAGTGGTCAGCGCCACTGTTTTCGACCGAGCTTAAATTCCGGTGCGCGATTTCAGGCGGCGCTCGTAGAGCTTCGCGTATTTCAGGAACACATAAAAGGCGGCCGTCATCGCGGCGTACAGTCCGCGTCCGCCGTCACGGAAGCCGCCGCGGATAATATAAAAATTGAAAAATCGCCACGCCGGGTTCGCGATCATCTTGAACGGCGTGAAGGCGTTCGGCTCCTGCTCCATCGCCGCGCGCGAGCTGAACCGATTAATCGTCGCGACGTGATCCGAAATGTCGCGATAGCTGAAATGCAGAATCGGCTTGTCCAGCCGCTCGATCAGTCCGTTGACGACGACCTTGTCATGCGGATCGCGCCCGCCGACATGCCCGCGCTCGCGACGGAACAGGCGCACCGGTGTGTCGGGGTAAATCGCATGCGAATAGTAATGGCCGAGGTGGTAGAGGATGCGCCGAATGCGGTAGCCGTCCACGGCTAACGGCGACGACACCGCGCGGAGGATTTCCTCGCCTAGGTCGTGCGTCGCCTGCTCGTCGGCGTCCATCAGCAGCACCCAGTCGCCGGTCGCGCGATCGAGCGCCATCTGCTTCTGCTTCACGTAGTTGGTGAACTCGTGTTGCGTGACGTCGGCGCCGAGGCCGCGAGCAATCTCGACAGTCTTGTCGGTCGAGAACGAGTCGATGATGATTTTCTCGTCGCAGAACCACGCGCTCTTGAGGCATTGCCCAATCAGCGCCTCTTCGTCGCGAGTGATCGTGATCAGCGAAATCTTTGGGCGTTCTGACATCCCGTAAAAAATTAAGAGGCGTGCTGCGCTTCGGACCGGTCGAGTCCTTCGATCACTTTCGACGCTATCGACTTGAACGCCGCGCTCACCGGATGCGCCGGGTTGGACGCGACGATCGGACTCGCGTTGTCAGCGCCCTCGCGCAGCTCGCGGACCAGTGGCAGCTCGCCGAGGAACGGCACCTTGAGCGATTCGGCCAGCCGCGCGCCGCCGCCATGCGCGAAAATCTCGTGGCGATGGTTACACTTGCGGCACAGGTAATAGCTCATATTCTCGACCACGCCTAGCACCGGCACGTGAACCTCTTCGAACATCGCGACGCCGCGCTTGACGTCGAGCAGCGCGATCTCCTGTGGCGTCGTCACGATCACGCCGCCGTCGAGCGCCACCCGCTGCGTGATAGTCAGTTGCGCGTCTCCCGTGCCGGGCGGCAGGTCGAGCACCAGGCAGTCCAACTCGCCCCATTCTACGTTGAACAGAAATTCCGTCTCGAGCTTGGTAACCATCGGCCCGCGCCAGATGACCGCAGTCTCGTCATTGATGAACAGCGCCATCGAGATGTAGCGAATCCCATATCGCTCGAGCGGGATGATGCGCCGCTCGGGCGTGAGTGTCACCGCCTTCTCGACCCCGACCATCATTGCGACGCTCGGCCCGTAGACATCGGCGTCCATCAGGCCGACGCGCCATCCGAGCGCACGCATCGCGAGCGCGAGATTCACCGCGACCGTCGACTTCCCGACTCCGCCCTTGCCGCTGGCTACCGCGACGATGTGCTTGACGCCCGCGATATTGCGCGGCTGCGCGACGCCGGCCGCCGCGCGCGGCGCAGTTGCCGCAGGCTGCTCGAGCTGTACGTTTACGGCAGGCACACCAGCCATCGCCGCGACCGTCGCTTTCACGTCAGCCACGATTTTCTCGACGACTTCGGGTTTCGCCGACGCCATCGTGAGTGACACGGTCACGCCTGCGTACGCTACTTCGATATCCTTGATGATACCGAACGACACGATGTCGCGGGTGAAGCCGGGGTATTTTACTTTCTTTAGTTCGGCGAGAATTTCATTGGGGCTCGGCATTGTGCGGATCGGACCTGTCGCGGTTTCGATTGGGACGAGGCTGCGCTACCAAAGCGCGACGCTCATCTTATCATTCTCCATCCGCGGGAAAAACGACGAGTGGACGCCGCCGCTCAGCCGAAAATTCCACTTTCTGCCGGCAGCTTCTCTGTATGGCCGAGCGCCGGCGGACTCCACGGGACATATGCGCCATCCTGCCAGCGCATCCAGCGCAGAGAGGAATCTTCGAGCGGCACCGGAAACTCGTACAGCACCCGCTCGGGGTCACCTTGCGCATCGAGCGACTCGACGACGATCGAGAGACCCGGCAGTTCGAAGTGCTGGCCCGGCGAAAAGCGATCATTTTGACTGCGCACAAAACGACTGAACGCAGTCGGAAAGAATCCACCGAGGAAACGTACTCGCAGCGACCGAGGCCCGACGCGCGTGACCTCGAGCGGACCTCCCGAAGAGAGCGCGCGCAGGTGTCGCGGCATCGGCAGGTTCTCCAGATGTTTCACGGCCCAAATTGCGGTGACGAGGTAGATGTGGTCGGGTGGGTTAATCAGCACCAGGTCCTGGGATGCGATTCGCGGATCACTTGGAACACTTTCCATCGCACGCTCCATCCTGGAACTGACGTTCGCCTGAAAATCGATCCGGGCGATCCCGAGTAACGGAGCCGCGATCAAATGAATTAGAAGGAGGATCAGAGTTGCGGCCCACGCAAATCCCGTCCAGACACGGGGCGCGACGTAAGAGCCTGCGCAAAGGGCCTGCGTCAGTTGAGCGAGAAGTGCCATCGAGCCCAGGCCTACGAAACCCAACAGGCGATTCTCCGGACCAACGGCGCCAATCGGTATCAACGAAAGCAGCGCACCAAGGCCCCAGAACCGCGCCACCCGGTCGCGCACGATCAACGGGATAAAAAGAACCGTCACGAACGCGGCGATCGCGAAACTGAAGACGCTCATATGCAAGGCCGCCGACGTGCCGGGCGCGTAGGCCATGCTCATCTCCGCAGGGATCGGCGTCCACTGTCCCATCAGCAGGAACGCAGCCCGCTGGCAAAATGAAACGGCGAAGCCAAGCGGATTATGAAGCGGGTCCAGATAAAAGCCCGATCCCTGCGAACCGAAATTGCCAAGCTTGTAGATCAATGCCCACGCCACTAGCACTCCGCCATGAGGCAGGAGCCGCATGAGCCTCGCTCGAATACCGTCGCGGTCGACGGTCAGTGCGTAGGAGAACAGGTACGCCGCGGTAGCCAGGCCCATCTCGCCGGCCGATAGCGAGAGCGCCAGCATCAACACGCTCAGCCACCGAGTCCGCCTGTGCCCGAGCTTTCGCCAGCGAACGAACGCCAGCAAGCTCAGAAATCCAAAGCAGCAGGCAATCAAGGCGTTGCGGTTGGCCAGATATTCCGCCGGCACAGCATGCGCGCCGTCCATCGCGTACATCAGAGCCGCCAGCCCTGCAATCCAGGTGGCGCCCAGCACCTCGCGATAAAGAAGCGCTGCCACCAGGACCGCCGCCGACAGCCAGAGCAGACTGTGCAGGTGCATCAGGGCGGGATGGTTCGGCCAGAGGCGATAATCGAGCATCATGGTAAGCGTGCTCGCGTAGCGCAGAAACGCCTGATGCAGGTCCAGCGAAGCCCACCACGGCAGCGTGCCGGAATCCATCTGCTTCAGGTTGTGCGCGCGATCGATGTATTGGACGAAGGTGTGAATCGGTTTGGAATCGCCGTGACCGAGCAGGGTAACGCGCTGAAAATAATCGTCGAGCTGCCAGCCGCCGGTTAGCGCCGGGCAGCATCGCCGACGGCCGCCAGAGGATAGGCGACCACGATCGGAAACCGGCGATGCGTCAGGATCGCCTCGATTGCGTCCTGCCGCGACGCCGTAGCCACGTATGCTTGATTCTTCCATAATTATTAAGTATACTAAATAAATATGGTCAACTAAGTCAATGCAGCAGGTTCGCTGCACATCAGCAAGACGTCAGGGAATGAGCAGGAGGCGGACGGACGTTTCCTTCGCCATTCTCGGGGTGTATGTGATCCGAACGATGGGCTTGCGCGAGGAGAAGAAGGCCGAGCAGCGCCGCGCGATTCTGAATACGGCGGCCGCGCTGTTTCGAAAACGCGGTTACGAAGAGACTCGCGTCCGCGACATAGTCGAGCGGCTGCGTATCAGCGAGGTCACGTTCTTCAACTACTTTCCCACCAAGGATGCCCTGATAATGGCTTTCGCGGTGGAGATGCTCGAGTACTCAATCGCGTCGGTGAAACGCGAACTCGAACGTCACGATTGCAGCGTGCTCGACCGTATTCGCAGCCTGATGCGCCAATGGGCGACCTCGTGGGATTCAGACCCTGAGTTTCATGCGCTCGTTGCGAAGCAATCGAGGATGATGACCGAGGCGAAGGGCGTTCTGCGCGAGAGATCTCTTCAACTCTACAAGCAATACGAACGACTCTTCGCCGAGGGCCAAAAGCGCGGCGAGATTCGCACCGATCATAAGCCGATAGATCTCGCGGAAATGATGGAAGGGATGCTCATACTTATTGCCGGCAACTGGGTTAGCGGATGGTGGGGAGGCAGGTCCGGTTCTCTTGAAATGCGTTTCATGAATGCGATGGACGTCTTTCTGGAAGGATGCAGCGCAGCGACGTCCGTCAGCTCACGAGCATTTCGCGCGCAGCATCCTTTGAAGAGAACACCGGCAAAAAAAGTCCGCCGAGTCTGATTCCGCGGTGACGTCGTCGCTGCGCTACCAAAGCGCGACGCTCATGTTATCATTCCCGAACCGTCGCAAAACGGCGACCGAACGCATCGGGAGTTCAATCGAAAGTGAGTAAAGAAGGCTCAGCCGCGCCTCGAATACGCTTCAGCGCCACCGCCGGCGAAGTTGCGACGCTCGCTGCTCGCGATCTGTCGAGCGGACTTGCGGCGATGCTCGGGAGCGAAATCGGATCGTCTGCCGACGCGTCGTTGACGCCAACTGAAATCAGAATCGACCTCGGCAAATCGACGGCCATTCCCGCATCAACAATACCGCTCGAAGGCGACAGCTTTGATGTATCGCGCAGCGCTGAATCGATCGTAATTCGTGCTGGCACCGAGCGCGGACTGATCCAGGCGTCATCGAATCTGCTCGAAAAGCTAGGCGCGCAGTTCCCGCCAGGCATTACGCCAGCATATCCGCACATCGATTCGGCTCGCCTCGCCGCGCTCGAGCCATGGCGCGTCACTCCCGCCTTCAAGCGCCGCGCCTTCATCTCCGACATCATGACCTGGAACTACAGCATCCCGGACCGCCTCGAACTGCATCTACGTCACGACCGCGAATTCATCCCGTGGATGGCGCGCCGAGGCATCAATGCCTTTTCCTACATCCGCCATGCGCACGACACGCGTCTCAAGATCGACGAGGTTGCGCCGCTCCTTCGCCAGCACGGGATCGGCGTTGAGTACGGTGGCCACGTCCTGCAAATCCTGCTGCCGCGCGACCTCTTCGCCGATCATCCCGAGTACTTCCCGGCCGGCGACGACGGCGTACGCGCCGCGCGCGGCAATCTATGCGTCTCCAATCCCGACGCAGTCGGGCTCGTCCGCGCGGGTGCGCTCGCCTACGTTCGCGATCATCCCGAGAACGAGTTGCTGCATATCTGGGGCGCCGATGTACGGCGCGGCGCGTGGTGCCGATGCGGTCAATGCCGCGAGCTGCCACCGCAGATTCAGTACATGCAAATCGTCAACGCAATCGCCGCTGAACTCGCCGCCGACTCGAAAGCGCCGCCAATCGCCTACCTCGCCTATCACGACACGATCGATCCGCTTGCCGGATTGAAGCCGCGCGACAACGTGTGGTTCGAATGGGCGCCGCGCGAGCGATGCTACAGTCATGCGATCGACGATCCCGCATGCGAGATCAATCCGCGCTACTTCGAATCGCTGAAACGCTATATCGACATCTTCGACGGACGCGGCCACATCTTCGAATACTATGCTGACGCGATCCTGTTCGGCGGGCTTGGTTTCGCGACGCCCGCCGTGGTCGCAAGTGATCTACGCGCCTATCTGCGGTTGGGACTGACGAGCATCTCGTGCCTCACCTTCGGCGCCTACAGCGTGATGGCGTATCCGGTGAATCTCGAGGCATTCGTGCGCGCATCGGTGAATCCAGCTTTCGAGCCCGAAGCAACCTTGCTCGACACCGCTCGCGGCCGGCATCCGCAATGCTCCTTCGAGATGACTGCCGCGTATCGCGCCGTCGAGCGCGCCTCAAAGCTGTGCCTCGACTATGCGGACGTGATGGTCCCGCTGATGCCATCAGACAAAGCTGCGCGCAAGCGCGGCGAACTTCAGGAAGCTGCGCTGACGTTCAATGAGGCGATCGCGGCGGCCGATCAGATCGCGTCAAGCGCCGACACTCGCCTCGCCGACGCCGAGAAGGAACTTTGGCGCTACAGCAGCGACGTGCTCGCGGGCTTGTCCGATTATCTCGGAGCGCTGCAGCAGACGGGCGTGCATCGCCAGATATGGGGCGCAGCCGCGATCACGCGAGTCACCGACGCAATCGCGCACATTCGCGCGATCGATCCCGAAATCAAAGGAACCTGGGGCGCGTATGATCTCGAATGGATTCGCGAGATGTGGATCAGCGGACTTCAACGCGGCATCGATGGAGACGGGAAATCGGCGGAGGAATTATTCTGATGGACGCTGACAACGGATTCGCACTGTCGCCGGAACTGCGCGCACTTCGCGATCAGGTCGGGAAAATAATCCGCGAGGAAATTATTCCGATCGAAGCGCGATGCGATCCCGACGCCGCCGAAATCCCCGAGGACGACTACTGGCGAATCGCGCGCAAGAATCAGGCGGCCGGCCTGTGGTGCATGGGCGCGCCGCGCGAATACGGCGGCGGCGGACTGGGCACCTTCGACATGTGCGTGCTGACCGAGGAAATGGCGCAGCATCGCATGGGTCTCTACAACCCTGGATGCGGCGTCTTCGGGCGTACGCCGCCGCCCGTGATTTACGCGGGCACCGAGGAGCAGAAGCGCGCGTACGCCGGCGGCACCATCAAGAATGCTTGGCATACGTTCTTCGCGATCACTGAGCCGTCGGGCGGTTCCGATCCTGCCGGCGCGATCCAGTGCAAGGCGGTCCGCCAGGGAGACACCTACGTCCTCAACGGCACCAAGATTTTTATTTCGCACGCGCATGAAGCGGAGTGGGGCGTCGTCTTCACCCGCACCGACGCCAAGGCGGGGCGCAAAGGAATCACCTGCTTCATTATCAAGAAGGGGACGCCGGGATTCACGGCGCGGCCGTTTCGAACGCTGCGCACGTCGGCGCTCCCGAACGAAGTGCATTTCGAAGATTGCGTCGTCCCAATCGAGCAACGCCTCGGCCCTGAGGGCGAGGGCCTGAACCTATGTCTCGATCTGCTGACACGGCTGCGCTTTCCCTACTCGGCATGCAACGTCGGCGTGGGTGTCACTGCGCTCAGGATGGCTATCAATCACGCCAAGCAGCGCAGTACGTTCGGCGAGTTGCTCTCGAAGCGGCAGGCGATTCAGTGGATGCTCGCGGATTCGGAGGTCGAGCTGCGCGCCGCGCGATGGCTGACGTGGGAGGGCGCGTGGAAGGCCGACCGCGGCGAGGACTTTCGCACCGAGGCGTCGATCGCCAAGCTCTATTCGAGCGAGGTGCTCGGTCGCGTGGTCGATCGCGCGGTGCAGATTCACGGCGGCTACGGCGTCAGCAAGGAGTTTCCGATCGAGCGATGGTATCGCGAGGCGCGCATCCGTCGAATCGGCGAAGGTCCCAGCGAGGTGCATCGGATGGTGATCGCGCGGTCGCTGTTGCGATGAGGTTGCAACGATGAGTCTGCCGCTCGATGGAATCCGCGTGATCGATCTCGGACAGGTTTATGCGGCGCCGTACTGCACGCTGCAACTGGCCGCGATGGGCGCCGACATCATCAAGATCGAGCCTCCAGTGACCGGCGAAGTGCTGCGCCGTCCCGAGTTGCCTCCCGGCGGCGCCGGCTACTCGTTCCTCATGCTCAACGCGAACAAGCGCTCGGTGACGATCAATCTGAAGAAGCCCCGTGGGCAGGAAATCGTGCTCAAGCTGCTCGAGGACGCCGACGTGCTGGTCGAAAATTATCTCGACGGCGTGATGGAGTCGTTCGGGCTCGCTTACAGTCAGATCGCCGATCGGTTCCCGCGACTGATTTACGCTTCGGGCAAGGGCTACGGATCCGACAGCCGCTACGCCAAGCTTGGCTCGATGGACAACACGATCCAGGCGTCCTCGGGCTTCATCAGTGTCACCGGATTCCCTGACCATCCGGTGAAAACCTCGGCCACGTTTATCGACATGGGCACCGGCAGCCATTTGGTGAGCGGGATTCTGGCTGCGCTGATCCATCGCGGGAAAACCGGCCGCGGGCAGCATGTCGAAGTCGCGATGCTCGACGTCGCGATTCCCGCGTTGACCAGCGCCGTCGCGCCTGCGCTGCAAGGGATGAAGTTCAAGCGGCTGGGGAATCGTCATTGGGGTGCGTGTCCGACCAACATCTATCCCGCGCGCGATGGCGAAATCCTGATCTTCTGCCTGACGGAAGCACATTGGCGCACGCTGGCAAAATTAATGGGCCACGAGGAATTAATCGACGACCCGCGATGCAAAAATCACGGCGCGCGCCTGAGGATCGCCGACGAACTGGACGCGCTCGTCTCCGAATGGACAAGCGCGCAGGCGCGCGACGCGATGGTTGAAGGCCTGATCGAGGCAGGAATCCCATGTGCGCCAGTGCGCACGGTCGAGGAAGTGATCGCCGATCCTGAAATCGCAAATCGCCGGATGCTAATCGAAAGTGACTATCCAACTCGCGGCAAAATCCGCGTCGCCGGCACACCCATAAAGATGTCCGCCGCGCCAGAAGGCGATAGGCCAACGAGACGCCCGCCAGAACTAGGCGAGCACAACGCCGAAGTGCTGGCGTCGATCGGGATTGGCGCAGATGAGCTCGAAGCGCTGAAGCGCGCGGGAGTTGTCTGAGCGGTTGCGCGACGCAAGAAAGGAGAGGGAACCGCGATCATAGTTTAAGATGGGAGTGACGGGTTACATCCGCAAGTTGGCAGGGGCCGCACTGGTGCTTGCATCGATTGCGATCTTTTCCGATCTCGCGAGATGGGCACGCGCGGAGGTCCCGGCGCGCAATCCGGCGGTTACCGGGCGAGTATCTTCGGCGACAGATGATTTCGGCTTTCGGCTGCTGAAGGTACTGGCCAAAGATCAAAAGCAAAATACCATCATATCGCCGCTGGGCATCGCGATGGCGTTCGCAATGGCTTACAACGGCGCGGCCGGCGGTACAAAAACGGAGATGGCGAAAACGCTCGGTCTGGGATCGCTTAGCGACGACGACATCAATCGCGCCAATCACAGCCTGATGCTGGCCCTCGCAAAGGCGGATCCCGCGGCGCAGCCTGAGATTGCCAATGCGCTCTGGGTACAGAAGGACTTTCCAATCAACCCCGATTTTCGCAAGGTATGCCAATCCTTCTACGATGCCAGCGCTGCGAACCTGGATTTCATCCGCGATCCGAAAGGCGCCGTGGCGGAAATCAACTCCTGGGTCGACAAAAATACCCATCACCGGATTCCCGCCATAGTCGCGGAGATTGATCCTGCTACCAGGCTGATACTGACCGACGCGGTCTATTTCAAAGGCGCGTGGTCGTCTCCGTTCATGATAGCTGGAACGCGGCCGCGGTCTTTTCATCTTTTGAGCGGCGATTCGCAGCAGGCCGCAATGATGGATCAATCGGGAGATTTAACTTACTTCGAGAATCAAAACCTCCAGGCTATTCGGCTGCCCTATGGTAACGAGGAGCGCTACGCGATGTATGTATTCCTACCGCGCAAGACGGCGGGATTGCCGGATTTTCTGGTCTCACTCGATGAAATGCATTGGGCGCGATGGACAACTCAATTTGCGTCAAAATATGGAGAGATAGTTCTGCCAAGATTCGAAACGACATATGGCAAAAAGCTTAATGACACTCTTAAGGAAATGGGAATTAGGTTGGCGTTCAGCAGTGCCGCCGATTTTTCTCAAATTCCGCTCCATCCAACTCCGGAACAGCACTGTTCATCAGCGACGTTGAACACAAGACGTGGATGAAAGTCGACGAGGAGGGAACCGAAGCCGCCGCGGCTACCTCATTCGTTGGTGAATTGGCGCGACATTCCCATCCGTTTGTGATGATCGTGGATCATCCGTTCTTCTTCGCGATTACCGAACAGGAATCCAACACGCTTCTCTTTGCCGGGGTTGTGATGGATCCGACTTTGACCGGCGGTGCACAATGACGTCCAACAGGCGCAAGGGAGTTGTCTGAACGGATGCTGGTTGTGCGATTGGTGGTGGAGCGGGGCGGAGGTTTTCGTGTGGCGATTCGGCGCGTAGCGATAGTCGTGCTCGCAATGGTCGCGTCGAATGCGATCGCCGGTTGCGAGACGCAATCGACCTCCCCGGAGAACAACACTGGCGCCGCGGTTGAGATTGGGAAGCCGCTCGAGCTGTCGTCGTCGCAGTTCGCGGCAGACATGGTCACGCCCACCGGGATTCGCGTCAAAACCAACGGGCAGTATAAGACCGACGCGTCGAAGAGGGCGGTTGCCGACGCGATCGATCGTTACTGGGGCGAGGTGCGCGCTTGTGCGGTTGGTGTCGAGCCGCCGGGAGATACCGATGTCAGCGGCCTGATCGAAGAATTCCCGCGCCATCTGGCGGTTGAGATCGCCAACAACTGGAAGGTGGTCGAGGGCCCGACGACTCATCGGAAGATGCAGGCGTTTCCCTCGATCGCGCATCCGGGAACATGGTCGACGGCGCGGCGGCAGGAGGACGCACTCTACATTATAGTTGTGCCGGAGCTGAATGGGCTCGGGCCCCAGATGGTTGGTCAGCTCAATCTGTGGCTGATGAAGAATGCCAATGTGCCGCCTACCGCGGATTTAGTGAAAGCTTGCGGCTCGGTGGCGTGCCTTCGATTCAACTATAACAACCTGCCGTCGCAGGCCTGGAACGAATGTAAGGAATAATTCACTTCATTGCAGTATCATCGAACAGCTGCCCTGAACGATCGTTCTGGAGGGTTTGGACTATCGATTTTCCCGTGTTATTAGATGGTCGACGGGATAGGAGGCGCGGCTATGAAACGCACGGGCGTCCATCATCTGGGGTTGGCAACTCTCGACATAGATCGCACGGTCGAGTTCTACACCACGAAACTGGGCTGGGAAGTCGCGTGGGCGGATATCATCGAGACCAGCGGTGAGGGCAAGATCAAACACGTCTTCCTCAACACCGGCGACGGCAGCCTGGTCGCATTCATGTGTCCGGAAAAAGTGCCGGGCGTGCCTACAGAGTGGGCGACCGATATCAACAGCGCGCAGGGATTGCCGGGCTCGTTCTACCATTTCGCGTTCCATTGCGACGACGTGAAAGAGCTCGAGGCCAAGCGCGAGCAACTGATCGGCAAGGGCGTCGACGTGACGCCGGTGGTCGACCATGAATGGTGCCGCTCGATTTACTTCCGCGATCCCAACGGACTGCTGCTTGAATATTGCACCACCGTCCGCGCGTTCACCGAAGAAGACAAGGTGATGCGGCATCACGATCAGCCGGGACCGATGGTGAGCGATCCCGAGGATGCGAAGAAAGTCTACAAGATGCTGATGGGTCCGCAGTCCGCGAAGACGAATCGGACCCCGGTGTGAGGGAGTTCTGACTTATGGAAATCGGACTTTTCGAGGCAATTTACTCGGCGCGATCGCTCCGGCGCTTCAAGCCGGATCCGGTTCCCGATGAAGTGATCACCAAGGTGCTCGATGCGGCGATTCGCGCGCCGTCCGGCAGCAATCAACAGAGTTGGGAGTTCGTGGTTATCAAGGATGCGGCGCAGCGCAAGAAGATTGGCGCCGTGTACCAGAAGGGCGGCGCGATTCTGAAGGCGCTCTACACCGACCGGGTCAAGCCCGAGCACATGACCGAGGATACTTACAAAAAGCTCATGGCGTCGGCGTACTACCTGATCGATCACATGGCCGATGCTCCCGTGCTCCTGCTCGCGTGCCTGAAGCAGGTTCCGATGGCGGGCCCGCCGCCCAAGCTGCCGCCCGAAGTGGCTGCGGCGATGAAGAGCCAGGCGCGAATCTCGGGTTCGAGTATCTATCCCGCCGTGCAGAATATTATTCTTGCGTGCCGCGGACTGGGACTCGGCACTGTCCTGACTACTATTCACACGTTCTTCGAGGACGAGGTGAAAGAGATCCTGGGACTGCCGCCGGAAGTGATGACCTACGCGCTGATGCCGATCGGATATCCGCAGGGAAAGTTCGGGCCGATCAAGCGCCGGCCGGTGAGCGAGGTCGCGTACCTGGACAAGTACGGTCAGCACTGGAAGGGCTAAGCGTCAGTCGGGTTCGTTCCGCAGATCTTCGGTGACCTTGCCGGCGAAGTGGCGGACCTGGGCGTGTTGCGACATCAATGACGCGAGTATCGCGGGGTCGGGCTTGCCGTTGAGACGATACTCGTCGGCGGCGTGCGCGAATTTCTCGTAAGCGTTCAGCAGCTTCACGAAATCGCGATGCGACGGGCGCGAAACCTCGCGCGGAGTTGAGGACGAGAACGCGTTGGCCTTGTTGAAGGCGTAATAGAATTCACCCATCTCCTCGGATGACAGTTGGCGATCGTCAAGCTTGAAAAAAGTGCGGCAGTAGTCGGCGAGCTTGTCGGACATATCGGACAGCAGTGAAACGTTCGCGGCCATCGAACGGCGATAGTCAGAGGAATAGCATCCGCTGCCAGCAATGACGGCTATCGCGAGCGCAAGAAAAAAACGGGCCGGCGCAGACCGGCCCGCTGTATCGATTTCAAGAAAACACAACCACGCAGTTTCAGCCCAGGTACTCTTTGAAGAACGCGATCGTCCTTGCCCACGCTTCTTTCGAATGCACCGGATGGAACGACGGCCGATCGTCGCACATGAAGCCGTGGTCGGCATCGGGATAGAAAACTACCTCGGCCGGCTTGCCGGCTTTCTTCAGCGCGTCGCGAAATTCGTCCACTTCGGTGATCGGAATGAACGCGTCCTTGCCGCCGAAGAACGCCAGCACCGGGCCCTTGAGACCCTCGACGTATTCGATCGGCGGCTTGACTCCCGGCTGCCGCGACTTGACGATCCCGCCGCCATAGTACGGCGCGGTGGCTCTGACAGCGGGGTTGCGGCACGCAGTCAGGAAGGCGACGCGTCCACCCATGCAGAATCCCGTGGTACCGACGGCGGGCTTTGCTTCCTTTATTGATTTCAGATGATCGATCGTCGCGCCCATATCGGCGACGATCTGATCGTCGCTGACCGAGCCCATCAGGCGAAAGGCGCCCGGCAGATCGTTGTACCCGACGACGTTGTTGGGTTGCCGAAAATAAAGATTGGGAGAGATGGCGACGAAACCTTCGGATGCGAATTGATTGGTGATGCGCTTGATCTGATCGTTGAGGCCGAACGCTTCCATCACGACCACAATCGCTGGATAGGGACCACCGGACGCCGGTCGTGCGAGATGCGCGGGCATCTTTTCGGCGCCGGTGCGAATCGATACTTCGCTCGAAACTACTTCCATAAACGAAACCTCCGTTAGAAGATTCGCGTCCGCGAATCAGCGGGTCGCGATCGCGGATCGCGTTTGAGGGAGATAAGCGACCCGTCGATCCTTCTCGCATACATCGAGGTCCGGCTCAAGCACGAATGTATGAATCGATTCGGAGGCTACGCGCGGCCTATTGCTCGAGGCAGAAAATCGTATGCGGGACGCCGCATGAAGTGCTCGAGTTTGTATTCCACCAGGCGTCCGTGACGTTGCTCACCGCCTGCGAGCCGGTGTCCGCTCCACCGGGCGAAGTCCAATCCTGGCAGGTAGTAGCGAGCGTTCCGACCACGGTGGGCGAAGAAGAACCCGTCCACACTGCGGCCGCGAACTCGGTGACGTAGCTGCCGTCGGCGTGTTGCCAGATGCCGCTGTCGAGCGTCGAGCCGGCGGCGATGGTTGGGGCGTCGGCAATCTTGATGCCGTCGGGCCGCACGTAAGGCGGCGACATCGCGGACAGGTCGAAGCGCGATGCGGGCGAGGCGATCGAGGTCGAGAGCATCGCGAGAAATTGCGTGGGATTCGACAGACGACCGGCCGTCGCCTCGTTTTGGCAAAGCGTGTCGGCGCCGGAGAGGCCGAGCATGGTGGAGAATGATCCCTTGGACACGAAAGCGATTCGCCCCGATGCCGGAGTCACGGTCAGGGCGGTGACGTGACTGACGTCGAAGCAATAGAAATGCGCGGACACGTTGCAGCTGGTTTCTTCGGCGTCGTCGCTCCAGGCGCCTGCGCCGCCGACACTCTCGCCGAGCTCGCCAAACGAAGCTCCCGTGCCTATCGTCCAGTCCCCGCAGGTGACGGAGCCGTTTATCGTCCCCGAGTCGTTGGTGCCGGTCCAGACGTTCTGATGGCCGAGGTCGACGCCGGCTTCGTCCAGGGTGAGAGGGTTCAGAATATTGCCGGCGCTGATATCGGAAACCTGGTCGGCGAAGGGTTGACCGTCTGGACGGACGAAGCCGCGCGCGTTTCCTAATTTGTCGATGGCGTTAGTAACCGAAGTCGACAGCCATGCCTTGTAGGTTCCCGGTGGCAGACCTGCCGCGGTTGCGAGGCTCGCGCATTCGGCGTCGGCGCCCGCTTGCCCTCCGAGGTCACCGTTGGAACTCGACGAAGTGACGAAGACGACATTGAAGATGGGAGTAGACGTCGCGGTCGGCGTCGGCGAGGCGGTTGAGGTCGCGGTTAGCGTCGCGGTGGCGGTTGCTGTTGGCGTCGCGCTCGATCTCAAAGTTGCAGTTGCGGACGTGGTCGCGGTTGTCGTCATCGACGCGGTTGCGGTCGCCGATCTCGTGACAGTTGGAGTCGTCGACGCGGTGGGCGACGCGCTCCTGGTCGCGCTCGCGGTTCGAGTTGCGGTGGCCGTGGTCGTGGGTGTCGGTGATACGGACTGAGTTGAAGTTGCCGTCGACGTTGCCGTGAAGATTGCGGTGGGAGTCGAGGTCGTGCTCGCGGTTGAACCTGACGTCGAGGTCGCGGTCGCAGTGACGGTATCAGATGGGTCGGCGGTGCCGGTCGCAGTTGTCGTCGGAGTGAAGGTCGGTGTTGCGGTGGACGTCGCAGTAGGCGACGCGGTGGGCGATGGAGCCGTTGATCCGACCCCAATCAACTTCACCTTTTGAGGACTTCCCTCCGCGGCGTCGGTGAATTTCAGCAAGCCGCTTTTGAACTTGCCTCTCGCCGGCGGCGTGAATGTGACCGAGACCGGGCAGCTGCCCGCCGGAGGAATCGCGCTGATACATCCGTTCGACTTGAGGCTGAAGCCGGTGCCCGTCACGGTCACGAGAGGCGTCGATAGTTCCACGCTGCCCCTGTTGGTGAGTGTGATGTTTTGGGGAGTGCTTTGAATTCCGGCCGGGACCTTGCCGAAATTGATTTTTCTGGGCGACAGTCCAACCGCGAGCTTGTTTTTGGTGGCCGAGGAATTCGTCTGAGCGCTCGCGAGACTGACGAGTGCGCATAAGGCGGCACAGATCGCGATCACGACGCCGGCAGCTCGGCGCGACGGGATCACGCAATGAGATATACATCAACTAGCTGTGGTTTGACACTAACATTCAGTCAACTGAATCTCGCTCTGAAACGTGTCGCGGAGTCTTCTGAAAATCGCAAGCTCAGGACCGGATCATGCGACGACCTGTACTTGACTGGCGAGCTTGGCGATAGGTGCACCGTCTCGCGCCCGCCTGCTCCGCGCCGGTAGTATTGCTAGGCCGGTCGATCAATCCGCGCGCCCGGACTGAATTCCTGATGATCCCGCTTCGCGATAATGCTGCGCCGCGCCGCCTGACGCCGATCAACCTCGCACTTATCGCCGCGAATATCGCGGTGTTCATCTACGAACTGTCGCTCGGACCGCGTCTCGCAATTTTCGCCGAGCGATTCGCGCTGGTACCGGCCGCCCTGACGCGGGCGCTCTCGAGCAATTTGCATCCTGCACCGAACGCGCTCGCGCCGTTGATTACGCTGGTCACGTCGATGTTCATCCACGGCGGTTTCTGGCACATCGCGGGCAACATGCTTTACCTGTTCATTTTCGGCGCGGCGGTCGAGTATCGGATGGGATCGGCTCGGTACCTGATTTTTTATTTCGCCGCGGGAATCGCCGCTGCCCTCGCGACAGTGTGGATCGCGCCCGAATCGAACGTGCCGGTCATCGGCGCGAGCGGCGCGATCGCCGGCGTGCTCGGCGCGTACTTCATCTTCTATCCGCGCGGACGCATCCTGACGGTCCTGCCGATTTTTATCTTCATCCAGTTCATCGAGATTCCCGCGCTCATCTACCTGCTGTTCTGGTTCGCCATCCAGCTTTACGCGGGACTCCAGGAAGGGGGCAGGGCGGGCGCGATGGGAGGCGTGGCGTGGTGGGCGCACGTTGGAGGATTCATGTTCGGCATCGCGACGGCCCCGATGCTCGCGATTAATCGTCCGCCGCGGCGTCGATCGCGTTAGCCTATTCGTTCATCAAATGTGGACAGAGTGGACAACCGTTGGCTTGCGGCGGATGTACTAGTTGTATGCTTTGAAGCTATCGGAAATAATTTGCGTTCCTGAAATTCCGAGCGCGTGGTGGTTGAGGAGGTAGTGGGCAGGTGGCGGTGTCGTCAGACGATATTCTAAAGCGCGTTCCTCCGCAGAATCTCGAAGCAGAACAGTCGGTGCTGGGCGCGATCCTGCTCGACAACGACGCGATTAATCATTCGCTCGAAATTCTTTCGGACGACGATTTCTATCGCGAATCGCATCGGCAGATCTTCCGCGCGATGGCCGAGCTCACCGATCACAGCCAGCCGGTCGATGCGATCACGCTGACCGACGCGCTGCGCACCCGCGGCGTGCTCGAGCAGATAGGCGGTCCTGCCTACATCGCGGAGCTGGCGTCTATCGTGCCGACCGCGGCGAACGTCGCGCACTACGCGCGAATCGTCCACGACAAGGCTGTTCTGCGCAGCCTCGGCTCGATCGCAACTGACATCGCGAGCTCGTCGTACGAGGCGCCGGCGGACGTGGACGGCTTCCTGGACGAAGCCGAGCATCGCATCTTCGAGATTTCCGAGAAGCGGATCAAGCCGTCGTTCCACACGATGCCGGAGCTGACGCGCGAGTCGCTGAAGATCCTCGAGCGGCTGTACGAAAACCGCGAGATGATCACCGGCGTGCCGAGCGGATTCATCGATCTCGATCGAATCACGGCGGGCTTTCAGCCGTCGGACCTGGTGATCATCGCGGCCCGTCCCAGCATGGGCAAAACCGCACTCGCGCTGAATATTGCAGCCTATGCCGCGATGGACGCGGACCCCCCGATGGGCGTCGCGTTTTTTTCGTTGGAAATGTCGAAGGAGCAGCTCGTGCTGCGCATGCTTTGCGCCGAGGCGCGGGTGGACAGCGCTCGTGCGCGGCAAGGATTTTTGGGTGAGCGCGATTTTCCCAAGCTGGCGCAGGCGGCGGCGCGGCTGTCGGAGTCGAACATCTACATAGATGACTCGTCGGACACGACGTCGATCACGCTCAAGGCGAAATGCCGGCGGCTCAAGCGCGAGCGCGCCAAGAACCTGGGTCTGATCGTAGTCGACTACCTGCAACTGATGAGATCGGCGCGGCCGGGCGAGTCGCGCGAAAAGGAAATCGCGGAAATTTCGCGCTCGCTCAAGGCGCTGGCGAAAGAGCTGAAGGTCCCGGTGATCGCGCTGTCGCAGCTCAATCGGCAGGTCGAGTCGCGCGAGAATCGGCGTCCGATGCTGGCCGACTTGCGCGAGTCGGGCGCGATCGAGCAGGACGCCGACGTGATCGCGTTCATCTACCGCGAGGAAATGTACAAGGGCAAGGAGAGCAAGGAGCCGGGCGTCGCCGAGATAATCGTCGCCAAGCAGCGTAACGGCCCGACCGACACCGCAAAGCTGACCTACATCAGCAACTACACCCGCTTCGAGAACTACACGCCGGAGACCGGAGTATTCGAAGATACCGGCGTCTAGAATAATTGCTCGACTATTTGGCCGGCGGCAGCGCGTCGAGCAGGGCCTTGGTTCGTGCCTTGATATATTTCTCCATCACGCGATCGGTGTGGATGTAGAGCCGGTTCTCCTTCACTGCCGCCAGAACCATCTCGCCGACTTCGTCGGGAGTAACACCGCGCGCCAGTTGAGCGGTGACTTGCTCGGTTATCGCGTCCCAGGCTTTGCGCTCTTCCGCGTTCCGCGCGGCTGGCTGCGTGATGCGGCTGTTCCCGACGATGTTGGTCCCGACAGGACCCGGGCATAGGACAGTCACTCCAATTTGCTTAGGCTCGAGTTCTCGCCGCAAGGATTCAGACATGCCGACCACTGCGAATTTCGACGTGGTGTACATGAGGCCGCTGCCTTCCGCTACAAGTCCCGCGCCCGACGCCGTGTTGACGATATGCCCGCCGCCGCCTCGCTCGAGCATCCGCGGCACGAACGTCTGTATCCCGTTGAACACGCCGTTCAGATTGATTCCCAGCATCCAATCCCAAAATTCGTAGGTGAGACGGGTCGCAGCGGCTACTCCCGCGTTGTTGCACAGGATTGAGACGGCGCCCAGGCGCGCCTCGGCCTCGTCGGCGACGCGGGCATAGGCCTCGCGGTCTCGCACGTCGAGGTTAAATGTCTCGACCGCGGTGAGTTTCGCCAGTTCAGACTTCGCCGCCGCGAGCGAATCGGGATCGATATCCGCAATCGCGAGCTTCACCCCTGCGCGAGCAAATGCGCGACCGATACCCAGACCAATCCCGCGCGCTCCTCCGGTTATGAAGGCTGTCCTTCCGTTGACGTCTTCCATCGTCATCTCCTGTCGTCTGTCGGCGAACTTTGGCTAGAACGAATCGAGTTCGTCTTCCATCGGCTCCTGTTTCGTCATCGGATGCGACGACTTGACGGTCAGCGCCGGCGTCGGTGATTTGTCGATCTTGTAGTCATCGTAAGTGTACTGATCGATCGCAAACGGCAGGCCCTCCGAGGCCGGGAACGATGGCGCGTCGCATACCTGGAAGTGCAAGTGCGGCTCCGATGAATTGCCGGTGTTGCCGAGATGCGCGAGCACGTCGCCGGCGTGAACCGTGTCGCCCACCTTCACTTTGATCGAGCCGGGCCGCAGATGCGCGTATGCGGCGTAGTGTCCTTCGCTCAGCTGCTGGATGATGTGATTCCCCGCGAGCGTGTCGTAGGTCATCTGCACCGCGAGCTTGCCGCTGTTCGGGATGTTCTCCGGAATGCCGTCCTTCACCTCGACGATCTTGCCGTCGGCGACCGCATGAATCTCCTGATCCCATGCGTGATAGCTCTTGTTGTCGTGCTCGTCGCCGGTGAACGACTTGCCATCGTCGCCGAGTTGAATCCAATCGATCGCATAGCGCTGGCCGATATGCGGCTGCCCGTTAATCGGAAGCATCGCTCGTCGATGCGGCGACGTGTTCGAAGGCCCGTTAGCCGCGAGCCAATTTTTGCCGCTCAGCGGTGAGCGAATCACGATCGGATCGTCCTGGTTTATGTCGAGCGCTGGCGGTGTGAATCGTTCCTGAACCGCTGCGCTCGCCGTGTTGCTCGATCGTAATCGCAGTGTCGAACGTGTCGGGATCGTCCTGGCCGGGAAGCCAATCGACAAAGATGAAGAAGACTCCGGTCTCGCCCGGCTTCAGGGCGGGATCGTTAGGCTTGGTGCCGTCGCCAGTGGCAGGCACGAACATCGCGGCCAGTTGCTTGCCGCTGGCGGACACAGTCGCGACAATTTTCTCGTCGTCCTTTCCGTTCACGTCGAGCTTGGTGATCTTCAGCGGCGTCTTGCCCCAATTCGTGACGTACAATTCGTACGCCGAATGCCGATGACCGGCGCCGTCGAGGATTTGCGCTTCGGGCGGATACGGCGTTGCGACGACCCGCATGTAAAGGGGGTCATTCTCCGGCGCGGTTTGCGGCTGAGCGAACGACGATCCCGCGAACGCAAACGCAGTCAGCGCGACAAGAATCAGCAGTCCATATCGGCGCATCAATCTCTTTCTCCAAATGTCGAGAGCGGACGAACGTCAGTGCGAGTTTTCGTTTTCGTTGTCGTTGTCGTCGGGTGTCGCCGGCTCGGACTCGGCTGGCGCCTCTGACGCGTCAGGCTCATGCGGTGACGGCTCTGCCGTCTCGGCAGAATCCTCGGGATGCGTTTCGATGCCTTCCACCGGCCCGGTGTTCGCCTGCTCGACGGCGCGCTCTATTTCTCGGAACTCGGAGAGGTCGGGCAGGCTTTCGATATCCTTAAGCCCGAACAACTCGAGGAACTCAGGCGTGGTTTCGTAGACCATCGGACGTCCCGGCGCTTCCTTGCGGCCGGCAATTTTGACCAGCCGTTTTTCCAGCAGCGTTTCGAGCACGCCTCCCGTGTCGACCCCGCGCAACTGTTCTATCTCCGGGCGCGTGATCGGCTGTCGATACGCGATTATCGCGACGGTCTCCATCAGCGGACGGCTGAGTCGCGGAGGCCTCGCTGCGAGCAGCTTGCGAACGTAACCGGCGTGATCCTTGGGCGTGCGCATCTGGTAGCCGCCGGCAACTTCGTCGATGACGATGCCGCGGTTTTCGGCGGCGTACTGCGAGGCCATCTCGGCGAGCGCCTTTTGCACGGTCGCGCGGGGCATGTCGTCGAAGACGGCGGCGAGTCGCGCGATCGAGACGGGCTCGCCGGCCGCGAACAACAAACTCGCGAGAATTGATTTCAATCGCTCTTCTTCCACTCAGCCTCCGTCATGCCGCGGCGCCGCGCTCGAGAAAAATCGGGCCGAAGCGCACTTCCTGAAACGCGCGAACCTCGCGCCGCCGTATCAATTCGAGCAGCGCCATGAAAGTCGCGATCACAAGCGATCGATCGTTCGCATCCTCGAATAGCGCAGTGAACGGGATTCGTCCCGCGCCTTCCAGCGCGCGCAGGATTCGCGGGATACATTCCGCCACCGGGATGTCGCGCAGCTCGATTTTGCGCGGCGTCTTGTCGGCGACCCGCTTGAGCACGGCGCCAATCGCCTCGACCAGATCGAAAATCGAAACGGTGTACTGCTTGGCGTTAGCGTCTTCGGGCGCGCTCTCGCCGGGCGTGGTGAAAACGTCGCGGCCAAGCAGAGCACGCTCGGAAAGTTTTTCGGCCGCCTCGCGATAGCGCTGATATTCGAGCAGCCGCTCGACCAGGTCGCGCTTGAGCTCCTCGGCTTCTTCGGTGTCGGCAAGCTCCGGATGCGGCAGCATCGCGAACGACTTAATCAACAGCAGCGTCGCCGCCATCACGAGGTACTCGCCGGCGACGTCGAGGTTCAACTGATCGAGCAGCTCGAGCCACGCGAGGTACTGCTCGGTGATAACGCTGGCAGTGACTTCGTGCGGGTCGAGCTCGGCGCGCTTGAGCAGATGCAGCAGCAGGTCGAGCGGGCCCTCGTAAATCGGGAGCCGGAAGCGGACGCCGCCGTCGGCCCCGAGGTTGGGCGGCGTGCCGGCTTCGTTTTCGTTGCTCACAGTTGCACCATCCAGGTAATTGCGTTGAACGCCAGGTTCATCACCGGGTAAATCGCGATATCCAGCCAATGCATATACAGCAGCACCATCAGTATGAGGAAGCCGTAGCGCTCGGTCTGTGCGTAGGCGCGCGCGGCGGCGATCGGCAGGAGACTGAACAGCACGCGCCCGCCGTCCAGCGGCAGCACCGGAAACAGGTTGAAGACTCCCAGCTCGACGTTGACGATCATCGACGCTTGCAGCATCCGGGCCAGCGGCACGACGACGGTGGTGCCAAGCGAGCCGTGCAAGAAAGCCGGCAATATGCGCAGAGCAAGTCCGCTCAGGATCGCGAGCACGAAGTTCGTCAGCGGACCGGCGGCCGCGACTTTCAGCATCCCGGTGCGTCCGCCGCGCAGCACGCGAAAATCAACGGGCACCGGCTTCGCGTAGCCGAGCACGGGCAGGCCGAAGAGATACAGTCCGAGCGGCAGGATAATCGTCCCGAAGAGATCGATGTGCGAAATCGGATTCAGCGTGAGACGTCCCGCGCGCAGTGCGGTATCGTCGCCAAGACGCAGCGCGACCACGCCGTGCATCACCTCGTGCGCGATGATCGCGAACATGACAGCAGGCGCGACGATACAGATAGTCGCGATGGTTCCGCTGAGATCGTCCAAGTCAGTCCGTACCTTCCGCCGCGCTCGCGCGAGTCGCTCGCGGATGAAACGTGCGATGCACCTTGCGCAGGTGGCTCTTCGAGAGATGAGTGTAAATTTGCGTGGTCGAGATGTCGCTGTGCCCGAGCATCTCCTGCACGGCGCGCAAGTCGGCGCCGCCCTCGAGCAGATGCGTCGCGAAGCAGTGCCGCAACGTATGCGGGCTGATCCATGCGAGTCGCGGATCGTTGGCGGCCCATCCTTTGAGCGCCTTGAAAAATCCCTGTCGGGTCATCGCGCGGCCGAGCCTCGTGATGAATACGGCGGAGACGCGACGCGGAACTTTCTTTTTTCGATGACTTGTCGTCGATCGGCGGATTGAGAATCTCGTCGCGGCGATCGAGATACGCCTTCAGCGCGCGAATCGCAGCACCGCCCATCGGCACCATCCGCTCCTTGCTGCCCTTGCCGAACACGACGACGCGCCGGCCGCGAGATTCACCTGATTCAATTGCAGCCCGACCAGCTCCGAGACGCGCAGACCGCATCCGTAGACCATCTCGAGCATCGCGCGATCGCGGAGTCCGCGCGCATCGTGCGCGTCGATCGCGGCGATAAGGTTCTCGATGTCGCTGGGCGAGAGCGTGCGAGGCAGTTTGCGCGGATGCGGCCGCAATTTCACGGCGGGCGCGGGATCGCGCTCGAGGATTTTCTCATCCACCAACTCGCGCGCGAGGCCGCGCAGGCTCGCGAGATGCCGGCGTTGCGAGCTGACGGCGAAACCCTGGTCCGCGAGCGCTTCGAGATACGCAGTCAGCGCGGCGGCGTCGAGTTGCGCGGGCTCGAGGCCGGAATCGCGGCACCACGATTGGAAGAGGCTGAGATCGTGCGCGTACGCTTCCATCGAATGGCGGCTGAGGCCGCGCTCGACCGCCTGGCGCGACAAATGCCGATCGATCAGATCGTCCCAGCTGTCAGCGCTCACGCCGGTGCTCCCTCGCGCGGATTCTGTACGACCTTTTCGAGCAACGCGGCGCGCAACTCACGCATCCGATCGAGATCCTCGATTTTGTTTCCGCCCTCGCGATCGCTCACGTAGAACACGTCGAGTGCCTGATCGGCGTTGGTCGAAATGCGCGCGAGGTGAATCCGCAGGCCGAGCCGGAAGAGCGTGTGCGTGATCGCAAACAGCAGGCCGACGCGGTCCTGGGTGAACACGTCGATGACGGTGAACTGCTCGGAGGTGCGATTGTCGACCGTCACTTCGGTCGGCACGTGGCGCACGAACTTGCGGCCGGCGCTCTGCACGTGATGCGCGTCGGCAACCAGCGCCGCGATATCCTGCTGGCCGGTGATGACGCGCTCGAGATCGTGCTCGACGCGCAGCCATCGGTCCTCTTCCAGCGCCATCGAGGCCTCGCCCATCTGATGCGACACGCGAAACACGTCCATCGCGAGACCATTCGAGCGCGTCGTGATTCGAGCCGACAGGATGTTGAGATTGTTGGCGGTCAGAACGCCCGCGATCATCGCGAAGAGTCCCGGCCGGTCGCGCGTCACGACGATGAACTCGCTGAACTCGAGCTCGGGAAAATGCCGGATGCGGCAGACCAGCGGGCGGTCGTCGAGCGATCGCATCAGATCGAAGTGCAGCGGGATGTCGTCCTCCGGCACGGTGAAAAAGTAGCGATCGGGCATCTCGGCGAGGAAAGCGGCGACGTCGGCTTCAGGAGCCGACGCGGCGAGCAGGGACTCACGGACGGCGGCCTTGACGGTCGCGAGACGGCGCGCAGGATCGGCGGCCTCGCGATCGCCTTGCTCGAGCACTTTGAGCGCGCGCAGGTAGAGATCGCTCAGCAACATGTCGCGCCAGTTGTTGTAGACCTTCGGCGCGACCGCGCGCATGTCGGCATAAGTCAGCAGGTAAAGTGCCTTCAGGCGATCGATCGATCCGACGGTACGCGCAAATTCCGCGACGGTGGTTTGATCGTCAAGGTCACCCTTCTGCGCGACCTGCGACATCATCAAATGATTGCGCACGAGGAACACGACCAGATCGATTTCCTCGCTGTTCAGTCCAAGGCGCTGCGACACTTCCGCGGTCAGGCTGGCGCCGCGCTCATGATGGTCATGGCCGTGGCCCTTGCCGATGTCGTGCAGCAGCAGCGCGAGGAACACCAGCGGCAAATGAGTCGAGCTCGCGCGCAACTTCGGTTAGCAGCGGAGTGGAATCCTTGAACTCTCCCGTGCGCAGGCGTTCGAGCTCGCGCACCGCGACCAGCGAATGACGATCGACTGTATAGATATGGTAGAGGTCGTGCAGAACGCGCGCGTAGAGATTGCCGAACTCGGGAATGATCGCGCCGAGCACGCCTGACAGGTGCATCGCCTCGAGCGTTTCGGCGACGCGTTGTCGCGCGGACAGAATCGTCATCAGCGCCTCGGCGACGCGCGGATCTTTGCGCATGCTTTCGTCGATCAGCCAAGATTGTCGCGCACCATCTGGTAGGTGCTGCCTGAAAGGCTCACGTTCTGCGCCTGGCAATCCGCATAGATCGTAATCAGGTTGAGCGGGTCGCGCTGGAAAAAATCGGACTGCACGACGCTCAGCAGACTGCCCTGAACGATTACGCCGGGGCGAATCTTGCGGGTCGGGGTGCGGTGAAAAAATCTTCCGCCCACGCTGTTCTCGGTCACGCGCGCGATCAGACCTTCGGCAAAGCGATGGATCGTCGACGCATGCTGGTAGTACGCGCGCATCAGGGCGGAGCCTGCCGCCTGTCCTTCCTCGGGCTTGAGGCCGAAGATCGGCTCGATCCGTTCCTGCATCTCGAAACTGATCTGATCGAAATGGCGCCCGGTCAGAAAATGGAGCGAGTTGCGCACGCGCCAGAGAAAATCGCGCGCCTCGATCACCTCGGCCGCTTCGGGCTCGGTGATGACGGCCTTTTGCACCAGCTCTTCGAGCGAATGAACTTTGTATTTGACCTTCGCCAGCCACATCGCGGTGTGAAGATCTCGCAGCCCGCCTTCGCCTTCCTTGATCTGAGGCTCGAGCAGGTAGATCGAATCGCCGTACTGGGCGTGGCGTTTGCGGCTTTCCTCGAGCTTGGTGGCGAAGAACTTGTCCTGGTTGCGATTGAGGACCTCGGCGATCAGCAGCTTGTCCAGATCGGCGTAAAGTTTTTCGTCGCCGCACAAAAAGCGCGCGTCGAGGATCGCGGTTTTTTCCTTCAGGTCTTCGTTCGCGAGCCGCACGCTTTCCTTGGCGGTGCGGGCGGCGTGCCCGACGATCAGGCCCGCATCCCACAGCGCGTGCAAAATTATTTCGGTGACGATTTCCGCGTATGGGCCGCGCTTATAGTCGTGCAGAAACAGCAGGTCGACGTCGGATTGCGGATTCAACTCGCCCCGCCCGTAGCCGCCACGCGCGACCACCGCGAGTTTCTGATTGAGCTTGGGAGCGCGCTTGCCGTGCTCCGCGTCCGCATAGCGGAACAGCGCGCGCAGGAGATCGTCCATCGCGGCCGTCATCGCGGTCGTGATCTCGCTGCCGCTCGCGCCGGCGAAATGGCGCTCGGCCAGCTCCGCGCGGACCGATTCGAGATAGGCGCGAGCAATGACGCCGGGAGTTTTGCTCGCGACGAATTGCGCGAGCAGGGCGTCCGCGCCGCGCGGCGAAGATACCGCGGATGCGGCGGGCTCGACGCGATTCGCGCCGGTGACGAGGCTCACAAATCTCCCGCCGCGAGATCGCCGTTGAAGTAATGCACCACTGCCGTGGCCGTCGCGCCCGCCAGCACGTCCTGGTATTGCGGCGACGCCAGCCGCGCGGCTTCGGCGGCATTCGACATGAAGCCGCACTCGACCAGCACGGCCGGCATATGCGCGCCGACCAGCACGTAAAATGGTCCCATCTTCGCTCCGAGCGCGTTCACGTTCAGCCCAAGTCCGCTATCGAGATCGGCGACCGTCTGCGCGTCGATCATCCTGGCCAGAGAGGCCGCTTCTATCGCCTTATAGTTCTGACGCAGGTCGGTCAGTATGTAGTTTAAGTTGGAGTCGTTCGAGGTGCCATAGCCGTCCGCGCCGCCGTTCTCCATCCGCGCCAGCCGAATCGTCGCGCGATCAGTAGTGTTGTTCAGGTAATAGACTTCGATTCCCGTGGTGTCGGTGTTCGGACTCGAGTTGAGGTGGATCGAGACGAACAGGTCGGCGCCGGCGCTATTCGCGATTCGGGTGCGCTCGGCGAGGCTGATGAAAACGTCAGTCGAGCGCGTGAGCTCGGCGCGGATACCGCGGGCTTCCAGAGCGGCTTTCAGGCGCGTCGCGATTTGGAGCGCGAGGTCCTTCTCCATCACACCGGCCGACGACTCGGTGCCGGGATCGTAGCCGCCATGACCCGGATCGATCATCACAAAATGACCCGCCTGACGATTGTCCTCGTTCAAGGCGACGGGCGCGGGTGCCGCGACTGGCTGCGCGAGAGAAACAGGACGCGGATTTTCCGCTGCCGCGAATGCGACAGGACGCGCGACGGATGGGGCAGGGCGCCGCGGCGAGTTGTGAACGATAATCGGTGCGGCGATATTCGGATCGGCGCCGGTTGTTGCGACCCGCAAAACTATTTCGTTTCTGTCGCGGAGCCGCGCGATCGCGTAGTCGGATTTGCCGATCACCTCGACCACGATTCGCGAGTTGGTGTCCGACTGAATCGCGCGGACGCTCGAGATTGGCGCCGTTTCAGAGCCGAACAACGGGCGCGGCGGAATCGCGATACGCGTGTGCGCCCGAGTGCGATCCAGATTTCGCTGCCATGCGTACTGAGATCGAGCCGAGGAGCGGGTCCGCTGAATCCGAAATGGAGTTCAAGAGTCGGCCCGCGATGCTCGATTCTTGCGGAGGTCAGAACCGACGCGGGAACATTGGCGCGCACCGGAACGACCATCGCGCCAATCGTGGCAATGGCGACTGCCAACGCCGTCAATTTCCGCGTCACCCGCAACCTACCCACAGCACCCAAGGATAGCTGCCGGTTTGGGCGATTGCGACGCTTGGAACGGGCACGTCTTCCCCTCTCCCGAAGGGAGAGGATTTAAGGTGAGGGACCTTATTCAGCGCGCGATTCTGTTCGCGCGCGATTCAAGATTTCGTGAATTCTGAATTCAGGACGTTTTCGATTTCGTCGAGCACTTCGTTCGTGTTTGCCAGCACTCGCTGATTCCAGAAGCGCAGGACCAATACCTGCGATCGGAGAAACGAGCTCCTAGCCTCGTCATCGGCGGATTGCTCGGCATGCTGTCCTCCATCGACCTCTATGATCAGATTTCTCTCAATTGAAAGAAATCCACGAAGTACGGGCCAATCGGATGTTGGCGGCGGAACTTCACGCCGCACATGGCTGCCTCGCAGATGCCGCCAAAGAATTTGCTCCGCGGGAGTTTGCTCCGGCGCAATCTGCGAGCGGTCTCGTGAGATGCTTCGGAGGAAGGCATCGTTAGGAATGTTGCAGTTCCGGAACGAAAGACAAGGCACGGAAAGAACAGAAACTTTGAATCGCGCGCGAAGCGCGCGCTGAACAAGGTCCCTCACCTTAAATCCTCTCCCAACGGGAGAGGGGAAAAAGATCGCGCGCAAAAACTCGACTGTACTTCGTGATTAGCCCCTTATTTCTGCTTCAGGCGGGCGGACAAACGGGCGAGGGCGTTTAACGCGTCCATTGGAGTCATTCGCTCGATGTCTAGTGCGCGGAGTTCGTCGACGATGCGTTCCTCGCGGGGCGAGAACAGGCCGAGCTGA
>CAVUUH010000036.1:0-225089 GCA_963744545.1 uncultured delta proteobacterium
CCGCGAGATAGGTCGGCGAGTTCACCTCGGCGCGTGACCGCGGCGGCGTTCGAGGAACTCGACCCGCTCGCCGTATTCGCCGGCCACGGCCGCGTATTCGCGCAGGTCGTTTGCCTGCCACTCGGCGGTGGCCACGTTCAGCTGCCGGTGCGCTCGAAGTCGCAGTCGATCCCGTACCCTGGACCGCCGCCTCGATCGCGTCGAGGTTCTGCCGCCCAGCCGGACCAGAGTGCCCATTCGCCGGGAAGCGCTCGAGGCCGTTAGCCAGGCCGTGGGTGAGGGAGGCGGCGCAGAAGCCGCCGTTGCGCCCGGAGGCGGCCCAGCCGATCCGCGTCCCTCCACCAGCACGACGTCGCGGCCGGGATCGCGCTCCTTGGCGATCAGCGCGGTCCACAGCCCGCTGTAGCCGCCGCCGACCACCAGCAGGTCGCACGGATCGTCCCCGACCAGCGCCGGGCACGCCTCCGGACGGCCAGGGTCGTCCAGCCAGTACGAGTGCGGGCGCGCGTCAGCGAGTGAGCGAGCGGCGGTACATCCATTAGCATGCCTTTCCAACTCCCTCGGCGCCCGGTCAGCGGCCGGTGCTCCGTGCACGGCTGAGGTCTGCGAGACGGCGATCCGGCCAGCGTGATCAATCAGCATCGTCGAACCGATGCACGTCGATCTGCGCCGGGACGGAGCGCTGAACGAGCGCGTAGACGTACATCGGGAAGGTCACCTCGTTGCCCGCCGTCAGTACGTGATGATGTAGTCGTCGACCGACAGCGCGAAGGAGAGCAGCGCGGCGGCCAGCGATGCCGGGCGCCACCAGCGGGCAGGGTGACCCCATGAAGGTCTGCGGCGGCGTCGCGTACAGGTCCTGCGCCGCCTTCTCCAGCGTCGGGTCCATGCCCGCCAGCCGGGACTTGACGGTCACGACCACGTAGCTCAGCGAGAACATGACGTGCGCGATGACGATGGTCCAGAAGCCGAGCGAGCCGCTGCCGATGGTGTTGAAGAAAGCGTCATCAGCGTGACGCCCATGATGACCTCGGGCGCGGCCATCGGCAGGAACAGCAGCGCGTTGACGCGGAGCGGGCCTTGAAGCGGTGGCGCACCATCGCGAAGGCGACCATCGTGCCGAGCGACCGTCGCGCCGATCGTCGCGATGACGCCGATCTGCAGCGACAGCTCGATCGGGGTGCACATGTCGCGAGCTGGCGCACGGGTGCTGCCAGGCGTCGTGGAGAACCTGTTCCAGACGAAGTTGTACTTGCCGGCCGGCTGGTTGAACGAGAACGACCAGCATGACCACGTTCGGCGCGAGCAGGAAGACGAAGATCAGGATCGTGACGGACGAGCAGACGGTGCGCCTTGATCCAGTCGAGGGCCTTGGACATCAGAGCAGGTCCTCCGTTCCGGCCTTGCTTGACGTAGCTCATCACGATGAGCAGGGTGCCGGCATCAGGATCACGCCGACATCGCGGAGGCGATCGGGTAGCCGAACGGAGTCGCGCAGGACTCGTTCTCGATCACCTGGCCGATCACCTGGTGTTCGGGCTGCCGAGCATTGGGCGTTGATGTAGTCGCCGACGGCCGGGATGAAGGTCAGCAGGGTGCCGCGCGATCACGCCCGGCAGGGACAGCGGCAGGTGACGTAGCGCCAGGTCCGGTAGCGCCGAGCAGTAGAGGTCGCGGCCGGCCTCGTGCAGCCGCGGGTCGATCTTCTCCAGCGAGGTGTAGAGCGGCAGCATGGTGAACGGCAGGAAGTTGTAGACCATGCCGCAGACCACCGCGAACGGGCTGGCGAGCACGTGGTTGCCGGTGGTCAGGCCGAGCGCCGAGCAGGTTGGTCAGGACTTGAGGTCGTTCAGGCACCCGGACCACGGTGCCGTTGTCGGCCAGGATCGTCTTCCAGGCGATGGTGCGGATCAGGAAGCTGGTGAAGGAGGGCGCGATCACCAGCGCCATCAGCAGGTTCTTCCACCGGCCGCCGCTGAAGGCGATGAAGTAGGCCAGCGGGTAGCCGAGCAGCCAGGCAAAGCACCGTGCACAGCGACCGAGTAGATGCAGCGAGTGCACGAACTCGGTGCTGTACTGCGCTGAACGCGTCCGAGTAGTTCGCCCAGTGCCAGGTCAGCGGAAGCCCTGGTCCAGGCTGCCGGTCTGCACCGAGGCGGAGACCGAGGTGAAGATCGGGACCAGGAAGAAGACGACGAGCCAGAGCATCGCCGGGCAGCGAGCAGGACGTACGGCGAGCAGTTGCGCTTCTTGCGCTGCTCGCGCGCGGCGGGCGGAGCGCGGCGCCGGCGGCGGCGCGGGGGTCGACGACGGCGGTCACGCGCGCGCGCCTCGTCGTCGATCTCGGCGCCCGCCTCGATGTCCTGGCCGCCGTCGAGGCCGAAGGTCTGGCTCGGGTCCCAGTGCAGCGGCGACCTCGGTGCCGGGGCGCAGGATCTCCCGGCCGGTGTTCTGCTCGAAGACCGCGCAGTCTCCTCGCCCCACGGCATCTTGACCAGGTACTGCGTGGAGACGCCGATGAAGGAGGCGTCGCTGACGACGCCGCCGGTCAGGCACGTTGTGCCCGGCCGGGGACCTGCGTCGCCGCGCCGGGCGAGCGTGCACCTTCTCCGGCCGCACGCCGAGGATGACCGCGCCCGACGTCGGCGCGGCAGCGCGCGGCCGGCAGGGTGAGCCGCTGCCGTGCGCGTCGACGATGATCACGTCGCCGTCCTTGCCGCTGCGACGGTGCCGGCGACCAGGTTGGACTGGCCGAGGAAGTTGGCCACGAAGGTGGTGCGCGGGTTCTCGTAGAGGTCGGCCGGGCGAGCCCAGCTGCTCGATCCGGCCGGCGTTCATCACCGCGATGGTGTCGGCCATCGTCATGGCCTCCTCCTGATCGTGCGTGACGTGCACGAAGGTGAGGCCGACCTCGGTCTGGATCCGCTTGAGCTCGATCTGCATCTGCCGGCGCAGCTTGAGGTCCAGCGCGCCGAGCGGCTCGTCGAGCAGCAGCACCTGCGGCTGGTTGATCAGGGCGCGGGCCACGCGCGACGCGCTGCTGCTGGCCGCCGGAGAGCTGCGTCGGGCTTGCGCTTGGCGAGGTGGCCGAGTTCGACGAGCGTCGAGCATGTCGCTCGACCTGCTCGCTTACGTCCTTGAGCCGCGGCGGCGCAGCCCGAAGGCGACGTTCTCGAAGATGTCGAGGTGCGGGAAGAGCGCGTAGTTCTGGAAGACGGTGTTGACCGGCCGCTTGTACGGCTTGCGGTAGGTGACATCCGTGTCGCCGATGTAGATGCGTCCGGCGGTGGGGTCCTCGAGCCCGGAGACCATCCGCAGCGTCGTGGTCTTGCCGCAGCCGGAGGCGCCGAGCAGGGCGAAGAACGAGCCCTGCGGGAATGGTCAGGCTGACGTCGTCGACGGCGGTGAAGGAGCCGAAGCGCTTGGTCGAGGCCGGTCCAGGCGCAGATCGCCGACCGGCGTGCGGCGAGTACGTCGTCGGTAGCTCATGGGACCTTACTCGTCTGGGCGGAGCCCGGGTCAGCCGGTGACCTGCTGGAACGGGTCGGTGTAGTCGTTGAGCTGGTCGACGGTGAGGGCCATGAAGCCGCTTGGCGCCGGCCTGCATCCGCGCCGTCGGCACGATCAGCGGGTTGGACGCCGCCGTCGGCGTCCAGCGTCTTGAGCGCCTCGACCGCGCCGTCGACCACCGGGATGTAGTCGATGTAGTCGTCCAGCGCGGCCGCGACTGTCGGCTGGTAGGTAGTAGTTCATCAGCTTCTCGGCGTTGGTCTTGTGCCGCGCGAAGTTCGGGATGCACATGTTGTCGGACCAGGACGAGCATCCCCTCCGTGGGCAGGTCGACGGTGACAGGTTGGCCTGCCGAGCTGCGCGACGTCGCCGGAGTAGGCCATGGTGGCGCGCGGTGTTGCCCTGGCTGAAGTCGCTGAGGTAGTCGTTGCCGGTGAAGGGCGGACCTGGCCGCGTGTCCTTGGCCGCTGCGACGTAGTCCAGCGCCGCGTTGAAGTCGGCGTCGGTGAAGTTCGGCGGGTTCTTGCCGAGGGCCAGCAGCGCGAAGGCGATGGTGTCCTCCATCTCGCGAACAGCGAGACCTTGCCGTTGAGGTCGCGGGGTGAACAGCTCCTTGATCGAGGTGACCGGCGTGCTTCGACGATTGCGTGTTGTAGGCGATGGTGGTGTAGCCGTAGGCCCACGGGATGGTGAAGCTTGCGCGCCCGGGTCGATCGGGTCGTTGAGGATCGTGCGGCAGCAGTTGCCCGTGGTTCGGGATGTTCGCCAGGTCGAGTTCCTGGATGTAGTCGTACGTGCGCGCAGCTTGGGGATCATGTAGTCCGACAAGACCATCAGGTCCACGCCGGTGTCCTTGCCGGCGGACAGCAACGGGTCGACGCTTGGTGTAGAACTCGTTGTTGTCGTTGATGTCCTCGACGTAGTTGACCTGTGATGCCGGTCTGCTTCTTGAACGTCGTCGAGCGTGGGGTGCTTGTTCGGGTTGTTCTGGTCGACGTCGATATAGGCGGGCCAGTTCGAGAAGTTGATGATCTTCTCGGTGGCGGAATAGTCGGTCCCGGCGTGTCCGTCTTCTAACTGGTGCAGGGGTCACCCCTGCCGAAGGAAGCGTGAAAAACCACGCGGGTTTCACATTCAATCAAGTGATTTCCCCTTCCATTAACTCGCGACCGGCGTGACTTCTTGCCCTTCCTTGATCGTGGTGCCGGCTGCGACTATTAAGGAAGGGCAAGAAGTCACGCCGGTCGCGAAGTTAAATGGGAAGGGGAAATCACTTGATTGAATGTGAAACCCGCGGTGGCTTTCACGCTTCCTTCGGCAGGGTGACCCCTGCACCAGTTAGAAGAAAATCGCGAAATGTCGAGGACGACCTTTCGCTCTCAGGTTCTTTTTCCCGTGTCATTCTTTTTCCTGTGTCATTCAGAGCGTAGCGAAGAATCCCGGCTTCTTTTTTTCCTCGACCCACTTTAGAGAGAACGAAGTGGAGAACGAAAAAATGGCGGAAACCTTTGTTTTGGTGCATGGCGCGTGGCATGGGGCATGGTGCTGGGCGGCGGTTATCAATCAGCTTGAGAAGTTGGGCGACAGGGCTTATGCGGTTGATCTGCCGGGACATGGGATGAATCAAGCGGACCGCTCCAAGGTTACGCTGCAGAGCTATGTCGATAGTGTCGCGGAATTTATCGAGAGGCATGATCTCAAGAACGTCGTGCTTGCGGGGCATAGTCTTGGCGGGCTCACGATTCCAGGCGTTGCGGCGAAGATTCCTGCACGGATAAGCGCGTGGTGTGGGTGACGGCGATGGTCGCGCTCGATGGGCAGCCGATCGTGGACCCGGCGACCTCTCCGCTCGCAGCGGCAGTCGATTCGTTGCCGGAGCGATCGACCCCGATCGAGATGATGGGGCAAGGAATTTCTCGACGGACTCGCAACGATATGGCGCCTGCCGTAAAGGGAATACGTGCTGTCGGCGCTGGGGCCGCAGCCGGTCGCGCCGCTGATCGCACCCATAGCGATGGCGCCCTACTTCGCTACCGGAATTCCCAGTAGCTATATCGTGTGCGAGGATGACCAGACCCCGGTCGCAGGCGCGCCAAATTGGCATCCGCATTTCTCCAGCAGGCTGAAAGATCCGACGTTGAAGTTCGTGAAGAGCGGCCATGAAGTCATGTTCACCCATCCCGTGGAATGCGCGCGGGCCCTGCATGAGTTGGCGCGCGGCGAGTGATTAGCTTTTGAGTCATTCTGAGCGGAAGCTGCTGTAGCGAAGAATCTCGACGGACGCTCCGGCGCCCGGCGTCGGCCCGGCGAGACGCGCATTCGCGCGAGATCCTTCGCTGCGCTCAGGATGACACAAAAAGTGCGTGGGCCGGCTTTTGTGGTTCAGCCAAGAACCCTCACCCTAACTTCTCCCGTGAAATAACGGGCGAGGGATCAGAGATTTCAGATCGGATATCTCCCTAATAGGCCGCGGGCTATTACGAGCGCCTGGATTTCGTTGGTGCCTTCGCCGATCATCATCAATGGAGCGTCGCGGTAGAATCTTTCCACTGGGAAGTCGGCCATGAAACCGTAGCCGCCCAGAACTCGCATCGCATCCAAAGAAATTTTCGCGCAGGCTTCCGAGGCGAATAGTTTGGCCATCCCGGCTTCGACGTCGCATCGTTCATTGGCGTCTTTTTTGCGGGCGGCGTTGGCGACCAGCAGGCGCGCGGCTTCGACTCGCGTTGCCATGTCGGCGAGTAGCAGTTGGACGGCTTGATGCTGACAGATTGGCTTGCCGAAGGCTGTCCGTTGTTGCGCGTAGCGGATTGCGGTTTCAAAGGCGGCCTGCCCTACTCCGACTGCGCGCGCGGCGACGTTGATGCGTCCGACTTCGAGCGCGCTCATCACTTGTTTGAAGCCGACGCCTTCGGCGCCGCTGATCAGATTTGTGGCAGGGACGGCGACGTCTTCGAACAGAACTTCGCAGGTGTCGATTCCTTTGTAGCCTAGCTTGTCGAGATTGCGGCTGACGGTTGGGCCGCGATCGCTTTTCTCGACGGCGAACATGCTGATGCCGGCGTAAGCGGGATCGGCGTGCGGATTGGTCTTGGCCGCGACCGCGAGCATCGTGCCGTGACGCGCGTTGGTGATGAACATTTTCGAGCCGCTCAGGATGTAGTCATCGCCGCGGCGGACTGCTGTCGTCCGAATCGATTGCACGTCGCTGCCGGCGTGTGGCTCGGTGAGCGCAAGACCGCCGCGCTTTTCGCCGCGCGCCATCGCAGGCAGGAAATATTTTTTCTGTGCGTCGGTGCCGTGATTGGCAATGACGTACGCCATGATGAGATGGCTGTTGATGACGCCGGCCAGAGACATCCATCCGCGCGACAGTTCTTCCATCACACGCGCGTAGGTGAGGAAGCTGAGACCAAGTCCGCCGAAATCGGCAGGGATGGTGGCGCCGAAGAGCCCAAGCTCGCGCATCGTTGAGACCATCGCATGCGGGTACTCGTCGCGATGCTCAAGCGCAGAGGCGTTGGGGATGACGTCGCGCTCGACGAAGCGGCGGACGCCGTCGACGATTTCGCGATCCAATACTTCATCCATTACTTTAATTCCTCAAAAAACGACGCACAGTTTTGCAATCACACTGGACTTATCAGAGCCCGGAGCCATTTCGCCAATGAGAAAAAAACGACTTGCACCGCGGACGAGCATAGAGTAAGTGTCAGATTGACGCAAAGTAATGAGTGATCGAGGATTAATTGTGATGGAAGCTGTAGAGACGGCGATTGATGCGGGCGCGCTGCGCGAGAAGCTGGCGGTGCTTGGCAATGAGAGTTACACGGCTGAGACGTGCGAGCGATACGCGGACATGATTGCGGAGATAAAGCGCCTGAAGAAAGATCGGCGGGCGGTAATCCTTGCGCATAACTATCAGCGGCCCGAGATTTTCGAGGTTGCGGATTTTATTGGCGACTCGCTCGAGCTGGCGCGCAATGCTCGCGACGTGCGGGACGCCGATGTGATCGTGTTTTGCGGCGTGCATTTCATGGCCGAGACGGCGAAGGTCTATAATCCTGATCGCAAAGTGCTGCTGCCGGATCTCAAAGCTGGATGCTCGCTGGCGGACAGCGTGACGGCTGACGCGCTGGCCGATCGGAAAGAAGAGCTGATCAAAATTTATCCCGATCTGAAGGTCGTGTCGTACGTCAATTGCACTGCGGATGTGAAGGCGCTGTCGGATGCGTGCTGCACGTCGGCGAATGCTACCAAAATTGTCGAGCGGATCGATTCGGAAAATATTCTGTTCGTACCCGATCAGAATCTTGCGAACTACGTGCAGGGACAGACCAGCAAGCGCGTGATTTCGTGGGACGGCAACTGCTACGTGCATCATCAGATAACCCCCGACGAGGTGAACAAGGTCAAGCGCGCGATTCCCGGAATCAAGGTGATTGCGCATCCGGAATGCCGGCGCGACGTCCTCGCGCTCGCGGACGCGGTGCTGTCGACCAGCGCGATGATGTCGTACGCGCGCGCCAGCGACGCGGATAAATTTCTGGTGGTGACGGAATGCGGGCTGTCGGATCGGCTGCTGATGGAGATTCCCGACAAGCATTTTTACAAGGCGTGCAAGCTATGCCGGTTCATGAAGATGATCACGCTCGAGGGGACGCTCGATTCGCTCCGGCACTTGCGGTACGAAATCGAGCTGACCGAGGACGTGCGCGAGGGCGCGAAGCGGGCGCTGGAACGCATGCTCGAGCTGAGCGTCTGAGCGCCAACGTACATAGCGTCGTCGCGAGCGGCGAGCAGATCGCGCGGCCGATGGTCGCGGTGGACACTGTCCTGTTCGCGATCAACGACGGGCGTCTGCAGACGTACCTGGTCGAATTGCGGCGCGGGCCGGGTCGCGGCCGGTGGGCATTTCCGGGCGGGCTGGTGCGAGTGGGCGAGCTGCTCGACGACGCTGCGCGGCGCGAGCTGCAGGAATCGACGGGACTGCGCGGCGCCTACCTCGAGCAGCTGTTCACCTTTGGAGATCCGTCGCGCGATCCGAGGGCGCACGTGGTGTCGGTCGCGTACATGGCACTGATTCCCGATGTGAAGGCTGTCAGCGCTCCGTGCGACAAGTATGCGAACGGCAAGTGGTACGAAGTCACGCGTCTGCCGCAGCTTGCGTACGATCATTCGCTGATGGCGGCTTACGCCGTTAAGCGGCTGAAGTCGAAGCTCGAATACACGAATATTGCGTATGCGTTGCTGCCGAAGGAATTCACCTTCGCCGAGTTCGAGGAGCTGTACTCGCTGGTCCTGGGGCGTCCCCTGGATCGGCGGAACTTCCGGCGTAGCATTCTGGCGATGGGGATGCTGAAACGACTGCCGCATACGCGCCGCGGACCGCATCGGCCGGCCGCGCTATACAGTTTCGCGAATCAAAGCCTAAGGTTCATCGAGATGCTATAATTTGTGGTTGCGGGGAGAATCATGTTCAAGGGCATCAATCGAATCGTCGCACTTACGGTCGCCGCCATTTTGGTAGTGGCGATCGCATCCGCGGCCTACATTTCGAGCAATTCAAGCAATTCGCAACCATCTGACGTGAAGCTGGCCGCATCGGGCGATCCGAGCGCGAAATTGCGGATAACGCTCGACCCGCAGAATTTCCAGGGCACAGTGCGCGAGGCGTACGAAGTAGCGGAGAAGGACCCTGCCCTGCTTGCGCAACTGCATTGCTACTGCGGATGCGACGTCACTGACGGCCACAAAAATCTGCTCGATTGCTTCCGTGATACACACGGCAGCACGTGCGCGATCTGCTGCGGTGAGGCTCGCGACGCCGAGTCGATGGCGAGCCGCGGCATGCCAATCGAACAAATCCGGGACGCACTTCGCGCGCGCTACGCGCACGGGAGCTAGAGCTTGGTCGGACTGATCTCCGCGTACATCGAACACTTCACCTACATTGGATTGTTCGTGGTTCTGATGCTGTGCGGACTTGGATTGCCGATTCCCGAGGACGTGGCGCTGCTGGCGGGCGGCTATCTGGTGCATCGCGGGATCACGCGCTATCCGATCACGCTGGCGGTGTCGTTGCTGGGCGTGGTCGCGGGCGACAACTCGCTGTTTTTCATGGGACGGCGCTTCGGATCGGGGCTGGTGCGCTACTTTTCTCTTGGACGGCCGGGCCGCAAGCATCAGATCGAGCGGATCGAGGCCTTCATGCAGCGCCATGGGCATCGCGCGATTTTCTACGCGCGGTTCCTGGCCGGGCTGCGCGCGCTGGTCTATTTGTCGGCGGGATCTTTCGGGGTCAAGCCCAGCGTGTTTTTGTTTTACGATTTGCTGGGCGCGTTGATCTCGGTTCCGATTGTCGTGACGCTCGGCTACGTTTTTGGCCAGCAGCTCGAGTGGATCGTCAGGTACATCGGAGGCTTCGAGCGGCTGATCGTGATCGTCGCGGTCCTGAGCGTTGCGATCTACGGAACCCGATTTCTGGTACTGCGTAAAACCACCGCACCGGAAGCCAAGACCGAATTGCCTGAATAATTTTGCGCGCCGGGCCGCGCGCTGATGTCGAAGATGGAATCATACTTTCCCGCGCTGAACCTCAAGGCGAAGCTGATCGTGCTGGTGGTCGGTCTGCTCGCGCTGACGTTGGGCGCGGAGGTTTGGGTCAGCCTCGGCACGCAGGCGGAAATCGTCGCGACCACGCAGGAGAGGGTCAAGGACCTCGCGCGCGTGATTCAGATCGGCGTGCAGGAATTGACCGCAGTCGGAAACATCGATCGCGAACAATTGCACCATTACGTGGACGATCTGCACACTCAGGGCCTTGAGGTCTCGATCGCGTCTAGTGAGAATCTGATCCTGAACAGCTCGGATCCGAATCTGATAGGGGCGGCGCTGCGGCCGAAGCAGGCGGAATGGTTGACGCCCGAACAACTCAGGCATCCGGAAAAACTAGTGACTGTTCCGGCCGACAAGCTGGGTCTTGCGCCCGAGACGACGGTCTACCTGATTCCGGTCGAGGTCGAAGACCATCTGCTCGGCTACGTGCAGGTGGTGGCGAATTTCGGCGATTTCGCGCGGCCGTTGGCCGAGAGCAGGACGCGCGAGCTCCTGATCGCGTTTGCGATTTTCGCGATCGGGCTGGTGTTCGCGTACATCTTGGCCGATCGCTACGTGAAGCCGATTCATGCGGTCGCGGCCGCGGCGCAGAATATCGCGGCGCGCGGCCTGGAGCCGGTTCCCGAGGCGCATCGACGCGACGAGATCGGCCTGCTGACGCGCAGCTTCAACGACATGGTCGGGCAACTGCGCCGCGCGCGCGAACGCGAGCAGGAACTGAATCGCCTCGAGCGGTTCACGGCGCTCGGACAATTGGCGGGAGGCCTCGCGCATGAGATTAAGAATCCGCTGAATTTCATCAGCCTCGCGCTCGACCAGCTACGGATGCGCTACGCGCCCCAGCAACCGAACGATCGTGAAGCGTTTTTACATCAGCTCGGGATCATGAAGGACGAGATGCGGCGGCTGGCCGACCTGGTGCAAAGTTTTTTGCATTACGGGAAGCCGATCGAAATATTCCCGGCGCCGACCGACGTCCTTCACCTGGTCGACGAAGTGGTGGCGCTGTCGGAATCGAAGATGAAGAGCCAGGGGATCGAGCTGATCGAAGAATGCGACGAGACGCCGATCCTCAAGGTGGACGCGGAGAAACTGCGCACCTGCTTTATCAACGTCGTCGCCAACGCGATACAGGCGATGCCGGAAGGCGGCAAGATGCGAATCGCGTTTCGGCGCGTCGACGCGGACGGATCGATGGTGATCAGTTTTTCGGACACTGGCGGCGGAATCGAAGCGCGGCGTTGCGGGGCATGTATTCGAGCCATTCTTCACCACCAAGCGCGACGGGATCGGGCTCGGGCTATTTCTGTCGAAGGCGATCGTTGAGACCCATGGCGGCACAATCGATATCGGGCCGAACGCGGACGGACCCGGAACGACTTTGACTTTCACCTTCCCGCCGAGCGCGGTAGTAAACGGACACCATCATGACGCAGGCCTCAGTACTGGTCGTTGAAGACAACGACCTCGAACGACAAATAACCGCGGACACCTTGCGCGAAGAAGGCTTCGCGGTCGAAGAGGCCGCGGTCGGCAAGCGCGCGATCGAGCTGCTCGCGCTCTCGCGTTTCGACGTCGTGTTGACGGACCTGATGATGCCGGGTATGTCGGGCGAGGAGCTGCTCGCGAAAGTGCGCGGCACCTATCCGGGGAGCCAGGTGGTGGTGCTGACCGCGCATGGATCGACCGACAGCGTCGTGCAGGCGATGAAGGCGGGCGCGTTCGATTACCTCGAAAAGCCGACGGACCGCGAGAAGCTGGTGACACGCGTCGCGAAGGCGGCGGAGTTCGCAAATCTGCAGCAGGAAAATCAACTGCTGAAGCGGCGGCTCGAGGGCACTTTCGAGATCGAGGGAATCATCGGGCAGGATCCCGCGATCCAGGAAGTGATCCGGTTGGTGCGTCGCGTCGCGCCGTCGAATTCGACAGTGTTGATACAGGGAGAGAGCGGTACTGGAAAGGAGATCGTGGCCAAGGCGATCCATCGGCTGTCACCGCGGGCGGCGCGGCAGTTCGTCGCGATCAATTGCTCGGCGATTCCTGAAACCCTGATCGAAAATGAACTGTTCGGGCATGAGCGCGGCGCTTTCACCGGCGCCAACGAGCGCAAGATCGGGCTGTTCGAGAGCGCGGACAAATCGACATTGTTTCTCGACGAGATCGCGGACCTGCCTCAGGGGATGCAGGCGAAGATCCTGCGCGTGCTGCAGGAGAAGGAGTTGCGACGCGTCGGCGGCAACGATTCGTTTCGTATCGACGTGCGGCTGGTGGCGGCGAGCAATCGCAATATCGCGGAGGAAGTCGGCGAGGGACGCTTTCGCGAAGATTTGTACTACAGAATCAACGTCGTGACTGTCACGCTGCCGCCGCTGCGCGAGCGTCGCGGAGATATTCCACTGCTGGCGAATCATGCGCTCGCGAAATTCGGGCATCTGGCTGATGGACGCGTGAAAGAGATCGGGCGCGAGGCGATGGAAGTTGTGCTCGATTACTCGTGGCCGGGCAACGTCCGTCAGCTCGAGTCGGCGATCGAACGCGCGATCCTGCTGTGCGAAGGCGAGAAGGTGATGCCGCGCGATTTGCCGGAGGAAGTCCTGTCGCGCAAAACACCGACCCGCAGCGGTGAGCGTCAGCGCGGCGACAGGTACGAGATTCCGAGCGAGGGCTTCAATTTCGAGACGTTCGAGCGTGACGCAATTCTACAAGCACTCGAGCGCAACGACTGGGTGATCGCGAAGGCGGCAAAGATGCTCGCGATGAGTTATCGGACGCTGCAGTATCGGATCGACAAGTTTGGGTTGAAGCGCGGCGAGCAGCCGAAGCCGCTCCCACCGGACATTAAGGGATAGAAAAAAAAATTCACTTAATTTAATGTGAAACCCGCGATGGGTTTCACACTTCCTTCGGCAGGGGTGACCCCTGCACCCAGTATAATCGCGAAATGTCGAGGACGACATTTCGCTCTCAGGTTCTCTCTCTACTGTCACTCTTTTTCCTGTGTCATTCAGAGCGAAAGCTGCTGTAGCGAAGAATCCGGATCTCGTTACCTCTCCCGCGGTTAGCGACGAGTCGCTAGCCGCGGAGAGGTCGTGCGGCGACATTTATGTCGTCGCACGGGTGAGGGCGCCCGCATCTCAGTCCTTCGCCCACTCAGTCGGCAGATAAATCCAGCACTCTATTTTGCGCGCGTCTGCGCCGAACACTTCGATTCGCTCGCGCGTGTAGAGCGTCGGCACTTCTTCGTAGCCGTCGAGGATTTCGAAGTCGCGCACGCTAAGGCCTTCGAGGATTGCGCCGTCGGTGACGGCGTCTGCTTCTTTCGCGACGAAGTAGTAGCGCTTGCGGCCGCGCGTGTAGCCGGGGAGACGGGCCGGACTTGCATCGATCGGACGGCCTAGCCGGCGCAGGCGTTCGGCTGGATTCATCAGGGTGCCGTACACGAAGAGTAGTTCGTTGTCGTTATCCATTTTCATATTGCCGCACCTGCCGGGTTCGCTTACGCTCGCACGAACAGGCGCGATGCTCGAAAGAATATACCGGTTCCTCGATGAACTTGGCGAAGTCGGAGTACTGACTGGCGATTTTTTCCGCTACCTGGTGAGGCGGCCGTTCGAAGGGCGGTTGTTGCTCGATCAGCTCGAAGCGGTGGGCGTGAAATCGGTCAACGTCGTCAATCTGACGGCGATTTTTTCCGGGATGGTGCTGGCGCTGCAGATGGGCCAGTTCCTGGCGAAATTCGGCGCCAAGATTTACGTCAGCCGGATCATGGGGCTCTCGCTATTGCGCGAGATGGGACCGGTCCTGAGCGCGCTGATGGTCGCGGCGCGGGTAGGCGCGGGAATAACGGCGGAGCTCGGCACGATGAAGGTGACGGAGCAGATCGACGCGATGCGATCGCTCGCGACCAGTCCTGTAAAGAAGCTGGTGGTCCCGCGCGTGCTAGCTACTATCATCATGATGCCGGTGCTGACGGTCCTGGCCGACGCGGTCGGGCTGTTCGGCGGGCTGGTTATCGCGGTCACGCAGCTCGGCGTCAGTGCCGATTATTTTTACAGCTCGCTTATCCAGAACGCGCAGCTCGGGGACCTGTTCAGCGGGCTCGGGAAGTCGGTGTTTTTCGGTTTCGAGATTGCGATAATTGCCTGCGCGAAGGGCCTGTCAGCGACGGGCGGCGCGGACGGCGTCGGGCGGGCGACGACCTCGGCGGTGGTGGCGGCGTCGATCACAGTGCTGATCTCGGATTTCTTTCTGACCAAGTTTTTTCTATCGATCTAATGTCGAGCGACGGGCCAAAGAAATTTATCGAGGTGCGCCAGCTCTGCAAGAGTTTCGGCGGCAAGCCGGTTCTGCAAGGTGTCGATCTCGAAGTGTTCGAAGGCGAGACTCTGGTCGTGCTTGGCGGGAGCGGCGAGGGCAAGAGCGTCATGCTGCGGCATCTGAACGGCCTCGAGCGGCCCGATAGCGGCGAGGTGATCGTCGCGGGACGGCGGCTCAACGATCTCAGCGAGGACGCGATGGCCGACATCCGCAAGGAAGTCGCCATGGTCTTCCAAGGCGGCGCGCTGTTCGACTCGTTCACGGTGTTCGAAAATGTCAGCTACCCGCTGCGAGAGCATGGCGGGATGGACGAGCCTGCGATCGCGCGGCGCGTCACCGAGCTACTCGATATGGTCGGGATGACGCGCGTCGAGCATCTCTATCCGGCGGAACTCTCCGGCGGGATGAAAAAGCGTGTGGCTCTCGCGCGTTCGATCGCGTTACAGCCGAAGGCGGTGCTGTACGACGAGCCGACCACGGGGTTGGACCCTTTGGTGACGCACAAGATAAACTTGCTGATTCGTGGATTGCAGCGGCAGCTGGGATTTACCTCGGTGGTGGTGACGCACGATCTGAAGAGCGCGTTCATGGTCGGCGACCGCTTCGCGCTGCTCGACCAGGGGCGGATACGATTCAGCGGGACGGCGGATGAAGTGCGGGCGACCAGCGACGAGCTGATGCGCGAGTTCGTGGAGATCTCGCTATGACGAAATTGATCGGGGTGCGAGGCGCGCGTGGCTGATTCCGCCTTTCCGCGAGTGCGAGTCGGTGCGCTGATTGCGGCCGGGCTCGGAATCCTGTGCTTCGCGGTTCTGACGATCGGGCATGGGGCGCAACTCTTCACCCGCACCGAAATCCTGCAGGCGCATTTCGAGCGAATCGAGGGTTTGCAAACTGGAGCGCCAGTGACGCTGTCGGGAGTGCGGATCGGCGCGGTCGATTCGATAACGTTTCCGCCCGAGCCCGAGAACGCCTACGTGGTCGTAAAAATCTGGGTCGAACAATCCGCGGCCGAACGGGTGCGGACCGATTCAATCATGCAGATACATTCGATGGGCCTGCTCGGCGACAAGTTCGTCGCGCTGACGCCGGGCACGGCGGCCGCATCGCCCGCGAGTCCGGACACCGTGCTCGCCTCGATAAATCCGATCGACTACGAAGCAATCCTGCAACGCGAGGGCACTGACGATTTAATTGCGAACGTGATGGCGATTTCCGGCTCGATGCGCGCGATACTCGCGTCGATTGAAAACGGTCATGGGTTGCTCAGTGAACTGGTGCGCGGCGAGGACGCCAATGAGCCGAACCATCGGCTGACGCTCGAAGCGATTCAGCAGACGCTCGATCACGTGGACAAGCTATCTGTAGCGCTCAACCAGGCGATGGATCGCGTCAACCAGGGCCAGGGGTTGATAGGCGCGATGCTGAGCGACCAGACCGATGGCAAGCAGTTTCTCAATAACCTGTCGGATACGGCGGCGAAGATTCGCCAGACCAGCGCGCGGATGGACACGCTGATCGCGCGGTTCGACAATGCTCACGGGATTCTGCCGCAACTGATGGAGAACAAGGATTTCTCCGACGACGTGCTGCCGAGCTTGCGGCAATCGTCCCGCGACTTGAAGGAAATCCTGCAGAAGATCAATTCGGGCAAAGGCACCGCGGGCATGCTGGTCAACGACCCCAAGCTCTACAAGCAGCTCACCGGTTTCATGAACAATGGCGGTGGCTGGGGGATTCAGTTCATCAACGGGTTTTACAATTTGACGCATCCGCTCGCGAGTCCGCCGACGGGCGCCGATGCACAGCCGGTGATGATCGACGTCGTCGCAAGCAGGATCGTGCCGCTCACAACCAGCACCAACCACTGCGTCGGCGGCAATCCCGGCAATTGTGGACGCGCCTTCCAGCATTGTAAATTCTTCTTCGACAAAGTGAGTAACGGCGACGAATGCGGTCGATTGTTAGAGACGTCTACGCTATGTTAGCACGCTATGAGGCTTGAATTACCGATGGTCAGGCTGCGTACATTGCTCTTAAGTGCGGGCGTTGGGCTGATCGCACTGCTGGTTGCCGGGTGCTCGACGGTTAAGAGCGGAACGCTGAGTCCAGGGATGACGCCGACTCAAACCGTGCAGTCGATGGGCGAGCCCGACCTGAAGGACAGTATCGCGGATCCCAATCACAACGGCGCCACCGTGCTGCGATACGTCTGGCTCGAGCCGGGCAAGGCCGCAATCTTCGGATCCGACGAGCGGCTCGCGAGCGTGCAGGATGTCGAGACCAACACCAAGGAGCGGGTCGAGGAGCAGGCGCATGCCGAGGCGGTAGCGTCGGGGCCACCGCAGCGATTCGATCCGATTCAGACGCCGCTCGACTATTTTTTCTATCCGGTAAAGGCGGCGACGATTTATTTCGGCGCCGGTCTCAATTGCGCCGCCAGTGCTGTATGCCAGAAGCCGCATCTCCCCTCGCCGTCGTCCGGCTAGTAGAAATTTCCACATGACGCGACTACTAACTCTGGCGGGGGCTGCCGAAGGCCGAGTTTCCCTTCTCCGGTGCGCACTCGACAGATTAAAGAGCAATTCAGATAGGTAATATTTACCGAATCGATGCTAACTGCGGGTCTCTTTAGCGGAGTCTAGTTGTCACTGCAAGACCAAGTTGCTATAATTGTTTTGTCTTTTGCAATATCGAGCCGCGGCTGAGTGGACTTTATGTTCAGAAGTGTGAGACTGTTGGTTCGTAGAAGCTGAACGAGCGCTCAGCACAATAGTTCACGGCTTAGCAGATCTGGAAACTGGCTGCCACGAAAACACGCATGAGATAGGCAGCGTTCGTAACGAGTATGACGGAGTTGATTTTGGTAATCACAATCGATCGGCCAGAATCTTCACAAGCTGTCCGGTAACAATCACCACGCAAACCTCTAACAGGAACTACGGACGGAACACGACACAATGAAAAAAGAGACTCTCGGTCAGGTTCTCAAACAGCGGCGCGGCGCATACAACTACACTCAGCGTGAACTCGCGCGCAAACTCGGGGTCAAGGCCAGCCACGTCGCGTACCTCGAAAACGGACGGCGCCGCCCTTCCCTGTCGCTGCTGTCGCGGATCGCGGATACGCTCGAACTCGACAAGAAGCGGCTGTTCCTGCTGGCGCATCCGGAAGCGCAGTGGATCGTCGGTGAGAAGCGCGAGGCCTCGCCGGCGAAGCAGCGCTGAAGACTCGTGGCGCAGGTTTTCAGGAGATCGCGGAACGCTGGCGCGTCACAAGGTGACGGAGCGGGAACTCAAAGTCCTGAAGAACGTGAACATGCTCGGCCGCGTGACCGGGCCGAATCAGTTCCTGTTCATCCTGAACGCGATTCGCCAGGCGGTCGACGAAGAATAGCCGCGCGCGAGTCTCGACTGCTCAAGTTCCCTTGGCCTGCGGGCACGCCGATTCCTTTGAGGAATTCGGTGCGCGCGGCCATGGGATCGTGCGCAACGGCCTTGTTGTAATCGTTCATGATGGTTCGCGCGTCCTCCGAGCACATCAGCTGCGTCATCTCCATCCGCTCGACGTAGAGTCCGGACTCGAGGTCGCGATCGGCGCCGACGTATACGGCGCGCTTGATTGCCGCGATCGCGCGCGGCGGGCGGCTGGCCAGCGTGCGCGCCCAACCCATCGCAAACGGCATCAGATCTCGGGCGCGAGCACGCGATTGACCATGCCCATCTTCTCGGCGTCGCGCGGATTGTAGACGTTGCCGAACAGCAGCACCTCGAGCGCCCTGCCTCGTCCGATCAGCCGCGGCAGGCGCTGCGTTCCTCCGCCGCCGGGCAAAATCCCGAGCACCGCCTCCGGCAATCCGATCTGATAGGGGCCGTCGGCGGCGAGACGAAAGTCGCATGCGAGCGCGAGCTCGTAGCCGCCGCCCATGCAGTCGCCGTTGATCGCCGCGATAACAGCCTTCGGCATCAGCATGATGCGATCGAGCATGCGATGGAACCCGGCCGAGCGACGGGAAAGATGCTGCGCGCACGCGGCGGGGTCGGCGGCCATCGCGGCCAGCTCGTCGACGCTGTAGTGCGTGATGAATTTGCCGTCGATACCGCCGGTGAGAATGATCGCGCGAGTGTTGGCGTCGTTCTCGGCGCGGCCGACCAGTTCGAGCAGCTCCTGCGACATCGGCGCGGTCATGTAGTTCATCGGCGGATTGCTGACATCGTCCAGACTCTGAACGTGCTCGTGTTGATCGACTTGTAAAATATTTCATCGATTCTTCTCTCCGTAGTCCGCGAGTAACTGCCGCAGTTTGCGATGTCAAGACCCGTTGAGGGTGCGCATGCTATGGATCTAGGCTCGGTGATGGAAGTGGAGTTCTCGATGAAAATCGATATCGACCTCAAGTCCGGATTTCTGCAGAACCTCAAGCGCGAAGTGCTGGACTCGCTCAACACCGAAGAGCGCGCGATCATCGAGGTCTCGACCGGCGAGATGGGCAACAAGCCCGACGCAGTGAAGCTCGGATGGCTCAAGATGCGGACCAAGGAAACCTGGACCAAGCAGCGCTACACGAAGGCGCTCGACCGCACGATGGAAAAACTGCGCGAAGCAGTCGCGGCGGCCGAGAAGAATAGAGACGGCTGAGCGCGCCGGCCCGTCAGGGCTCGATCCGCGCCACCCGGCGCTTGCCCACCTCGAGCACCTTGTGCTCGCCCGGTACGAAGCGAAAATTCACGTCGGTTATTGTGTGGCCGTCGACGCGCACCGCGCCCTGGCTCACCAGGCGGCGCGCCTCGCTGGTCGAGGGCGTGAACTGTAGCTGCTTCATCAGCTCGCAAATCCAGAGATCCTCGGCGATTCGATAGACCTGCGCGTTGGCGGGAATTTCGCGGCGCTGAAACTTGCTCTCGAAGTATTCCTCGGCGCGAGTTGCCGCGGCCGCGCCCTGGTATTCGCTGACGATCATGCGGGCGAGTCGCTTCTTCGCTTCCATCGGATGCATCCCGCCCGACTTCACCGCGGCGATTTCTTCGGGCGTCGCGTTCGTCAGCAGCTCGTAGTATCGCACCATCAGCTTGTCGGGCACCGACATCAGCTTGCCGTACATGTCCTCGGGCTTGTCGGTCAGGCCGACATAGTTGCCGAGCGACTTCGACATTTTGCGCACGCCGTCGAGGCCTTCGAGCAGCGGCATCGTCATCACCACTTGCGGCGCCTGTCCGAAATGCCGTTGCAGGTCGCGGCCGACCAGCATGTTGAACTTCTGATCGGTGCCGCCAATCTCGAGATCCGCCTTCAGCGCGACCGAATCGTAACCCTGGATCACGGGATAGAGCAGCTCGTGCAGGAACAGCGGCTCCTCGGCGGCGAGCCGCTTTTCGAAGTCGTCGCGCTCGAGCAGGCGCGCGACGCTCAAGGTCGCCGCGATCTCGATCAGCTCCGCGAAATCCAGGCCGTTCATCCATTCGCTGTTGAAGCGGACTTCGGTGACCTCGCGATCGAGAATCTTGAACACCTGCTCGCGATAGGTTTCGCGTTGCGCTCGATCTCTTCGCGCGACAGCGGCTTGCGCGTCTCGGAGCGTCCGGTGGGATCGCCAATCATCGCGGTGAAATCGCCGACCAGGAAAATCACGGTATGTCCGGCGTGCTGAAAATCGCGCAACTTCTTGAGCGTCAGGCTGTGGCCGAGATGCAGGTCGGGCGCGGTCGGATCCATCCCGAGCTTGATCCTGAGCGGCCGGCCGAGCGCAAGCTTGCGCCGCCAGCTCCGCCGGAGAAATAACCTCGACGGTGCCGCGGGCGAGCGCCGCCGCCTGTTCATTCGCCTGATTTTCCTTCACGTTCCGCTTCGCCAATTCTGTACGCTCGAGTTCCAGTGGCAGTGGCTTCCAAGCGTACAGGAATTTTGACGGGGCGGAATAGCCCGCAAGCGCGGCCGCGACTCGCTCGGGCGAACTATCCGCGTTCAGCCGCGCGGTCGCCGTGAAAATGCGTCCGCTTGCGCGCGGCCATCATCCCGCCGCACTCGCGCGCGGTTTTCATTCGGCGCCTCGGGATCATGCCGAGTTCGCGCAGGCCGCGTTTCACAACGCCGAGTGCGTGCTCGTGGATCATGCCGACCTCGCGCAGGCGAAATTCACGATGCGGAAACTCCAGCTTGCCGGCTTTGCGAGCGTGCGAAAAGGTTCGCCGATGCACGCCGAAACAGGTCGGTCCGTAGAGCTCGCTCAGCAGCCATAGCGCGATCTCGTCGAGCCCGCGCATGCACCATCCGATGCACTGGTAGTCGTCGATCGCGTTGGTAGCCACCACGCACGCATGCGGCGGCAATTCGTCCGCCACCAGGCGTCTGCGTCCGTCCGCTGTGAAGCACTTCGCGCAGCCGAAAATAGAAACGCAGGGCATCCTCTGCTCTCCGGAAGCGGGTCTTGTTTTGATCCAACATCGCAGCCTCTTCTGCTGGGTAAAAATTATGAGACCGCACGAAGCGTGTGCCGATGGAGCCAACCCGAGCCCCTTTCGCATCTGCACGAACCAGATTGCCATTCGAGCGGGACGCGAAAATTACCCGCACCAACGCTGACGAGGGTTCCAATGTGTTGATGCTTAGCGCGGCGTTCGTCAGGAAGTCAACAGAATGATTACCGGTCCAGACAATTTGTTACTAGAGGAAAGTCGCTCAATGCACTTTAGCTACGCTGATTGTAGCGATTCATCGCGGCTTCGAGTCCATGCTCCGCGATTGCCTCGACCGCAAGCGCCGGCCCGCTCGAGCAGCGGCGCAATCGTCTGTCGTTCGGCCGCGGTCATCGGCCGCAGCAGGTAGTCCTTGTTTTCTTCGGTCTTCGGCTGGCGGCCGGGCTCCATTTCGATCGTTGGTAAACCCGGCGGCCGGCCGATTCCGATCCTGACGCGAATGAAATCGGTGGTTCCGAGCGACTCCGCAATCGAGCGAACGCCACGATTGCCGGCGTCGCCGCCGCCTTGCTTGATTCTGAGCCGGCCCGCCTCGAGATCGAGCTCGTCATGCACCACGATCAGATTGTGCGGTGGAATTTTGAAATATCCGAGCAGATCGGAAATGCACTCGCCGCTCAGATTGTAAAAAGTCTGTGGCTTGACCAGCAGCGCCGGCTTTTCAGCCAGCGTGATTTCAGCAGTTACGCCTTTGAACCTGCGCCGGTTCAGCTCGACGCCTTTCGCTTTCGCGATTCGATCGATTGTCATGAAGCCGGCGTTGTGGCGCGAGCGCGAATATTCGTCGCCAGGATTTCCGAGCCCCGCGACCACCCATTGAATCGAGGAATGCGATTCGGAGTCGGATTTCTTCGCGCGCGACGAGCGAAAATTTCCGAACAGACGTTTGATCGCCGCCATCGAATTCAACCGCTCATGCGCGAAGGCGGCGTTTCGATTTCGAACTCGTTGGAGTCGCGGCGACCAGCGGCGCGAGCGCCTTGAACAGCGCGTCCATCTCGGCCGGGGTTCCAATCGAGATTCGCAGCGCATCCTGAAGCAGGGGCGTCGCGAAATGCCGGACCAGGATTCCAGCGCGCCGCAGCCCGCGAGTGACAGGCGCCATATCGCGCCCCGGTATCCGCGCCAGCACGAAGTTCGCCTGCGACGGCGGGACCTCGAAGCCGAGCTTGCGCAGACGCGCCTCGGTACGGGCGCGCGTTCGTATCACCTTGGCGACATTGCGGCGCATCCAGGCGGCGTCGCGCAGCGCTTCGGCTCCGGCAGCCAGCGCGACCCGGCTCAGGTTGTACGAATCCTTGACCTTCATCAGCGCGTCGATCACCGACGGATGCGCAAAACAGAGACCGAGCCGCATCCCGGCCAGCGAATAGGATTTCGACAGCGTGCGCAGAACGACAACGTTGCGATGGCGACGCACCAGGCCGAGCGCGTTCTCGTCGGCGAAATCCACATAAGCTTCGTCGATCACAAGCAGGCGGCCGTCAAGGCGTTTGGCAAGCGCGCTCAGATTACGCGCGGGAGTCAGGGTGCCCGACGGCGAATTGGGACTGCATACGATAGTCAGATTGGCGCGCGCGTCGGCGAGAGCGTCGAGCGGGATCGCGAAGTCGGCGCCGAGCGGGATGTGAAGGATTCGGGCCTCCTGCACCAGCGCCAACGTATCGTAGAGCGAATAGGTCGGGACGGGATAGGCGACGGTGTCGCCCGCTCCGAGCGTCGCGCGAAATACCATCGCGAGCAGTTCGTCCGAGCCGTTGCCCGCGAGGATCATGCTCTGCGGAATCGAATAGATCTTCGCGGCGCTAGTGACGAACTCATCGGCGCGCGGCGCCGGATACAGGCGCAGCGCAGACCCTGCCAGCACTTTCGCGACCGCGCGTCGCACTCGCGGCGATGGCGGGTAAGGATTCTCATTGGTGTTGAGCTTGATCAGGCGCTGGCCGGGGCGCGGCTGCTCGCCGGGCCGATACGGCGCCATGTTTTTGATCGACTCGCGGAACATGTGTGAATTATGTATCGAGCGGCAGCTTGATTCGACTGCCGGTGCGCGACGAACGATAGCATGCCTCGATCGCTTCGACGGCGCGCAGTCCGTCGATGCCGTCGGGCGAGGGTTTCACGCGGCCCTGAATTGCGCCGACGAAATTTTCAGCGAGTGCGCGAGAGGGACCGAGCATGTCCCGCGGATCGAAGCGGCTCATCACGTCCTCGCGCGAGAATCCCGGGGGCAGGACTGCCGTCGGCTTTTAGAATCGAGATGTCGTTGCGCGGATAACCCGCCATCACCCTGCCCTCGCTGCCGTAAATCTCGATTGCGGACAGCGGAGGCATGCTGCTCCAGCTCGCCTCGACGACGCCGATCGCTCCCGACTTGAAGTGCATGACCATCGCGCCGGTGTCATCGACTTCGATCTGCTTGGCGAGGGTTCCCACCTGTCCCGAGACGGAATCGACCTCGCCCATGAACCAGATGGCGAGGTCGGCGACGTGGACGCCCAGATCGAGCATCGCGCCGCCGCCGGCTTCCGAAGCCGTCGTGAACCATTTCTGTCCCGGCGCCCATAATTGAGGTCCGCCGTGTGAAAGACGTGCGCGAATAAAGTTCGGCGTGCCGATTGCGCCACTAGTCAGAGCGTCTTTGATGGCGCGCTCGATTCCACCGAATCGCCGCTGCATCGCGACCATCAGCACGCGATTGGCTTTCGCTGCCGCGTCGACCATCTTGCGCGCTTCGGCCGCGGTCGGAGCCATCGGCTTTTCCACGAGCACGTCCGCGCCCGCGTTGAGCGCCTTCACCGTAAATTCGCAGTGCAAATTATTCGGCGTGAACATTCCGACCGCGTCGGGATGCTCGCGCGCCAGCATTTCATCGAAATTCGAATAGACCTTCGGGCGGTGCGCGTCATCCGGCGAAAGCGCACGCGCAAGACGCTCGGCTTTGTCGACTGTGCGGCTTTGTATCGCGACGATTTGCGTGTCGGCGACGCTCGCCAGCGCAGGAATATGCGCGCGCTCGGTAATCGCACCTGCGCCTGCGATCGCAATCCTGATCATCGCGAGCGTCCGGGCGCGCGCTTCGGACTGTTTGGCTGCGAATGAATGATGCCCGCCGGTCGTGTCGAGCATCCACTGGATGTATGGAGGCGAGCCGCGATCGGCGTTCAACGCGAGGACTTCAGGCACCTCGTAGGTATGCATCTCGCGAACGCGCGTTTCCACCTTCATATAAAGCAGCGCGCGGGTTTTGATGATCAGCAGGTATTCGGGATCGTCCTTGACCCCGTCGCGCCATCGATAGATCGATCGAACCGGTCCGACGATGTTGACGCATGCCGCGAGGCGTTCGCCGACCAGAGTGCGCGCGATTTTGACGGCCTGCTCTTCGCTGCCGGCGGTCACGAAGATCACCCGCATTTTATGAGGGGTTCGCGCCGGCATCTCAGCTTTGCGCCTCGCGCGCCAGGCGTTTATGCAACTCCGCGGGAGTGCATCGATACTTGAACGCCTTGCGATCATTCACGAACAAAACCGGCACCTCGATTCCGAAGCGCGCTTCGAGGTCCGGGTTGCCGTCGATCTCGATACGCTGGATGCGCGCGTCGAATTTCGGCATCTCGGCCGCGATCACCTCTTCCATTTCGTGGCAGAGCGGGCAGTCGTTCCGGGTGTAAAGAGTCAGCGCGATCATCGAGGTACTTTAGCGATCGTGGCGGAGGACTCCAAGCCGCACGAGGACGGATTCGGTCGCGGGGCATGGCGACGAGGCTGTGCGCGGCCGCGTTCGCGCCAGCATTCGCAAGTGAGCGGCCAACAGGATCACGTCCGCCCATCGATCGACGTCGTACCACGCCGGGCCAAACGCATACGGAACGTTGTTGCGTTCGAGGCGCTCGATCGTCGAGTCGAAAACGCCGCGGGTGCCCCATCGGATTCCGGTGAAAATCGGCGGCATCGCGCCGCTCACGCCGACTGCGTAGTAGCCGCCGTCGAGACTCGGCGCGATCACGACGCCGGTGCGGCGAAGTGCGTCGAGGCTGGCTGCGAGCATTGCACTCGGCAGCGAAGGCGTGTCGGTACCGATTAGCAGCGCGCCGCTGGACGAAAACGGCTCGAGCGATCGCGCCATCCGTTGGCCCAGCGATCCGTCTCCCTGATCCATCAGATCGGCGCCAAACCGTCGTGCCAGCCGCCGGAAGTATTTGCTGTGCTCGGCGCCGTCGGGTGCGCTGGCTGCGATGACGATACGCGCGGGGCGGACCGAGACTGCCTTCGCGAGCGCGTCGCGAATGAATGCGTCCGCACAGTGCGGCAGCGGCGGCGGGCGTCATCGAGCCGATTAGCCTGGTCTTGACCTGGTGCTCGATCGGCTCGCGGCAAAATACGATCAGCGCTGGCCGCGCCCTCTTCACCTCTCACCAGCTCACTTGATCGTGTTCGGACGAATGATGTTTATCGGCATCCCGAGGGTCTTCTTGACGAACTCGGCCACCGACGTGATCGGCTTCGGCAGGATCGATGGATCGCTCATCGGGCCTTTGACATGGAAGTATGCCGCGACCAGTTTGCCGGTTCCCGCACCGAGCCGGTCGCCAATCAGCGGAATGTGGTTCAATACCCAGTCGACGGTGTCGAACGGGAACACGCCGACGTCCATATCGAGAGTGCCGGCGCCGAACTGGACGCTGCCACTGGCGGTGATATCCATCACAGGGCCCTTGAGTGCGAAATTATCAGTGTAGAAGAGGCCGCCGTTGCCCTTGAAATCGGTGAGGATCGTTTTGAACGGGACGCCGGCGATGCGCGGGTCGGGAATCTGCGCGCTCAGCCAATTCTTGATATCGATAAAACTGAGCAGGCGCGAGAGCAGCGTAAACTTGTTCAGAGTTCCGTCGCGGACCGTGATCGTCATGTCGCCGGCGAGAGTCTCGAAGAAGTTGGTGTCGGTGTTGGCCCACAAATCGGCGGCGAGAAAAAGATGGCCCAGCAGTGGCGAGTGCTTATTCTTGCCGCCCAGCATAAAGAGCGGCGCGGGGTCCATGTCAGTGGCGCTGCCCACGATGCGGATCCAATTGTCCGGAGCGCGGCCGTCGAGTTCGAGATTCATCTTCCCGCGATAGGCGGTGGCGGTCAGGTTGTAGACGCGCCAATTGCCGACGGCGTCGCGGGTGAAATCGGTCTTGGTATCCGACATCTGAAAGGCGGCAAGGTTCGCGGCGCGTGCTTCGATGTGGCCGAGACATGGAACCGGGAAATGGATCGGCGGTGTGGCCGGCGACCAGGGCATCCGCACAAAAGTCAGCACCTCGAGATCCAGTTTCTGCACGGTAGCGTCGATACGAATCGAAGGATGGGTATAGTCGGCCACGGTGACGCGAAAATCGATCGGCGAGTCCTCGAGCTTCGAACCCGGCATCGCGAGGACGACCTGCTTGCGATGCATCGTGAGCGTCGCGCCTTGAGTGATAATCGGTGCACGCAGGAAGTTGAATTTTATGTCGCCCTTAGCGAGCGTCAGCTTGCCCTCGGGCGTCAGGCCTCCCGGCGTGCTGGGATTGCCGTTGACGACAACCTTGCCACCAATCGGCCCCGTCACGCTGAAGTCAGATGGATCGACCAACAGCGTCAACCACAGCTGCGACGGGAAGTCGTGAAGTCCGAGCGTCAGGTCGCGCACAGTAACGCCTTGCTTCGCGAAATCCACGGTCCCGTCGAGGGTAGCGTTGCCGCCAGTCGCGGCCAGCATCACGTTCTCGAATTTGATCGAAGTCGGATCGATGGCGACGGTGCCGCGTGAAACCTTGAGCGGGCCGGGCGAACCCTTGATGGCAAGGACGGTACCGATGACGTCAGCGCGCACCTGGTAGTCCGTGGGCGGAGACAGCGTCTTCACGCTCAACTTTCCAGTTGCGGTGGTGACCATCTCGACGCGGCCACTCAAGTGTTCGAGACGATCGCGTTCGCGCAACTGATAGATCTCGAGAAACCTGGCAATCGCAGGATAGAGCTCGTCGAGGTCCGCATTTAGGCTCACGCTGGTCTTGTAGTCCGCGCCTTCGATGCCTTTGCTCAGGTTGGCGCTCGCGACAAGGTCGTGGACGACAGAGTTGCCGAATTTTGCGGTGCCCTGTGAAATCGTGAGCAACCCTTTCGAGTACCTGATTTCGGCGCTGAGCTTCGAGACCGGCGGCAGTTTCGTTTCCGCCGGAATCGCGAAGCCGAGATCCTGGACGGTACCGCTGACCACGAGGTTCTTGCGAATCGTGTCGAGCGGCGCCGTCTTAATCTCGTTGAGGGCTGCGCTGAGCGTCGCGTCGCCGACGGTTACCTTGCCGGGTCCGAGCCGCTTGAGCGCATCGACCAGATCAGCGGGCAGATGGCGAACCGCCAACAGTTGCTTGAGGACGCCCGCTTCGAGGCGAAATCCGCCGAGATGGATTCCGAGCTTGGGATTGTTGCTTTCCGGAGCGACCAGCTCGGTTTCGCCGGACAGAATCGGAGTATCGACGTGACGCAGGACAATGTTCGTGAAGGCGTATTTGCCATCTGTAATTTCGAAGGCGGCGCGCAAAGAGTAGGCGCCCAAATTCTCCGGCGCGGCGAGCCGCTTGCTCAGGAGGGTGAGCTTCGGCGCCTCCACGTCGGTATCGCCAGTTACGGTCCCATCGTCATGAAGCAGGAACTTGACGGTGTTCTCGACCGTTCCGACCAGAGAAAATCCTTCGACCTCGATTCCCTCGAGCGGCACGTCCCAAGTCCACACCGCCCCATGCGCGAATTCGCCGGGCGGCTGAATCCCTGCCGATGCCGAGGCTGAATTTTCCGCTCACTCGCGCTCCGGAGACGGGCGTTTCGACCAGGGCGCCGCTGAATCCGAGCAGCCATCGGTAAGGATCGCGGCGGGTGCGGTACGCGACAATTCCAACGTGATTCGCGACCTCGGTGCCGTCGGCGTAGCGCACGGTCGCGTCTACGGCCTCGACCCGCCAGCAGATTCGCGACAGCGCATGCAGCGAGTCCTGCATCGCGTCGATCATTGGGGTCCCGGGACGCGGCACTGAGATCGCGGCCGCGTTCGTTTGCGTTACCGGCAGGGTGATGTCGGGCTGCGATCGCGGTCAGTCGGTAGAGAGGCAGTCCGGTGCTGACGAAAATCGAGTGGTACGAGACGATCGCGCTGAGCGATTTCAGCTTGACGATTTCATGCCCGTTGTCGATGACCTGCGGCTGGTCGAGGACCACTACCAGGTGCGTGCTGAGATGAACTGAGCTGGAGCGCGGGATGATATCGACGCCGGTGCGGTTGCGCACCGAGGCCAGAACGTAAGCAACGATGCGCTCCTGGTTGGCCGCGATTAATGCCGCCGTACCGCCGATGAGGACCGCGAAGATGAGCGCGGAGATCGCGGCGATTCGGAGCAGTCTCATGGTTGCCGTGACGCCATCGGTGCGTCCGGCGTTACACAGTCCGCCCGGCTCACGTAGCGATCAGTTGCCTTCGGCCATCTCCGACGGAGGCGCGTCGATGTATCCCGCACGATGCTTGTTCCTGAGCCCCGTCTTGAGGACGCGGTTGCGCAGCCGCACCGACTTGGGAGTGACCTCGACCAGCTCTTCCTCGTCGATCCATTCCAGCGCCGCGTCGAGGGTCGGAATGCGCGGTGGCGAGAGCCGAATCGCTTCGTCGTGACCCGTCGCGCGCATGTTGCTGAGCTTTTTTTCACGGCACACGTTGACGGGCAAGTTTATCTCGCGGGCATACTCGCCGACGATCATTCCCTCGTAAACCGGCTCACCGGGTCCGACGAAGAATATACCGCGCTCCTGCAAATGGAAGATCGCGTAAGGTGTGCTCACGCCCTCGCGATCGGAAATCATCGCCCCGTTGGCGCGCGAACGAATCGTTCCCGACCACGGCGCGTAGCCGTTGAACAGCGTATTCATCAGGCCGTTGCCGCGGGTGCTTTCGAGAAAGCGGCCGCGAAATCCAATCAGCCCGCGCGCGGGAATGTCGTACTCCAGGCGCACGCGATTGCTCGCGTGGGTGACCATCGTGCGCATCTTGGCCTTGCGCGTCGAAAGCATCTGCGTGACCGTGCCGATGTACTCGGAAGGGATGTCGATGACGAGCATCTCCATCGGCTCGAGGACCTGGCCGTCGGCCTGCTTGGTGATGACGGTGGGCTTCGAGACCTGCATCTCGTAGCCTTCGCGCCGCATCGTTTCGATAATCACCGCGAGCTGCAATTCGCCGCGGCCCATCACGCGCCATGATTCCGGCGACAGTTGCTCGACGCGAGTGCTGACGTTGCGGCGCGCTTCAAATTCGATACGCTCGCCAAGCTTCCGCGAGGTGACAAAATCTCCCTCGCGGCCCGCCCACGGCGCATTGTTCACCGAGAACGTCATCGCGACAGTCGGCTCGTCGATACGAATCGGCGGCAGCGCGCGCGGATTTTCGAGGTCGGCGATCGTCTCGCCGATCGCGATGTCCTCGACGCCGGCTACTATCACTATCTCGCCCGCGCTGGCGGTATTGCGCTCGACGCGCGTCAGCCCCTGCCATCCGTAGATGTGGGCGACCTTGCAGACGACGGTCTTGCCGTCGCGCCGGCAGAGCGAATAGTTCTGCGACGCCGTCATCGAGCCGGCGATAATTCTGCCGACTGCGAGGCGGCCGACATAGTCGTCGTAGTCGATATTATTGACCTGGAATTGCAGGGTGGCGTCGGGATCGACTTCGGGACCCGGCAGATGCGCGACGATCGCGTCGAACAGCGGTACCAGGTTTTCGCTCGGGACGTCGAGCTTGAGCGACGCGGTGCCGGCGCGCGCCTGAGTGTAGAGCACCGGAAAATCGAGCTGGCTCTCGTTCGCGCCAAGGTCGATGAACAGATCGTAGACCTCGTCGAGGACCTCGGGCGCGCGCGCGTCAGCGCGATCGATCTTGTTGATGCAAAGAATCGCGGGCAGGTTCGACTCGAGCGCCTTCTTGAGCACGAAGCGCGTCTGCGGCAGCGGACCCTCGCATGCATCGACCAGCAGCAGGACGCCATCGACCATCGACAGCGTGCGCTCAACCTCGCCACCGAAATCCGAGTGGCCGGGGGTATCGACGATATTAATGCGGGTGTCGCCCCACAGAATCGAGGTGTTCTTGGCCATGATCGTGATGCCGCGCTCGCGCTCGAGCGCATTGGAATCCATCACGCGATCGATAACCTGCTCGTTGGCGCGGAACACGCCCGACTGCCGCAGCATCGCGTCGACCAAAGTAGTTTTGCCGTGATCGACGTGCGCGACGATCGCTAAATTTCTTATGTCTGAACGTCTCATTTTGTGCTGAATACTAAAACGCGGCCGAGCCTCCTAAGGTTCGCCCGCGCGTGAAAACTATTCTAGCTGTCGATTGAAGCAGAGTAAACGCAGGGGCGCGAACGGCCGGCGAAACACTCCCGCAGCCGAACGTTAAAGGCGTGGCAATGGGCTGGTTGCGCTGGAGCTTTTGGAGCAGATGCGCGATGTCTTCGATCTGGCAAGTCGCAGTCAAAGGCGCAAATATCAGCCGCGGAAGAAGTGTTGATAGCATGGACTTGCCAGACAGCCCCCACTCTCGTCGTTTTTCGATACTGCCGAAATGGGTTTCAGAGTACGAGAGAGAGTGGTTGAGGCTGGATGTTGTTGCTGGTCTGACCAGTTCTGCCGTGGTCATTCCAAAAGCAATGGCGTATTCGACTATTGCGGGACTTACCAGTAGAGGTTGGCCTCTACACAGCGTTCGTGCCGACGATCGTTTACGCGCTGCTCGGAACGTCCCGGCCACTTAGCGTGAGCACGACAACTACACTGGCAATCCTGACTGCGACAGAGTTCGGGCAATTAGTCGTGAGCGATCCCGCATCTCTGATGAGAACTTCCGCCACACTGACTCTATTGGTGGGGGCAATTTTAGTTCTCGCTTCACTGCTGCGATTGGGGTTCGTCGCTAATTTCATCTCAGAGCCCGTACTGGTTGGTTTCAAGGCAGGGATCGGCCTCGTCATTGTGTTTGATCAGATTCCGAAAATTCTCGGGATTCACTTTGCCCGAGGGACATTCATCGACAATCTACTTTCGCTCTTCCACGGGGTGCCCAGCACCTCGCCGACCACCTTGTTGTTAGGAATCGTCATGATCGCGTTGTTACTTGGATTCGAACGGTTTGCACCGCGGGCACCAGCCCCGTTGATTGCGGTGGCGATCGGGATCATCGGCGTGAGCCTTTTGAGGCTGCAGGATCATGGGGTGGAATTAGTGGGTCAGATTCCGCAAGGTCTTCCATCGATCGTTAAGCCGGACCTTCCGTTGATCAAAGTGCTTTGGCCCGGCGCCTTAGGCATTGCCTTGATGAGCTTCACCGAGACCGTTGCAGCAGGCAGGGCATTCACAGCGAATGGAGAGCTTCGCCCGAGGCCAACCGAGAGTTATTGGCGACTGGCCTGGCAAATGCTGCCGGCGCTTTCATCGGATGCATGCCCGCCGGAGGCGGGACGACGCAGACCGCCGTCAATCGCCTTGCGGGAGCACGTACTCAGTTGTCGGAAATTGTCATGGCCGGTATCGCCCTATTCACGATGCTTTTTTTGGCCCCGCTTATCGCGTTGATGCCTCAAGCGACTCTTGCCGCTGTCGTTATCGTATATTCGATTGGGCTGATCCGACCATCGGAGTTCCGGGCAATCCTCAATGTCAGAAGAACGGAGTTCACCTGGGCCCTGGCTGCCTTTGCCGGCGTAGTAATTCTGGGAACCTTGGAAGGTATCGTTGCTGCCATCGCGATATCGTTATTGGCTCTCGCGTACCAGAACGCCGATCCGCCGGTATACGAGCTAAGGCGTAAACCCGGCACAAACGTATTCCGGCCTCGTTCGCCCGAGCATCCTGAGGACGAGGCTTTTCCGGGCTTATTGTTGCTCCGTCTGGAGGGACGCGTTTTCTTTGCCAACGCGGGACTTATCGGACAAAAGATGAATTCGCTGCTCGATGACGCGAAGCCGCGCGTGGTCGCTATAGACCTGAGCGCAGTGACTGATCTCGAGTACACTGCGCTCAAAATGTTGACGGCGGCGGAAGAGAGACAGCGCAAGCTAGGCGTATCGCTATGGCTGGTTGGTCTCAACCCCGGTGTGATGCAAACCGTCCAAAGGTCGGCTCTGAGCCATCTCCGGGAGCGAGACGCGTTACAGTTCAATCTTGAGTTAGCTGTCGCAAAATATCAGACTTCTCGCTCGTCTGCGGAAACCACTGACTGAGCGATGTTAGCCACTCGCTCACTCCTAAGAGTTCGAATTCGGAGATCGTGGTTTATGAAGGACAATTCGCCCGAACGAAAAATTAAGCGCAAACAATACGAGACCGAACTGCGCAAGCTACAGGCTGAGCTTTGTAGATTGCAGGAATGGGTGAAACACAAAGGCTTGCGCGTCATAGTCGTGTTCGAGGGCCGCGACGCAGCCGGTAAAGGTGGAACGATTAAGGCCATTACCGAGCGCGTCAGTCCGCGCGTATTCCGAATCGTCGCGCTGCCTGCGCCGTCCGACCGCGAGAAGTCGCAGATGTACATGCAGCGTTACGTGCAGCATTTCCCCACCGCGGGCGAAATCGTGATCTTCGATCGGAGTTGGTACAACCGCGCGGGGGTGGAATACGTGATGGGCTTTTGCACCAAGGAGCAGCATCAGCAGTTTCTCGAACTGTGCCCAACAGTCGAACAATATATCGTGGATGGTGGCATCCACATCATTAAGATCTGGCTCGAGGTGAGTGATGAGGAGCAAAAGCGTCGCTTCGAGGCACGCCTTGATGATCCACTACGCCAGTGGAAACTCAGCGCTATGGACCTGCCGTCGCGCAGCAAATGGTTCGAGTATTCGCGCGCACGTGACGTTATGCTTGCTGCCACGGATACGAAACATGCGCCCTGGTACATCCTGAACTCTGATGACAAGAGGCGCGCACGATTGAACTGCATCCGCCACATCTTGAGTTTGGTCCCGCACAAGGATGTTCCACGCGAAAAGGTGAAGGTGCCGAAGCGCGCGACCAAAGGCGCATACGACGATAAGTCCTCGCTGAAGGGAAGGAAATTCGTGCCGGAGAAATATTGAATGATCGGCTACGGCGAGGGCGCGGCCATGGGCGCGTTATGCTGCAGCTTTTGCAGCAGGTCCGCAACGTCCTCGACCTCGGTGACGCGCCAATAGCCGTCGGGGTAGCGCGCCAGGTGTATTCTCCACCGCCGGCCCTTGTTGTCGGTGAAGTCTGTCGCCGCCGTATCGCCATTTCGATGCAGCAGCACGAGCGAGGCCGCGACCGCAGCGCCGGGCATCTGCACCTCCTTCGCGCCGTCATCGACTTTCTGCACCGCCCACGATCTTGCGACTTGCGCCATCGGCTTGCTGAGCATCTCGATCGCCGCGTTCCCGATCATCGCACTCAACGGATCGGTGGCGCCCTGCTTTTTCACCATTTCCTGCCCGGCCTTCGTGACCACGCTCTCGAAATCGACGTACTTGGCGGCTTCGTCGCCGTCGCGCGCGTCGATATTCTGCTTGAGCCGGAGCACGGCCCAGGTCGGAGTATTGGGCAGGTAGAACACCGCCCATCCTGCCACGGCGGCGAGGATGAGTATCGCGGTGAAGTGGCGCAGGATGAATCGCATCGCGACTATTCTGTCTGATCAGCGCGGCGAAAGCAGACTGGCTGCCGCTTTGTCGAGAATCCAGATGACCTCGCCATTGTGAGGCGCGACGATCTGCGCGGGGAATTTGTCCGGGTCGCGCGGTCCCTCGAGCACGTCCTTCACCGCGGCGGCTTTGCCCTGCCCCGACACCAGGAACATGACGATCTGCGCGTTGTTGATCACGGGCGGCGTGATAGACAGGCGCTTGGGCGGATCCGCGTCGACTTCGACCGCAACCACCATCCGCTGCGTTTCGTGAATCGCAGGATCGCCGGGAAACAGCGACGCAGTATGACGATTGTCGCCAAGCCCGAGCATCAACAGGTCGAAGCGCGGGAATTCACCGGCGCCGAGGCCGAACTGTTTGCGCAGTTCATCCTCGTACGCGATGGCCGCCTTGTCTGGCGGTTCTTCCCCGCGCATCCGATGCACCTGGTCGGGCCGCAGCCCAAGCTTGCTGAGCATCGTGCGATTCGCCATCCCGTAATTGCTCTCGGGATGATCGGGCGGGACGCATCGTTCGTCGCCCCAGAAAAATTGCACTTCCTTCCAGTCGACGCTGAGGTGAAATCGGGTCGCCAGCAGGTCGTAAGTGCCGGCCGGTGTCGAACCGCCCGAGAGACAAAACGTGAATTCGCCGTGAGTGCAGATTGCCTCGCCTGCGATATGCGCAGTTTCTTCGGCGGCGCGGACGTAGAGATCCTGCTTGTCGTTCAGGATGATCAATTTAGGTTCAGACATGGCGACTACCTTGCGATCGCGTCGACGATTTCGTGGCGAAGTGCCTCGAGGGCTACGATTGTATCGTGTCCGGCCAGATGCACGCGAATCACGCGCCGGCCATGCGCCTCGAGCGACTGGAAATCGCCGAGGTACTGCGCCTGGTTGAGCTGCGCAAAATCGTACGGCGCGCCGGGGATCAGAATCGATTCGCGATGGTCTTGCGTGATTTGAATGAACACGCCCGTGTTGGGACCGCCCTTGTGCAACTGTCCGGTCGAATGCAGGCATCGCGGGCCGTAGCCGAAGGTCGTCGCGACGCCGTAGCGTTCGACAACCGCTCTGCGAATCGCCGCGATCTCCTTGTCCACCGTCGGGTTTGGCGACACGTACGCCATCGTCGCGAAGTAATCGCCGGGCTGCGTGAGATTCATGAACGCGCCGAGCATCGCGCGAAAGTCGCCTTTGCCCCTAAGCTCGTCGGCTGTAGCAGCATCTGAGAAGAGCGTGAGCTTGCCCCCCTCTGCGATCGGCGTCTGCGCGGGAAGCTTCTTGCTGCGCGCGAACTCGGCAAGAATGCGGCTGGTGTTGTCCTTACTCTCCTGAACCGCAGGCTGCACGAACGGATCGACGCCTATCACCGCGCCGGCGGTCGCCGCTGCGATTTCCCAGCGCATGAACTCTTCGCCCAGATCGAGTTTGTCCGCCAACGTGATTTGAACAGTCGGGATGCCGGCCTTCTTCAGCGCATCGAAGGTCGCGTCCTGGGTGGCATCAGCGCCGTTCTTGAGCTTCAGGTAAATGAACACGCGGTCTTTGCCGTAGGATTTCGCGTCGACCAGGGGCTCGTCGCAAACCGGCACGATACCGATGCCGTCCTTTGCGGTGCTCTCTGCTATCAACTGCTCGACCCACAGACCGAACGAGCTGATCGGCGGCGAAATAATAAATGTGAGCTTGTCGCGGCCTGCGTTCATGAGCGCTCCCAGAGCCGCTCCAAGGCTGATGCCAGGATTTTCCTCGACGCGAACGCGTCCTCCCGAGCGCTGCGACATCCGAATCGCGCGATCCATCAGCGTCGCCACGTCCATTCCGATCAGCGCCGCAGGCACCAGCCCGAAATAAGAGATAACGGCGAAGCAGCCGACGATATCAGGAGGATTCAGGAACACGCGCCGAAACCGATTTTCCTTCGCAATCGCCGCGAGCCGCGTTCCCGGATCGGTGATCGCAATAAAATGGGACCCCGCGGGATTCGACGACTTCGCTTTCACCCGCTCGAAGAATGCCTTGAAGTGAGACAGGGTTTCTATAGTCTCGCCGGTTTTGCTCGCGACGATGAACAGCGTCTTCGTGATATCGATGTTGCGATCGAGCGACCGGATAGCCTCGGGAACAGTCGTATCGAGCACATGAAGCTTAGGATAGCCGGGCGCGCTCGAAAACGTCGTGGCGAACAGCTCAGCGCTCTGCGACGATCCGCCCATCCCGAGCAGCACGACGTCGCGGAAGCCGGCATCTCGCACTTCGTCGGCAAACGATGCGAGATCCTTCACCCGCTCGCGCATCGTCTCGGGAACTGTCAGCCATCCGAGCTCGTTCTTGATTCTCGCCTGGTGCGCCGGTTCCTTCGACCACAGCGTGGGATCCTTCTTCCACAGCCGCGCAGAAAAATCGTTCTCGTTGAGTTCCTTATACGCAGCGCTGACCTGCGAATCGTATTGGTTGAGCAGATTCGCTCATGTTCGCTCGCTCTCCGGTCAAAAAATTCGGTCGAGCGCGCTAACGTGCGAGCAATTTCATCGCGTGCTCGACGACGTTCTCGACGGTGAAGCCGAAATGCTTCATCACGTCTTCGGACTTGCCCGACGCGCCATAAGTCGTCATCCCGATAATGTCGCCGTCGAGCCCGACCCATCGGTACCACGACATCGTCGCGCCCGCTTCGACTGCGAGCCGGCGGCGAATGCTCGGCGGCAGAACAGAATCGCGATAAGCCTGATCTTGTTTCTCGAAAATATTTTCGCTGGGCATGCTCACGACGCGCACCGCCTTTCCCTTTTCTTCAAGCTTTGCTTTAGCTTCTACGACGAGCTGCAACTCGGATCCCGAACCAAGCAGAATGATGTCAGCGGGACGGCCCGCCGTCTCAGCAATCACGTATCCGCCGCGACGCGCGCCGCTTGCAGGCGCAAGTTTTGTGCGATCGAGAGTCGGCACTTTCTGCCGCGACAGCGCGAGCAGAATCGGGCCATGCGTATGCGTCATCGATTGTGCGCCACGCCTCGACCGCCTCGTTCGCGTCGCCGGGACGAATCACGGTGAGATGCGGAATCGCGCGCAGCGACGGCGAGATGCTCGATCGGCTCGTGGGTCGGGCCGTCCTCTCCGACGCCGATCGAATCGTGGGTGAAGACGAACACCACCTGGATTTCCATCAGCGCCGCGAGCCGAATCGACGGGCGCGCGTAGTCGGTGAAGCACAGGAAGCTCGAGCCGTACGGGATGAACCCGCCGTGCAGCGCGATGCCGTTGAGAATCGAGCACATGCCGTGCTCGCGGATTCCGAAATGCAGATTGCGGCCGTCGTAATGCCCGCGCTCGAAATCGCCGCCGTTCTTGACGTCGGTGAAGGTCGACTCGTTCAAGTCGGCGGATCCGCCGAACAGGTTCCAGACTTTTTTCGTGATCGCGGCTTCGGCCTGCGACGCTGACATTCGCGTCGCGAGGCTGTCCTTGGGCGTGAACACCGGCAGCTCAGCGTCCCATCCCTTTGGCAGCTCCTTCGCGAGCATCGACTGAAACTCACCGGCCAGTGCGGAATTTTTTTTGGCGTAGGTCTCGAACTTCGCGCTCCAATCCTTCTCCTGCTCCTCGCCACGCTCTACACATTCGCGGAAATGCGCGAGCGCGTCGTCAGGAACGAAGAATGGCGGCTCGGTCGGATACTTGTAGAATTCCTTGGTCAGCTTGACCTCTTCGACCCCGAGTGGATTGCTGTGCGCGGCCGAGGTGCCCTGCTTGTGCGGGCTGCCGTAGCCGATGATCGAATGCACTCGAATCAGCGAGGGGCGATTCGTTTCCGCGATTCCATTTTCGATCGCCTTCGACAGCGCGTCGAGGTCGTTGGCGTCCGCGACGTCCTGCGTATGCCAACCGTAAGCGTCAAATCGCCCGACCACGTTCTCTGAGAAGCTGAGCTCGGTGTGCCCGTCGATAGTCACGTGGTTGTCGTCGTAGAGAAAAATGAGATTGCCGAGCCCGAGATGTCCCGCGATCGACGCCGCCTCGCTCGCCACGCCTTCCATCAGGTCTCCGTCGCTGCAGATGCCGAAGATGCGATGGTCGAACAGGCCTGACTTGTCGCGATCGAAGTGCGCCTCGAGATGCTTCGCCGCGATCGCCATGCCGACGGCGTTGCCGACGCCCTGGCCCAGTGGACCGGTGGTGGTCTCGACGCCGGGAACGCACCAATACTCGGGATGCCCCGGGGTTCTGCTGCCGAGTTGGCGAAAATGCTGGATGTCGTCGAGCGTGATCTCGTAGCCGGTGAGATAGAGCAGGCTGTATAGGAGCATCGAGCCGTGGCCGGCCGAGAGCACGAAGCGATCGCGCCCGAACCATTTCGGATTTTTCGGGTTGTGGCGCATGAACCGGGTGTAGAGCAGGTATGCGGCGGGCGCCATGCCCATTGGCAATCCACAATGGCCGGAGTTGGCCTTCTGAACCGCGTCGATAGTCAGCACGCGAATCGCGTTGATACAGGTTTGGTCCAGGTCGGATCGGCTTACTTTGATTTGCGCTGCAGTCGCCACGATTTCACCACGATTGGTTGAGGGCGGCATCGAACCCGCCAGTTTGTTTTCAGTGAATGGATTACCGTCCGACCGTGCTGGGAAACGGTCCGGTCAGCTAAGAAGTCGATTACCAGTCCTTGTCGTCGTCGTCCTTGGTATCGCCGGCCTTTCGACGCATTACTTCCACGCTGGATTTAGCATCGCCCTTTTGGCCGGCGCCGAGTGCGTTCGCGAATCGTTCCGCGATCGTCCGCATCACGGCGCCCTCTTCCGGATCGAGCGTGCTGCCTAGGGCAGCCAGTTGCGACATCGCGAGCCGAATCGCGGCTATCGATCCGGCCATATCGCCCCGCTCGCGGCATGCAAGCGCGTCGCGCAAGCGCTCGCGCACGCCGGCAATCGCAGGCCGCGCGCGCTCGCCGATCACAATCTCGAGTTCGCCAAGATTCTGCGCGAGTTTCGTGAACGGATCGTCAGCTGGATTACTGAGAGGCACATCTGAATTGTTTCATCGGTCCAAGTTTAGATGCAAGGCTGACAGATGCAGTCGCGCGTCAAACTTTTGTAGCAGGATTCGGAGCTCTAGCGGATTTCGTAGACTTTCGCTTCGTACGGGGCGAACTGGTCTTCGAACCTTGTGCCGTTCTTGATCTCAATCGGTAATCTTCCGCGACGGACTGTTACGGACTGCGCGGGGGACTGCAGGACGAAACGGGCCGGCGCGGGCGCGTTACTCTGGTTGTACGCAATCACGTAGCGCACGCCGTCCGGCCCTGTTTTCTCGCGGGTGACGATGTCCTGCGATGGCTTGGAGGCGAGGACTTGCTTATCGGGCCGAAGCAGTACTGGCTCGAGGTCTTTGATCTCCCTGGTCACGTTGATGAGCTCGCGGTAGAGCGCCGCGTGCATGACCGGATCTCGCACCCATGAGAGCGCGCGGATCCCGTGCGACCAGTAGAAAACTCCCGATGCGCCCTCCGCGATCGCCATCCAGGTCATGTCGTACAACTGCTGTTCCGTCGGCCATGAGGACATCGCGTCGGCCTGGAAAAACTGGATGATCGTCCAGACCGGCCTGGAACCGTGAACTGCGGCGACCGCCGTCCTGGTCCAATCGCCCACCTCACCGATGTAGTTATCGACGGGCAGCCATAGCGGATATGGATCGACGCCGACGACGTCAACCGCGTCCTTCCAGAACTGAACGTCGCGCGGACGGTTGAGAGCGATCAAATTGAAGCCGGCGGGATCGGTGGTCTTGATAACCTGGTATTGATGGAATGTGCGCGCCACTTTGTCAGGGGCCGGCTCGTCCTGGACGTAGTAGCCGACCACCGCGCGATTTTGTTCGAGCGCGTCGGCGTACCGCGCGACAAAGTCGTCCTGCGACGACGCACCGAGCCTGGCCGCCAGCCCTTTTGGATATCCGTTGTTATCCTCGTAGAAGTTGCTGACGGTCGGCAAAAAAAAGATTCCGTGCCGCTGCAGTTCATCGGTGTAAGCATTGACCGCGCTGATTGGCGCATTGGTGATGTAATAATTCACCATCATGTTGATTGGCGCCTGCGAAATCTCCTCGACCGCGGGCGCGTACGCATCCGGCGAGTTGGAATAGTTCGACGTGTCGTAGATTCCGATTACAAAATGAGGCGCGCCGTCTCCGAAGTGCGCCAGATTGCGATCGTCGATCCACGCCTTCAACAGGTCGCCGGCCTTCGAGTCGACCTTGACGACTCTGTAGGGAGGCTGCTCGAAAAGAACATCTCCATTCCGGCCCAGCAGCTTTGCGCGTACCTGGTAAACGCCCGCCGGGAGTGCCGCGAAATCCAGAGTCGCGGTGAAATCGTCGGCAGGAGACTTATAAGTGTGATCGGTCTTTGCGCCGGTGTCGGCGCGCGTCGCCTCGAGCTGAAACGTCAGATCTTCGCTACGCAAGTCAGGGCCACGATTGAGCGTCACCGCGGCGCGCACTGCCTGAGGCTGATCGGCAAACAGGTATCCGCGATAATTCGGATACAGTATGAAGGTCTGGACCAGCGGCGGAATTTCCCGACGCACGTACATGTTGGCGAACCACGCAGAGCCTGACGTGTTGCCGTCGATTGCGAGGCGAAACGGAGAGTTGGTTCCGGGCGCGACGACGCAATGCTTGCCCGCGAATTTCTGCCAGTCGCCGCTGCCGTTCACGAGTTCGGTCTCGCAAGCAGTGAACAAATCCATTTGCGATCCCACTACCGGATTTTTCGACTCGGTCAGAACTGGGGTTTTGATTTCCCCGCCTATCGAATACACCCCGGGCGGCGCGACGAATTCATTCACCGCTATCTTGGTGAACGGCCCGCACGAGTCCGGGTTCTCGATCTTTAAGGTAGGCTTTCCATTTGGCGCGCGGGTCGATGAATCCGGCCGGAAACAAGGCGTGGTAGCATTCCAACCTTGCAAGCCATCGGAGAAGTCTCCATTGACGAGCAGATTGTCGCGCAGAGTCGTTCCGGTTTCAGGAGCTTCAAGCCCGCCTGCCAAAATCTTCGGGCGTTTGCGCTGGGTGAAATCGAAAAGAGGCGACTCTTCCTGCGCGGGATTCTCTCTGCGCCAGTGGTTCGTGGACGCTGCGTTAGTGTCAGACGAGCATCCGGCGAGCAGCATCAACAATCCGAAGAGGCCGACTCCGCCTCCCCAAAAGATGCCTTGCTTGCGCCAGCGCATCACCGAAAGTCGATGCCCGGAAGGTGCTAGGATTGGGATTCCTTTAGCAGATCATTAGTGGTGCCGGACAAAACTGACGCACTGCCCCTGGTTCTTGAAGCAACCGAATTGCTGCCAGCCGCCCTTTTTGCACTGATCGACTGAAGTGGGAATCGAGGTGCAACCTACGGGGGTTGGAAATTGTCGCTTGTGAGCGTCCGGCGCTTCTTCGCCAGCCACCGTACCTGTCGTTCCCTGCGCAACCTCGACGCCGCGATCGGGCGCCGCGGCCTGCGCAAGGTTGACCGTGCCCTCGATCACCGCCACTTCCGTGTAGTGCGAGACTCCGGGGAGGTTGCCGGTTTGCGGCGAGGTCGGAGTATAGGAAGTGTAAAATGCGGTGCCGCGCGCCGTTACGATCGCGTTGGGAGTATGCACCTGGTAGTTGGCGGGAGTGCCGGGAGTCTTGTGGACAACCGACTTCAATACGCCGGTTGCAAGCCCGACCCGCGTCGGCGTCGAGCCGCCACGAGTGTACTGGTCGAGCGTGATATCGGTTGAAGGTTGGAGTTCGAGCTGGCTGCCGTCGCTGAGGTTGATGACTGCCGCGCCTTCGACGCCGGAAACGATCCTGTCGCCCTGACTGACGGGTGTGCCGGGTGACGCGCTGATGATAGCGCCGCCGCGCTGGATCTTGACCCCTCCGCTAGCGCTGGAGACCGCCCCGGCATTCTGCGCCCGCGCTGTGCCTGCGACAACGATCGCACAGAGGCCAATTAGAAACATTCCCGCGCGAATTAACCCATCATGGCAGCGAAAGCATGAACGCACAGTCAGTTTCTCCTTTCCGCTGAATCCTAGTCTCCAAAAGCAAGCTACGGATAGCCCAAACACTGCGCCGACCGCAAGCTGTCGATATCCGTCGTTGGTTGCTCCGACATGGCGTCGCGCATTCTCGACCACGCTCCCTTTTTGTTAGATGATTAAATCTGAACTCGATGGAGGATGAGGGGCCTGATGAGACGAATGCTTGAGCGCCGCGTGGTGATTACCGGAGTCGGTCTGGTAACCCCCCTCGGAGTTGGAGTGGAAAAAAACTGGGACGCCCTGATGGAGGGGCGCTCCGGTATCGGGCTGATTACGCGCTTCGACGCCTCGGAGTTCCCCGCCCGCATCGCCGGCGAGGTGCGGGATTTCAATCCCGAGGACTGGATCGAGAAGCGCGACATCAAGAAGATGGACCCCTTCATCCAGTACGCGGTCGCGTCCGCCGAGCAGGCGATGCGCCAGTCGGGGTTCAAGGTTACCGAAGAGAATGCCGATAACGTCGGCGTGCTGGTCGGCGTCGGCATCGGCGGCTTGTGCACCATCGAGGAGTACCACAAGGTCTTCATGGATACCGGCCTTCGCCACGTCACCCCATTTTTCATTCCCAAGCTGATAAGCAATCTCGCGCCCGGTCAGATCTCGATTCGTTACGGAGCACGAGGCGCCAATCTCGCGACGACCAGCGCGTGCGCGTCGGGCAGCCATGCGATCGGCGAGGCGTATCGCATGATTCGCCTCGGCTATCTTGACGCCGCGATCACCGGCGGCGCCGAAGCTGCGATCACGTCGCTCGGTGTCGGCGGATTCGTCGCGATGCGCGCGCTCTCCACTCGTAACGAGGAGCCCGCGAAGGCCAGCCGTCCGTTCGACAAGGAACGCGACGGATTCGTGATGTCGGAAGGATCGGCGGCGCTGATCCTCGAGGAGCGCGACGCCGCAATCAAGCGCGGCGCCAGGATCCTCGCCGAAATCTGCGGCTATGCTGCCAACAGCGACGCCTATCACATCACGTCGCCTGCCCCGAACGGACGCGGCGCCGCCAAGTGCATGCGTATGTGCCTCGAAGACAGCGACCTCGATCCCAACGAAGTCGATTACATCAACGCCCACGGAACCTCGACCGAGCAAGGCGATCTCGCCGAGACTCAAGCGGTCAAGCACGTGTTCGGCGAGCGCGCCGCGAAACTCGCAATCAGCTCGACCAAGTCGATGACCGGTCATACGCTCGGCGCGGCCGGTGCGATCGAGTCGGTGTACACGGTGCTCGCGATCGAGCGCGGGATGATGCCGCCGACCATCAACCAGGAAGTTCCCGACCCTCTATGCGACCTCGATTACGTTCCCAACAAACCGCGCCCCGCAAAAATTCGCATCGCACTCAATAATTCATTCGGGTTCGGTGGCACCAACACGACGCTGGCCTTCAGGCCCGCCTAACCAGAGCTGACTCTTTCGCTGGTTCATCATGGGCTCAAGAATTGTCGCCACCGGACGGGCCGTACCCCGCACCGCTCTGACCAACAGCGATCTCGAGCGGTACATGGACACCTCCGACCAATGGATCCGATCGCGCACGGGCATCGGCCAGCGCTACCTGATGCGCCAGGGCGAGTCCCTCGCACAAATCGCGACCGACGCCAGCCGCAGCGCGCTCGAGCGCGCCGGCGTCAAGCCGACCGATCTCGACGCGATCATCGTCGGCACTGTTTCCTCCGAATACGGGTTCCCGTCCTTCGCATGCCAGATTCAGCACGGCCTCGGCATCTCGTCGATTCCCGCGTTCGACGTCGCCGCCGCGTGCTCGGGCTTCGTGTATGCGGTTCAAGTCGCGGACGCACAGATGCGCGCCGGCGATTTCAAACGGGTGCTCGTAGTCGGAGCCGACGCGCTCTCGACGATGGTCGATTGGAACGATCGCCGCACCGCCGTGCTGTTTGGCGACGGCGCTGGCGCGTGCGTGATGGTTACCGAGCCTGGAAATCGCGGTGTGTTGTCTAGCCTGCTGCGTTCCTCCGGCGAGCATTGGACCTTGCTCTCGGTCCGCGCCACCGGAACGCGCAGCACGATCGATTCGGAAGTGCGGCGCTCACCCGACGACTCGATTCAGATGAAGGGCCCCGAGCTTTTCAAGATCGCCGTCAAGAGCATGGAGGAAGTCAGCCGCCTGGTGGCCGAGCGCGCAGGCGTCAAGCTCGAGGACATCGATCTGTTCGTGCCGCATCAGGCGAACATGCGGATTATTTCCGCCGTCGCGGAGCGGCTCGGGCTGCCGCCGGAAAAAGTCTTCACCAATATCGATCGCTACGGCAACACTTCGGCCGCGTCAGTGCCAATCGCGCTCGACGAGGCACTCGAGCAGGGCCGCATCCACGACAACAGCATCGTGATGCTGAACGCATGCGGCGGCGGCCTAACCTGGGGCGCCAACCTCGTCCGCTGGTAATTCTTTCTTGTCAAGTCCGGTTCCCCTTCCCACCATGGGAAGGGGTTAGCGGTTAGGTCGCCAATCACCCGCAGAATCTTGATCCCCGCACCTACCTTCATACAGATGCTGAACGAAATCCTCGCCCATCGCGTGCTGATCGTGCTCGGCAAGGGCGGAGTCGGCAAATCGACCCTCAGCGCCGCGATCGCAAAGACCGCAACAATTTCCGGCGACCGCGCGCTCATCATGGAATGCGACTCGCGCGCACCGCTGGCGGCGACCTTCGGGGTCGAGCCATCGTTCGTGCCGATACAAGTCGCGCACAATCTCGATCTGATGACGCTCGACGGTCGCGCCGCGCTCGAAGAATATCTTCGCCTCGTGGTGCCGGGCCGGATGCTGTTGAAGGCGGTCTTCGCCAGCCGCATCTACCAATTTTTCGTTCAAGCCGCGCCCGGTCTGCGCGAACTGATGATGCTCGGAAAAGTTTTCTATGACGCAGGGCGAACTGACGCCAACGCGTCGACGCGCAATCTGATAATCGTCGATGCGCCCGCCAGCGGACAGGCGATGAGCCTGCTCAAAATGCCGACGGCGGCGCGCTCGACCTTCGGCGACAGCATCGTCGGCAAAGAGGCGAGCAACATTTCTAAGATGCTGCGCGACCGGCGCAATTGCGCGATCATCCAGGTCACCACCGCCGACAGTCTTTCGATTTCCGAAACTATCGAAACTCACGCACAGCTGAGCAGTATCCATCTCGTGCCGGCCGCCGTGATTTTCAACCGGATGCCGCCATCCGACTTCGATGCCGCCGACATTTCGGCGCTGACGAATCGCCGCGGACCTCACATCCGCAAGAAGGACCTCGAGCACCTGGCAGAGCTGGCGAAGTCGGAGCTGACTCGCGTCGCCCAAGCGCGCAAGGCGATCGCAAAAATCCGCACCGAGACAGGCGGCCCGGTCCTCGAGATTCCGGAGCACAACGGCCTCTCTGGAATCGAGCTGATCGATTCCATCGCGTCTGAGCTTGCTCGCTATCGCGAAGATGAACCCGCACCTCGCGCCGCGCATCGCCGCTGACGTATAGGAGCCACCCATGATCACTCGTCGAGCAGAATGTTCGTGCGGCCAGCTCTCGGCCACATGCTCCGGCGAACCCTACCGCATAGCCGTGTGCCATTGCCTGGCCTGTAAGCGGAAAACCGGCAGCGCATTCGGCTTCGGCGCATGGTTTCGTCGAAAACGACGTGACGGTTGAAGGGAATGCGACGGAATTCGTTCGCGTCGGTGACGACGGCGGCCGCATCACAAATCTTTTCTGCGCGAAATGCGGCGGCACCGTGCTCTGGAGCATCGACAAGATTCCCGGCGTCGTCGCGGTGTCCGCCGGCACTTTCGCGGACTTGTCTTTCCCGCCGCCAACCGTGTCCGTTTACCATGAAAGCCGACGGTATCCCTGGGTTGAGATAAGCTCCGAACCGCTCGAGAAACGCGGCTGAGGTGGAATCCCGACGCCTCGACAACTAACCTTGTGGCGATGCCTGAACCCGACAAAAAACCGCGCGCTCCGCGTGAGCCGTGGATCATCCGTACCTACGCCGGCTTCGGCGATGCGCGCCAGGCCAACGAACGCTTCCTCGCGAACCTGAAACAGGGCCAGCGCGGGCTTTCGATCGCATTCGATTTGCCCACGCAAAACGGCTACGACCCCGACGCTCCTGTTGCGCGCGGCGAGGTCGGCGAGGCGGGCGTCTCGATTTGTCACTGGCAGGATATGGAGCGGCTGTTCGAGGGAATCCCGCTGGATTCGATCAACACCTCGATGACGATCAACTCGACCGCGCCGTTCATTTTGGCGCTGTATCTGGTCGTCGCGGAAAAGCACGGCGTGCCGTGGACCGAGCTGCGCGGCACCACGCAGAACGATCTGCTGAAGGAGTTCGTCGCGCGCGGCACTTCGATTTTTCATCCCGATCTTTCGTTTCGGCTTTCCACCGAGCTGATTCGATTTGCGGTCGAGCGTGTGCCCAACTGGAATCCGATCAATTGCTGCGGCTACCACTACATGGAGAGCGGCGCGGGTCCGGCCGAGGAAATCGGTTACGCCTTCGGCAACGCGCTGCTGATTCTCGACGCGATCCGTCCGAGGCTCGACGCCGCGGCGTTCGCGCAGACCGTTCGCCGTATTTCGTTTTTCATCAACAGCGGAATCGAGCTGGTCCCCGAGATTTGCAAGATTCGCGCGTACTTCAAATTGTGGCGTGAGCTTTGTGCGACCGAGTACGGCGTCGACGACGTCGCCTTCCGCGCCGGATGCCAGGTGCGCTCGCTCACGCTCACCGAGCCGCAGCCCGAAGTGAATATCATCCGCATCGCGTACGAGGCGTTGCCGGTGGTCCTCTCGGCCGACGCGCGCGTCAACGCATTGCAGTTGCCCGGCTTTCGCGAGGCGCTCGCCCTGCCCGACCAGTCCGAACAAACGCTGAGCCTGCGCACGCAGCAGGTCCTCATGCACGAAACGGGGCTCGCGGGTTACGCCGATATTTTCGAGGGCAGCAAGGTTATCGAGAAACTCACCGATGAGACCGCGACGCGCGCGCGCGAAATCGCAATCCGCTTGCGCGAGGCCGGCTACTCGCGCGCCATTTCAATCGTCAGCGGCGAGCTGACTCGCCAGCTGGCCGAGCGGCACCGCAAAGTCGAGTCAGGCGAGATCGTGCAAATAGGCGTCAACGCATTCACCGGCGAAGTCGGACTCACGCCTCCGCCCAAACAGAACTCTGGTCACGCCGGACAAGTGCTCAAGGAAAAGGAACGGATCGAGTCGATCAAAAAATGGCGCGCGGGGAGCGATCAGGCCGCCGTGGCGAAAGCGCGCGAGGCGCTCGAGCGGGCAGCCGCAAATAATGCCGATCGCGGACTGATCGAGGCCACCATCGATCTCGCGCGCGCCGGCGGCACTGTCGGCGAATGGACCGACTCTCTCGTGCGCGTGGGCCGCGGCCGCTACACGCCGCCGATTCTCGAAACCAGCGTCAGCGTCGGCGCGCTCAAGGTGCCGGTCGCGAAGCGCAAGATTCGCATTGCGCTCGGCAAGGCGGGCCTCGACGGGCACATCAACGCGATCAAGCTGCTCGCACATGCGTGCATGCAATCCGGAATGGAAGTGGTGCTCGCGGGATTCAAGCAGACGCCGGAGCAGATGGTCGCGACTGCGCTGGAGGAAGACGTCGACGTGCTCGCAATCTCGAGCCTCGCCGGCGCGCACATGTCGATTGCGCGCGAAACGATCGATCTGCTGAAAAGCCGCGGCGCCGCCGACGTGGCGCTCGTGATGGGTGGAATCATTCCCGAGGCCGACCGCACCGCACTGCTCGCGCTCGGCGTGAAGGCGGTCTTCACACCCAAGGACTCAAACCTCGGCGAGATCGTCGGCCGTATTATCGCGATTGCAGATCGGGAGCGCTCATGAAGATTTTGAAAACTGCAGCACGCCTTTCGATTGCGGTGTCGATAACTGCGCTGGTCGCAAGCTCGGCGTTCGCGCAAGAGGCGCGGCCGTGGCTGTGCCGCGACAAGCCAGTCTTCTCGTACGATCGCGCGATGGAATACCAGGCGACCGCAAGCTCGGGACGGCAATGGCGAATTTTCTTTATGCAGTACTCGCCCGATGCCGCGCACGACGGATTCGATATCGTCAACTCGCGCGAAATCTCGTCTCACGGCGATCCGGTGTCCGGCAATCTCACGGCGGGCAGATATTTCGCGGTCGCTCTCTACCGTCAGGGCGGCCATTGGATCTGTCCCGACTATACGCACGACGACCGCGATCCGAAGCTCGGCGAGGTGAGCAATCTGTGCTACGGCGAAGACGGCCCGCCCTGCCTCGTCAAGCTGAAGGTCACGGGGGAGCACACGCCGTCAGCGCCCGCGCCCTAAGCACCCGATGAGATTTCACAGCGGAGAAATTGCGGTTCAGGAACGGGCCGGCGTCCGCGACATCGCCGAGGACGTCGGCGAAGGCATAGCAGATCATCTTCCTCCCGGTGCGACCGACTTTCTCGAGCGCCGGCAAATGGCGGTGCTCGGCACCGTCGACAGTCGCGGCAACGTTTGGGCGTCAGTCGTCACCGGCGATCCCGGATTCATCGAGACCATCGACGATCGCGCGCTGAAAATCGCGGCGCGAATATCGACAAGCGATCCGCTGGTCCGCAATCTGCAAACCGACGGACACGTCGCGCTGTTTGCGCCCGATTTTGTGTCCTCCCGCCGCGTGCGCGTCAACGGCCGCGGCGCTATCAGGAACGGCGCGATCTTCATCACCACCGAAGAGGTTTACGGTAACTGCCGCCGCTATTTGCAGGAACGAATATTTGTCGGCAGCCGGCAGACTCCAGCGGGAGACCAGAAGGCGAGCGTCAGCACCGAGCTATCGACGTCGCACCAAGAGCTGATTTCTCGCGCCGACACGTTCTTCATCGCGACCGACAATCCCGAGCGCGGCGCCGACGTCTCGCACAAGGGCGGCAATCCCGGCTTCGTGCGGATAATCGACGCGCGCCGCATCGCATTCCCCGACTACAACGGCAACAGCATGTTCAACACGCTGGGCAACGTGACCGTGAACCCGCACGCCGGACTGCTGTTCATCGATTTCGATTCCGGCCGTACTCTGCAACTCACCGGTCGCGCATCGATCGACTGGAATCCCGAGCGCGTGCGCACCTTCCCCGGGGCGGAGCGCGTGATCGACTTCGAGCTCGCGCAAATCATCGACACGTCCGCCGGTTTTCCCCTAGTCGCGAAATTCCGGCAATATTCGCGCAACAATCCGAAGCTCTAAGATGCAAATCGACAAAGCGGACTTTGTAATCGTCGGGGCGGGATCAGCCGGCGCTGCGCTGGCCGCGCGACTTTCGGAAGATGCTCATCGCTCGGTCCTGTTGCTCGAGGCTGGGCCCGACTATCGCTCAGCCGAGACGCCCGACGCGATGCGCGTTGCCAATCCTGCTGCGATCCTTCTCGGCTCCGAGGATATGCAGAAGTACCAGTGGGGCGCGTTGAAGGCGCGCCGCACCGACCTGCAAGCGCCGATGCCTTATTGGCGCGGACGTGGAGCCGGCGGCAGCTCCGCGATCAACGGGCAGATCGCGATTCGCGGGATGCTCGACGACTTCGACGAATGGGCGCGTCAGGGATGCGTCGGATGGTCAGGCGCCGACGTCCAGCCCTACTTCAAAAAGCTCGAAGACGATCTCGATTTCGGCGACCGGTCATATCACGGCCGCGGCGGTCCGATTCCGGTGTGGCGCCCACCGCAGGATCGATGGGGCGGGACCGATCGCGCGCTGCGCGACGTGTGCCTCGACCTCGGTTACGGATGGTGCGAAGACCACAACGCTCCCACCGGCACCGGAGTATCGCCGTACGCGATGAACCGGCGCGACGACGCTCGCGTCTCGACCAACGACGGCTACCTCGAACCCGCGCGTGGGCGCGCGAACCTGCGCATCATCGGCGACGCGCTGATCGACCGCGTCGAGTTTGCCGGCGGCCGCGCCGTCGGTGTGCAAGTCCGCACGCGCGACGGATGGACGCGGGTCGAGGGCGGCGAGATCATCTTGTGCGCCGGCGCGATCCATTCACCGGCGATCCTGATGCGCTCGGGCGTCGGTCCCGCCGACGATTTGCGCGCGCTCGGAATCCGCGTCGTCGCGGATCTGCCGGTCGGGAACGATCTGATCGACCATCCGATGCTCGCGATGGGCATGGCGCTCAAGCCTTCGTCGCGCGCCGAGACTCGTTACTCGCGACACACCAACTGCGTCGTCAGGTACAGCTCGGGTCTCGGCGGCGCGGGAGAGAACGACATGTTTCTTATCGCGATGAACCTGATCGGCATGAGCCGATCGCACGGCTTCATCTGGATGGCCGCGTATCAGACCTACTCGCGCGGCCGCCTGCGCATTACGTCGCCGAATCCCGAGACCGACCCCGACGTGCGCTTCCGGATGCTCTCCGACGAGCGCGACCTGGTCCGCATGCGCAACGGCATCCGCCGCCTGCGCGAGTTCGCGCGCCATCCCGCTATCCAGCAAGCCGCCGACGCGGTGGGATTCGGCAATCCGATTCTAATGGTACAGGGTATGGTCCAAGCGCCGCCCGACGGCGACGCGCTCGACGACTGGATGCGCGCCAACTGCTTCGACTCGCAACACGCCGCCGGTACTTGCAGAATGGGCCCGGCGTCCAGCCCGCGCACGATAGTCGATTCCGATTGCCGCGTACTCGGCATCGACGGCCTCCGCGTAATCGACTGCTCGGTGATGCCGGAAATCGTCCGCTCCAACACTCATCTCAGCACGGTTATGATCGCCGAGCTGATGGCCGACCGGCTTCGCGGTGGCACTAATTGATATGGGGCGAGAGATGGAGGCGGCGATCGGATTCGAACCGATGCATGGAGGTTTTGCAGACCTCTCCCTTAACCACTTGGGTACGCCGCCCCGTCGTGTCGCAGTCGCGACCGAACCCATTCAACTATCACGCGCGGGAAAGTGCATCAATTGAGCATCGTCGGGCTCGCGCGGCCGCTTGGCTTCGTCGCACTCCGATAAGGTATTCTTTCAACGCTCTGGGGAGGAGCTACCCAATGGGATCGAATGGCGACGATAAGATCGTTGTTCTCGTCGAAGAACGAGTCGAAGTGATCGCACAGGTGGTCAGCGATCAGACTTCGATGCCGGGCTGCGACGGCGAGCATCGGCTGCAGGAGAAATACGGCAAGACGACGCACGCGATGGCGTTCTACAAGCACCAGGTGCTCGACCATCTCAACTCCGCGATGCAAGCGTTCCTCGCTCGCCAGGAGATGATGTTCATTGGCACCGCGGACGCCAAAGGACACGCCGACTCTGCTTTTCGATGCGGCCATGCGGGCTTTGTGAAAGTCCTCGACGAGCGCACCGTCGCCTATCCCGAGTATCGTGGCAACGGCGTGATGGCGAGCCTCGGCAACATCTCGGAAAATCCCCATGTGGGTCTGTTATTCATAGACTTCTGCGACCAGATAGGTCTCCACATAAACGGCGGCGCAAAGATAGTCGAGAACAATGAGTTCCTGGAATTCCTGAAGGATCACCCTGCCGAGCAAGCAGTCCTGGGGGACGCAGTGCTAAAGGACATCATCGAAAGCGACGGCGGCCACCTGGAGCGATGGGTTATGGTCGAAGTAGCCGAGGCTTACGTGCAATGTTCCAAGCACATCCCCCCAATGCAGCGGATGGATCACGACATCAAGTGGGGCGGAGAAGATCATCACGCCAAAGGCGGTGATTATTTCGGCACCGCTCACGGCCAGAAGTAGTCCTATCGTCAATTGCAAGTGGGACGGGTCGCGATGTTAGAGGACATCGTAACGGCGCCTGTTGTGGTGATTGCACCTGCCAGCGCTCGACCGTTCACACTCGCGCCAGCCGCCAAGGTGATCGTTGTATTTGCCAGTATGCTTCCTTCGACGACGCAACCTCCGGCGATAGTCGCGGAAGTGCCAACCTGCCAGAAGACGTTGGAGGCCTGCGCGCCGTTTGCCAGGACAACGCTGCAGGGAGCAGTCAGAGTAAGCGTGGAAGCGGGCATCTGGAAAACCCAGACCGCACTTGGATCGCCTTGGGCGTCGAGAGTGAGAATCCCTCCATTTATCGCGAACGAGTTCACAGCGGAAACATAGAGGCCCGCGGTGAGAATTTGCCCGGTCAGATCTTCGGGGATCGTAGTGGCCCCCGACAACCCGGCTGAGTAGTTGTACGCGGCCGTCAAGGAGGCATGTGCAGCGCTGGCGTCAGAATTGCTGATTTGCATTGTCCCGTTCATGACGCCCGGCGGGAACCCTGTCACCGAGGTGCCTGACGTCAAACCAAGGTCTCCGTTGACTACAGTTGCGCCCGCATTGGTGATAGTGGATGCAGCCATGACTGCGAAGTTGGTCGCTGCTCCCAGGTCTATCGGCGACAGACCCGTAGCGGTCGCGCCGGTGTTGAAGGTCCATACAAATGTTGGCAGTGGATTGCCCGCAAGGTCCAGCGCTCCGCTAAGAGTGGCGGTGAATGTAGTGGTGCTTGCGAGTGTGCTGGTCGGAGTAAAGGTCACGATCATGTCGGGAACGTCGTAGGTAACCTGGCCGGCTACGGCGGTAGCTCCAGGCCCCGTTACAGTAAAGGTCACTGGATTGAGACTCGAAAGGTCCATCGCCTTATCGAACGATGCGTTGATTGACGCGTCGATACCTACACCAGGGGTGCCATCAGCCGGGTTGGTGGAAATAACTATAGGAGCTGCAATTTCAGTGGTATCTCCAGTCGTAAAAGTCCAATCAAAGGTACTCGCTAGTGGGTTACCCGACAGATCAGTAACTCCAGTGGTGATGGCGGCACTATAGGTAGTGTCGGGTATAAGCGCAGTGCTTGGCGCGAACGTCGCGCTAGTGCCAATGGTAGAGTAGGTCACCGTGCCGACGATCGGCGTCTCTCCCGGTCCCATTAGCGTAAACGTGATTGGCGTGACGGTTGTGGAGTCAATCGCTTCGCTGAAAGTAGCTGTGATTTTCTGGTTGGTACCCGCGCCGATCGAGCTATCGATAGGATTTGTGGAGTTTACCAGGGGCGCCGTCGTGTTCGTGCCCGCACCGGTCGTGAAGGTCCACACGTAGTTGCCCGCCAGCGGCGAAAGTCCCGCGCTCGTGGCCGCGGTTGTGAGCGTTGCGGTAAATGTAGTGCTGGTTGCGAAGTTTCCTCCGGTTGGTGCGAAGACTGCGATGTTATTGGTCGCGTCGTAAGTGACCGCGCCCAATACGGGCGTCGCGCCGGGGCCGGTCACGGTGAAAGTTCCTGCGGCGAGGATCGATGCAGGTTCCATTGGCTCACTGAAGGCAGCAGTGATTTCCTGATTCGTTCCCATTCCTTGCCCGCCGCATCCTATAGCTGCCGGGCTGGTCGAAATTACTATCGGCGGAACCGCAGTGGCGGTCGCAGTCGGAGTTGCAGTCGCGGTCGCAGTCGCAGTAGCCGTTGCAGTCTGAGTATCAGTGGCAGTGGCCGTCGCCCTTGCCGTAGTCGTATCAGTTGCCGTCGCTGTATCAGTAGCGGTCGAAGTTGCGGTCGGCGTCGGCGTGTCGGTCGGCGTCGCAGTGGCCGTTGCAGTCTGAGTATAAGTGGCGGTTGCCGTCGGCGTAGCTGGGGCCGTAGCCGTATCGGTCGCGGTCGCTGTATCAGTGGCCGTCGAGGTTGCGGTCGGAGTCGGCGTGCCGGTTGGAGTTACCGTGGCCGTTGCAGTCTGCGTATCAGTCGCAGTTGCCGTTGACGTTGCAGCAGCCGTGTCGGTCGCTGTATCAGTGGCGGACGAGGTTGCGGTCGGCGTCGGCGTGTCGGTCGGAGTTGCAGTGGCCGTTGCAGTCTGAGTATCAGTGGCAGTGGCGGTTGCCGTTGGCGTTGCAGTCTGAGTTTCGGAAGCGGTCGCTGTATTCGTGGCAGTCGAGGTTGCGGTCGGAGTCGGAGTGCCGGTTGGAGTTGCCGTGGCCGTTGCAGTCTGAGTATCAGTGGCAGTGGCGGTCGCCGTTGACGTTGCAGTAGCCGTATCGGTCGCGGTCGCCGTATCAGTGACGGTCGAAGTTGCCGTCGCCGTAGCGGTCGAGGTCGCCGTAAGAGTCGAGGTGGCGGTGGCCCTCGGCGTGTCAGTCGGAGCCGCGGTCGCCGTGGCAGTCTGAGTGGCCGTCCCCGTCGAGGTCGCTGTGGCCGTGGACGTATCAGTTGCAGTTGAAGTTGACGTTGGCGTGGGCGTATCGGTCGGCGTCGCGGTGACGGTCGCCGTCTGAGTGCCGGTCGCTATCCCTGTCGGCGTCGCTGAAGCCGTCGCTGTCGCGGTCGCAGTGGATGTCGGAGTCGCTGACGCTGTCGAAGTCGGAGTGGCAGTTGCGGTTGGCGTCGCGGTGGCCGGAGGCCGCGAGTTCGGCGCAGTGGTAAAATCCGAGTGAAAGCCATCCTTCAACGTCGTGCCGTTGGCGGCCTTGACCGCTCCGACGAACTGAATCCTGTACCTGTTGCTGACCGCCAGTCCTCTCGACGGTGTAAAGGTCGCGCTACTGCCGCTGCAGGTGATGCTGCTCGCTCCGATCGGATGCCATCCTACCGGCTTGACCCGAAATGTATCTTTGTTGATCGATCCGCAGCTCATCGGCACGCTGAAGTTCACCGTGATACTGGTTAGAACGTCCACGTCGACGGCGCCGTCGATTGGATTCGTGGATACCACCATCGGCCGCGGCTTCATCGATGCATCCGCAGCAGTCGATTCCGCCGCACACACGAGCATCACGATCGCGACTATTGCGACTCTATTGAATATAGATTTCAGTGCCACTGCCGCCCCTGTGACTTTGCCGATCGCAAAATCGCGCGACACTACCAACGCAAGGTCTATGCCTCGCTCGTGGTTTCCGATGATAAATTGAAGTAAGTCTGAGGAAGGTGATCCTAGGCAGCCATAAGGCAGATACTAATGAGTGAGTACAAGAGTTGCCGGCGATTCGCTCGCCGCCAAGGCACCGACAAATGCCGTCCTATTGGCGGTAGGCAACTATGATCGCCAAAAAGTGGTTGCCGAACTTGCGCCGCGTGAAGACTGTCAGGATCCGAAGCGTTGCCGTAACTTGCGTCGGCATTGACTCGCACGAGGTAACCGCGTGCGAGTACTGAAGTGGTCGGGCGCGGACTATCGGACTAGGCATCCGATGCTAGATGTTTATAGTCGTTTGCCCTAATCGTGGCCAAGTGGTAACCCTCTCGCATACAGCGGGAATAGACTAGCAGCCTCATTCTCCATTCGAAAATCTTGCAGCGTGCGGGTGTGATAGCGAGCAGCCTGTACGTTTGCAGCTCATCTGTCTTTAAAGGGAGGGACCGATCATGGGTGCATCGGAGAAGCGATCGGATCGTTCAGGATACTACCTGGCCTCTTTTCTACAAGTCGTAATCATTGCCTTCGTACTCACGCTGGCCGGGAGAGCTGCTGCTTTCACACAGATCTTTCCGCCATTTACCGGAGCAAGTGACTTCATTACGGGGTTTCCAACCTGCCCTGACGTTTTCGATACGATCGAGACGGAGGGGCCTATTGGTCTACTCTTCGATGGAGCGTACTTCTTTGTCGACGACCCGTGCAACGGTACGACTTATCGATTCGCCGCTGATGGCGGTAGTGCGTCAACTCCCGATGCACTAGTGGCGAATGGTTTGATCACGGGACTAACGTTGAAAGGCGGCGTGTACTATGGCAACGGCTCTACCAGTCCTGTTTTCGATCCCACCACTTCTGGGCTGTACAAATTTGATCCGACTACGCTCAGCACGACACTGGTAGCGAACCTGCCAGTCGTTCCGTTTGGCTTGGCTGGTCAGCCTGGCACGACCAATCTCTGGGTCGGTGACCTTATTGGGCTATACGCCGTTGCAAATCCGGACTCGGGAAGCCCATCCGTCATTGACGTAACCAACGCCGCTTGTTTTGACGGAATCTCTTTCACTGACGACGGGACGCGATTTTACTCCGCGGTGTGCGGAACTACCTTGGTCTTTGCATATGACTTCACTACCTCGACGTCATTCACCGTAGATACTACTCATCCAGCCATGGCCTGCGACGCATCGGAGACGGACTGCACCGATCAGGGCACTGACGGCACTGCAGTCGCGCTAAGCAATACAACGCTTTCTGGCATAAACGTTTCAAACAATGTCTTCGTGAATAGCCACGACGGAACTCTGGTGCGAATTGACGTAAATAACGGCAACGCGGTGTCGGTAGTAGCGAGCGGAGGATCGCGCGGCGATTTCGTGACTGTGGGGCCAGACAATTGCCTATATGTTACACAGTCCGACCGGATCGAAAAGATGAGTCCCTGTTTCTTTCAGGTCTCTATTGCCAACAAATGTCCACTAGCCCAAGGTACTTGGAAGAACACTCCTACTTCAGCGTGGCCGGTGACTTCGCTGGTGCTAGGGAGCCAGAGCTACACCCCATCGCAGTTGCAAACAATCCTTAAGACTCCGACGCGGGGCGATGCGAGTTTGATCCTGGCCGACCAATTAATCGCGGCCAAGTTGAGTATTGCTGGCGACTCGAATCCGGGGCCGATTGCGTCGACGATCTCCAGTGCGGATAGCCTGCTATCTGCGCAGCCCGGCAGACTTCCGTACCACATTAAGCCTTCCTCGGCGACCGGGCAGGCGATGGTCAACGACGGAGATATCCTTAACAGCTACGACAGTGACGCATTGACGACGAGCTGCACGCCGTAACGAAAACACTGGCTGCTAACGCAATGAAAGACTCATCTGGCCCGGAGGCCCTAGTAGGTCAAGCGAGTCGTTGTCGACATCGTTGACCTCCGGCGAAACCGGAGTCGCTATGAGTAAGTCTGGCTGCGCGGGAACCAGCAAGCTCTTGAGAGCGTGTGGATCGGGCGCGCGCGGGTCCATCCAATCGTCAGCGTCGCGGTCGGCCAGGATCACCGGCATTCTGTTGTGATAGGACTCCAGCAAGGCATTAGCCGCTGTCGTCAGAATCGTGAAGGTCGTTTGCCAGACGCCCTGCTCTTTCTGCCACCCTTCATAGAGTCCGGCGAACAGGATCAGCCGGCTGTCCTCGCGATGGAACCATATGGGCTGTCGCGCGGTCTTTGGCCCGGTCCATTCGAAGAACCCGTCAGCCGGCACGACGCATCGGCGCTTCTGGAAAGCGTCGCGAAATACGGCTCGGGTATCGACTGTTTCCGATCGCGCATTGATAGTCTTAGCCGCCATGCTCGCGTCTTTCGATCCGCTCTTGACGAGTCCCCAGGTAGCGGGAATCACTTCCCGATTTTCGTATTTGATCCTGACGATGAAATGATTCTGCGTCGGCGCGACGTTGTAGCGAGGCCGATAGTCGACGAGAGAGTCCGCGGGCACTCCTAGTTCAGCTGCCAGCGAATTACCGTCGCGGCGCGTGATTGTGAATCGTCCACACATCTTTAATTTACGATTATGCGGTTTGGCTTGGCGGCGTGAATGCGCGCTGAAATGACGGCCTTGCGATCATCCGCTTCGCGTAAGCGTCCAGCGACGCGAAGTCATTCAGCAGATGGTGCCGCGCGTCGAGCCAGACCACTCCCGAGCCGATCATCACGTCCGCCGCCGTTATCTTGTCGCCAACGACGTACTCCCGTCCGCTGAGGACGCGATCGAGCACCAGGAAACACTCCTTCATTCTCTCGCGGTCGAGCGCGAACCCTTCGAGCGCAGCCATCGAGTAGAACATCCACTGGTAGTACATCCCGCGCTCGATAGTGCCGAGCGCCGGCGCCATCCGCTTGTCGGGGAACTTGTCCGCGAGGTACGCGCAAATGGCGGCCGACTCGAACATCGTGAGCAAGCCGTCCTGCAATGCGGGCAGTTGTCCGTGCGGATGAATCTTTCGATACTCGACACTCTTGTGCTCGCCGCCTTTGAAATCGATCAGCACTATCTCGTAGGGCACCGCCAGTTCCTCGAGCATGATAAGCGGCCTTATCGCGCGGGTCTGAGGTGCGTAGTAAAGCTTCATCGCGGTGCCTTCTTTAGAATGATCTCAACGTTCACTACCCAAAAGAGTCTCTATTCAAATACCAGTCCAGCCGTATGTCGAGCGACCATCAGGTTCTCATTGGTCGGGATGACCCGCACTCGGCATTTGCTATCGGCTGAGCTGATCGTGTCTTCGCTCGAGTCGTTGCGTCGCGGATCGATCGCGATTCCGAGATACGCGAGCCCGTCGCAAACTTCAGCACGGACCGCGGCAGCATGCTCGCCGATTCCGCCGGTAAAGATGAGCATATCCAATCCGCCGAGCGCGGCTGCCAATGCGCCGACTGATTTTCTGATCTGATAGCAGAACATCTCGATCGCCATCGCCGCATTCGAGTTCGTCGCTCGCGCGTCGAGCAACGTCTTCACGTCGGCACTGAGGCCTGAGACGCCGAGCAACCCGGATTTAAGATTGACGAGTTCGGCGAGTCCTTTGGCGTCGAAGCGCTTCTGCTCGAGCAGGTAAACCATCACGCCGGGATCGAGATCGCCCGGTCGCGTGCCCATCATGAAGCCGCCCGCCGGCGTGAATCCCATCGTCGTGTCATGAGAATGTCCGTTCAGCACGGCGGCGATGCTCGCGCCGTTGCCCAGATGCGCGATTATCAGGCGCGGCGGCACGTCCGCTCCCAGAGCGTGCAAGATGTACTCGTAAGAAATCCCGTGAAAGCCGTAGCGGCGTATTCCGGCGTCCCAGAGTTCGCGCGGCAATGGAAAGCGCTCGGCACGCTCGGGCATTCCGCGATGGAACGCGGTGTCGAAGCATGCGACCTGCGGAAGCTTCGGATGACGTGCGGCAACCGCCTCGATACCTTCGATACCGCCCGGCATGTGCAGCGGCGCGAACGGGATCAGCTTTTTCAAATCCGCGAGCAGCGCGGCCGTGACGATTTCGGGAGCGACATGATGCGAACCGCCGTGCACTATGCGATGGCCGACCGCGTCGAGGAGCGGCAGCTTCAGCCGCTCGAATTCGTCGAACATTGCGTCGACGGCAACTTGCGGACGCGCGAGCACGCGATCGGATTCAGCGAGCATGCGGCCATTGGCGTCGTGGATACGGATCTTACCGCCGCTCGAACCGATTCGATCTGCCGCACCTTCGGCGATGAGGGATTCGGCGCCGCCGGAAACCGAGTACAGCGCGAACTTGCACGACGACGAGCCGACGTTGATGCAGAGTACAGTGTGGCGAGCCCGCAAGCTGGTTCCTCAGTTACCCGATTCGGCCTGCTTGAACACCCGCGCGATCAGTTCCTGCGCTTCAGCCTGAATCTGATGCAGATGATCGACGCCACGAAAACTCTCCGCGTAAATCTTGTAAACCTCTTCGGTGCCTGACGGACGCGCCGCGAACCATCCGCTTTCCGCGACGACCTTGATTCCGCCGATAGCCGCACCGTTGCCGGGCGCGACCGTCAGCGTTTTGAGGATTTTCTCGCCGGCCAGTTCGTGCGCATCGAGTTTCTCCGGCGTGAGCTTTTTCAGAATCTCCTTTTGCGCGAGCGTTGCGGGCGCGTCGATTCGTTCGTAGGCTGGCGTGCCGAACTCGCGCGTCAAGTCGTCATACAACGCGCCGGGGTCGCGACCTGCGCGCGCGGTAATCTCGGCGGCTAGCAGACCGAGGATCAGGCCGTCCTTGTCTGTAGTCCACACGGTTCCGTCGAGGCGCAGAAACGATGCGCCCGCGCTTTCCTCGCCGCAAAATCCGACCGAGCCGTCGATCAGCCCATCCACGAACCACTTGAAGCCGACCGGAGTCTCGATCAGCTTACGATCGAGACTCGCCGCAACGCGATCGATCATGCTGCTGCTCACTACGGTTTTGCCGACGGCCGCGTCTTTGCGCCATCGCGGACGATTGCGAAACAGGTACGAAATCGCGACCGCGAGATAGTGATTCGGATTCATCAAGCCGCTCGAGCGAGTGACGATTCCGTGGCGGTCGGCGTCGGTATCGTTGGCGAACGCGACGTCGAAACGATCGCGCATCGCGAGCAAACGCACCATCGCGTACGGCGACGAGCAGTCCATTCTAATCTTGCCGTCCCAGTCGGCGGTCATGAAGCGAAACGTCGGATCGACGACGTCGCTGACCACTGTCGCCTTGATTCCATATTTCTCGATCACTGCCGGCCAATAGTGCACCGCTGCGCCGCCCAGCGGATCGATTCCGACTCGCACGCCCGCGCTGCGAATCGATTCCATGTCCACGACGTTGCCCAGGTCGCCGACGTAAGCGCTTATGTAGTCATGCTTGTGAAGCGTCGCGGAGGTCAATGCTCGCTCATACGGAACGCGCTGCACGCCAGCGAGCTTGGCCTTAAGAAAATCGTTGGCCGTATTCTGAATCCAGTCGGTGACCGCAGTATCTGCCGGGCCGCCGTTGGGAGGATTGTACTTGAAGCCGCCGTCGGGCGGCGGATTGTGCGACGGCGTGATCACGATCCCATCGGCGAGCCCACTCTTGCGCCCACGATTATAAGTCAGGATCGCATGCGAGATTGCCGGAGTCGGCGTGTAACCGCCCGCGCTGTCAACCATCGTCTCGACCCCGTTGGCGGCCAGCACTTCGAGCGCGCTGGCGAACGCGGGCACCGAGAGCGCGTGCGTGTCCATCCCGAGGTAGAGCGGACCGTTGATATTCTGGCTCTTGCGATAGAGGCAAATCGCCTGGCTGATCGCGAGGATGTGCGCTTCGTTGAACGCCACATCAAACGCTGACCCGCGATGCCCCGACGTACCAAACGAGACGCGCTGCGCTGGATTGTCCGGGTCGGGTTGGAGGCTGTAGTAGGCGGTGATCAGACGCGGCACGTCGACGAGCTGCGATTGATCGACAGGTTTTCCAGCGAGTGGGCTGACTTTCATCGATTTAGTCCGGCGTCCATTTCCAATTGCGAATCGCAGGCATGTCTTCCAGATGCTCGACCACGTATTTGCGATGCGCGTCGAGCGCGTCCTCGGTCATCTTGATCAGCTCGCGAGCGCGCTCCGGGTAACGCGGCGCGCGACGCAGCCCCTCGATGCACAGGTGATAACGGCTCGCCTGGTTCAGCACCAGCATGTCGAACGGCGTGGTCGTGGTGCCCTCCTCAACGTAGCCGCGCACGTGAAATCGATCCGGATTCGGACGGCCGTGCAGGAGCTGATGAACCTCGCCGGGGTAGCCGTGAAAAGCGAAGACGACGTCCTTATCGCGCGTGAACAGTTCGAGAAATAATCCTCGCTCATGCCGTGCGGATGGCGGTTGGGCGGGAACAGCGTCATCAGATCGACGACGTTCACGACCCGGATTTTCATTTCGGGCAGATACCTGCGAAACAGCCACGCCGCAGCGATGGCCTCTTCGGTCATCACGTCGCCGGCGCATGCGAGCACAAGATCGGGCTCACTTCCGCCTTCGTTGCCGGCCCACTTCCACACCGACGCGCCGCGCGAACAATGCTCGCGGGCCGCGTCGATGTCGAGCCACACCGGATGCATCTGCTTGTCGATCACGATCAGGTTGATGTAGTCGCGGCTGCGCAGGCAATGGTCGGCGACCGACAGCAGGCAGTTCGCGTCGGGCGGCAGATAGATTCGCGACACGATGCCGCGCTTGGTCAGGAGAGTGTCGATGAAACCGGGCCCCTGATGACTGAAGCCGTTGTGATCGTTGCGCCAGCAAGTCGAGGTGAGCAGGTAGTTGAGCGACGGGATCGGATGCCGCCACGGCAATTCGGTCTTGCAGGTCTGCAGCCATTTCGCGTGCTGCGTCGCCATCGAATCGACGATCATCGCGAACGCCTCGTATGACGCGAACACGCCATGGCGTCCCGTGAGCGTGTAGCCTTCGAGCCAGCCCTGGTGGCAATGCTCGCTGAGCACTTCCATCACGCGCCCTTCGGGCGAGACGTGATCGTCGTAGCTCTCGACGCGGCTCACCAGGCATCGGTTCTCGACTTCGAACACGTCGCCAAGACGATTGGAGTTGGTCTCGTCGGGACAGAACAGCCGGAAGTTCTGCTGCTTGGAATTGCGCGTGAAGATATCGCGCATCATCTTGCCGAAGGGGCGCGTCGACTCGACCTTGATACTGCCGGGTTGTTCGAGCTTGACCGCGTATTCCGTGAACGACGGGATATCGAGCGCGATGGTCAGGAGTCCGCCATTGGCGTGCGGATTCGCGCCCATCCGGCGAATTCCTTTCGGCGCCATCGCTTTGATCTCCGGCTTCAGCCGGCCACGCTCATCGAACAACTCGTCCGGCCGGTAACTGCGCATCCACTGTTCGAGCAATTTCAGATGCTCGGGATTCTCTTTCACTTTGTCGAGCGGCACCTGATGCGCGCGGAAGGTTCCTTCGATCTGCATGCCATCGACGACCTTCGGCCCGGTCCATCCCTTCGGAGTTCGCAGAACGATCGCGGGCCACGTCGGCCGCTTCCGGATCCCATGAGCGCGCGCATCGGTCTGGATCGCGCGAATCGTCGCGTAGCATTTGTCGAGCGTCGCGGCTAACTCGCGATGCATCCACGTTGGATCGTCGCCCGCGACAAAGTGGACCTCGTAGCCATGGCCTTCGAGCAGCACGCGTATGTCTTCGTCGTCGTCGCGGCCGAAAACGGTCGGTCCGGAAATTTTATAACCATTCAGATGGAGAATCGGCAGGACTGCGCCGTCGCGCGCCGGGTTGAGAAACTTTACGCCCTTCCATCCACCTTCGAGCGGCCCGGTCTCCGCCTCGCCGTCGCCAATCACGCACGCGACAATCAGATCGGGATTATCGAACGCCGCACCGAACGCATGCACCAGCGAATAGCCAAGCTCACCGCCTTCGTTGATCGAGCCGGGAACGTGCGGGCCCGCATGACTCGGCACTCCGCCCGGCGACGAGAACTGGCGAAACAGCAGGCGCATCCCCTCGGCGTCCTCGGAAATTCGCGGATAGATCTCGGAGTAGGTGCCCTCGAGATAAGTGTGCGACATGACCGACGGACCGCCGTGGCCGGGACCGGAAATATAGATGACGTCGGCGTCGTTCTCGCGAATCAGCCGGTTGAGATGCACGTAGACAAAATTCTGCCCCGGCGAAGTCCCCCAATGACCGAGCAGGCGCGGCTTGATGTGCTCGGCCCGCAGCGGCTCGCGCAGGAGCGGATTCGCCATCAGGTAAATTTGGCCGACGGTCAGGTAGTTGGACGCGCGCCAGTACGCGTCGATGAAAGCTAGCTGCTGGTCTGAGAGCGGTTCTGACATGGAGAAGACCCTAAACCTCGAATCGCGGTGCTTCGGAAATTCTCGCACTGCCTGCGGTTTGTTGGTAGAGGCAGGAACTGAAACTCCAGATTTTCGCAGTGACCGTTCCGAGGGAGACCGTCATCATGGAAGACGCCAGGCTTCAATTACTGCTCGACCGCGCTGAAATCAGCGACGTGCAATTGCGCTATGCGACCGGATTGGATTCGCGCGACTGGCCACTGTTCCGCTCATGCTTCGCCGATGAAATCGAAACCGACTTCACGTCGGTCTTCGGCGGCGATCCGCGCAAAGTGAGCGCCGATCGATGGACCGAGGCGGCGCGGCGCTCGCTCAGCGGCCTTCAAGGCGACGCAGCACATGATCACCAATCACGTGATTACGATTGCCGGCGACGACGCGACCTGCATCGCATACGTGCAGGCGCGCCACTATCTGCCGAACGAGTCAGGCGACAGCATGCAAACGATGTTCGGCTACTACACGAATCGATTGGTGCGCACGTCCGCAGGATGGAAAATTCGCGCGTGCAAGCTGACGCTGTCGTGGCAGACCGGCAACTCGAACATCTTCACGCTCGCGAGCGCGCGCTTCAAAGCATCCGAGACCGCAACTAAAAAGAAAAGTTAGCAAACTTTCGCAGATGGAGGAGCCGATGACGCTCAACCTGAATCCACTAATCGCGGCGGGCGTCATGGCGTCGACGGCCGCGACGGACGCAGTCTACGTAATGTTCAACGCAGCAGTAACAGCGCGGCGCCCGTCGCGCGCAGCGTCCTGGAGCGCGCTATGGTACCTTCTGTCGGCATTCGCCGTGATCAGCTACACCGGCAACTCGATCTATGTGGTGTTCGCCGCAGCAGGCTCATGGATCGGCGCCTACTTCTCAGTACGATGGCTGAGCCGCTCTGACTCGAAAGCAACTCCCGGCGGCCCCGCCGCGTTGGGAAATCCTCCCGTTTGAAAGGTCACTCGAGCGTTGATGATGGCGGGTCTTGCAACAGCCATGCGACGATTGAGTATCGCTGGCCGAACTTTATCGGCTTGATTTCGTGCATCTGGTTTGAGCGATAGGCAACCAGCAGGCCAGGCGTTGCCGGGATCGGAAATCCAAACTTCTGCCACTTCGGATCATCGACCAAGCCGTACATGACAAGCTCGCCGCCGCCGTAACCATCGCCGATCGCCGAATCCTGCACGGCGCGATTTAGAAAGATTATGACCGAGACCGCGCGCCTGCGGATTCCGGGCGGCGATCCGGGACGCGAATCGCGATGCGGTACGTGAAAGCCGCCGGTCTCGTACCTCAGAAAGTTTGGACCTTCGCAATCGCTCAAGTGAAGATCGAAGTGACGTTCAAGCTTTGGCCGCAGGCGTTCCAGCCGATCCGAAATCTCCGCCCTGGTCGAATCGCGAACTTGCGCGTGCCATGCCTTGCGCGAGGATTCGTCGACGCCGCCGCCCATTTCGCGCACGGCATGCACGCCGACCACGATGCTCTTTTCAGCGGGCGCGCTCCGCGTCTCGGCGATGATACGAGCGCATGTGACAGCGTCCAGAAACTCATTTTCAACGAACAGCCCGAGCTTGCGGAGGAGATCAGCCTGCAACATTTTTTCGCGCGATCGAAATCAAGCAATCGGGCGAAATATACATCTTCGACGTCACTGCTGCGACACAGAGCGGACCAGTGAACTGATTTACCGTAATCTTCGCCGCGGCAGGCCCCTTGGATCGGCGCCCACTTCTAAGTGCGATGGCTTGATCAATCGGATCGAGGACAACCCCGGCGGCCCCGCCGCGTTGGGAAATCCCCGGTGTGATTTGTGCGATGAACCCGCGAAAGATCTACTTGCTCGGTTTCGCCGCGGTTGTGTCGTCAGGGAACTCCCACAAGCGAGCTTCGCCCTGAGGGTTTCCCCAGGTGGATCTCGCGTACGGGCCGTTGTTCTCTTCGCGCAGAGATCTCCATTGTTCCGCCCAGTCGGCCTCATCTGGATTCAGATAAACCTGATTGCCGTAGCCATAGCCGTACCCGTTGTAGGGATAGTATGGGCGAACGAATCGGCGGTTGTTCGCTCTGAGTGCCGCCAACTGGCGGACTCCAGCGGGACCTGCGACGCTGCCAGCAGGAACTGAAGGAGCGGCAACGGTACTCGCGGAACGGACGGAACTTGCGTGGACAGCGGCCTTTGCGCTTCCAGCGCAGGCGGGGCCGGCGAGCGTGAGCGTCACAGCTGCGAACATCGCAAAGGCGAGCATTTTGTTAGTTTTCATGACGGCTTCACCCCTTATGATAAGTCGTACCACACCGGGCTGATTATAGGAAACTGATATTTGCCGACAAAAAGTCGCCAAGAATCACGGTTCCACAAGACAAGACAAAAAGCGGATCAACGATCCGCGAGACCCAATTGATCCGCAATATCCAGCGTTCATGCTGAAGGGCGAAGTCTCTAATTACTCAGGAACTGGAACGCCGCGCTCCATGCTGCAGGCGAATTCAGGATCCCGAGATGCGACGTTCCCAGGATTGTGTCGAATTGCCCCTGTCCAACGAAATCCATGTGCGGAGCGCCCGTCAGCAGCGCGCTGTCGGAGAAATCGTGCGGCGCGCCGGTGCTGTCCTCGGCGGGCACCGCGGGAAAGAATCCATCCTGTGCCGACAGATATACGAAATCACCGCTCTCCGGCGACGCGCGATAAACGTTGCGGAGCACTAGATACCGGGTAGGTCCCGGCGATTCACCAGCCGCATTGAGCGTGGTGAGCAGTTGCGTACCTTCCTGGCCGTATTCGTCGCAGATAGCACTGGTCGGAATAAAGCCGCCATCGGCAGGGAGCTGAAAAAAGTTTGCGGGATCCGGTGAGCAGTCGATGATGCCGTGATTAGGCCCTTCGATAGCAACCAGCGATCGCACCGTACTGTACGCGTTGTCCTGGAACATCCACTCGCGCGCAACCGTCACGCCGAGGCTGTGCGCCACGATATCCACCTGCCGCGCCCCCGTGTATGCCATCACCGCGTGCACGAACGCGCGTAACAATGGAACCGCGGCGGCCGTGCTGTGAGCAACGGCTGATTTGTAGCTCGGATTGGCGATGAGGTCGCATTGATCTCCCTGGTATCCCAGACCCCACAACTGACTTGGCGCGTATCCGTTGTTGAGAAAATATTGGGCCAAGTTGTAGGTATACCCGAACGGATTGCATGAGGTCGGGAACGGCGTGTCGTTATTCCCATGCAGAAAAATCACGGGAAACCGGTCCATGCGGCGCCCGCTGCCACTCGCTCCAAATCCAAGCACCGGAACGCCAAGATAGGGATTGATGATCATCGGAAAATCCGACGGCAGCGTGGTCCCGAGCACCGCGGGAAAAGGCTGCGGATGCGGCTCGTGAGGCTGCGACTCAGGATCCGAGAACACCGACGCATTCCACGCCAGCAGGAGCACGACAGCCACCGCGAACAGTGCGATCCGCTTCATCGAAATCCCTCCCGTTATCTGACAGATGCGAACGACAGGATTTCCGTCTAGTCCCGATTCCCCCCGATTGCAACTATGCAACCGATACGCAAGCGGTGGTCGCTCGCGAGCGCGCACGTGGCCTTCAGATATTCGACCGCCGCGATTGGCGTTGAATTCGACTCTTGCGGATCGTCGACCGGAATTCGGTTCTGGGCGCGAAAAGGGCCCTTAGGTGATTTTGCGTCCGGCGGCCGCAGACTCGGGTGGTCAGTTGTATTGAGGGGATTGGGAAGTTGAGCGTGCGATTTGAATCGGGATCGTCGCCACCCTGGTCCACCCATCGTCATCACTATTCTGTAGCTCGACCACAAACTCAACTCGACCGAAATTTTCGAGTTGTATTCCCGGAAACTTCGAACGATTTCTGAGTCGTCCATACGTGACAAGGTCGATATTGTAAGGAGGCAACTCTGTTCGTACCCCGCTCACACCTATTACTACGACGCGAGCGCGCCCGGACGTCGGCTGATCGTTGGCCCCCCTTGACCACAATGTCACCAGCTCGAATGGCATCGGCAGCGCGAAATTCTGACCGCCGGGCGGTACTGCGGGAATATTCACCTGTTCTATGACGTCGATGAGACTAAAGAGGTTTGTCTGGTGCTCTTGTATCACTCTCGCGAGATAACAGACCAGATATGTTCAATCATTCCCCTCGTCCATCGCGAGCGGCTCCGCGACACTAGCACTTGACCCAGCATTGGAATGTCGTTGGGCAAGCAAGGCATCGACGTCAACGGTCGGAAACTGGATAGGTACCCGACAGGACATCATCGCATCGATCCCCTGAAAAATGATTCCTGTATTGATGTTCGCGTCGACGAACGTTGGGGTATCTTGAGGTTTATCGCCAAGCGCCGGAAGGCTACAGGACGAAGAGTTCCATGCGGCGGTAACTCCTTCCAGCAGGTGCCGACGTGCTAGATGCTTCGACCAAAAGCATTGGCCCGCTTTCAGCGTCGTTTCAGCGCCAACATCGCAAAGTCCGGGGCTACGGAGCGCGAGCAGCCATAGGTAGACAGCCAGCGCAGTGTCCCGCGGATTCCGGTAGCGAGAATCCACGCTTTCTTCAGCCAATTCTCGTATGCGATTGAGCACTCGGAGGGTCACCTCTTCGGAAATCATTTCGTTCCAGAGAGCGACCACCGCTCCCTCCAACTTGGAGGCAGCCAAAAGAGTTGAAAGGCCGCTCGCCACGTTCACGCGTGCCGCAAAGTCCGTACTCTCGATTTCCTCTCGAGCTTCGCGAAGATTCATGGGATTTTGCTTTCTGTCCAGAATTCGACCTCTTTTCCGAATATCTCAGGAACTCCACCTATGGGATGCAAATACTCTCCATCCGCTCCCCACTTGCTATTCACAGTTATGATTTCCTCGTCTGCCAAATCAATGGGCCGCTTGATGTCGACGACAATGCCGACGTGACGGAACTCCTTTTCCTTCCGATATACGACAAGATCGCCCACCTTTAAGCCGGACGAGTCCGCGAGCCGAACATAGCCGTCGTCGCGAAATATCTTGTCTAGCTCTCCATCAAATACCCAAGTGCGCCTGTTCGCGAAAACGAGAGACATGCAATTGTAGTCTGCACGAATCGACCTAAGCACGGCGCCGTTTCTGATGGCAAATCGTTTCCATTGTTGAACCGCGGCCTTCAGTTGCGCAGGTGACAATTCGTCAAGTTGCTCATTGAGAATACTCTGCCGGCGCGACGTAAAAAGCGGTAGATGGCGCGGATCATTCTCTTTTCCTCGTCCGATTATCTGATCCATCGAAGCGCGAGAATAGCCCAAGATGACTGGAAAACGCTATCCCTGAACGTCATTTTTATCGCCATATAGCTAGTCTACAAGCTCTCTCGAATCGTGGACTTCCGTAAGGTGTACTAGTTCAGCCCTGAACTTTTGTGGCCGAACAGTACTTGCGGGCGGTTACTGCACCGCTGAACAAGCGGGCCAACAGCGCGATGCCATCGAAACCCTTGAATCGACGGGTCTTACCGGCGCTGTGGCGTCGAAAAAAAGAAACAGTCAAGCCGGGTGAGGTGACCGTGACCGCCGAGCTACTCGAAAAGCTTTTGAATTAATTTGGGAATTCATGGAGCGGGTGATCGGTTTCGAACCGACGACCTCGTGCTTGGCAATCGTAAACAATCTGTCTAGCCGAGACCGCTCCAAACCATGAGAGACCAAGAACGCGCGATTACAACGGCTCTTTTGACCCTTCCAAGACCTTCAACTTGGTCTTGAATAGTACGCACTGGCACAGAGTGAGGGCACAAAAGTGGGCACAATCGCCGAGGTTCCGCGTGCGCGTAGCTGGCACGCATTAACCGCTGTATTTTTGACTCCTACCCCTACCTCAACACCGCATTAGTATTCTCTCGATCGTATGTATGTACGTATGGGCATAGCGAATCGTATGCCGGTCGGATTGCGTAACGGATGCGGTTCGCATGCGCCGAGCATGGGGCTCGCAGCGATGGCTCTTTGCGGAACGTTTGGGCTAAAGACGCCGGTATGCGAAAGCTCCTAATCGTCGCGGCCTGGTATTTCATCCTCTACTCGCCGCAAACAATCCTCCAGGTCGGGCCCTTTGCCTCCGAGGCCTCATGCTCCAACTTTGCCAAATCGCTCAATGCGCAGCTCGGCACTGGGAGCAGCACCTGCTTCAGCACGACCTCCAAGCAATAAAAAGGGCCAGCGCCCGATGACGCCAGCCCCGATAACCCGGAGTCGGAATTACGACCGCGGAAAAGCCGCCGCGTGCTGCGCCTTCATGTAGGCCATGTTGACGTGCGTGTATCGCGCCGTGGTCGCCAGGTTCTTGTGCCCGAGCAACGCTGATATATCCGCGATGCCGGCGCCGCGCTCAAGCAGGTGCGTCGCGCAGCTATGGCGGAACATGTGCGGATGGACGCGCCCCTCGATGCCGGCGCGCTCCGCGCGTTCCTTGAACATCTTCTGAGCCGCGCGCGCCGTCAGCCGCTCGCCGCGGGCGTTCTGAAAGATCGGTGCGCCCAGGTCCTTCGACCATGCGAGGCATCTCCACTTCCTGAGAGCGTCACGTGCAGGTTCGCCGATCAGGACGATGCGATCGTCGCCGCCCTTCCCTGAGACTACGCGCACGTCGCCGGGCATCCCGCCGCGCAGGTGCTCCCAATTGAGCGAAATCGCCTCTGCGATTCTGCAGCCCGACGCGTAGATCACTTCGAGCATGGCGCGGTCGCGCAGATCGAGAGCCCGGTGATCGCGAATGTGCGGGCCGCGGGACTCCAGGGGCTGCTCAGCGGCGATCATGGCGGCGATTTCTTGGGCCGAGACGGTCCTCGGAATCTTGGGGAAAGCGCGGCGCCGGAAAATAATGCCCCGCGTCGGATTGGTGACGCCCGGCAGCGGCGTCGAGCCATGCGAAAAAGCTCCACAGGCAATCGCGATGACGTTCGACGCTGATGCGACTGAGCCGCAGTGAGAGCGCGGCCAGGTGCTTGTTGATAAGTTCGCGCGTGATCTCGGTCGCCTCCGGTTCATGCTCGATCAGAACGCGGCTACATGCTCGCGAAACTGACGCAGGTCGCGGCCGTAGTTCGAGATGGTGTGCGGGCTGTAGTTTCCGAGACGCCTGACTTTCAAATACCGGTCGACGGCGGCGCTAAGCAGCATGTTCGCAACCTCCCTTCGAGCGGCCGGAAGCGCGTCGCCCGGACCTCGCGCCCGAATTCCTTCATCGGCTCGACGAGCGCCCGCATCCCTCGTGCCAGCTCGCGCATTCGCTCATAGACCGCGGGATCGGCGCCGGCCAGACAACGGTTGTCAGCACTGAGCTCGAGAATTTCGGCGTTGTTTTCAAAGGCGTGGATCAGATCGGGAATCTCGCTTCTGAGCGTCGTCCGCTTGTTGTGCTGGAAGCCCAAGAGCTCGGCTGAGACGATAGCGCTTTGCGGTACCGAGGCGACCCACGTCTCGACCTCCGAGGCGATTGCCCGCGCTATCTTCTCGCGTATGCCTGCTGCGACCGGGCCGCGGCGACCATCGAAGAAAGAAGCATAGGCGTCGAGGCGCCAGCCGCGATCGGCGGCGCGGACGAGGTAGAAATCCACGTAGACGCTATCGTCACCGACCCGCAACCGTGGCTTTCGCCAGCCCGTCATCACGTAGACGCGCGTGCGATCAATCACAAACGCCAGAACCTTGCCGTACGGCGTCGAGAGTGACGCCTCCGGATAACCCAGCTCGTCCTTTGCTTTCATCAAACCCTCCATAGATGGGCCGATTGTTATCCCCAACCCCGAAATCCCAAACCCGCTACCCTGTTGATCGACCCGAGCGAGCAATTTACAGGCGTGCATAGGTCGCATGTCAAACAGGCTGTGCATGGTTGCCTTCGTGAGGACTCAGCAAGTAGGCTGTTCGTATGCGCTCCGTGCTGAATAGGTTCGTGCGAATGGTCGACCTCCGGACGCATACTTCGAAAGGCCTCTCGCGCGAGATGGAATAAGGCCACGAAAGCCGAAAAGCAGGAGGCCGCCTCCAAGGCCTCGCGCGCCTATTGGGACGCGCTCAGCCCCGAAGAACGCTCGGCCGAAATGAAACGCCGCGCGGCCAAGCGAAAAAAGCGCAAGCGCTAGACTTTCGTCCCAGGCGCTGTGCCCTCGATCGCGCGCGCGGTATCTTCGCTGACTTCCGGGATCTCGTGACGCTCGGGCCAATCATCCGGGCCCCCAAGATGGAGAATGAGATTTAAAAAATTCCCCTGGAGGCCGCGCTCGCCGGTATCGCCAAGGGATCTCTCTCTCGCACGCGACCATTTCTCCGGATGGCGTCTTTCTAAAATTGCCAAGTGCGCGCGCCAGTCGTCCGCGCCCGCGGCATGGATAGCCTTCACCGCGGCGAGTTCGTGGTCGTCCTGCGCTTGCTGAAGGTCCTGAAGGAATGTCGCGAAAGGTTCCTCGCCGGCTGCTCCTCGCTTTTTCCATCGTGCGAAAGTGTCCATTGAGATGCCGGCCGCGCGACATGCGACACTGAAATAGCTGCCGACCCGCACCGCATCGCAAATCACCTGCGAGACCTTAGCGGTCAGCTTGATAGGCTGGCCCTTGCTCGGGAGGGTCGGGAGAGTATCCGGGTCGTCGGCAATCTCGCCGACTTCGGGCACGAGCGCGCGCGACTCCGGCTGCTCCTGCGCGTGAGCCTGCCGCCACTTCTCTTTTCGACACTTCGCCGAGCATACTTTTTGGTTCGGCTTCTTGGGCTCGAATTCAGCGTTGCAGGCCTCACAGGTCATTTCGACTCTCCACCATTCGAGCTAGGCGCGCCGGTGCCGTTCTCTGCCGTCCGGAACGGCAGCAATCGTCACGCGCAGCCGGTTTGACAATCGCTACGCGCCCGGGATGACGTGCTTGTTCGGATCTTCCGGCTGAACGTCGTTCTCCGATAGCGCGTGCCCGTGTTTTTGTAAAAGCACGGCGAGCAGAACCAGCGCCCGTTTTTCGCGCCCTTGCGGGTCGAGACCGGCACGTCCTTCTTGCAATCTGCGCACTTCTGCATAGGTTCCTGAGCCATCGCTAATCCTCCTGGTTGGTTCTGTTGTCTCGGTGCGGCGATTCGTTGCCTTTACCCGCCGTAGCGCCGTTTGGGTGTGACGCCGCTCGGCCGCGGGTCGTATCTCCGCTTTGCCGCGGCGGCTATTGCATTCCAGACCGCCAGCGATGCGCCGGCGCCGCTCACTAAAAGAATTTCCCTGAGTCGGCCCCCATCCTTCGCGGTGATCTCGGCAATGAGGCGTCGAGCGCCGGCTTCCAGTGCTGAGGCTTGATCCCCGTGGATTTTATGAAAGCGCGCCCGCGTGTCGTTCAGGTGCTCCGTGCGCGCGACGTCGTCCATCTGACTCCACTTGACCAAATCGTTCGCTGCGAACTCGACCATCGTTTGCGCTTCGCCGCGAGTGAGGCCCGCCGTATGCATCAAGCCCTGAATCTCGGTTACTCCCTCGGGCGTCGGGAAATCGTCATGCCTGAAAGGTAGCTCGCCGTATTCTTCGGGCTTGTCCGGCACGGCCTCGAGCGCAGCAGCTCGGGCCTCAGCCGGCGTGAGGGCCTTCGAAGCCGCGGCTGTCCCGTCGGGTACCTGCGCCGCGATTTCAGTCAGTCGGTCGAATTCTTTTTTTGTGGCCAGATCGCCGTCGAAAAACTTTCGTCGCCACGCTGCGTCGGTATTGAGTTCATCGAGCCGGTTCTTTGCCTGGGCGGCCGTAGTGACTGGTCCCGGCTCTGCCTGCGGCGTGCCGCCGGCCGCGATCGTAAGCAGCCGATCATTTTCGCGCCGAATAGCGGAATCGCCCGCGAGGAACTTTTCGACCCAGCCCTTGTCAGAGTTGCAGCTCTGCGATCCTTGCGGTTGCCGCCTCGGGTGTAGCTTGGCACGTCGATCGCAGGCGCGCCGGTACTCATTTGCTGTTGGTCCGCCATGATCGCGCCTCCCTAGAGGATGCTCAGATCACGGCCGGCGATCCGGTTTTTGATCATGTTCAGCAACGTGGTGATCTCCGCGTTGTTTATGACGGGGAACTGCGCGAGGTTAATGCAAACCTCGAAGTCAGCGCCGGACGGCGGCACATCCGTCCCCGGAGTGATCTGAAATTCGGTCTGCCCCCGATTCAAGCTGAAAGATACTGACGCCATGTTCCTTTTCTCCTTGTTGGTTTGGTTTTGGTTTTACGCTGGCATAGGCCAGCAATTTCACGCGGATGCGCTGACACCGTTTCCGGGGTTCGGCGCAGGCTCTTCGTCGTTTCCGCGCCGCTCTCGCAGCGACTCCGCATTCGCGACGCACAGGCCGATGGTTGACGCGATCGCACCCTCGAGGGCGCCCGGGTCTTCGAGCGCGAAAACGACCAGGCGATCGAGGTCGGACAATGAGTTGACTCCGCTGCTTTCCCAAGGTTGACTCTGGGTAATAGGGATAGAGCTGACAAATTTCGCGTTGGCAGCGAGGACGGCCCCGGCGGCACCGGCCACCGGTATAATCGCCGCAATGAGGGCCTTCGCCAGAGTCGCACACTCTCGGCCGTTCTCGGCGGCCGCTTCAAAGCGAGAAATCTCTTCGTAAAAGGCCTCGAAGTTTCGCAGCTCGCGCGCCTTCGCCTCTAGCTCGGTCTTGGTGACCTGCAGCGCCCGGATCTCGCGCTCCTCGTGCTCGATGCGGAGCGCAGCAAGGTTGTCGCCGTCCAACACCTGACCCGGTAAGTCCGCGCGCAGCTTCCCGATCGTCAATTCTTTCGTCGCGATCTCGGTTGCGACGTCGCGCGCCTTCGCCTCCACCGCCTCGGCTGTGATCGGCTTCCCTGTCCGTTTGAAAAAATCGAGTATTCCCATCGTCGTGGCTCTCCTTCGAGTTATCAGGGCGTTCCCGCTTCGGCGGAATCTGAATCGCCCGTGTCGGTCGCGTCCGCTGGCGTCATCAACGCGTTCCTGCGGCTGAGCTTCCTTTCCATTGCCTGCATCACCAATTCCGGATGAGTGACGCGTAACATCGCGGTCGCGTCGTGCTCGGCCTTCGCGCCGGCCTGTTCGAGTATCTGTTTTTTCAGCTCGCGCGAGCCGTGCTGCCACATCGGACTCGCCATCTTCATTTCCATCAGACGCGACAGCTTCGCGCCGCGCGATTTCGCCCATTCGTCCTGCTGCTCGATGCTGAGTGGAACGCCGATATCCGGATCGTTCGGATCCTGAAAAGGCTTCGGCGCGGTGCCGCTGATATATTTCGGCGGCTTCGCGAAGTTCGCGCCGGTGCTTTGAATCGCCTGCTCCTTCGGATCGAGCTTTTGTTTCGTGATCTGGATCGGCCAAACCATGTTGTCGAGCACGCCCGGTCGCCGCATGATCGGCTGACCGAGGACGTCATAGGTCGGGCCGAGCTCGTCCTGCAGGAGCGGGAATTGCGCCATCAAGCTTTTGCGCAAACCCTCAAGATGCGCGTCGGTATGAGTCGGATCAGCGGCGGTGTTGCGCTCGATCGAATTTGTCGCGCGCGCAGCACCCTTCAATAGGCCCGACGCCGGCGCGAATCCCGCGAGCGTCTGGCCCGTGTACTTTTCCATCGACTGGCCTTCGCTCATTTGGTCGGGATTTTCGATCGCGTCCATGATGCGCTTCAGGCCAGTCATCACGCTCGTGCTCGTCAGCGAGTGCATGACCCCATTCAACGCCGCCCAGGTGTAAGCGCCGGCGCTCTGCTCATCCATGTGGTGCGCGCGCTCGCAGGCGTCGGCGATGATGCCGACCGACTGCTTGAGCAACGGCGGCATCTCGACGTAGCTGTCGCCGACCTTGAAGGAATAGGGTTTGATGTTCTGCTGCTCGGCCATCTGGCGGCCGGTCGGCGTGAGATAGGAGAGCGAGCCGGTGACGTTGCCGCGGGCGACCTCGTATCCTGTGATCACGCTCATCAGCGCGCCCAGGGCGAGACGGCCGCGGTAGATTTGGCCGGTCGCACCAGCTCGGTACATATTCCCGCTGAGCAGCCCCGATCCGGCATACTGCGTGTCGTACTTAAGCTGGTTCGCCATCACTTTGAAGAATGGCGCGACCACGTTCAGGCCGGGGATTTGCGTCAGCTTTTGCAGCGCCTGCCCGTTTGGGCCGAGCTCGGTCGCCATCGTCACCAGGTCGGCGAAGGGCTTCGACGCGTTGATCAGGTCGGTGGGCTTCTCGTTGATCAGCGTCTGATAGTGCTCGGTCGCGCGCGCGATTCCTTCGGCGCCGCTGAGTCCTTCCTGCGCGGCCTGCGCAAGCCCGTAGCGCCACGCGAGCGCGTGCATCTCCGCGCCTTGCGCCATCAGGTAGCCGAAGGTGTGGACGCCGGCGAGGCCGTGCTGGACAAGGTTCAACGGCGTTCCCATGTAATCGACGGCATCGCCGATCCAGGTACTCGCAAGCTTACCGAGAGGCGATGTGAGCACCTGAGCCGCGTTGCCCATCTTGCGGCTGACTTCGGGGCCGTTGATGTATGGACTGTCACTGTCGGCGCCGTAGCGGACACCGGTCTTCGTTGCGACCGCGGCGTAGTCGACGGCTTCCCGGAAACTGTCCTTGAGGCCCTTCAGCATGTACAGCGGCTCGCGCAGGCTGACGTTGCCTTCTGGCCCGGTTCCACCAATTCCGAGCGCCTGCTCGACGTTTGAAAAGATGCCCGCCATCGCGCGCGTCGGGATCTCCGCGAGCGTCGTGATGGCGTTGTCGATCGGAATCCGGATGTAAGTCTCGGGGCTCGTGAGCAGGCACGCCTTGTAGTAGGACGAGATGCCGTCATTGACGATCGACCCGCCACCTTGCACGGTCTCGCCGATCTGCCGAAGCATCTGCACCGATCCTTCCGGCGTCAGACTCGCCAGCGCCTGCTTGAGCTGGTCGGGGTCGCGCATGAAATCGAATTGCTGCGCGAGCTTCGCGGTCGCGGTCGCGAGCGCGTTGCCCGGCTTGAGCGGATCAAGAATTTGCAGCGCGCGCCCTGCTTCCGATCGAGTGCCGGCGAGGTTCGCGTAGTTCATCGCGAAAGCCGACGCGCGGTTCTGCAGAGCCGCCGTGTCATCCGCGGTATCTTCGCCGCGGGCCTCGCGAGCTAGGAGATCCTTCGCCGTACTGATCAGCCCTTGATTTTCTTCGGCGTAATTCTGCGAGAGTGCGGCGACGTGCGCGGCGAGCGCTGCGGGCTTAGGCTGGCCCGGGACTGGCGGCTCGAGACTTGCGCGCAGGTCCTGCGCCTCCTGCATCGTGAGATCTTCGGGAACCGTAGTCGCGATGTCAGGGCGTCCGAATTCGGTTGCTGTTCCTGTACCGACGCGCGCGGCCTTGAGGGCTTCTATTTGCCGCTCGGCAAGACTTTGCGCGGCGGCCGCCGGCGTCGAATCCTCATCCTTGCCCGAGGCTGCCTGCGCGAGATCGCCGGCATCAGGGAGCGCTTCGTCGTGCGCGTTCAGAAAGTCACGCGCCGCCTGCGAGCCGGGCGACAACGGAGTCTTAGCAACCGGCGCGGTTGCTGCCTCACTTGTCGAACTTGGGCTTGACGCCATTTCGTCCCCGACGCGTGTCGCCTGATCGCTGATCGTACTTGGGCCAGCAACAAGCTCGGGCGTCACTTCGCGCGGCGCTCCCGCGGTAGCGCTCTCCGCGCCCTCGGCGGCTCCTTCTGCGGTCGCTGATGCGCTGGGCGCGCCTGGAATCGCACGCCGAGCCATCACACTTAAAAGAATCGGCGCGGCGATACCCGCGACCGCCTTGACGTATGGATTGTCGGTCGCCAGGCCCGTGAGCTTCGCGGCGTGAGTCTGGACACCCTGAAAGAACGCGGACTGCGCAGCGGCTTTCGCAGCCGGGAGCAGTCCGGCGCCCCCGGCAGTTAGCGCGTCAGCGGCCACGAACGTCGGATCGACGCTCGGCGCTTGCAGCGCTTCCTGCTCTGCGGTCGGGATTCCATCTTGGCCCGGTCCGGTTGGCGCGCCTGCTGGCGTTGACGGCTTTGCAGCCAATTCCGGATGTGTTGCCAGAAATTCGCGGCCGAGAGCGTCATCGTTCTCCTGCTGCTTACGGTTCGCGTAAGCGAGATCGTTCGGCCCGATAGCCGGCGCGGGCGCCGGCGCGGTCGTGAAATAGTCGGCGATGCTCCTGCCGGCGGAAGCGATGGAATCGCCGAACGAACTGACGGCATCCTCGGCCTTGTTCGCGACCGCGTTGGCGGCATCCATCGGGCCTTGCGTGAGGTTTTTCGCCGCGTTGATTACGTCTGCGCCTGAATCAGCCATCAGGGGTTAGCTCCTGTCGAATGCCGCGATGCCATCCATTTCGACACGCGGTTCCAGTAGTCGGCCGCGCTCTCGCCGGGGTTTTGAGGCGGCGCGTCTTTCACGAATTTCTCGATCATCGAAAAATCAGGACGATTGTTTTTAAGCGCGCTGTCGCGGGAGTCCTGGATCTTGCCGAGGTCCTGCTCATCGCGTGTGTGACGATCGAAATCTTTGGTCGCCGTGGCATGGAGCTGGTTAAGCTTCGGCATCCCGTAGGTTGTCGCCGCTTCGTCGTACATCGTGCGGCTCAGAGGGCTGATGCTTTTGAAATAATCATCGATCGCGTCCTGCCCGTCCGCTTTCGCTTTCCCGGCGCCCGACTTGATCTGTTGGCGCTGAATCTCGATCTGTTTCGTCAGGTCGATCGCGCCTTTGCCGTATACCGCTTTGTCGCTCTGCCCCTGAATCGCACCTTCAAGCGCGATTAGCTGATCGTCGCTCTTCGCGGATTTGATCTGCTCGCTCATGTCTGCGATCGAACTTGGGTCGCCTGGGGGCACGTACTGGTAGCCGGTGACGCGCTGGAAATTCGGCCCGCTGATGCGCTGATGCGCCGCGTCGTCGGTGATGCCGGCGACGTCGAGATTGCCGTTCTTTACTTGCTGCAAATATTTCGCGGTGAGGCTCGCATCCAAGTTGGCGTTGCGCGCGTTCTGTTCCTCGGCTGGCCGGCGCATCGTCGCCGTGGCCTGGTTCTGCAAAGTGATCTGCTGCTCGGGCGTGAGCACCTCGGCGTGCTGCTTGATGTACGAGTCAATCAGTGCCGAGTTGGCGGGATTCGTGGCGATCGAAACGCCCGTCTGAAATGCCGCCTTCTGCGCGAGTAGGTTGCGGTAGTACTGGTTTTCTGTCTGGGCGCGCCTGCGGCGGATAAGGCTGCGTCGATCGCAGCGGCCTGCCGGCGCATCGCATCGAGACCATCGGCGTTGAGAACGAACGTCGGATTGGGTGTGTCGGCGCCTTTGACCGTGTAGTTCTGGCCGATCGTCGCAGCCGCTGCGGTGGTCTGCTGGTTAAATTTGAAATCGAGGTCGCGAGAAACGCGCGCTAGGGCTTCGCTCGGGAAAGACTCAAGGTGTGGGGCAATCTGATTTCTGAGACTGACCGCAAGCTGCGGCGCCACGTTTGGATAGGGCGATGACTTCGGGTCAGTAAAGGCGGTGATCAGGTCGTTCGTGCTGGTTTTGAAATTCGTCGCCATGGCGTCGGCCGAGCATGCCCGAATTCAGAATCTCCGTTTTGACTTTCCCCACCTGGTCTTGAAATTGATTTGCCGCTGCCGATGCATCGATCGCGTTCTGCTGTTGCTGCTGGCGGAGAGCGACGTTCATCACGGCATCGCCGCCCGCTGCGAGCGCCGGGCCGATGGTGCTTTCCAACGGCACGGCGCGGAAAGGATTGGGCGATAGATCGGGATTAGGTGTCTCGACTCGCTGATCGACTGGTCTTATCGGAGCGCCCATTAATTTGACCTCTCTTTTTCGGACATTTGCTTGACCTGCTCGCCGTAAATCGAATTCAGAAACTGAAGCCGACTTTCGGTTTCCCGCTCCCGAATCCCTTGCGACTGGTCTCGCTCAGCGGGCGCGTTCACTTTTTGCGCGGTACGCCTGAACTGAATCACCTTTCCCATCGTCATCGCCTCGCAATTAGGCTGCGAAAAACGCGCCGTACCGCTTCGCGAACTTCATCGGCACTTTGACGCCGGCCGGTCCGTTTCTTTGCTTCGCCAAGATCACTTGAATCTCTTCCTCGTCCCCGTAAGGCGCTCCATCATCGGCGCTCCGCGGCTGGTGCCAGAGCAACAGGACGTTGCTCGCGTGCTCCTCGGTCGCGCCGGTATCGCGCAGATTCGAGAGCGAAGGCGGTTGCCGTTCGTCGGTCTCGCGATTTAACTGGCTCAATAGCAGGATCGGCACGGCCAGCTCGCCCGCGATCTGCTTGAGCGCGAGAACCGCCTCCTGCATTTCGCGCCAGCGCTCCTTCTCGCGCCGGTCCCCGCGCATGAGATTGAAATAGTCGACGATCACAAGCTTCAGGCCACCCATATTCCGAGCGAGACGCCGGCATTCGATCCGCAAATCTCGGGGACGCATTGCCGGCCGATAGAGAATTTCAAGCGGCACCGACTCGAGCTGCTCACGAGCCTTGGCGATCCGTTCTTTCTCTCCCTCGCGGTATCCGCGGTGCCGTATCGCAAAGAAATCGACGAGGGCAACGCGGCCGACTGCGCGCAGCCACATTTCGTCACCGGGCTGCTCAAGCGAAAAAAAGCCGACCTGGCTTCCGGCGCAGGCCGCGTTGATCGCTATGTTCATCGCGAGCGCTGTTTTCCCGCGGCTCGTGCGAGCGGCGAGCATCGTGAGATGGCCGACGTTGAAGCCGCCGAAGCATTGATCGAGCGGCGCGAAGCCCGAGGCTACCGAGTCCTCGCGGCTGTGCTCGATTTTCCAGAGCGCAGTAGCGAGGGTCGACGCCTTGCTCGGCTCGGGCTGTTGAAGTTGTTTCGAGAGCACCCGCGCGGTCTCATATTCGAGATTCGCGAGAAATTCGGGAACGTCGCGGGCTTCGTATGCATCGCTCGCGAGCGCCGTCAGAGCGCTCGACGCGTCTCGGAGAATCGCGGCGTCGTGAACCGCTCGCGCGTAGTGTGAAATATTCCGCGAGGTCGGGACAATCGAAACGAGTTCCAGTGATGCAGGCCGGACCGCCGATTTCGGCGAACGCCTTGGTTCCGAGCTGCGCGGGAAGCGTAACGGGATCGATCGGTTTGCGAGCGGCCGCGAGATCGAGCATCGCCTGGAAGATTTGCCGGTGCCGTTCGCGATAGAAGTCCTCGGGCCGTACGATTTCGCTCGCGCGATCGATCGCATCATTGTCGAGCAAGATGGCGCCGAGGACCGATTGCTCCGCTTCGAGATTTTGCGGCGGCGTCCGGAGGAGAATATCGGGCTCTGCGCTCAAGTCCGGTCCTCCAGCCTTTCGAGATATTCGCTGCCGGTTGGCATCGGCCGCGCAGCCGATCCGTTCGCGCCGCGGTGATTGTCGTAATTGCCCTCGCGAAGCTTCGTGAGGTTGTCCTCAGACTTCGTTATCCAGTCGAAGCTCCCCCATCCTTTGGCCGCGAGATCGGAATCATCCAGGCGCTTGAAGAGTGCGCCGAGTTCTTCGGGCGTATGATCTTTAAGCCGCGCGCAAGAATGCGCGATGCGCTGCGCGGTGAGTTTCTCAACCTTGGGCAAGCGCTTGACGATCGCATTCCAGGAGTCGACCAGCGCTTGCGCCTGCTGGCGCTTCGATTCGGCCGTCCCTGAGGAATCGTTCGAGTCGTCCGTCGGCTCGCCACGCTGCGACCATCGCTTGTTTGCGGCTTTTCGATTTTGTTCGCTTCTCTCTTTCGCACCCACGATCCAGGGCTGATGCTCCGCCCAATCGTGGATTCGATAGCCGCCGCCATCGCCGTTATCCAAGAGATGGAGTTCGAGCAGCGTCTCGACGAATAGTTCAGGCTTCCGAGCGCGCGCGATCGAACCGAGCTCCTTCGCGCTCACGTCCGGGAAGCAGCCATTCGGCGCGCAGTTCGCTGCGTACACCCAAAGCCGCAGCAGCCACACGATCGCGCCCTCTCCCAGGCGGTTCATCAATCGCTGGATCTTGAGATGGTCTAACGAGTGCGTGCCGAGGCGGATGAACTGGTCGGGCATTTCGCTCTATCTCGTTGCGACCCGGTCAGGCCGCGGCTCGGCGTCCCAGCGCGATTTTCAATTGGCTGTTTTCCGCAGCCAGAATTTCGATCACCTGGCGCGCGATGAAATGCTTGCGCCTCAGAATCTGAATTTGTTGCTCGGGCGAGACGACTCCCGCGTCGAGTTGCGTCGGTTGCGCTGCAGCGATCTCAGGTGTACAACTCACGGTCACACTCCTTCTCAGTTTTTGGATTTTGTGCAGCGCGCGACTCGGCAAAAGTCGCGCGCGCACGCCTTTGGCTGCCGTCATCACCGGCCGGCCGCCTGCTCCAGGTAGCGAAGCGCTTCGCTACGGGCGACCACAATGCGCCTTCCCAGCCGGGAAGGTCGCAGGCGGTTGCGTCCGATTTCCTTTCGGAGCAGCTCGACGGAACAGCCGAGCATCGACGAAAGTTCGCGAAGATCGTAGGCGAGACGGTCGGTGCTCAGCCTGACGTTGGAGGATTCGTCTGAAGCGTTCATCGCGCGTCCTGCTCCGCGGAGCGCAGCCATTCCTCGACAGCCTCGCGAGTGAAGATCACGCGGCGGCCAAGCCGCACGCCCTTCAACCGTCCCCGTTTTTCCTCGAGTCGCACGAACGCGGGACTGACGCCGTATGAGCGTGCCAGGTCCAAAACGCCGAACCCGAGACGGTCGCTTGACATTGTAATGCTTCTTGCTGTAGAGTTCATCTGCGACTCCATGGTAATGGGTGATGCCTTTAGGATACCTTTAGAAGCAATACAGATTTCTGAGAGGCGTGTCAAGCAGAGGCGAAGATGTACAGAAAAGAACTTCGACAATTAGACCCTTGGCTTGCGCTAGCCGCATTGATGCCGGCTGACGAAAATCTGCCACCGCTGGAGAGCGCCAGTCCTGAAGCGGTCAGAGAAGTTGCCGAACGTTGGGCTGCGGCGGCCGCGAATAAACCCGAGCTCGGCCTACCAACTCCTTCGGCCCGCGAGGGCGAAGCGGAATATCGCTATGGATTGTTCCGAACCGTGCGATGCGTCTTAAAAGACCTCGCCGCGATTGTGACCGATCCCGACGTCAAGAGGCCGACCGGTCGCTATGAGACGCTTCTAACCCCGGCTGCGCTCGATCTCTCGCTACCTAATGCCGCGGTCGAGGCCGAACGCCATCGCATTGACGGGCGGAGGCGTCTACATCGCGGAAGACCTTTACAACATTTTTCTGCGACAACTCGAAAATACAGGCGCCGATGTATGGACTCTGAAGCTCTGTCCGATTTGCCGCGCCGTGTTCCTACCTCGGCGAGAGGATCAAAAAGCGTGCACGCCCGAGCACGCTAACGTGCTCCGCGTGCGCCTGTCCCGGGCAAACAAACCGAAAGCCGATGGTCCCGCGCACATAAAAGGATCGCGCGCCAAGGAAAGGAAAACAACGCCACACGTCCGGAAGGGCGCGGCCGCCGTAAGGCCAAGGAGAGCAAAGTGAGCGTATACAAGCGTGGTAACGTCTGGTGGTACAAGTTCAAGTTCAACGGGCAGGACATCCGCGACTCGGCAAAGACGGGCGACAAGACCCTCGCCCGGGAAGCCGAGCGGGCACGCCGGCGCGAACTCGAGCGCTCCTTCAACCGAATCCCGAAGCGTGAGCGCATGCCGCTCTTCGCAGCCGCGGCCGAAGCGTGGCTCGCTACCAAGAACCCGCGTTCGGAGCACACCGTCTTTCACTACCGCCAGTACGTCGACAGCCTCTCGGCCATCTTCGGCAAGCGCCTGGTCTGCGACGTATCGACGGACGACATTGCCGAGCTACAGGAACGGCGCGAGAAGGACGGACTCTCCGGCCGCACCATCAACGCCGAGGTCGGAGTGTTGCGCCAGATTCTCAAGCGGCATCGGCTCTGGAACGCCCTCGCCGAGAGCGGCGCGGTCAAGTTCAAGGCTGAGCGCCGAGACGTCGGGCGATCGATAAGCCGCGAGGATGAGGTCAAGGCGCTCGACGCCATCCGGCAAAGCCGGTCCCCGTCCCTGCTCCCGCTGTTTGTGATGGCGGTCGACACCGGCCTGCGGGCGAGCGAGCTACGCCACCTGCGGCGCCGGGACCTGCACCTGACGTGGGCCAACGGCTTCATCGACTCGGGCACGGTCGTCGTGTCGCGTTCCAAGACCGAAGGCGGGACGGGTCGCATGGTGCCGCTGACAAAGCGCGCCTGCGCGGTCCTGAGCCTATGGCTGTCGCGGTTCCCGGACGCCGGGCCAGACTCCTACGCCTTTCCGCAACATTGCGTCGGCTTCGCCGGCAACAAGCGCAAGCCCGCGCTGTACGACCTCGACCTGACCAAGCCGATCGGCGAATGGAAGTCGGCCTGGAATGTGGCGCGGACGGCCGCCAAGCTCACTTACCGCTGGCACGACGCCCGGCATACCTTCATATCTCGCCTCGCCGAGAATCCCAACGTCAGCGAGCAGACCATCACGGCGCTCGCCGGCCACGTCTCAAAACGGATGCTTGAGCGGTACTCGCATATCAGGGCGCAGGCGAAGCGCGATGCTATTGAAACCCTTGAATCGACGGGTTTTACCGACGCTGAGGCACAGAAATGGGCACAGTCGAATCAGGGCGACGCGACAGTGATAGCCGAGCAGCCCGAAAAGGTCTTGAATTGATTAAGGTTTCCATGGAGCGGGTGATCGGTTTCGAACCGACGACCTCGTGCTTGGCAAGCACGCGCTCTACCAACTGAGCTACACCCGCTCTCTGAACCGGTAGATCGAATCCATCTGATTATCCGGCCCGAGGTCCGCTGTCAAATCACCGCGCGCTTGCCGCTCGCCGCGATTGGCTTCGGCTGAAGCGCCTTGACCACGCGCACGTAGTAATCGATGCCCGACCACACGCTTACCCCCATCGCGAGCCACAGGATAAACATCCCCGCGGCGAAGAAATCGACGTGCAGGTAGGTGTAATGAATCAGCAGGCCGTGAATCGCGATCGCCTGCAGCGTCATCTTGTATTTGCCGAGCTCCTCGGCGCCGACGATCAGGCCCTCAGCCGCGGCGACCGCGCGCAGTCCCGTCACCATTATCTCGCGCGTCACCAGCACCACCACCATCCAGGCCGGCACGTGCGGCGAGCGCGCCATCCCCGCGAGCATGATCAGGGCGGTGGTGACGACCAGCTTGTCGGCCATCGGGTCGAGGAACTTGCCGAGCGTGGTGACGTAGTCGTAGCTGCGCGCGAGGTAGCCGTCGAAGAAATCGCTGATGGTCGCAATGAAGAACACCCCCGCCGCGAGCCACGACGCGCTCGGGCTCGTGTGCATCAGGATCCAAACCAGGAACGGCGCGGTCGCGATCCGGAGCATCGTGACCATATTTGGCGGTGTCATCGGCACGAGTTTTGACCCTCAGCCTCTAGACGAATCTCAGGTGCTTTTCGTTTCGATTCGCAGCGTCAAGAATATTGGAATCGGCCGGAGGGGGCAAATCGCAGCATCGCGATCGCCTTGACTGGCCGAGCGCAGACCGAGTAGCGTCAAAGTGACACAACGCTCGCTCCGAGATTCATCTGCGGACAACGAAAAAAGACTGAGGCCAACCTGATGAGGCATAACGCGCAACTGTTCAGCGACTTCCTGGTAATCGGCGGCGGCATCGCGGGCCTGACCTTCGCGATCAAAGCGTCCGAAATCGGCACCGTCACCGTGCTTACCAAGGCCGGCAGCAGCGAGGCCAACACCGCGTACGCGCAGGGCGGCATCGCGAGCGTATGGAGCGTCGACGACTCGTTCGAATCGCATATAGAGGATACGCTGCGCGCGGGCGCCGGTTTGTGCGATCGCGCGGCGGTCGAGACCATCGTCCGCGAAGGCCCCGAGGCGGTGCGCGAACTGATTCGGCTCGGCACCCGCTTCACGCGCGTCGAAACCGAAGGCAACGAAATCGACAGCGAGCTCGAATACGATCTCGGCCAGGAAGGCGGGCATAGTCATCGCCGCGTGCTGCACGCGCAGGACCTTACCGGCCGCGAAATAATGCGCGCGCTGACCGAGGCTGCCGCCGCGCGCCCGAATATCCGCACGCTCGAAAATCACGTCGCGATCAATCTGCTGGTCGAGACTCCTAGTGCGGGCAAGCCCGGCGCGTGCTGGGGCGTTTATGCGCTCGATCGCAATACTCACGAAATCCGGAAAGTGATTTCGCGCGCCACGATGCTCGCGACCGGTGGCGCCGGCAAGGTCTATCTGTACACCACCAATCCCGATATTGCGTCTGGCGACGGCGTCGCGATGGCGTATCGCGCGGGCGCGTCGGTCGCGAACCTCGAGTTCTACCAGTTTCATCCAACCTGCCTATATCACCCCGCCGCCAAGTCTTTTCTCATCTCAGAGGCGCTGCGGGGCGAGGGCGCGATTCTGAAATTGCCCGACGGGACCGCCTTCATGAAGCGCTACCATCCGGACGCCGAGCTGGCGCCACGCGACGTGGTTGCGCGCGCGATCGACTCCGAGATGAAGCGTCACGGACTCGACTTCGTGTACCTCGATTTGAGCCATCGCGAGGCCGATTTCATCAAACGGCGGTTTCCGAATATCTTCAAGCGATGCTTGAGCTTTGGTTATGACCTGACCAAAGGCCCGATTCCAGTGGTGCCGGCCGCGCATTATATGTGCGGCGGCGTGCAGACCGATCTCGATGGACGCACCTCGATTCCGCGCCTGTATGCGGCCGGCGAAGTTGCGATGACCGGGCTGCACGGCGCGAATCGCCTCGCGTCGAACTCACTGCTCGAGGCCGCGGTGATGGGCCGTCGAGGATTCAACTCGGCGCGTGAAATAGTCGCGTCGGGAGGCGGCGCGCCGCCCGAGTTCCCCGAATGGGATCCCGGGCGCGCGATACGAAGCGAAGAGCGCGTGATGATCACGCAGAGCTGGGACGAGATTCGCCGCCTGATGTGGAACTACGTCGGCATCGTGCGCAGCGACCGGCGCCTCGAGCGCGCGCTGCGGCGAATCCTGATGGTCAAGGACGAGATCCACAGCTACTACTGGGACCATCTGCTCGACGCCGACACGATCGAACTGCGCAACCTGGCGAAGGTCGCCGAGCTGGTCGTGCGCTCTGCGATGAACCGTCGCGAGTCGCGCGGCCTGCACTACAACATCGACCATCCCGAGACCGGCGGGCCCGAATTCGTGCATCCGACCGTGCTGCAGAAACCACCTCTGTCACGCTGAAACGGGAGCGTCGGCGACACCAGCTCTGTCATCTGAAACGGGAGCGTCGGCGACACCGCTCTGTCACCCTGATGACGGGAGCGTCAGCGACGGGAGGAAGGGCCTCGGACAGGTTCGCGCGCCGCGAACCCGGTTCCGGTTTCTCAAAATCGCGCGCTGCGCGCGCTCCACTCACGCACAACCTCCGCACGTGGAGCGGCTAACTCATTCGGGCACAGTTTCGCCCGAGCCTCCAAACTCTTTCGGAAAATCCTTCTGCTTGGGGAGACCGTCGCGCATCGGCAGAACGGTCTCGGCGTAGTTCACGTGGACAGCCGGGCTGAACTTCAGCGTCGGCAGCGTCGCGGCGAAAACGTCCACCATCCCCAACGGCGGATGGTTCGTCATCAGATGCCCGCCGCACTTCTTGCAATACTGTCGATGGCTCATGTCGGTCTTTTTGAAGGTCGCGATATTTTCGGCGCCTGCAGTGACTCGCACTGCGTCGGGCTTCCACAGCGAGAAGGCGTTGACCGGACCACCCGACCACGATCGGCATGACCTGCAATGGCAATAGCCCATCACTTCCGGCGCGCCAGTCGCTTCGATTCGAACCGCACCGCAGAAACACTCGCCCTTGTATGACGTCGCCATAATCTTCCCTCCAGAGGCGTGGATGATTTCGCTTCGAGTGCAATATACTAGTCGGGCTGCGCCAATTTCGCAGCTTCAATAGACGACACGAGATGCCCACCGCCGACGCCAAAGAAGTCAAAATGTACTCGGACTACAAGAGTCCGTTCGCTTACCTCGCTTTCGATCCCGCGTGCGCGCTCGAACAACGATACCGGATCCGCCTGCGATGGATTCCCTTCCAGCTGCGCATCAAGGGCAAGGGCGAGCGCAGTCAATATTCCGAGTACAAGGCGCGCTACTCGTATCTCGACGCCCGCCGATGGGCCAAGCCGCGCGGTCTCATCATTCGCGGACCGCTGAAAGTTTACGATACGACGCCAGCACTAATCGGCGGCCTATTCGCGGAGCAGCAAGGCCGCCTGCTCGATTACAGCCGGCGAGTGTACGAGATGTTCTTCAAGCGCGAAATCGAAGCCGATCAACCCGACGCAGTCGCAAACGTGATCTCAGAACTCGGCATGTCGGCGGATGACTATCGCAAATTTTTGTCCGGCGAAGGCGCCCTAGCCTACCAACGCGCCCAGGACGAAGCGGCGAACGATCACGTCTTCGGCGTCCCACTCTTCATCTTCGAAGACGAACCCTTCTGGGGCCACGACCGCCTCCCTATTCTCGAAGATCGCCTCACCGAGGCAGGGCTATCAGTCTGATTCCCTCCTCCCACGTGGGAGGAGGGTTAGGGTGGAGGACCCTTTGCTGCGCGATTTCTCTGACGCGCAGCAAGCACTAGATTCTGCGCTTCCCAGCTCGCGCTGCTCGTGGAAGCACATCGGCAAGCCGTTCCATAACGGAATCGACATTGCTTGTTACTTCGGTGTTCCAGAATCGCAGTACGAGAAGTCCATTGGCGCGCAGGAAAGCACTGCGGCTCTCATCTTGGTCTTCTCTCTCGGCGTGCTGAGATGCATCAACTTCGATAAGCAGTTTCGCTTCGAGGCAAGCGAAGTCGGCAAAGAAGGGGCCGATCGAATATTGCCTGCGGAATTGGAATCCCTTCAGCTGCCCTCTGCGCAATCGCGACCACAACTTCTGTTCGGCCTTCGGTGGCGTCCGCTCGCAGCTTTCGCGCTGTATCGCGTGGGAGTGTCGGCTCGTAAGCCATTCAAGCGTACTGGGCAGAATCGCAGCGCAACAGACAATCGCGCCGCGAATGGTCCTCCACCCTAACCCTCCTCCCACGTGGGAGGAGGGAATCGGAGCTTACGCGACTGTTGCCGGCTGCCTCGCCTGATTAGGCTCGTATGAGAACGTGAGCTTGTCGCCGTCGAGGTCTGCTATCGCTTTGCCGCCCTTGGTCAGCTTGCCGAATAGCACTTGATCCGCGAGTTCGCGCGCGATTTCGTTTTCGATCAAGCGTCCCAGCGGACGCGCGCCGAAGCGTGGATCGTGACCATGCTCGGCCAGCCACTTCTTTGCCGCCGGCGTCACCGTCAACGTGACTTTCTGTTTGTCGAGGCGCTCCTGTAGCTCGGCGATGAACTTGTCGACCACGCGCACCATCGTCTCCGGACTGAGCGGCTCGAAGTGGATCGTCGCCGACAAGCGGTTTCTGAACTCCGGCGAGAACATCCGCTCGAGCACGTTCTTCGAATCACCCTGCCCCAGTCCTCCATGGAAGCCGATCATAGCGCGCGACAGTTCCTGCGCGCCGGCGTTGGTGGTCATCACCAGGATCACGTTGCGGAAATCCGCTTTGCGCCCGTTGTTGTCGGTAAGCGTCGCGTGATCCATCACTTGCAACAGGATGTTGAACAGATCGGGATGCGCTTTTTCGATCTCGTCGAGTAGCAGCACGCAGTGCGGCGTCTTGTTGATCGAGTCTGTCAGCAGTCCACCCTGATCGAAGCCCACGTACCCCGGCGGCGCGCCAATCAAGCGCGACACCGTATGCCGCTCCATGTATTCGCTCATGTCGAAGCGGATGAACTCGACGCCCATCACCTTTGCGAGCTGACGCGCGACTTCCGTCTTGCCAACGCCCGTCGGCCCCGCGAACAAAAACGCGCCGACCGGTTTGTCGGGATGACTCAGGCCCGAGCGCGCGAGCTTGATCGCTCGAGCGACCGAGTTGATCGCCTCGTCCTGTCCGAACACCGCCTGCTTCATATCTTCGTCGAGCGTCTGCAAGCGTCCACGATCCGTTGCCGACACCGTGCGCTCCGGAATCTTCGCCATCCGCGCGATCGTCCGCTCGACGTCGCGCGTGCCGACAGTCACCGGCTCGGTCGTGCCCGTGCCGCGGAGATGTCCCGCGACACCAGCCTCGTCCATCACGTCGATCGCCTTGTCGGGCAGGAACCGGTCGTTGACGTAGCGCGCCGACAACTCGACCGACAATCTGATCGCCGAGTTGGTGTAGCGGACGTTGTGATGCTTCTCGTAGTACGACTTGATGCCGTTGAGAATCTGCACCGCCTCGTCCTGGGTCGGCTCGACCACGTCGATTCGCTGGAAGCGGCGCGCGAGCGCCTTGTCCTTGTCGAACGATCGTTTGTATTCCTGGTAGGTGGTCGATCCGATACATCGCAAGTCGCCCGACGCGAGCGCCGGCTTCAGCAGGTTGGACGCGTCCATAGTCCCGCCCGACGCCGCTCCCGCACCGACGATCGTGTGTATCTCGTCGATGAACAAAATCCGCTTCGAGTCGCCGACTACCGCCTTGATGACGGCCTTCAGCCGCTGCTCGAAGTCGCCGCGAAAGCGAGTCCCCGCCAGCAGCGCGCCCATGTCGAGCGCATATATCTCGACGCCCAACAGCGCCTGCGGCACATCCTTATTGTGAATCGCGAGCGCGAGCCCCTCGGCCAGCGCAGTCTTGCCAACCCCGGCCTCGCCGACGAACACTGGATTGTTCTTGCGCCGGCGCAGCAGAACATGCACCGCGCGTTCGAGTTCCTTCTTGCGGCCGACAAGCGGATCGATTTTTCCGTCCGCCGCGCGCTTCGCAAGATTGATCGCGTAAGTGTTGAGCGCCTTCGACGGCGACATCTTGCGCTCGCCGTCTTCGTCGCCGCCTTCATGCTCATGGCCGTCCCGCTCGACTGAATCCTTGTTGTCAGATTCGTCGCCGTCCTCGTCGTCTTCCGCGCCCGCTTTCGACACGCCATGTGAAATAAAATTGATCACATCGAAGCGCGTGACGCCCTGCTCCTGCAAAAAGAAAATCGCAGGCGATTCGGTTTCATGGAACATCGCGACCAGCACGTTGCCGCCGGTGATTTCCTGGCGTCCCGCCGATTGTACGTGCAACGCAGCCCGCTGCAGCGCCCGCTGCACTCCTATCGCGTAGCGCGGCGAGACCTCCTCGCCCTTGGGCATCCGCTCGACCTGCTCGTCGAGGTAATGCGCCAGCTTGCGCCGCAGCGCATCCAGATCCGCGCCGCAGCTTTTCAGAATCGTGGTCGTCGTCACGTCATGCAGCATCGCAAACAGCAGATGCTCGAGACAGACGAACTCGTGCCGCCGGTTGACGGCCTCGGTCATCGCGAGCTGTAGCGTTACCTGCAATTCGCGACTGATCATAATGTTGTTATTCGATGAAGCCATCGATGCTACTACCTATCACTCCTTTTCCATCACGCATTTCAGCGGATACTCGGCCTGCCGCGCCAGTTCCTCGACCGTGTTGGTCTTGGTCTCTGCGACTTCGAATGGATATACACCCGCCACGCCCATCCCGTTCTGATGGACATGCAGCATGATTCGCGTCGCATCGGCATGCGGTTTGTGAAATACGGCTTTCAACACTTCGACGACGAACTCCATCGGAGTGTAATCGTCGTTGAGCAAAATCACTTTGTAGAGCGGCGGCTTGGCGGTCTTCGATTTGGTGCGGGTCTTGCGCTCGGTAACGATGTCGCCGTCGCCGGAGCGGCCGTCGCCATTGCCGTCGCCGTCGGTGATTCGCGCCGAGATTTTGCGCACGAAATCCGCCATCACACCTCTGTCGCTCGGAGCGCCTCGCCCCGTCTGATAAATATAATAACAAATCCGCCGATTCCTAGAGAGCATCCGGATTAATCGGCTCGGTTGCGATAAGTCTGATATTTTGACTGTAACCATGAATGAAGCTGCGCCAAGGCTCAATGTTGCAATCGTCGAGGGAATCGACAAAATTCCCCGTGATGCGTGGGACAATCTGCTCGCGCCCGATGACTCGCCGTTCGTCGAATGGGATTGGCTGCGCGCGATGGAGAATTCCGGCTCGGCGGCGCGGGACACCGGATGGGCCCCCTATCATCTGATCGTTCGCCAAGGTCCCAAAAAACAAATCGTCGCCGCATGCCCGCTCTACCTCAAGACTCACAGCATGGGCGAGTTCGTGTTCGATCACGGATGGGCCGATGCGGCCGAGCGCGCCGGTCTCCGATATTTCCCGAAAATTGTCGTCGGTGTGCCGTTCACGCCGCATACGGGACGTCGATTTCTCACCGCGCCGGGAACTGATCGTGGAGGCCTGATAAATCTGCTCGGCCTCGCGCTCACGTCCATCGGCGAGGACAACAAGCTCTCGAGTGTACACGTAAACTTTTGCGAGCCGGACGAGGCCGCCGCGCTCGCACCGATCGGATTCATGGAACGCCTCGGCTATCAGTACCATTGGCACAACGCGGGATTCACGACCTTCGACGATTACCTGAACCGGCTCAAGCACAAGCGTCGCACCGCGGTCCGCCATGAACGCGCCGCGATGGACGAACAGGGCGTCCACATCCGCGTCACAGCGGGCGAGGAGATTCCCGACAAGACCTTCGCCGACATGTACCGAATCTACTGTTCGACCATCGAGAAGCTCTACTGGGGACGCCAGTATCTAACCCCGGATTTCTTCGACCTCATCCGCAAGACGTTCAAGCGCAACATGGTCTTCATCGGTGCGTACGCGGGACGCGAATTAGTCGCCGGCGCCGTCAATCTCGCGAAGGCAAACGTGATGTACGGACGCTACTGGGGATGCTTCCGCGAGTTCCGCTTCCTGCACTTCAACGTCTGCTACTACGCCGGCATCGAGCACTCGATCCTGCGCGGCATCCAGCGCTACGAGCCGGGCGCCGGCGGCGAATACAAATGGCTGCGCGGTTTCGACCCGGCGCTAACGCGAAGTATCCACTACGTCTCGAATCCCGACCTGAAACGCGCGATTGCGGGATTCCTGAAACGCGAGCGCCACGAAGTCGAGCGATGGATCGTCGCGGGCAAGGAACGCAGCCAATTGAAACCCCCACCCCCATCAGATCAGGAATCAGAATAATCTGTCCCTCTTCCCGTTAGCAGGGCTTGCATCTGTTACGCACGCCAACGAGTCACCCCTGAGAGCAAAGTAGCGCGCCCCGCGCAACTTTGCGCTTCTCATTGGGTGCAGGGGTCACCCCTGCCGCCCGCCGCGCAGGCGATTATTACGCGTCCGCTCCGGGCCTAAGCGATTTCCCGCAGATTCGTCGGCGGCGGCGGAAACTCCAACTCCGGCGCCGGCTCCCCAGTCAGATTCGTCACGCGATTGCGATACCGTGTCAGATGCCCCTTCGCCACTTCGAACGCGTCCTGCGCCTTCGACAACGACTTCCCCAGCGCCTCGAACTGATTTTCGAAATGACCGAACGCGTTCTGCGCCTTCTTCAATTCCTCGGTCGCGCGCTCGTGCCCCTTCGCGTACTCGTACATCTTGAAAACCATCTGGATCGACTGCAGCGTCACGATCAGCGTGTTCGGCGAAACCGGATACACCCGCCGCTTGTTGAGCCAATCGCTCAGCTCCGCGTTAAGCACCGCTTCCATGTAGAGCGTCTCGCTCGGCAGATACATCAGCGCCATGTCGGTGGTGCCAGCCTCGGGCCGGATGTATCCGGCGATTCGCTTCGCCTGCTCCTTCATCACGCGCTCGAATTCGACCCGCGCCTGATCAAGCGCTTGCGGATCGTTGGTCTCGAACAGCGCCAACACCTGCTCGCGCGGAAACTTCGCATCGATGGGCAGCACCCGGTCCGGAAACTTGATGAGCGCATCGACGCGCCCCGAGCCTTCGCCGCCCGGCGACGCCTGCAAGTCGTACATGTGACGCGGCAGGAAATCCTCGAGCAGGCGCTCGAGCCCCTGCTCGCCGAATCGTCCGCGCAGATGAGGCATCTTGAGCAAATTGTTCAGGTCGTTGATCGACGCGCCGATAACGCCCAGATTTTTCAACTGCTCCTGCGCTTCATTGAGATGATTCTGAACTTTTTCGAACTGCGCGAAGCCGTCCTTGATATTCTGGTCGAGCTTAAGCTGGACGGTATTGGTGATCGCCGCCAGCTTCTCGCCGACGTCTCCGCGAATCGCCTCGATGCTCTCCCTGGTCTGCGTGGTCAGCGCCGAAATCTCGAGCTTGAGCGAATTCGCCTGCTCCTGCCGCCCCGCCGAGAGATGCTGCTCCAGCGCCGTGTTGAGATTGAGAAATCCTTCCGATAAACGATCGGCAGTCGCCAGACGGAGATCACCTTGCGCCTGCTGAAGCCGTCCCGCGAGGTCGGTGCGCGTCTGTGTTAATTTTTCATCGAGACTCCGCGCGACCGAATCGAGGCGCTCGGCCAATTGTGCGAACGAATCATTTGCAGGAAGCGATCGCAGCTTGCGGATTACGATCAGAATCCCCGCGATCGACAGGACGCTCAGAACGACCAACGCCACCACAACCATTTCCGATCCCATCAAGACCACCTCCACGCCATCCGCCGACAATTGTAACCTTCGAGGGCGGCAGCGTCGATTAGCTGTCCAGAGGTTTAGCGCGACGCGCTGACAACGGTTGTCAGCGCTGTGCGGCGGGAATCGTAGGAAGCTCGCTGGCATCCGTTACGCGCTGGAGCATCTGCCGGCAGCGTCGGGATGGCAGCCTCTCCCGCACCGACCTGGATGATGCTACTGTCTGCCGTCATCTGGCCGGCTGCTGTCGGCTATGGAAATCCTGGAATTCAGTTCACGAGGTCCCATGTCCAAGAGTCTCTTCCTGTCCACGATCCTCCTGGCGCTCGCCGCAACGCCTCTGGCTATCCGGTCCGCCTTTGCCGCGAACGAAGTCACCACGCCGAGCGGCTTGCGCATTATCGACGTCACGAATGGCACCGGACCCGCGCCGCAGGCAGGGCAGACCGTGACGGTCAACTACACCGGCTGGCTGTTCGTCGACGGCAAGAAGGGCCAGAAATTCGACAGCTCGCTCGACCGTAACCAGCCTTTTTCCTTCACCATCGGCCAAGGCCAGGTCATCAAGGGCTGGGACGAAGGCGTCGCCACCATGCATGTCGGCGGCAAGCGCACACTGATCATTCCGCCGGATCTGGGCTATGGCGCGAGCGGCGCCGGCGGCGTCATCCCACCGAACGCAACGTTGATCTTCGACGTCGATCTGCTCAGCGTGAAGTAGCGCGTCGCCCGCTGGGGCGAGCCGCCGCTCACCGAGTCAGAGTCTTGAAGGATCTGCTGACCAAGGGCTCGATTCCGATTCTGCTCGGCACCGGCGGCGTCGGTAAGACCACGATTGCTGCGGCGCTCGCGCTCGCGGGCGCATCCGCCAATCTCAACACCGCGGTTATTACGGTCGATCCGTCAAAGCGCCTGCGTGACGCGCTCGGCCTCGCACGCCTCGGTGGGCAGCCGACCCGAATCGGCGCGCGGCAGCTCGCCGCCGCCGGACTCGACCCGCATCTCCAGTTGTCCGCGATGATGCTCGACGTGTCGGGCGCGTGGGACGCAATCGTCGAGCGCTTCGTCGCTGACCCGGCGACTCGTCGCAAGGTTTTCGACAATCCCTTTTACAAAAGTCTGACGGCGGAGTTCGCCGGCTCCGAAGCCTTCGCCGCGTTGCAACGGCTTTACGACCTCCATCAGACAGGAGCCTTCGAGCTCGAAGTCGTCGACACTCCGCCCGCGTCGCACTCCTTCGAGTTCCTGCAAACCCCCGCGCGGCTCATTCGCCTGCTCGATTCACGCACCGCGCGATGGCTTTTCACGCCGTCACTCTCCGCCAGCCGGATTGCGATGAAGGTCGCCAGCAATGCGGCGCGATTTGTGGTGCGCGAGATCGAGCGCTTCGCCGGCAGCAACGTGCTCTCGACCATCACCGACTTTTTCGCCGCGATGGCTGAGAGTATGGACGGTATCATCGACCGCCTGCAAAAGACTGAAGCGCTGCTGCATTCGCCCGCAGTTAAGTTCGTGATGGTCACGACGGCCGAGCCCGACCGCATCCGGCAAGCGCGGGAGCTGCTCTCGCAGATGGGAGCGGAGGGGCTGAAGCTGTCGGCGATCGTGATCAATCGCTTCCTCGATGAAAAGACGTGGATGGCGGTCGCTGATTCAGGCGCGCGTCCACTGAGTCATCTGGCGGAGATTTCGGAGTTGAGAAAATCGATTGCGCGAGATGGCGCCGACGCCAACGGCTTCGGCCGCCTCGTCCATCACTTCGAGGAGTATCGCGACCGCATGCTTGGGGAGATCGAGCGCGTCGCGGAGTTTGCGCGCGAATTGCCAAAAGGGGTGAGGCTGGCGATCGCGCCGGAGATTGAGGCGGGGGTGCGGGATTTGGCGGCGTTGTCGCGAGTCGCGGGTTATGTGATGTCGGGGATTGGGATGTTGAAGGGATTGGAGGCGGCGGCGAAGAGTGTGGTTGAGATGGGCGCAGGGAATTCGGACAGGTAGGGTCCTCCACCCTAACCCTCCTCCCACGCGGGAGGAGGGAATTTGGAAAGATGAGCGCGGCAATGCCGAGCGCTGCAGATTCACCGGAAAGAACCGGAGTGAGTCTGTAAGCCGGGTTCTGTGCCCTTGCGGGCGGCGATCATTCCTCTAGGCCGTCGATTGCTCGCCGGCTCATGCGACCATACCCGAGGCCTTAAGAGCGGGCCGCTCAGCCTCCTATTTGGTCTTGCTCCGGATGGGGTTTGGCATGCGCGCGCGATCACTCGTGCGCCGGTGGGCTCTTACCCCACCATTTCACCCTTACCCTTTCGGGCGGTGTATTTTCTGTGCCACTTTCCGCGAGTCGCCCCGCGCCGCCGTTAGCGGCCATCCTGCCCTGCGGAGCCCGGACTTTCCTCTTCCCATTTAAGTGAAGCGATCGCCCGACTCACTCCGGCGCTGTGACAGTAGCATCTTTTTGCGGGGCGCTGCTTGTCCTTCTGTCATTCTGAGTGGAGGCTGCCGTAGCGAAGAATCTCGACGAACGTTCCTGCGTTCGGCGTTTGCGGGCAGACGCGCTGACGCGCGAGATCCTTCGCTCCGCTCAGGATGACACAAAGCTCGGAATGATTGCCGTGACTCAAGAATGATTCGGGGGTAATGCTGGAAGCTCCACTCGAAAACTTCTATGGAGAGCAATCATGAAATCCATTCGAGTCGAACAAGCTAAAGGTCCTTTCAAATTCGTTGACGAAAAGATCGTCGAGCCCGCGCGTGGACAGGTTCGGATTAAGGTGCAGGCGTGCGGAATCTGTCATAGCGACTCGTTTACGAAAGAAGGAGCGTGGCCGGGAATCAGCTATCCGCGATCGCCCGGACATGAGATTGCCGGGCTGATCGAGGCGCTCGGCGAAGATGTGGCTGATTGGAAAGTTGGCGATCGAGTCGGCGTCGGATGGCACGGTGGAAACTGCTTTCGATGCGATCCATGCCGGCGCGGCGATTTTGTCAATTGCAAATTTCTGAAGATCCCCGGGATCAGTTACGACGGCGGCTATGCCCCACACGTGATTGCGCCGGTCGAGGCGCTCGCGCATATTCCCGACGCGCTGCGCCCCGAAGAGGCCGCGCCGTTGATGTGCGCCGGTATCACGACCTTCAACGCGCTCCGGCACAGCGGCGCGGGACCCGGCGATCTCGTCGCCATCCAGGGCATCGGCGGACTCGGCCATCTGGGCGTCCAGTTCGCGGCCAAGTTTGGTTATGACGTAGTCGCGATCGGACGCGGCGAGGACAAGCAGGCGCTGGCGCTGAAGTTCGGTGCGCGACGCTATATCGACACCGCCCGGCAGGACGTCGCCGCCGAGTTGATGAAGGATGGTGGCGCCGCTGCAATCCTCGCGACCGCGCCTGACGCGAAATCGTTCGGCCCGCTGGTGGACGGCTTGGGCGTGAAGGGAAGATTGGTAATCGTCGGCGCGAGCGCGGAGCCGTTCGCCGTCTCGTCGTTTCAGCTGATCGGTGCACAACGCACAATTACCGGATGGCCGTCGGGAACCTCGAAGGACTCCAAGGATACGCTCAAATTCGCGGCCAACACCGGAGTCCGCGCGATGATCGAGACGTTCCCAATTGAGCAAGCCGAGCAAGCCTACGAGCGCATGATGACCGGCAAAGTGCGCTTCCGCGCAGTGCTGACGCGTTGACAACAGACCATGCGTGATCGCGACACGCTGACGGTCCTGCTGGTCCGACATGCCGAGCCCGTGGCGCCCGGAACTCGCGGCTTCGATGAATTCACGCGTCCGCTCACGGCGAAAGGAATCCGCGATGCGGAGCAACTACGTGAGATTCACGCGTCGACGCGGATCGACGCCGCATACTCGAGTCCTTATCTTCGCGCGCGCCAGACTATCGAACCGATCGCACAAGCGCGCGGACTCGAAATCACGACGATCGAAGACCTCCGCGAACGCATGCTGTCTCAAGCTGAATTGCCGGACTGGCGAACGCATATCAAGCGCTCGTGGAAAGACTTCGACTATGCGCCACCGGGCGGAGAAACCGGCCGCATCGCGCAGGCGAGAATCGTTCGCGTGCTCGACTCGATCGCGTCGCGCCACTCAAGCGGCACCGTGATCCTCGCGAGCCACGGCAATCTGATCGCACTCGCGTTGCATGCCTTCATGCCGAAGGTCGACTACGAATTCTGGAAGTCGATCCCGATGCCCGCAGTGTTCACACTGACTCGAGATCGGGATCGCTGGGATCTTGGGCGAGCACCGACGAAATAAATTCGTCCTACGTAGGACGAAATTTACTCCGTCAGGCTCCATTCGATAAGTGCTCGCGCCTTCCCTACGAGCTCGCCTTTTCCGCCGGCTCCTCGTAATACAGCACGCGCTGGCAGTTGGGGCAGAAGTGGATCTGCAAATGCTTCTGGATCTCGTTGTACAGCTGCGGCGGCAGACGCATCCGGCATCCCTGGCAGGTTCCGCCGTTAGCCTTCGCAACCGCGACGCCCGCGCGACGACTGAAAATCATCTGGTAGCGCGACAGCAGGCTGGCGTCGATATTCTCGGCGACCTTCTCGCGCGCCTTCCGATGCTTCGCGATATTGCCCTTGAGCTCCTCGACTTCCGCCGCGATTTCTTTTTCCGCCGCCGTGAGATCGACCTTGCCTTTCGCGATGGCCTCGGTCAGCTCCTTGATTCGCGCCGTCCGCGCATCCGCGCCTTCCATCGAGGTCAGCAGCTCGGTCTCGAGCCGCTGATTGGTCTCCTTCAACGACTCGATCTCATGCGTCAGCGCCTGCAGTTCCTTGTCATTGCGGACCAGCGTCAGCCGCATCCGCTTGTTGCGGATTCGGACTTCGCCTTCGGCCAGTTCACGCTCGGCCTTTTTGCGGGCCGCGGTTATTTCTTTATCTTGTTCGGAGAGGCGATCGAGCTCAGCCTGGTTGCCCTGGTTCTCAACCCGAAGTTGGTCGACGCGCCCGGCAATCGAGCTCAGCGATTGCTCCAACTCTTGCAGCTGCCGGTCGATGACCTGAAGGTCCATCAGCCGGGTTATCTCTTCACGCAAGTCGTACCTCCACTAATTTTGTGCGCGTCGCGCAAAGTTTCTTTTTTCAGTGTTTGTTTCGGGATCATAAGACGTCCGACACTCAGAGGCGCGGACACGAATGGTATGGGCCCACCAGGATTTGAACCTGGGACCAGCCGGTTATGAGCCGGCAGCTCTGAACCTGGCTGAGCTATGGGCCCTCTGAAAAGCATCAGGCGCTTATGATGGTAGCAAGTTCGCACAGCAGACTTAAGGGCTAAACGACCAAACATTCGCTCAAACGAGGCGATGCCTCAGCTTATGCGCCGCGGCCCTCGCGCCTGAGCGCGATCACCGCCTGTGCCGCCGATACGTCGGCTCCGCTGCCGCGAAGTCGTCCGACTTCGCGCGCGCGTCGGCGCCGCTCGAGCGCAACGACATAGTCGTTGGCGATCGCGCGGCACTTCTCGAGCTCGCTCGAAACTTTCTGCGTTTCGTCCACCACCTCGTCGTTCAACGGCCCGACCGCAAACTCGCTGATGCGCCCCTGCTCGTCCGAGGTCAGCCGATCCGCGATCCATTCTTCGAGCGCAGTGTATGGCTCGTCGGTGCGGCACAAGTCGGCGAGGACGCCGCCGAGGCGAATTTCTTCGAAATTCGCCCCGGCTCCGGACTGCGCAATTTCATTGCGCAGCTCCGGATGCAGCAGCGCCAGCGCGATAAGGCCGATTTCGGCCTTCGCGCCGGCGTCGCCGCCGCCGCCCGCTGCGGCGGGCGGCGCAGCCGCGTTCGCGCGCGTATCGCGCGCGAACCGCGACGGCGTCGCGGACCGCGATCCCGGTCCGCGCGCCTCCTTGCGCAATACTTCCTCGCCTATCGACAGCAGATCAGCCGCCTTGCGCGCCAGCAAATCGAATTGGAACGGATCGCCGACCAGCTTGAGCATCTCGGCAACGCGCTGCGCCACCCGCGCCCGCTCGGCGATCGAGCCGCGCGCTTCGCCCGCCTGCTCGCTCAGAAAATAATCGACCAGCAACTCGGATTTTTCGGTCAGCTCCGCGAACGCGGCTGCGCCGCGCTCGCGGACGAACGTATCGGGATCGAATCCCGACGGAATAAAAATCCCGCGGCCCAATAGTCCCGCCTGCAGGAAAATCTCCAGCGCCCGCATCGACGCTTTCCGCCCTGCCGCGTCGCCGTCGAAGCATGCGATCACATTTTTCGTGTATCGGCTCAGCACGCGCAGCTGCTCGACCGTCAGCGCCGTGCCGCATCCCGCGACCGCTTCTTTGAATCCCGCCTGCCACAGCGCAATCACATCGAAGTATCCTTCGACCAGAATCGCACGGTCCTTTCCCGACGATGCGCTCGACGAAATCGCCTGCCGCGCTTCGAACAGTCCGTAGAGCGTGCGCGTCTTCGAGTACAGCGGCGACTCGGGCGAGTTGATGTACTTCGGCAGCCGCGCGTCGAGGACGCGGCCCCCGAATGCGATCGCGCGCCCTTGCGCGTCGCGAATCGGGAACATCACGCGCCCGCGAAACATGTCGTAAGTCTCGGCGCCGATTGCGACGTTGCCGTCTTTCCTGACCAGCCCGACTTTGACGCCCGCCTCGCGCAGCCCGCGCTTCTCGAGCGCCTTCGCCAGCGATGCGGGCCGGCTCGGCGCGTATCCAATCATGAACGCGCGCGCCGTCTCGACGCTGATCCCGCGCGACTTCAGGTAGTCGCGCGCCATCGCTCCGTCAGTCGTGTTCCACAGCACATGCGCGAAAAATTCCGCCGCGACCTCGCTCGCCTTGAGCATCGCCTCGCGCTCGCCCGCCGCCGGTCCCGCTACATCGTGCTCGGGAAGCGTCACGCCGTATTTTTTCGCGAGTGACCGGACTGCCTCTGGAAAGGTGAGCCCCTCGACCCGCGTGATGAAATTGAAAACGCTGCCGCCGACGCCGCATCCGAAGCAGTGAAAGAATCCGCGCTCGGCATTCACCGAAAACGACGGCGTCTTCTCATTATGGAACGGGCACAGGCCGACGAAGTTGCGCCCCGCGCGACGCAGCCGCACGTGCGCGCCGACAATCTCGACGATATCGGCGCGCGAACGGACTTCCTCGATTTTGTCGTCGCCGAAACGTCCCATCAGCCGCCCATCACTTTATCACTGTCCGCAACCGCTCCGGGAAATTCGTCATGATACCGTCAACCCCGCATTCGATAAGCGCGCGCATGCGAGCGTCCGCATCGACCGTCCAGGTGTAGACCTTGAGCCCGCGCTCATGCGCCGCCTTGCACAAATCCGCCGTGACCATGTCCCAGCGCGGATTGATCGCATGCGCGCGCATCGCAACCGCGTTCATCATCAGGTCAACCGGCTTTTCGTCGGCGAGCAAAGCGATGCGGATATTGAAATGGATCTGCTGAATTTTTTTCAGATATTCCCAGTCGAAGCTCGACACGATGCTGTCGCCGAACGCGTTGCGCGCCTGCATGATCTGCGCGACCTGATGCTCGAGGCCGCCCGCCTTGAGCTCGATATTCAGCCCGCACTTGCCGCTGGTAACTGCGAACACTTCGTCGAGCGTCGGAATCCGCTCGCCCTTGATTGCGCCGCCCTTGAACTTCGCGCCCGCGTCGAGCCGCTTGAGCTCCTCGAGCGTCAGCTCCGCGACTTCGCCGTTGCCGTCGGTCGTGCGGTCGACGGTCTCGTCATGAATCACGACGACGGCGCCGTCGCGCGTGAGCTGCACGTCGAGCTCGCACATGTCCGCGCCCGCGTCGATAGCGGCGCGAAAAGCGCTCAGGGTGTTCTCGGGAAAAGTACCGCTCGCCCCGCGATGGGCTATGTTCAGCACAGCCCGCCTCCACCACGATGAAAAAATCGAAGTCTGATAATGATGCGAGTTTACGCGCTCATCGCGCGCCACGCGCAAACCGGTACCGCGTATCCTGTCAACAACGCCCAGACAAATGGGGCCTCGAAAGAAATCTGCGCTGATGCCAAACTCCCAGCCGACCAGTATGCAACGCGCAGCCGCATCCAGGCGAAGTTACACGCGGGCGATATTCCGCACTCACGCGCATCTCGCGGATGAAGCCGCGGGAATTCTCGTCGCGGGCGGCGCGATCGGATGCGCCGTCGCCGGGATGAAGCTGCCGCGCGCGCGCGAGCAAAAGACCGTCGCGCTCGAAGCCTACTTCGACGCAATTTCCGCAAATGAACTGTCGCGACCTCAAACTCTCGCTCGAGCAGGCCGGGATGCTCGCCGACGGCGCCGTCGTCGACGCGCGCGCGAAGAATCGTCGATCCCGGATGGTCCACGCTATGGATGAAACGCTTCGGCCCGTTTCGCGTCGGCCGTCGAATCCTGATCGTGCCGCCGTGGAAGCGCGCGAGCGAGCCCGGCCGCACGACTATCGTGGTCCAGCCGGCGCAAGCGTTCGGCACCGGACACCATCCGACGACGGCCGGCGCTCTGCGCGCGCTCGAATCTATCGTCATCGCGCACGCGCCGAAGTCGGTTCTCGATGCCGGCACCGGCTCCGGCGTCCTGGCGATCGCGGCGGCGCTGCTGGGTCAGCGCACCGCCGAAATGATCGCAATCGATATCGATCCGACCGCGCTGGAAAACGCGCGCGCCAATGCCCGCCTGAACGGCGTCGAAAAATCGATCCGATTCTCGTCGGTGCCGCTCGCTTCGATTCATCGCCACTTCGATCTGATCGTGGCGAATATTCTGAGCGGCACGTTGATCGAGCTCGCCCCGCATCTGAAGCGAATCGTCGCGCCCGGCGGACGACTGATCCTCGGCGGCTTTCTCGCCGACGAAGCCGACGAAGTGTTGAGCCACTACCGCTCGCCGCTCCGATGTCTCAGCCGCAAGACGCATCGCGGATGGACGACGCTCGTGATGGCGCGAGCGCCACGCTGATGCCGTCGTCGCCGCCGCGCTTTGCGATCGCACGCGCGCCGGACGCATCCGGCCTCGTCCACATCGAGGGCGCGGAGTTGCGTCACATGCGCACCGTCCTGCGGCTGGCCGTCGACGCGCGCGTGTCGCTGCTCGACCCGGCGGGCGCGAGCATCACGGCGTGATCGAACGCTATGAACGCGACCGCGCTGTGATCCGCGTCGAGTCATCATCGCCCTCGCCCGCTCGATCCCGAATCATCCTCGCCGCCGCGATCATCAAAGGGCCGCGGATGGACTTCCTCGTCGAGAAAGCGGCCGAGTTGGGCGCGTCGGAGCTGTGGCCGTTGGTCTGTGCGCGCGGATTGGTCCGCTCGCCCGGGCGCAGAGCGCCTCGCGCGATGGCGCCGGCTCGCACTCTCCGCCGCCAAGCAGAGCCAGTCGCCAGTCGCGATGGAAGTGCGAGCGCCGGTCGGCATCGACGACTTGATTCGCAGCGTCCGTCCCGGGACGCTCGCGGTGATTTGCGCGCAAGGCGGAGAGCCGCTCGGCGAGGTGATTCGACGCGTGCATCCGCGTGCGATATTGATAGCGGTCGGGCCTGAGGGCGATTTCGACGACGCCGAACGCGCGAAAGCTCGCGAACGCCGGATTCGTCGCGGCCGGACTCGGGCCGAATCGCCTCAGGAGCGAGACGGCGGCTCTGGCAGCGGTCAGCATAGCGCAGGGGATGCTTCACGATGGGCAAGGGATCAGGCGAAGATGCCGAAACGAATAAGACGGTGGCGCGCAAATTCGCGTTCATCATGGACCCGCTCGATCGGGTGCTGGTCGACAAGGACACGACGTTCGTGTTCATGCTCGAGGCGCAATTCCGCGGGCACGAAATATATTTCCTCGGGCTGCGCGACCTGTACGCGCGCGGCAAGCAGGTCTTCGCGCGGGCGCGGCAATGCGAGCTGACGCGACGCGGCAATCCTCATTACAAGTTTCTCGACGAGGGCGTCGAGTATCCGATCGAACATTTCGACGCGGTCTTCATGCGCAAGGATCCGCCCGCCGATGCGGCCTATCTCTACGCGACGATGCTGCTCAGCCTGGCCGACGAACGGCAAACATTCGTGCTGAACAATCCGGCGGGACTGCGCGAGGCCAACGAAAAGCTCTACTCGCTGAATTTCCCCGACGCGATTCCGCCGACGCTCGTGACCTACGAAATTCCAAGGCTCAAGACCTTTCTTGACGAACAGGGCGGCGAGATGATCGTGAAGCCGCTCGACGGACACGGCGGCGAAGGCGTGTTTCTCGCGACCTCGAAGGATCGGAACCTCGGCGCGATTCTCGAAACGGTGACGCAGTTCGAAACGCGGCTCATCATGGCGCAGCGCTATCTACCCGAGGCTCGCAAGGGCGACAAGCGGCTGATCGTGCTGAACGGCGAGCCGGTGGGATGCATGCTGCGGGTGCCGCGCGACGATGAGCATCGCGGGAATATCCACGTCGGCGGCAATTGCGTGAAGGCGCCGATCACGGCGCGCGATCGCGACATCTGCCGGATGCTGAAGCCGCGGCTCGAGCGCGACGGCCTGTACTTCGTCGGCCTCGACATCATCGGCGACTACCTGACCGAGGTGAACGTGACGAGCCCGACCGGAGTGCAGGAGATCGATCGGCTCGACGGCGTGAACCTGGAAGGCAAGGTGATCGATTTCGTCGAGTCGCGAGTGGCGGAGCTCAAGCGATAAGCGAGCCGTTGCAAGGCGCGGCAATCACCGGTACGAATGTAGGTTCCGCCTGATCGCATCACGCGAACGTCCAATCACGGTGGGCAGGTAGCTCAGTCGGTAGAGCAAAGGACTGAAAATCCTTGTGTCGAGTGTTCGATTCACTCCCTGCCCACCAAAAATGAGTTCCGCTTCGTGTTCAATCGCGTCTGGCCGTTCTTGTAAAAAGATCTCCGACCTGCTGATCTGTAGATTTTGCAGGTTATCTACGAGTTGTAAGTTCTAAGGCGGCAAATCTTGTAGTTTTTCTTTGACTTTCGATCCTCTCTGAAACTGGCATTGGCGATGCATCGTCATATGAAGAGGTGAGGCTGTTGCCTCACCTAGATGACGCTGTTTGCGCCACCAAGCTTCTCGATTCAGGAGGTATGCAAGGAATGAAACTTCGAACAATCTTTAGCGCTGCGGCGCTGACTGCGCTATTCGCGGTGGCGCCGGTGGTTGCGCATGCGGACCATTACGGTGATTGGGACGATCATCATGAATGGCACGACGCCCATTGGTGGCATGACAACCATCCAGGCTGGGTCTACCATCATCATCCGGAATGGGTCGAGGCATACCCGGCGTGGCGTACATACGATGGCGACTGGGATGACCATCATGTGTGGCGCGACCGTGGATGGTGGTACGAAAATCATCCGGAATGGGTCCGCGAACATCATCATGACTGGGAACGATGGCGTGACTAGCGAAAGTTAGTCCGCTTTCATTTTGCATCACTCTTTGCGCGAGCGCGGTTCAGGCATGGAGCATCCGGGCTAGTCCCGCGAATGCTCCCGGCCTCGCGTCTCGCGCAAACTTTTTTTCCTGCCTGCTGGTTGCGCGAAATAATCTCGAGGTGAGATCGTAGCCGGCATGGACAAACCCCCGACGCCAAAATCCAGCCGGCCTTACATGCCGGGCTACGGAATCCTCGACGCGTCCGGCGGCCGCGGGCTGCTGCCATGGGATTGGGCGGTCGAGCGACTGACGAAATCGCGCAATTACTGGGTGGCGACGACGTGTCCCGACGGCCGGCCGCATTGCGTGCCAGTGTGGGGTATTTGGCTCGACGGCGCGTTCTACTTCAGCAGCGGCGCGAAGTCGCGCAAGGCGCGCAATCTCTCGACCAATCCGAACTGCGTCGTATGCCCTGAAGACGGCACTCAGGCGGTCTCACTCGAAGGAGTCGCCGAGAAAATTACGGATGCGGCGACGATCCGCCGTTTCGTCGAGGCTTACAATCCTAAGTACGAGTGGGACTTGAAAGTCGAGACAGTGCTCGACATGGGGCCGATTTTCGCCGTACGTCCGCGCAAGGTGATTGGCGTCGACGCAACGCCCGGTGAGTTCCAGGGCAGCGCGACGCGATGGCAGTTCGGACCGAACTGACAAGTTCGCGTCACGAGCCGTGAGAGCGGACGGTGCCGCGCTTTCGCACGCCGTTGGCATGCCGCAAGCTCGACAGCGGTCGATGCCGGCGCATCTGGTAACGACGCGACGGAAGATCGCCAATGGTCAGAAGGTTAAGTCGGTCGAGCAGGTAACGCGGTTCGATTCCCAGCGCTGCGCACAGATTTTCGAAGCTGAAAATATCGCCGCGACGGCCGCTAGTGTTATGGCCCTCGAACCAATTTCTGACCTCGACGAAATCACGCCGGCGCTCGCCCTCCTTCGCGTTTAGGTTTCGCAGGTAGCATCGAATCGCGTCTTCCAGAACGGCCAGCAGAAGTTTGAGCTCGCCTTCGATAACGTGATTTCGCCTGACCATGTCGACGTATTGCCCCGGCAGCAGCAGTCCGGTGTCGATTGATTTTTCGAGCGGTGGAGTTTCGTCTGACATCAAATGCCCCCGTCAATGCAAGCGCGAGGCCGCGCCATCGCGAGACTAAACTTCGCGCGATGACAAAAGTACCAGATCAGTGTTTCGGCAATATTAACTCAATTCACGAGGCGAGCGTGAACGATTCATAAGGTGAAATGGCCAATGCTCAGGATGACTTCGAGCAGAATCAGCAGCACGACGATGACTTCCAGCAGCACGAGGCGCCGATCGCGCGCGACATCCAGCACCAGGACCAGTGAGTCCTGGATGCTTTGCAGCTTGCTGGTCAGTGCGGCGTATCGATCGACGAGATCGAATTCGTCACGCAGGTCATCGTAAATCAGATCCATCGCGGGGTCTTCCCAGGCCGCGTCGGGCTTGTCGAGCAGATGGAGGACGGCGAGAACTTCGGTACGCGACGAAATCGCTTCGCCGATAAAGCGATGCAGTGGGGTCACCCGATAAGGCACGGTGCCGCGCGTCGCCATTCTATCGACCAACTGCGCAGTGCGCGCGAACAGGCTGTCCACGATGCGCTCGTAGTATTCCATCGCGGCGCTCTGACCGACGGTCAAAGCAACAATCCCCGCGCGTTCGGGAGTGAGCTTGTCGACCCGCAGCATCCCGTTGGAAATTCCGATTGGGGCGGAGGGATCCTCGAGCACCGAGTAATCCTCGCGGATGATGCGGGTGGTGAGTTTGGGCAGGACCTGGGTGAGGCGGTTGAAGATTCGCTCGCGGTGCTCGGCCGGGACGTCGTGCGTGACGATTGCGCCGAAGGGAAAAAAGTAGAGCCCGTCCGTCGGACTCGACCGGGACAAACATCTCCAGCGGGGAGGTCCTTGCCTCCGGAAACGCGGGCGCAATCTGGCGGAACGAGAAGTTCTCCTCGAAAGCCACCGCGTAGAATTGATGAATCCGGCTCGGCATTCGCGCACCCAATTGCAATAGTCCCAGCCAACTACCTTCGATTACGATGTCACGAAAGCTGTAGCGTGAAAAATGTCTTGCCTATGATATATGGATCGGACCCACCACAAAGATCTCAAGGAGCGGGCAAATGATCGAAGAAGCAATCGAGATTCGCACGAGCGACGGCAACGCTGACGGTATTCTCTTTCGGGCAGAAGGCGAGCGCCGACCCGGCGTAATACATCTGACAGACATCGGCGGCATCCGCCCGTCACATCGCGAGATGGCGAAGCGGCTGGCGGAGAAAGGTTACACAGTGCTGATGCCCAACGTGTTTTATCGCACGACCAAGCCGCCGGTTATCGACATCAAAATCGGCATGGGCGATCCGAAGACGATGCAGCGATTCGGCGAGCTGCGCGCGCCGCTGACTCCTGAAGCCGTCGAGCGCGACGCGACCGCGTACGTCAATTTTCTCGCAGCGCATGCCGCCACGAGCGCGGGATCGATTGGCGTCGTTGGCTATTGCTTCACGGGCGCGATGGCGATGCGCACGGCCGCGGCGATGCCGGGCAAAGTTGCCGCGATGGCGTCGTTCCACGGCGGCGGTCTTTACACCGATGAGCCGACCAGCCCGCACCTGGTGCTGCCGCGGATCAAGGCGCGACTCTACTTCGGACACGCGACCAACGATCGCAGCATGCCGCAAGAGGCGATCGAAAAGTTCGATCGAGCGCTCGCCGCGTGGGGCGGAAAATACGAAAGCGAAGTCTATGAAGGCGCGTTCCACGGTTGGACGACATCTGACGCGCCGGTCTACAACCAGCCGCAAGCCGAACGCGCGTTCAACAAATTGACGGAGTTGTTCGCAGGCACGTTGAAGTAATCGCGTGAGGACGACCGCTAACCTTTGCCGCGCGTCTGACCGTCGCGATCGCTCTCACTATTCCGATCACAGCGCGGGCGGATGCTCACAATGGAGCGGCGGCTAATCGCGTCTTCAGGGCGCACGTCACGCAATTCGTCGAGACCGAGATGCAGCTGTATCCGGAGCGTGCAACGCAGCTGGGAGACCATCGCTTCGACGATCGCGTCGACGACATGAGTGCGCAGGGTATCGACGACGTGATCCGTCACGCCAAAAAATGGATCGCGTTATTCGGCGCGGACGACGCACGAGTATCTTTCGCCGGCGAACGAAGCGGATCGCGAATGGCTGCTGGCGCATGCGGACGGCGAGCTGCTATGGACGGAACAGATCCGCAGCTATCAGCGCGAACCGGAAACGTATCTGCCAACGTCGGCGGTCAACGGCCTGATCAAGCGCGAGTTCGCCCGGCCGAGGCGAGGATGCGTTCGGTGACTGCGCGCGAAGTTGCCGCGCTCAAGAATCTCGAGGTTGCGCGGACCAACTTGCAGCCGTCATTGACGCCGAAGGTCTTCGTCGATATCGCGCTGCAACAAATGCCGGCGACGATCGGATTTTTCAACAACGACGTTCCGCTCGCGTTTGCGAAGGTCACCGACGGTCCCGACAAGCAGGCGTTCGCCAAGGCGAATGCAAACCTGGTCGCTGCGATCCAGGACTATGCTCAATGGCTCAAGAACGATCTGATGCCGAAAGCGTCGGGCGACTACGCAATCGGAGCCGACGCGTATCGGCGGATGCTCAACGACGCCGACATGGTCGATATGCCGCTCGATCAGCTCGAACAGGTGGGCGTCAAGGAGCTGGCGCGGCTGCGCGATGAATTTCAGAAGACGGCGGCCGAGATCGATCCGAAGCGCTCGCCGGCCGACGTGATGGAGTCGCTCACGCGCGATCATCCCGACACTGCACACGTGATACCGACCGTCGCCGCCGGCCTCGCGAGCATTCGCGGTTACGTCATCGCGCACCATATCGCCACTGTGCCATCCGACGTGATGCCGATGGTGCGTGAGACGCCGCCGTATATGCGGGCTACGACGTTCGCGTCGATGGATTCGCCGGGGCCGTTCGAAAAATCACCCGAAGCATATTTCTACGTCACGCTTCCGGATCCGTCGTGGCCCGACGCGAAGAAGGATCAACTGCTCGCTTTCTATTCTGCGCCAAGCATTTCAGACACTTCGGTGCACGAGGTCTTTCCGGGGCATTACGTGCAGTTCCTGAACAACCGGCACAACCCGGATGTCGTTCGTTTGATTTATGGCTCGGGCGCGGACGTCGAGGGATGGGCTTTCTACTGCGAGCAGATGATGCTCGACGAGGGATTGCATGACGGCGATCCGAAATATCGGCTGGCGCAATTGCAGATGGCGTTGATGCGCGCGTGCCGGTACCTCGTCGGAATCAGGATGCATACGCAGGGGATGACGGTCGATCAGGCTGCGAAGTTTTTCGAAGACAACGCGTACCAGACTCCGCATAACGCGATGGTCGAGGCGCTGCGCGGCACCGGCGATCCCGGCTACCTGCGCTATCAACTGGGTAAGCTGATGATTTTGAAATTGCGCGAGGACGTTCGCAAACAGCAAGGCGCCGCATTCGATCTGGGCAAATTTCACGACGCTTTTCTCAAGCAAGGTGCGGTTCCGATCAAGCTGATCAGGCGCGCGATGCTCGGGAGCGATGGTCCTTTGCTCTAGCGGATAGCCCTTGCACGGGCCAACGTCAGCACACCGACGACCAGCAGGACCGCGCTGAAATAGAGGCGCGTGTGACGCTCCGAGGGCAGCATCTGCGCGAGGCGCGGACCGATCTGCCCGCCGATCACGACGCCAGGTACGGCCCAGATTGCGATTGCGAACATCTGCGACGAATCGCGGCGCAGCACCGAAATCAACGACGGGCGCATGCGGCCGATGGTCGCGGCCAGACTCGTGAAGAATATGATCATGACGAGCGATCCAATTGCCACGCCGGGTGATCGACTCAGATCGATGACGCAATACTGATGGCATCGCGAGGATTCCGACTCCGATCGAGATGAGCCCGGTGAGCGCGCCGCCCAACAGTGCGACTGCGACCGGAACGTCGTCGTGGCGATCGGTGTCGCCGCGCATGCGTAGCGTGCGTCCGGCGATCAGTATCGCGTAGAAGATCAGAAACGCGCCGAAGAGTGCGACGATGAAGGCCTGATTGATGGAGCCCGAAAGCCATCCGCCAACGAGTGCGGCGGGAATCGCAATCAGAAGATAGCGACGCACCAAGACGCCATCGAAAGTGCCGTCGCGAAAATTGCGAATCACGCCGCTGCCGAATCCGAACAGCATCGTGAACAGTCCGAGCCAGAACGCAATCGGTGGGTCGAGCCTGAGCCACAAAAGGTAGACTGGAACCCACAGCGTCGAGCCAGACACTCCTGCGGACATCACGAGCGCGCTGATTGAGACGCCGACCGGAAGCAGGAACCAGTAGTGGAGCAACGCGATGGCGGTGTGCTAAGCGGCGTCGTGCATCGGCGTATCGCAATGTTGGGGAACGTCGGCGACGCCGCAGCTTGCACCCATCCAGCATACAAGCCTGGTGTCGTTGCCGACTTTTTCGGCGTGCATCGGGCGATTGCAGTGCGTTGGCATCGCGATCTCGGCGCCGCACTTTTCGCATTTCAGTTTGGTTGTCACCGCAATCTCCCTCTTCTCAGGAATTTGGATCCGCCCATTCGGAGGAGTCGAAGAATTCGGAGGCGGGCTGTGCTCGACGTCGATTTCAGGATGTACGCTCGCCAATTTTCGCGGCCCAGTGATATTGAGCAGTAACGCGTTGCTGACGACGCTCACGCTCGACAGCGCCATCGCAAGTCCTGCCAGCGCGGGATTCAGCATTATTCCAAAAAAGGGATAGAGAGCGCCGGCCGCAATCGGAATCCCAAGCACGTTGTAGAAGAACGCCCAGAAGAGATTTTGCTTCACCTTGTTCAACGTCAAACGGCCGAGCACCAGCGCGCGAACGATGTCGTACAAGTCGTCGCGGGTGAGTACGACGTCGCCGGTCTCCTTCGCGGCGTCGGTGCCGGAGCCGATCGCGATTCCGATGTCGGCGGCCGCGAGCGCGGGCGCGTCGTTGATTCCGTCGCCGACCATCGCGGTGAACTGCCCGGCGTCCTGGTACTGCTTGACTATCGCAATCTTGTCCGCAGGCATCAGTTGCGCATGAAACTCGTCGATTCCCAACCGGGCGGCGACCGCCTTTGCGACCTCGGCATTGTCGCCGGAGATCATCACGGTGCGGATACCCATCCTGCGCAGTTCCGCGATCGCGCCGCGCGCCTCAGGTTTGACGGGATCGCGAAAAGCCAGCACCGCAGTCACCTTGCGATCAATCGCAAGAAACAATGGCGTCGCGGCAGACGCTGCTATGCGTGCGGCCTCGTCGCGCGCGCGCGCGTCGATACTGGCGCCGATTTCAGTCATGAGCCGCTCGTTACCAAGCGCGATCTGCTTTCCCTGGTGCTCGGCGGCAACGCCCTGCCCCGGAATCTCGCGGGAATTGTCCGCGGCGGATTGTGGCGCGAGGTTTCGCGCCTGCGCGGTCAAGCTGACAGCACGCGACAGCGGATGAATCGATCCGGCAGCGGCGATCGCAGCAAATGACAGCGCGCTGTTCTCATCGCCGTCGAGCGCGACGACCGATTCGAGTTCCGGCCGTCCGGCGGTCAGGGTGCCGGTCTTGTCGAATAGCATCACGCGGATTTTCGTGATCAGTTCGAGCGCCGAGGCCCGCTTGACCAGGATACCGATGCGCAGACCGAGGCCGCTGCCAACCATCAGCGCAGTCGGCGTCGCCAATCCCATCGCGCACGGACACGCGATCACCAGCACGGCAGTCATCGCAGTCAGCGCCATCACGAGATCGCCGCCGAGCCATATCCACGCGACGAAGGTCAGCACCGCGATCGCGATCACCGTCGGCACAAATCGCGCGGCGACGGCGTCCGCCACGCGCTGGATGGGAGCCTTATCGCCCTGCGCATCCGCGACCATTCTGACAATCTGCGCAAGCGCCGTCTCAGAGCCAACGCGCGTCGTGCGCACCGTGATCACGGCTGCGGTGTTGAGCGTGCCGCCCGAGACCTCAGCGCCCGCGCCCTTGTCGACCGGCATCGACTCGCCCGTGAGCATCGACTCGTCGATAGCGCTGGCGCCGGTGACGATCACGCCGTCGACTGGAATTCTCGAAGCGGGCCTGACCAGCACTACGTCGCCAACCACCAATTCGGAAACCGGCACGACGAACTCCTTGCCGTCGCGCACCACAGTGGCGACCTCGGGGACAAGGGTCAGCAGGGACCGCAGCGCATTCATCGCGCGGCCGCGAGCGCGCGCTTCGAGGAATTTGCCGAAACGAATGAACAGGATCAGCTCGATTGCAGTATCGAAGAACCTGGGACCGGCGAAGAAGATTTCCGGAAAAGTGGTAAGGATCGAATAGAGATATGCCGCGCTGATTCCGAGCGCGACCAAAGTATCCATGTTCGCGGTGCGATTGCGCGCGGCTATCCACGCGCCGCGGTAGAACGTCAGGCCGGCGGTAAACATCAGCGCCGTTGCGACGACGAGCGTCGCGATGCGCGTGCCCAGGCTCTCGCCGTCCTGCAGATACATCACGACGGCGGCGCCAATCGCACTCGCGATTACCCACTGAAGGTTGCGGCGCGCATCCTGTCGATCGAGCGCCGACTCGCCGGCACTGACGCTGCCAGCCTCGGCGATCGCCGTATAGCCCGCGGCCGCGACCTTCGCCTCGATCTCGCCGACGGGAGCCTCGCCGCTTACGCGGGCTGTTAGCGTCTCTGCCGCGAAATTTACGTGAGCGTCAATGACGCCGGGGATCGACGCGACCGCCTTTTCGATCGTGTCCGCGCAATTCGCGCAGTGCATGCCGCGAATTCGGAACCGTTCGATCTTTTCGCCGGCCGGGCTTTCGAGAATGTGTTGCGCGTCCATGGGGCAGCGCGGCCCGTTATCGGCTAGAGCGACGCCTTGATCGGCCGCCCCGCGATCACTTCGTCGATAAGTCCGTATTCGACTGCCTGCGCCGCGGACATGAAGTTGTCGCGGTCGGTGTCCTTCTCGATCTTCTTGACGTTCTGCCCGGTGTGATGAGCAAGGATGTCGTTCAGGATTTCGCGAAGACGCAGCGCTTCACGCGCGTGAATCTCGATATCGCTCGCCTGACCCTCGAAGCCGCCCGAAACCTGGTGGATCAGTATGCGCGAATGAGGCAGCGCGTATCTCCGCCCCTTGGCTCCTGCAGCCAACAGGAGCGATCCCATGCTGGCGGCCTGACCGACGCATAGCGTCGACACGGGAGGCTTCACGAATTGCATCGTATCGTAGATCGCGAGGCCGGCGGTGACTGATCCGCCCGGTGAGTTGATGTACATATTTATTTCGCGCTCCGGATCCTCGGACTCGAGGAACAGGAGTTGCGCGGTGACAAGGTTGGCAAGGTCGTCGGTCACGGTGCCGCCCAGGAACACGATTCGGTCCTTGAGCAGTCTCGAATAGATGTCGTAGGAACGTTCGCCGCGGCCGGTCTGCTCGACTACGTATGGTACGAGTACACTCATGCATCAAAGGTACTATTTGGATGGCTAGCTGGGAAGTGCCGTGCTGGTTTTCGCGGCGAGCGCTCATCACAGCGTTGGCAATGTTGCCGGCGTTTATGGTCGTCGCGAGCGCTGCGGCGGCCCCGCCGATGGACAAGAACTTCTACCTGCCGGACGCGGCGGCGTCGAAGATAGTTTCGGTCTCGAAGACCGGCACTCCAGAGGCCGAAGTGATCATTCGTGACCGAGGCAGTCGCTGTCAAAGAGACGGGACCCAAGGAGACCGTCGCGAAATTCGGCGAGGTTTACGCATGGTCGCCGACGTTCATTGCGGCTCGCCGCGAAGTGCCGACGATGCTCACGTTCTGGAATCTGCAGCCCGACGACGAGCACGACTTCATGCTCGCGGCGCCTGACGGAACCGTCCTGATGCATTTGAAGCTGATGCCTCTCACGAAGACGTCGTACATCTTCACGTTTCATCGCGACGGCATCTTCAATTTCTACTGCGCGGTGCATCAGCCGGAGATGAACGGGCAGATCCTGGTGCTGCCGCCAACGAGTTCGAAGTGATTCTTAAGCAGGCTGCTCGATCCGGCGGACGGCGGCGTTCAGGCGATCGACGGTGCGTCGTTTACCGAGCACCGCGATCACCTCGTAAATCCCGGGACTGACGGTGCCTCCCGTGAGTGCGACGCGAACCGGCTGCGCAAGCTGCCCGAGCTTGAGGTTGAATCGCGCCAGCACCGATTCGAACACCGCTTTTACCGACTCCTCGGAGACCTCGCCCTCGTGCGCCTCGAGGTCGGCAGCCAACGCGCGCAGCGGTTCTGCCACATCAGCCTTCAGGAATTTCGCCGCCGCTTTTGGATCGATCTCGATGACGTCCTTCAGGTAGAACGACGCGAAATCCGCCAGCTCGACCAATGTCTTCGCGCGTTCGTGCAGCGTCGCGACGGCCTTTTCGAGCCATGCGTCGTCGCCCGGAATCGGCCATCCGCGCTTGGCGATGAACGGCTTGATCTCAGCCACCAGCTTCGGCACGGGCCGCTCTTTCAAGTAGTGGAAGTTCAGCCAGAGCAGCTTTTCTGGATTGAAGACGCCGGCTGATTTTCCGCACGCCTCGAAGCCGAAATAGTTGATCAGCTCGTCCTTCGAGAAAATCTCCTGATCGCCGTGCGACCATCCGAGGCGCGCGAGGTAGTTCAGCATCGCCTCCGGAAAATATCCGTTCTCGCGGTATGCGATCACCGAAGTTGCGCCGTGACGTTTTGACAGCGGCGACCCGTCGGGCCCGAGCACCTGCGGTAAATGTGCGAACGCTGGAGGCGTGAATCCAAGCGCATACGCCATCTGCATCTGCCGAGGAGTATTCGGGACGTGATCGTCCCCGCGTACGATGTGCGTAATTCGCATGTCGACGTCGTCGAGGATGCTCGCGAAGTTGTAAATCGGCGAGCCGTCTGAACGCACTATAATGAAGTCGTCGAGCTCGCTGTTCTGAAAGACCATCCGGCCCTTCACCAGGTCGTCGACGACCGTCTCGCCATCGAGCGGCATCGCGAAACGGATCGTATAGTTGCGACCAGCGGACTTATTGGGCAGCGGCAAGTCGGCGGGGAAGTCGAGGCCGCGACATTTGCGATCGTAAACCGGCCTGCGATGCTCGCGCTCGGCCTGCTTTCGCTTGGCGTCGAGCTCTTCCGCCGAGCAGTAACATGGGTATGCCTTGCGCTCGCGCAGCAGTTGAAGAGCAGCCTCGCGATGCCGCTCGACTCGATTGGTCTGAAAATATGTCTCGTCGGGCGGACCTTCGTCCCACTCCATTCCGAGCCATTTAAGATCCGTGAGGATTTCGTCGAGCGACTGCTTGGTCGAGCGCTCGCGATCCGTGTCGTCGATGCGCAGGATGAACTGGCCTTTGTTGTGCCGCGCGTAGAGGTACGCGAACAGGCCCGATCGAACATTGCCGATGTGCAGCGAGCCGGTCGGACTCGGCGCGAAACGTGTGCGAACAGGCACTGTCACTCCCACTCTATCGTCGCCGGCGGTTTCGATGTGATGTCGTAAACGACGCGGTTGACGCCTTTGACCTCGTTGGTGATTCGGCTCGACACGCGCGCGAGAAAGGCGGGCTCGAGCCGCGCCCAATCCGCCGTCATCCCGTCCATCGACTCGACCGCGCGAATCGCAATCACGCTTTCGTAGCTGCGCCCGTCGCCCATCACGCCAACCGTCTTGAGCGGCAACAGGACAGCGAACGCCTGCCACAGTTTGAGTCCGAAGCCCGCAGCCGCGGTTTCTTCCATTACGATCGCGTCGGCGCGCCGCAACAGATCGAGCCGCTCGCGCGTCACCTCGCCGACGATTCGCACTGCGAGTCCCGGTCCCGGAAACGGCTCGCGATCAACGACCTCCGCCGCTAATCCGAGCTGGCGCCCCGCTTCGCGCACTTCGTCCTTGAACAATTCGCGCAACGGCTCGACCAGCTCCAGCCGCATCCGCTCCGGCAATCCGCCGACATTGTGATGACTCTTGATCACCGCCGACGGCCCTTTGAACGATACCGACTCGATCACGTCGGGATACAGCGTGCCCTGGCCGAGAAATTTCGCGCCCTTGACGACTTCCTCGGACTCAAACACGTCGATGAACGTGTGCCCGATGATGCGCCGCTTCTGTTCGGGGTCAGTCACGCCCGCCAGCCGCGAAATGAAAAGCTCGGAGGCATCGGTCACCTTGAGATCGATGCCCAACTGGCCCGCGAAAGTATTCTCCATCCGCTCGCGCTCGCCAGCGCGCAGCAGACCGGTATCGACGAACACGCAATACAGCCGCGAGCCGATCGCGCGATGGATCAACGCGGCCGCGACGGAAGAATCGACGCCGCCGGAAAGTCCCATCAGGACTTTATCGGTCGGACCGACCTGCTTACGAATCTCCGCGAGCTTCGTCTCGACGAAATTCGCCATCGTCCAATCGCCGCGCTCGCCGCAAATCTTCAGCACGAAGTTGCGCAACACCTGGGTGCCGCACGGCGTGTGCACGACTTCCGGATGAAACTGGATTCCGCGCACGCGCCCGTCGCGCGACTTGAACGCCGCGTAGGGCGAGTTGTCGCTATGCGCGATTGCGCACAGCGCGGCCGGAATCGCCTCGACTCGATCGCCGTGACTCATCCACACGCGATGCTCGCGCCCGTTGAGCCCCTCGAACAGCGTGTCGTCGCCGTCGATCACCAGCGTCGCGGGTCCGTACTCGCGCTGTCGCGAGCCCACACTGCGAGCGCCCATGTGCTGCGCGATCACGTACAGTCCGTAGCAGATTCCGAGCACCGGACAGCCGAGATTGAGCACCTCGTCGGAGATATCCGGCGCATTCTCTTCGTACAGGCTGGCTGGCCCACCCGACAGAATTATTCCACGAGGATTCAGCGCACGGATTTTTTCGGGTGCGAAGTTGAACGGATGTATTTCGCAATACACGTTCGCCTCGCGCACCCGCCGCGCGATTAGCTGCGTGTACTGGCTGCCGAAATCTAAAATCAGAATCACTGTATATTGAAATATACCGGACCAGCCGCGGCGTAAGAAACGCCGTCGCGCTCAACGTTCCACAAGCGAGCTGCTGCGGCGTGCTGGTTTGAGTCATGGGCTTGAGCCGGCCCTGCGTCTTGCCGCAGGTCATTGTTCGTTATCCATTGAAACCCCGGCGGCGTAGCTCCAATGATTTCAGCTACCCAATCCTCCGAATCATCTTCTAACCGCCTAACGCGAAGCCTCAGCGCATACAGAGGCAACCCTTCGCCCTGACGCAGAGGCCCAACATAAGCGACGACCCGCGAATCTGGAGACCACCAGAGAGGTGACAGCAAATTGGGCAAGTCTTTCTCACATTTGAACAGAACTTTCTGTCCCTCCCCTGAGGGTCGCACCCCGTAGTAGGTGTCGTTGCTGCGAAACGCAATCCATTCTCCGGCGGGTGACCAGGTTGCTCCGGTCCCATGCGCTAGCCGCCGCGACTTGTGTTGCTCGAAGTCATACACGAGGATCTCGTCGTTGAGTTCGTACACAAGTCGCCTATCGTCTGGCGACATACACTGTGAGGTAAGGTCGGTAGCCGAAGGACCACTCTCTAGAATTAGACCGGACACAGGATCCAGCACCTGAAGGTTGCCATCTCCAAGAACCGTAAGCTTGGAATTGTCATTGGACCAACACACGAAATAAGGCCAAGAAGGAATTGTTGCTTTGAGCTGACGAAACTTCGATTTTCTGCGTTGGAAGATACCGAATAGTTGGCCCTTAGGAAGATCGAGCTCGAGCGCGGCTACGTTTCCATCTGCGGTTAATGCACCTCCGGATACATCCGCAGAATCTGGAAGTTGAAAGGCTCGATTCCATCTGTGCATCGAGCGATCGGCCGGTGCGACGATCAGCACGGGGTCGGATTTCGATTCTGGATCGTCTCGAGGCTCGGCGACCAATACCAACGAGAGCCCGTTTTTCCGTTGTGCCTGAGCTAGCTGTGCACGGACCGACTCCTTTGCCGGTGGGGCCGGTTCCTGCTGCACCGGTCCTCTCTCACACGCCAGGACAAACGTCTCAAGAGCGACTGCGAAAAGCAAAATCGCGAACCGTCCATTCCTTGGAGCGAGGGGCACGCCGTTTTCTACGCGCGCGCTGGTTTGGTTCGCGGTGCGGGACGGTTGCGAGGCTTTCCGCGGGTTGGCCGCGGCGGAGCGCCTTGCACCCATGAACGGCCGGTGCGTCGAAAATCGAGTCGCAGAGGAGTGCCGACCAGGCCCAACGCTTTTCGAAATCGAGTTTCGATGAAGCGCACGTAGTGCGCCGGGATGCCGCGTTCGACGTTGGTGAAAAATCGAAGCCGCGGCGGCGCGCTGCCGACCTGCGTCACGTACATCAGGTTCAAGCGCCGGCTGATCGACCTGCGGCGGATCCATCGCGGCGGTCGCCTCAGCCAGCGTTCGATTCAGCCGCGAGGTTTGAAAAACTGCGCGCCACGAATCGCCCGCCTGGGTCGCCGCCGGGATGATCCCATCGACGCCGTCGCCCGTCACTGCCGAGGTGAACACCATCGACGCGTATTCGAGAAATGGGTAGCGCTCGTGCGCGTCGCGGATGAATGTCGCAACCTTGCCACCTTGCTTCGCCGCGACGTCCCACTTGTTGCACACGATCACCATCGCGCGATCGCTGGTGTCCACCAGCCGCGCCAGCCGCGCGTCCTGGTCGGTGATTCCCTCGCTCGCATCGATCACCAGCAACACGACGTTGGCGCGCCGAATCGTTTCGATCGCTCTTCCGACAGAATGCTGCTCGAGCTCGCCTTCGACCTTCGGCGGCCTGCGGATTCCTGCAGTGTCGATCAGCAGCACGTCGCGGCCGTGCGAAGTCAGCCGCACGTCGACCGGATCGCGCGTCGTGCCGGGAGTGTCATCGACAATCGCGCGCTCGAATCCTGACAGCCGATTCAGCAACGACGACTTGCCAACGTTGGGACGGCCGATCAGCGCGAGCCTTAAATCGGGAGATGCGGCGGCGGCGCCTTCGCGCTCCGGCAGCCGCGCGACGACTTGATCGAGCAGCTCGTCGACACCGCGTCCGTGCGCGGCCGAGATGAAAAACAGTTCGTCGCCGCCGAGCGCGTAGAACTCGGACGCCTCCGACTCCTGCCCCGGCCGATCGATCTTATTGACCGCCATGATGAGCGGGCATCCCGTTTCGCGCACCAGCGCGAGCGCTTCGGAGTCGGCCTCGCTCAGCCCTCCCCTGCCATCGAGCATGAACACCACCACGTCCGCGACGCCGACCGCGGCGAGCGCCTCTGTGACGATTCGATCTGTCATCCGCTCATGCCCGCCAAGCTCGAGGCCGCCGCTATCGACCACGACGAATTCGCGATCGCCGTATTTCGCGCGCGCGAAATTCAGATCTCGCGTGGTGCCGGGAATCGAGCTGGTGATCGCGCGCCCGCCCTTCGCGATTCGATTGAACAGCGTCGACTTGCCCGCGTTCGCGCGCCCAACCAGCACGACGGCCGGCAGACCCTCGGCCGCGATCCGACGCGCCTCGGCGCCCGACGCTTTGCGCGGATTCGTCACAGTCCGAACTCCGCCAGCTTGCGCGGATCGCGCGTCCAGTCGCGCTCGACTTTGACGACGATCTCCAGAAACACGCGCGCGCCGAGGATTTCCTCGAGCTCGATTCGCGCCGCGGTGCCGATCTCCTTGAGCGTGGCGCCGCCGGCGCCAATCAGCATGCCTTTGTGCGACTCGCGATCGACAACCACCGTCGCGCCGATCCTTTTGAGCTTGCGTTCCTCGTCGTCTTCGAACTTCTCGACCTTGACCGCGGTCGAGAATGGAATCTCCTGCCGCATCTTCAGAAATATTTTCTCGCGCACGATCTCTTCCGCGATCATTCGCTCGGTCTGATCAGTGTATTCATCCGGCGACATCAGCTCCGGGCTCTCGGGCAGCATCCGCTTGAGCACGACCAGCAACTCCTCGACGTTTTCGCCGGTGCGCGCGCTGACCGGGACGATCTCCGCGCCGGGAAATCCGCGGTTGATTTCTTCGATCAGCGGCAGCAGTTGCGCGCGCGGAATGCGGTCGACCTTGTTGATCGCAACCACCGTCGGACGGCCAAGCGCGCGAATATCAATCAGCACCGCGCGATCTCCCGGGTTCAGATGATCGCCTGCTTCCACCATGGCCAGAATGACTTCGCCCTCCGCGATCGCGCGGCGCGCCGTCTGCACCATCCGCTGGTTGAGTTGCTTCTTCGCCTCGTGCAGTCCGGGCGTGTCGATCAGCAGGATCTGCGCGTCGGCGTCGCTGCGGATTCCGAGAATTCGCCGGCGCGTGGTCTGCGGACGCGGCGTCACGATCGCGACCTTGTGCCCTACCAGGCGATTCACCAGCGTCGATTTGCCGACGTTGGTGCGTCCCGCGACCGCCACGAAACCCGCGCGATGCTCACCCATCGCGCTCACCCCGCTCTTCTTCTATCCGGTCCAGCGCCAGGCGCGCGGCAGCCTGCTCGCTCTGCTTCTTGCTGCCGCCTTCGGCCACGCCGAGTTCGCGGCCCGCGATTCGGATTCGAGTCGTGAAGCGCTTGGCGTGATCGGGTCCTTCCGCACCGACCAGTTCGTACACCGGTTGCGTGCGAAAATGCCGGTACGCGATTTCCTGCAATTCGGTTTTGTAATCGCGCTCCGCGGAGGGCCCGCCGATATCATTTTCAAACAGATGCTCGACCACCTGCTGCGCGGGCGCGAGACCGCCATCGGTGTAGATCGCGCCGATCACCGCCTCGAACACGGCGGCCAGGATCGAGGTCTTCTCGCGCCCGCCGCTTTTTTCTTCGCCTTTGCCTAGCCGCATCATCTCGTTCAGTTCAATCGCCTGTGCTTTCAGAGCCAACGTGCGCGCGTTTACGATCGACGCGCGCTGTTTGGACAGCGGGCCTTCCTTCGCCGTCGGAAACTTGCGCATCAGCAGATCCGCGATCGCCAGATCGAGCACCGCGTCGCCAAGAAATTCCAGCCGCTCGTAATGGACGTCACTGCCGACCGCCGCGCTCGGATGCGTCAACGCGGTCTCCAGCAGTTCCCCGCGTTCGAACGTATAGCCGAGCATACGCTCGAGTTTGGTGCCGGGACTTTCAGGAGGCCCTGCCGCAGGCAGTTCCATCTGCCCACGGCCGAACAATCTCCCCAACCAGTTGGATGCCTTCAACGGTTGACGCCTCCACCTCGACTTCGCGGTTTGTCAGTTCGTCGGGGCCCTGCGTCGATACCCGCACGTAGTTGCGGCTGTAACCGCGCAGCTTGCCATCCGGTCCACGCTCTTCAAGTAATACCTTAAGTTTTGTTCCGACGAAGCGGCCGGCGAATTCCATGCGCTTGCGATCGCCCAGTTCGCGCATCGCCGCCGCGCGCCGCTTTATCTCCGGCGGCTTCACCCGTCCGGAAAACTTTGCCGCCGTGGTTCCCGCCCGCACCGAATACGGAAATACGTGAAAGTATGCAAGTGGCATCGATTCGACGAAGTTAAAGTACGACTCGAAGTGCGCTCCCGTCTCGCCGGGAAACCCAACGATCAGATCGGTGCCGATTGCGGCGTCGGGCCAGGCGCGCAAAACACGCTCGACGCGATCGCGAAAATAGTCGCGCTCATAACGCCGTCGCATCCGCGATAAAGTTTCGTCGTCGCCAGACTGCAATGGCAGATGCAGATGCGGGCAGAATTTTTCGCTGCCCGATATTATCTCGACGATCCGGTCGCTCAACTCTTCGGGATCGAGCGAGCTTATCCGCACCCGCTCGATCGGGCATCGCTCGGCGATCATCTCGAGCAGGTCGGCCAGCTCGACCGGAGGATCGAGATCCTTGCCGTAACCGCCCAGATGCACTCCAGTAAGAACGACTTCCTTGAAGCCGCGCGCATGAAGATCGTCGAGCGCCGCCATCACGCGACGCGGCTCGACGCTCCGCGAGCTGCCTCGCGAAAACGGCACGATACAAAAAGTGCAGAACTGATCGCAGCCTTCCTGCAACTTCAGGAACGCGCGCGTGTGACCGTCGAGCGTGACCGCGGCCAGTTCGATCGGCGCCTTCTCCTTGCGCAGATTGGTGACCATCACGCGCTCGCCGGCTCCTGAAGCCGCTGCGCGCTCGAGGTCGTCGAGCCTGCCGAGCCCGATCACAGCGTCGACCTCCGACGCTTTCGCCAGCACGTCGGGACTCGCCTGCGCCAGGCATCCGGTCATCACGATGCGCGCATTCGGATTCAGCCGCCGCGCTCGCCGCGCGATTCGCAGGCTCTCGGCGTCGGCGCGATCGGTGATCGTGCAGGTGTTGACGATATAGACGTCGGCTTGCTCGGTGAATTCGCGGCGTTCCATGCCGCGCGCGCTCAGACGCGATTCGATAATCGCCGAATCGTACTGATTGACCTTGCATCCGAGCGTTGCGATTGCGAAGCGAGTTGCCATCGTCAGTTCGCCGCCTTCTCAGTGACGGCGCGCTCGATAAATCCGCCGCCGATCACTTCGTCGCCGCGGTAGAAAACACACGCCTGTCCCGGCGTCACTGCGGGACCGCTCGACGCGAAGCGAATCTCCGCGCGGCGCGCCGGAATCAACGCGCATGGTCGCGGGGATCGCGCGATGCCGATAGCGAATCTTCACCTCGACGCTCAGCTTCGCCGCCGGACGCGATCGAATCATCGACCAGGCTGACTCGATTCGCGATGAGTCCCGACGAATCGAGTTCGTCGCGCGCGTCCGGCCACGACCTCGCCCGACTCGGCGCGAATCTCGCGGACGTACAGCCGCTCGCCGCTCGCGATACCCAGACCGCGGCGCTGTCCGACGGTGAATCGATGCACTCCAGCGTGATCCGACAGACGCTTTCCCGTCGCTATCGACAATCGAACCGGGACGAAGTTGCGCGGGATCGCTGCGACGCTCGACAAAGCTGCGCGTAGTCGCCGTCGGGAACGAAGCAGATTTCCTGGCTCTCGGGCTTGTCCGCGGTCGCGAGTCCCAACGCTCGCGCGCGTGCGCGAACTTCGGTCTTGGTCATCGCGCCGAGCGGAAAAATCGTTCGCGACAGTTCGTCCTGTCCGAGCGTGAAAAGAAAGTACGACTGATCCTTGGTATCGTCGACGGCGCGCAGCAGGTGAAACTTGCCATCCGCGCCTTGCTCGATTCGCGCGTAATGCCCGGTCGCCACGTAGTCGGCATTCAGCGCGCGGGCGCGGCTCCACAGGCGATCGAACTTGATCTCGCGATTGCACATCACGCACGGATTCGGCGTGCGCCCGCCGAGATATTCGGAGACGAAGTTATCGACCACGCGCGCGGCAAAGTCCGCGCGCAAATCGATCACGTAGAACGGAAAATCCATGCGCTCTGCGACCCGGCGCGCATCTTCGAAGTCGTCATGCGAGCAGCAGGTGCCGCGGCGCTTCGCGATTGGTGCGGTTGGCTCCGGCGCAAGGCGCATCGCGACGCCGACGACGTCGTAAGTCCTGCTCGCGCAGAATCGCCGCCGCGACGGAGCTGTCCACTCCGCCCGACATCGCAACCAGCACCCGCGGCTTCATCGCGCGCTCACCTCCGACAGAGGCTCGGCGGCCGCGACGCGTCGCCACACCGCCGGGATGATCTCCGCGACTGCGTCGATTTCCTCCGCGGTGTTGCTCCAGCCGAGGCTGATTCGGAGCGAGCTGCGCGCGTCAGCGACGCTGCGGCCCATCGCGCGCAGCACATGCGACGGCTCGACGGCGCCAGCCGCGCACGCCGAGCCCATCGAAACTTCGACGCCTTCGAGATCGAGCGCTATCAGCATGCTCTCGCCGAGCACGCCTGGAAACGTCAGGTTGATCGTGTTTGGCAGTCGGCCGACGAGCGGGCCGTTCAAGCGAAGGCCGGGAATCGCGTCGCGCAGCCGTGCCAATAGCGACGAGGCGAGCGAACTGATTCGATCCGACTCCGCGCTCATCGCATTCATCGCAGCTTCGGCCGCCGCGCCGAAGGCCACTGCGCCAAGCAGATTGGGCGTGCCCGCGCGCATGCCGTTCTCATGCGGCCCGCCAAAAATCGTCGGAGCAAACTTCGCGTAGTCGCGAATGTAGAGCGCGCCGATACCCGCAGGCGCGCCGAGCTTGTGGCCGCTGAGCGTCATCAGATCGCATCCGAGCGCGTTCACGTCGACCGGAATCCGGCCAACCGCTTGCGCCGCATCGACATGAAACATCGCGCCGGACTCTCTGCACGCAGATGCGAGCGGCGCGAGATCCTGAATCGTTCCGACTTCGGAGTTCGCAAGTCCAAGCGTGACGAGCGCGGTCTCGCTATCGAGCGCGGCAATCACGCGCGCCGGATCGATTCGTCCGTCGGAGTCGGGCGCGACTCGCACGATCGTCAAAGCCGCGGCGCTCGAGTTCCGCGAGCGGAGCGAGAATCGATGAATGCTCGATCGTCGGATGAAATAATTTTGCGCCGTCGCGACGCCGCAGTGATTGCGCCGAAGATTGCAAGATTGTTCGACTCGGTGCCGCCGCTGGTAAACACGATCTGCCGCGGCTCGGCGCCGACTGATCGCCGCGACCTGCGCGCGCGCGAGCTTCGAGCATCCGGCGCGAGCGCTGACCCGCGCGATGCACCGACGAGGGATTCCCTCCCGCATCTTGTAGCAGGCGCGAAATCGCGGCGGCAGCCTCGGCGCGAAGAGGAGCGCCCGCGTTATGATCGAGATAAATTGGCATGGACGGTTTTGTTCGCCACCAGTGCGGCGATTAGCTTATCGTACACGCGATCAGCGGAAAAAGACGGGTCCTGGCGTGACGCAGACAGCATCAGGCGCGAACGTAATCGTGATCGGCGCGGGCGTGGTGGGATGCTCGCTCGCGTTCCATCTTGCGCGCGCGGGCGCGCGCGTGCGCGTGTTCGACAAGGGCGGAATTTGCGCCGGGATGTCGGCGCGGTCGGGCGCGCTGGTCAGGATGCATTACACGTTCGCGCCGGAAGCGGAGCTGGCGTGGAAGAGTCATCGCTACTTTCAGAATTGGAGCGAGATCGTCGGCGGGCGATGCGGTTTCGTCGAGACTGGGTTCGCGGTCGTGGTTGACGAGCGCAACGCGTCGCGGCTGCGTGCAAACGTCGCGATGCTCCAACGCGTCGGCGTCGATACTGAAGTTGTGACTGCGGCGGAATTGCAGCAAACTCGAGCCTCACGCATTCGTCGACGATGTCGCGCTGGCCGCGTATCGAGCCGCACAGCGGATATGCGGATCCGGTCGCGACTACCGAATCGCTGGCGGCTGCGCGCGAAACGGCACGGCGCGGAGTTCTCGCCGAATACGGCCGGTCGCGAGAATCACGCATCGCGGCGGACGAGCGACAGGCGTCGTCGACGGCGTCGGGCGCGTTCACGAGGCGGACGCGGTATGCGTCGTCGACGGGACCGTGGACCGACGCGTTGCTCGCGCCGTTAGGCGTGAAGATCGGCATCAAGAGCGAGCGCGCGCAGATCGCGTTCTTCAAACGGCCGCCGCAACTCAAACATTGCATCTATATAGATACGATCGCGGGCAGCTACTTTCGTCCGCATGGCGACGATTTGACGCTGGCCGGGCTTGGCGGATGGAAGCCCGAGGCGGAGGCGAATCCCGACGATTTTCGCGAGAGCAACGACGACGACTTCATCGCGGCGGTGCGCGAGCGCCTCGCGCAGAGGATTCCCGCGATGGCCGATGCGCCCTACTCGCGCGGCCACGCCGGAATTTACGACGTCAGCCCGGACGCTCGCGCTGTGATGGGCGCGGTGCCGGGAGTCGAGGGCCTGTTCGTCGCGGCGGGATTCAGCGGAACCGGATTCAAGACGGCGCCGGCGGTGGGAGCGTCGATGGCGGAGCTGATTCTCGATGGCACGAGCACGACGGTGGATCTGACGCCGTTCGGCTTCGAGCGAATCCTGAGCGGGCGAATGATCGAGAGTCCGAACGAATACGAGATGGGCGCGGGCTTCGGACACAAGCTCTGAAGTCGTCAAAAAACTTGCGCGACAGAGAATCGCGCCCTTTGTTACTATTGCCGTGCCGTCGAACAGCACGCTCAAGCAAGGAGACGAAGCTATGCCTACTATCACGACCAAAGACGGCGTTGAGATCTTCTACAAGGACTGGGGCAAGGGTCAGCCGATCGTGTTCAGCCATGGGTGGCCGCTGTCGGCAGATGACTGGGACGCGCAAATGATGTTCTTCCTGAATCACGGCTATCGCGTCATAGCCCATGACCGCCGTGGCCACGGCCGGTCCACGCAAACCGGCGACGGTCACGACATGGATCATTATGCTGACGATCTTGCGGCGCTTACCGCGCATCTCAACCTGAAGGATGCCGTGCATGTCGGTCACTCGACCGGCGGCGGCGAAGTGGCGCACTACCTGGGACGGCATGGCGAAAAAGGAGTGGCCAAGGCGGCGCTCATCAGTGCGGTGCCGCCGCTCATGGTGAAGACGGCGGCCAATCCGCTCGGCCTTCCCAAGGAAGTGTTCGACGGGTTGCAAGCGCAGCTCGCGGCTAATCGCTCGCAATTCTATCGCGACGTGCCGGCGGGGCCTTTCTATGGCTTCAACCGACCGGGCGTGAAAGCCTCAGAGGCAATCATTCAGAACTGGTGGCGTCAGGGCATGATGGGCGGCGCGAAGGCGCATTATGATGGCATCGTTGCCTTCTCCCAGACCGATTTCACGGAAGACCTCAAAAAGATCACGGTCCCGGTGTTGGTAATGCATAGCGAAGACGACCAGATCGTTCCCTATGTTGCTGCCGGGCCGTTGTCCGCCAAGCTACTGAAGAACGGGACGCTGAAGACCTACAAGGGCTTTCCGCACGGCATGCCTACTACGCAAGCGGAGACGATCAATGCCGACCTGCTCGCGTTCATCAAGGGCTGATTGAGGTTTAATGTTTCGGGCTTGAGAAATCCTCGCTGACAAGGGCTGGCGGTATCGCTAGCCCTTGTTGGCGATGCGATCGGGAGTCGGCGGATGATGCTCGCTGACTTTGTCCTCGAGGCAATCCTGGCGCTCCTCGATTTCTTCCATCCGCACGCCCATTCGGTTGAGCTTCTCGATCAGATTGCCCATCGCGCGCGCGACCGGGTCGGGCAGCTTGGCGTGATCGAGTTCCATCACGTCGTGGCGAGCGTTGTCGCCCTCGATCACCTTGCCAGGGATTCCTACGACCGTCGACCACGGCGGACACGACGACACGACCACTGCGCCCGCGCCGATTCTGCTGCCCTCGCCGATTCGCACCGGCCCGATCACCGACGCGCCCGCGCTGACCATCACGTGATCCTCGAGCGTCGGATGCCGCTTTTCCTTCTTGAGGCTGGTGCCGCCTAGCGTGACGCCCTGGTAGATGAGAACGTCGTCGCCGATTTCCGTGGTCTCGCCCATCACGATGCCCATGCCATGATCGATGAACAGGCGACGGCCGATTTTCGCGCCGGGATGAATTTCGATTCCGGTAATGAACCGTGCGAACTCGCTCACGAGGCGGCCGAGCAGCTTGCAGTTATGCTCCCAGAGCCAATGTGCGACGCGATAGGCCCAGATCGCGTGCAGGCCGGGATACAGGAGCACTACTTCAAGGCTGGTGCGCGCCGCGGGGTCGCGGTCGAAGATCGACTGGATGTCTTCCCTCATTCGGCTCAGAACACCCATGGCACGTACCTCTTGTTGATGCGACCGCGTCAGGCTTTCGAATGCGCGGCGTGACTATTCTCGCGCAGTTTTGACTGACCGCGGACGCGATCCGTTCTGTTTTCCAGCGGACGCCTTGGCGCGCGGCTTCACATTATCCTTGTGCAGTTTGTATTCGACCGAGTCAACCAGCGCCTGCCAGCTCGCCTCGACGACATTGCTCGACAGTCCGACCGTGCCCCATCGGCGCTTGCCGTCGGTCGATTCGATCAGGACGCGGACGCGCGCCTCGGTGCCGGCACCGTTGTCGAGCACGCGGACTTTGTAATCGACCAGCTGCATCGCCTCGAGACTCGGATAGTACGGCACCAGCGCGGAACGCAGCGCTGAATCGAGCGCGTTGACGGGGCCGTTGCCAATCGCGGAGTTGCGGGTGCGCACGCCGTCGGGGCCTTCGAGCACGACGACCGCCTCGCTGAACGGCGCGCGATCCTCATGCCACTTGTCGTCGAAGACGCGGAAGCTGACGAAGTTGAAATGTTCCTTCGCGAGGCCGAGCGTGCGGAGCATCAGCAGCTCGAAGGAGGCGTCGGCGCCGTCGAAGGTGTAGCCGCGCGCCTTCGAGACGCTTGAGCTCGTCGAGCAGCGCGCCGATCTTGTCGTCGCTGGCGGTACCGATATCGAGGCCGAATTCCTTGGCCTTGTAGACGATGTTCGCGCGGCCGGAGAGCTCCGAGAGCAGCACCCGGCGATCGTTGCCGAGCAGCGCGGGATCGATGTGCTCGTAGGTCGCGGTGTTGCGCTGGATTCCCGAGACGTGCAGTCCGCCCTTGTGCGCGAACGCGCTGCGGCCGACGTACGGCTGACGCGCGAACGGCGTGATGTTGGCGAGCTCGTACACCAGCGTCGAGACTTCGCGCATCGTCTTGAGCTTCGCAGGCGGCACGCAATGGTAGCCGAGCTTGAGCTGCAAGTTGGCGACGATCGAAACCAGGTTCGCGTTGCCGCATCGCTCGCCGAAGCCGTTGACGGTGCCCTGCACCTGCGTCGCGCCGGCATGCACGCCCGCAAGAGTGTTGGCGACTGCGACTTCCGAGTCGTTGTGGCAATGGATTCCGATCGGGCAATTCACCGCGGCGCGCGCGGCCGTAACGGCAGCTTCGATTTCGTGCGGAAGGCGTCCGCCGTTGGTGTCGCACAGAGCGATCAGCGTGACGCCCGCATCGTCGACCGCCTTCAGGCAGGCGAGTGCATACTCGGGATTGTGAAAATAGCCGTCGAAGAAATGCTCGGCGTCGAAAATCGCCTCTTCGAAGTTCTTTTTCAGAAACGCGATGGTGTCGTTGAGGATTTCGAGATTTTCGTTGAGCGGGATTCTGAGCGCCTCGCGGACGTGCATGTCCCAGGTCTTGCCGACCACGGTCGCGACCTGGGTGCCGGTGCGCAGCAGCAGTTGCAGATTGCGATCGGCCGCGGCGCGCACTCCGGAGCGGCGGGTCGATCCAAACGCCGCGATCTTCGCGTGCCGAATCTTGATCTTCTTGATCTCTTTGAAGAACGCGGCGTCGCGATCGTTCGAGCCCGGCCATCCGCCCTCGATGTAATCGAAACCGAGATCGTCGAGCCGCTCGGCAATCGTGACCTTGTCTTCGACTGTCAGCGAAACGTCTTCGGACTGGCACCCGTCGCGCAACGTGGTGTCGTAAACCTGGATATGTTTTGCATCCGCCATCGGACTCAAACTGACTCCCGCGGCGAGCCGTTCGACCCGCCGTCGCCATTGATAAACGCGTCGTGCAGCGCACGCATCGCGAGCTCGCCGTATTTCGAATTGACCACGACCGACACTTTAATCTCCGAGGTCGAAATCATCTCGATATTAATTCGTTCCGCCGCCAGCACTTTGAACATCGTGGCCGCGACCCCCGAATGCGTCCGCATCCCAACGCCGACCACCGAGACCTTGGCGACCTGATCGTTATGCCGCACGCCCGCCGCGCCGATTTCGTTGGCCGTGCGCGTGACGATTTCGAGCGCGCGGTTCAGATCCTCGCGTCCAATCGTGAAGGTCATGTCGGTGCGGCCGTCGGCGCTGGCATTCTGGATAATCATGTCGACGACGATTCCAGCGTCCGCGATCGGGCTGAAAATCTTCGCCGCGAGGCCGGGCCGATCCTCGACGCCGGCTACCGTTATCTTGCTTTGATTCTGATCGAGCGTTACGCCCGAAACGAGCACGTCCTCCATCAATTGATCCTCTCGGCCGACCCATGTCCCCTCGGCTTCACCGAAGCTGGAGCGGACGACGAGCGGCACGTTGTAACGGCGGGCAAGTTCAACCGAACGGGTCTGCAGGACTTTGGCGCCGAGGCCGGCCATCTCGAGCATCTCATCATAGGAGATGCGCCCGAGTTTCCTGGCCTTGGGGCATACGTTGGGATCGGCGGTATAGACGCCGTCCACGTCGGTGTAGATTTCGCACGCGTTGGCTTTCAGAGCAGCTGCGAGCGCGACCGCAGTCAGGTCCGACGCGCCGCGGCCGAGCGTCGTGATATCGCCGTCGACGTTGACGCCCTGGTATCCCGCCACGACGACAATTTTGCCGTCGTCGAGCGAGCGCATCACGCGATCGCATTGCACGGATTTGATTCGCGCGCGGCCGTGATTCGAGTCGGTCGTGAGATTCATTTGAAACGCGAGAAAAGAAACCGTGGGATGCCCCATCGCCTGGAGCCGGATCGCGAGCAGCGCGGCCGAGACCTGCTCGCCGGTCGCGACCAGCACGTCAGTCTCGCGCGCGCTGGGTGATTCGCTCAATTCGGATGCGAGCTTGAAGAGCCGATTGGTTTCACCAGCCATCGCGGACACGACCACGACGATCCGATCGCCGGCGTCGCGCGCTCTGACGACGCGATCGGCGACCGCCTTGATCCGCTCGATCGATCCGACCGACGTTCCGCCGTATTTTTGAACTACTAATCGCCACCGAAATGACCCTATAAGCCCTGAAAAAAGGGGTAATCGGGTATTATGATTGGAAAATGGACCGCAAACCAGACCCCTATCGTCCCGTAACTTCTGCTGCAGGCAAGCGGTTAATATGGGTATCGGACGCAACGGGGAGATAAGCAGATGCCTATTTATCGACACGAACGAATTGAACACAATCGAGCGGCTGCCCGGCTGGAAGGGAAAATATTTCGATTCGGAAAGCATGACGTTCGGGCACTACGTGTTCGAGGCGGGGTCATCGATCCACGAGCACTCGCATGCGAACGAGGAAGTGTGGAACGTGATCGAAGGGCAGCTCGAAGTGAGGATCGATGGCAAGACGCAAGTTGCGGGGCCGGGATGCGTCGCGATCGTGCCGCCGGACACGCTTCATTTTGTGAGAGCAGTCACGGATGGGCGCGCGATTGTTGTGGACTATCCGCTGCGTCGTGGAGATGAGCAGGCGACCTAACCCCTAACCCCTTCCCATAGTGGGAAGGGGAACCGGATTTTATGAGCCGACTCTTAAACCCGAGTCAGACTCACGACTTTTCAGGCGAAGCTGCGCTTTAGCTTTGAGATGATTTGTGCGTGACGCGAATCCAGCGCGCTGAATTCGATGCGGCGCAGGTTGGCGCCGGCGTAGCTGATTCGCACCGACAGGAATTCCATGTCGGCGCTGCCGCGCAGACGCTCGAACCATTCAACGGCTGCGACGCCTTCGGAGAACAAATATTCGCGAAGGCCGAGGTCGTCGAGGGTCGCCTCTTCGAGGCGGTACAGATCGATGTGGTAGAGCGGGAAGCGGCCGTGATGCTCCTGGATCATCGTGAAGGTCGGGCTCAGGATGTCCTCCTCGCGAAGGCTCAGCCCACTCGCGAGGCCCTTGATGAAGACGGTCTTGCCCGCGCCGAGATCGCCGATCAGGCCCAGCAGTTCACCGCCTTTGAGCAGCGACGCGAGCCGCCGTCCCCACGACTTGGTCTCGTGCGGCGAGCGGGTCTCGATAACCATCGTGACTACGGTCGCGCCGGAATCTGTAGCAGCATTAGCCATCGCGATTACTCAGTTACTACAATAGCTCAACTACTTCGATAGTGCTTCCAGAGCGGCGGGCAGCTCGTCGATGAGGTCGCCGGCGATATAGCCGATGCGCCCGATGCGCTGCGCGACTCGATCGGCCGCGTAGCCGTGGAGAAAAACGCCGAGCGCGAGAGCGTCGAGCGGGCGCATATGCTGTCCGAGCATCGCGCCAACGATTCCCGACAGCGCGTCGCCCATCCCCGGCGTCGACATGCCGGGATTGCCGGTCGAGTTCACATAGACGTCGCCGTCGGGGGACGCGATAACAGAGCGCGCGCCCTTTATCAGCACGGTCGCTCCGGTTCGTTCCGCCAGATTGCGCGCGGCTGAGATGCGATCGTCGTTGATCGCCGTCGTCTTCACGCCGAGCAGCCGCGACGCTTCTCCCGGGATGAGGGGTCAGCACGACGGGACCGCGCGCACGCTTCAAAGCTTCGCAGCCGATTGCGGCGAGTGCATTCAGCCCGTCGGCGTCGATCAGCATCGCGCGATCAGGCTCGGAGGCATCCGAAATCAGCCATTCGATGAGCCGCTTCGTATCATCTGTCAGGCCGATTCCCGGTCCCACGATCAACGCGTTCTTGCCTTCGAGCAGCATCTTCAACGCGTCGGGCGCGTGCGCGCCGTCAAAATGGCCGTCGCGATCCGCAATCGGCTCGGTCATCAGCTCGGCCTGCCCTGCCGCGACGATCGGCTGAACCGATTCCGGCACCGCCGCCGTAACCAGGCCGGCGCCCGTTCTCAGCGCGGCGCGCGACGCGAGCAGCACGGCGCCGGACTTGCCGCGGCTGCCGGCTATCACGAGGGGATGCCCATACATTCCCTTGTGCGAATTCTCCGGCCGCGGACGAATCAGATGCTGCAAGTCAGCGCGTTCGAGGAACCTTCCGCGCGGCGCTATCTCCTCGATTGCGTGCGGCGCGAAACCAATATCGACGATTCGCAACTCGCCGGTTTGGCCCGCGCCCGGATGTGAAACGTGGCCGAACTTCGCGAACCCGAACGTCACCGTCAGCGAGGCTCGAATCGCGACGCCCATGATCGCGCCGGTGTCGGAATTCACGCCCGACGCGATATCGACGGCGACCGTCGGCACTGCGAATGAATTTGACGATCTCGATTGCGCGCCGCGGGCCGTCTTTCACCTCGGCGTTGAGTCCGGTGCCGAAAATCGCATCGATAACGGCGCTGGGCCGTTTGCTCAGCGCGGCTTCGAGGTTGGATTCTTCCGACGCCTCGATCACCTTGCCGCCGCTTGCGCGGAACTCCGCATGCGCGCGCGCTGCGTCGCCTTTCAGGTCCGTCGCGCGGCCGAGCAGGACAGCTCGCACCGCGAAGCCGTCCTGGATTAGCCGTCGTCCTGCGACGAATCCGTCGCCGCCGTTGTTGCCCTTGCCCGCGACGACGAGCACATCGGTTGTCGCCTCGGGAAATCGCTCGACGAGCGCGTCGGCAACGGCCTCGCCTGCGCGCGTCATCAGCGAGTATGACGGAATTCCGTACTTTTCCTGGCTGACGCGATCGAGTTCGCGGCTTTCGGCGGCGTTGAGAAGAATCATGGTGGTTACTCTGGAAGGTACGAAACTATTTGAGCGGCGCGCGGCGGATGCGAACGCTCCGGTACGTCACTATCACAACAGCGCCCGCAAGGTCGTCGAGCTTGAGCCTATCAAGCGCAATGGCGGCAAGCTCGAGGTACGCGCGGCGGCTTTCTTCCGCTGCCCGCAGCAGGATCACACCAGTGTGACTCCCCGGCGGATGCAATCGCAAATCGGCGAAACCCTTGTCTGCCGTAATCAGCCAAGGCTCCTCATCCTGAACGCGCGGCCAGAGTTCGTCGTCGGACACTCCCTGCCAGCCCTGCCCCACAACAGTCGCCGCGTCATACCCTTGGTCGGCGACAAGGTCGGCAACCTGGCGCGGGAGATCCTCGTCGATCTTAACCCGTGCGATCACCTGCCATTGGTGCGCTGGAGGGGAATGAAGTCGGCGTTGTTCACAGCTTCTGCGGCGAATTTCAAAGCGGCCTTGATGTCGTCGCCGGTCAGCTGCGGCCACGCGTCGATGATCTGCTGAGGCGTGTCGCCGTCGGCGATGCTGGCGACGATCACGCTCACCGGCACGCGCGTGCCCTTGATGCACGGCTCGCCGTGATGGATAGTCGGCTCAATAACGATTCGCTCTCTCCAGTTCGCCTTCATCTCCGACCTTGTACCCTACTGTAACACCATGCGCACTATCGGTGAATGCGCGGTGGCGCTCTGGTAGCATCCGTGCTCGATGATTCGGCTCAGCGTTAACGTCAATAAAATTGCGACGCTCAGGAATGCGCGCGGGGGGAATATTCCCGACGTGGTCGAGGCGGCGCGCACGTGTATCGCGGCCGGGTGTCACGGGATAACGGTGCATCCGCGGCCCGACGCGCGGCATATCACGTTTCAGGACGTGTTCGATCTCGCCGCGATGATGACGGTCGAGTTCAACATCGAGGGTTATCCCGGTGCGGAGTTTATCGATCTCGTCTTGAGCGTGCGGCCGACGCAGGTGACGCTGGTGCCCGACCCGCCGGGGGTGCTGACCTCGAATGCGGGATGGGACCTGACCAGCGGCGACGCCGATTGGCTCGGCGAGGTGCTTGCGCGGTTCAAGAAGGCAGGCATCCGCACGAGCCTCTTTCTCGATGCTGATACCGAACAGATCGAACGAGCGCGAAAACTCGGGGCGGATCGAATCGAGCTATACACCGGACCGTATGCGCATGCGTTCGGCACGCCGGAGGGCAAGGAGATTCTCGCGGCGCATCGCGAGGCCGCGCGCATCGCGCGGAAAATCGGGCTTGGCGTGAATGCGGGACATGATCTCGATCTCAAGAACATTCCGGCATATGTGAAAGCGGTCAAAGGCTTGCAGGAAGTTTCGATCGGCCATGCGCTGATATCGCGACGCGCTTTACATGGGACTGACGCGTACGGTGAAGGCGTATCTGAAGGCCTTGGGATCAAAGCCGCTGAAGGTCAAGCGCGCGAAGCGAAAATGACGGTCACAGAGCGCCGGCGTATTTTTGGATGGCGGCGCCGATTTCCTGCGCGAGCGTTTTGATCTGGACGCCGTCCTCGCCTTCGACCATCACGCGCGCGAGCATCTCGGTTCCGGAATATCGCACCAGCAGCCGGCCGGTGCCCGCCAGCCGCTTCTCGGCGTCGGCGATGATTCGCTGAACGTCGGGCATCTCGGCGAGCGGCATGCGATTTCGCACGCGCACGTTTTCCAGCACCTGCGGCATACGACGCATCGCGCGAAGTTCGCTGAGCGTGCGGCCGCTCTCGGTCAACTGCGCGAGCACCAGCAGCGCGCTGATCAACCCGTCGCCGGTGGTCGAGTGATCCATGAAGATCACGTGGCCCGACTGCTCACCGCCGAGGTTGTACGAATTGAGGCGCATCTCGCGCGCGACCGCGGGATCGCCGACCTCGGTGCGAATAAGCCGTACGCCCGCATCGCGCAGCGCCAGCTCGAGTCCCAAATTGCTCATCACGGTTCCGACGACAGCGTTGCCATGAAGCCGGCCTTCGGCGGCGAGCTTGCGGCCGAGCAGCGCCATCACGTCGTCGCCGTCGAAAACTTCGCCGCGCTCGTCGATCAGCATCACGCGATCGCCGTCGCCGTCGAGCGCGATACCGACGTTGCAGTGCTCGCGCAGAACGGTTTCGCGAATCGCGTCGAGATGCATCGCGCCGCAATTCAGATTGATGTTCTTGCCGTCGGGATCGGCGCCGATCGCGATGACTTCGGCGCCGAGCTCGACCAGCGCCTCGGGACCGACCTTGTAGGCGGCGCCGTTGGCGCAATCGATAGCGACCTTGAGCCCGTCGAATGCGACCGAGCGTGGCAGGCACGACTTCAGAAATACCAGGTAGCGGCCGAGCGCGTCGTCGATTCTCGTCGCCTTGCCGATATCGTCGGGGCGCGCGCGATTCTTTCCGATCTCGGCTTCATCGAACACCAGCGCTTCGATCCGCCCTTCGGTTTCGTCGTCGAGCTTGAATCCTTCGCGCGAGAAAAATTTGATCCCATTGTCCTGGAAGGGATTGTGCGAGGCCGAGATGACCACGCCGGCGTCGGCGCGCATGCTGCGCGTCAGGAACGCAATCGCCGGCGTCGGCAATGGCCCGACCAGCCAGACGTCGACGCCCATCGAGCAGATTCCGGACTCGATCGCGGTCTCGAGCATGTAGCCCGAGAGGCGAGTGTCCTTGCCGATGAGAATCCTGCGATGACGTCCGGTGGTGTTGCGGAAGACGTGCGCGAGCGCGCGGCCGAGCTTCAGTGCGGTCTCTGACGTAATCGGCTCGACGTTGGCGACGCCGCGGACGCCGTCAGTGCCGAACAGTTTACGATGGGTGCTCATCGTCTGCAGTCGTCAGCCTCTCGTGATACATGCGGATTCTAACCTTGTCGGGCGACTGGCGCATCAACTGCATGCCGTCGGGGACAGTCACCTGCAGCGGCAATTCGTGCGAGCCTGGCGCAAGGCCGTCGGCGTCCACGTAGGCGAGGCCTTTGGGCGCGAGGCCCGCCAGCTTTACCGCGGGCCCGCGAATCGTCAGGAGTAGCCTGCTTCGGCTCGACGCGGTACTTGAAGTCGCTGTCCTTGACCTCGACCTCCGAGCGAAACTCTCGGTCGGTAATCGCCTCGCGTGACATTGACCCGCGCATCGACGTGACCGGTAGACAATCCCAGCGACGGATCGGGCGGCACGATATCCACCGAACGCTTAGTATCGGACGTAAGTCCTTTCAGGTCGAACGGCTCCGTGTTGACCGAGGTAAGCGGCGCCACATAGCGGCTCGGCCCGACTACGGTGACATTGGGAGGCGCAATATCGACCGATGAAATCGTGTAGCCGGGCGCGACCCGGTCCTCGACCGCCAGATGCACCGGCACATCGCGGGTAACCAGGCGATCGATATCAAGCGACAACGAATCCGGCGAGATGCTGGTGACGGCAGTATTCCGTCCGACGTTAAACATCGAGGGGTATATCTTGAACTCGGATCTGTCCCGGCCGCAACACTGCGCATATCGATCTTGAGCGTGAGCCGCTCGGGATCCAGCAACGAGAGCAAGCGTGCGCGGACCGGTGACTTCGATTTTCACCTGCGTCGGCGGACTGTTCACGATCACCATCCCCTGCGGCAGCGACGCATAGCTGATAGGTACCGTGAGCGACTCGACCGAGCCCCGCTCGCCCGCATTGACGAATATCCAGAGTCCGACCGCCAGCACCAATGCGAGGACACGCAGCCCGATATTGCTGCCGCGAAGACGCCGCGAGAGGTTTGCTGCAGACAGATTTTTGAAATCGTGCAGCTTCATCGTGCGCAGTCCCGCCGCTCTTACTCGCGCTCCTAACCCGGCAGCTTCCTCAAGGTGGACAAAACCTCGGCCGGTTCCAGTCCGCGACTGCAGAACCCCGCCGCGCGCAAGAGAGATTGTCCCGCTCTCCTCGGATACCACCAGCACAACCGCGTCGCTGTCCTCGCTTAGCCCGATCGCCGCGCGATGCCGCGTGCCGAGCGACAAACTCACGTTCGGATTTTGCGACAGCGGCAACAGGCACGCCGCCGCGAGTACCCGGTCGCCGTTGATTATCACCGCGCCATCATGCAGCGGCGAGCCGTTCATGAAAATCGTTTCGAGCAGTTCCGGCGAGACCTTGCCGTCGATGATTCTCCCACTCTCGACGAACTCGCCCAGCCCGTCGTCCTGCTCGATCACTATCAGCGCTCCGACTCGACGCGCCGAGCACCACGCCGCCGCAGTCGCGATTTCCTCCGCAGGGGTCGCAGTAGCTGCGTTGCGGCCGAGGAACGATTGCGCACCGACGCGAGTCAGCGCGCGCCGAATATCGGCCTGGAAGATCACCACCAGGATGACGAACAACGATCCAAGAAAATTGTTCAGAAGCCAGTTGAGCGTGAACAGTCCGAGCACCTGCGACGCGACGAACGCGCCGCCCACGATCACCAGCCCCAGCACCATCTGCATCGTGCGCGTGCCGCGAATCAACATCGCGATCCGGTAGATCACGTACGCTACGATCAGGATGTCGAGGACGTCCTGCCATCGCGGCTGCGGTATCATGGGTATGTAGTTATGCATTGCGCCTGAACCGATGATCCCGTCCTGACATTGCGGCGGCCATTCGCACCGCGGCGACCGCCGCGCCCACGTCATGCACACGCACGATCGACGCACCCGCCGCAATCGCCAGCGCGTTCGCCGCCGCCGTCCCGAATTCCAGCGCGCGCTCACCCGCGCCGTTGGCGACAACGCCGGCGATTCGCGCCACGAAGGTTTTGCGCGACGCTCCTACCAATACGGGATAGCCGAGCGCGCAGAGGTCGGGCAAGGCGGCCAGCAATTTCAGATTATGCTGCGCATTCTTGGCGAAACCTAGTCCCGGATCGACGATAATTCGCGAGCGCGCGATTCCGGCCGCGATCGCAAATCTCGCGCGCGGCGTCGAGATACTCGACGACCTCGCGCACCACGTCGCGATAGCGCGCGAACTTGATATGATTGGCGGGGCCGCCGCGCATATGCATCAGCACCACCGCGCATTTCGATCGCGCCGCCAGCGGCGCCATCTCGGGGTCGTGTTCGAGGCTCGTAATGTCGTTGATCATCGCCGCTCCCGATTCGAGTGCGACCCGGGCGACCTCGGCGCGCCGGGTATCGATCGAAATTGGCACGCGGAGCCGCTTACCCAGCCGCGTCGAGCACGGGAGTCACGCGCGCGAACTCAACTTCGACGGGGATCTCCACTGCGCCGATCGGACGCGACGATTCTCCGCCGACGTCGATCACGTCGGCGCCGGCCGCTTCCATCGCGAGCGCATGCTCGACGGCGCGGTCTGGATCGAGATATTTCCCGCCGTCGGAGAAAGAGTCGGGCGTCACATTGAGCACGCCCATCACCGCGGGAAACTTGATTACGCGGCCGTCGGCCAGCTTGAGATTCGAAAACGACGATCGCGGCGTCTGTTTGGATCCGCCGCGACCATTAGAAGAAGTTTTGGATTGAATCGGCGAGCGTCGCATCGCACCGGCCCCCACTTCCCCCTCGCTCTCACCAGCGCGGTGATGCGAATCGAATCGGCTCGCAGCGAAGCGATTACGCGCGCGGGACGACTAGACGAGAACCGGCTTGGGCGGCAATCCCGGGCACCGGGCTTTCGTCTTCGACGCGCTTTTCCTTGCCGGTATCCGGACCGGGACGCGGCGGAAAATCGTTGCGCACTGCGCGCCGGCGACGGCGGCAACGGGCGCCCTTCGCGGAACGCCGTCACCATCGCCTCGACTTCGCTGCCGTCGAGCACTTCCTTCTCGAGCAGGCGCGCCGCGATCGCATGGAGCAGCACCAGATGGTCCGACAGAAGCTGGCGCGCCTTCTGATACGAGTCGTCGATTATCTTGCGCACTTCGCGATCGATCTCGAGCGCAGTCTGCTCCGAGTAATCCTTGTGATGAGCGATATCGCGGCCCAGGAAGACCTGTTCCTCGCGCCGTCCGAACGTCATCGGGCCAAGCTCCTTGCTCATGCCCCATTCGCAGACCATCTTGCGCGCGAGCTCGGTCGCCTTCTCGATATCGTTGCCGGCGCCGGTCGTCATCTGCCCGAACACAAGCTCTTCCGCTGTGCGTCCACCGAACATCACGGCGAGCCGCGTCACCAGGTAGTCGCGCGGATAGGTGTAGCGATCGTCGAGCGGCAATTGCTGCGTGACGCCGAGCGCCATGCCGCGCGGGATAATCGTAACTTTATGGACAGGGTCGGCGCCGGGCTGCAGCATCGCGACCAGCGCATGCCCGCCTTCGTGATACGCGATAATTTTGCGCTCCGAGCCCGACATCACCATCGAGCGCCGCTCCGCGCCCATCATGACTTTGTCCTTGGCCAGCTCGAAGTCCGACATCTCGACCTTGTCCTTGTTGCGACGCGCCGCGAGCAGCGCGGCCTCGTTGACAAGGTTCTCGAGGTCGGCGCCCGCAAAACCCGGGGTCGAGCGCGCGAGCTTGCTGCCGTCGACGTCGTCGGCCAGCGGCACCTTGCGCGTATGCACCTTCAGGATGCCCTCGCGCCCCTTGACGTCGGGCAGCGGCACCACCACGCGCCGGTCGAAGCGACCGGGCCGCAGCAGCGCGGGATCGAGCACATCGGGACGATTGGTCGCCGCGACGAGGATTACGCCCTCGTTGGCCTCGAAGCCGTCCATCTCGACCAGCAGCTGGTTGAGGGTCTGCTCGCGCTCATCATGACCGCCGCCAAGGCCGGCGCCGCGATGACGTCCGACCGCGTCGATCTCATCAATAAAGATGATGCACGGCGCATGCTTCTTGCCCTGCACGAACAAATCGCGCACGCGCGACGCGCCGACGCCAACGAACATCTCGACAAAGTCCGATCCGGAAATCGAAAAGAACGGCACGCCCGCTTCGCCCGCAATCGCGCGCGCAAGCAGTGTCTTGCCGGTTCCCGGCGAGCCGACCAGCAGGACGCCCTTGGGGATTCGTCCGCCGAGGCGCGTGAAGCGCTTTGGGTCGCGCAAAAATTGAATTATTTCTTCGAGCTCGTCCTTCGCCTCGTCGATTCCGGCGACGTCGGCGAAAGTAACTTTGTGGGTATTCTCAGTCAGCAGCTTGGCGCGGCTCTTGCCGAACGACATCGCCTTGCCGCCGCCGATCTGCATCTGGCGCATGAAGAAAATCCACAACGCCGCCAGCACGATCACCGGGAACCACTGGACCAGCGCGACCATCCACCACGGGTCGCCCTCGGCCGGCTTGGCCGCGATCTTGACGCCCTTCTCGCGCAGCGTCTTGACCAGGTCGGGATAGTCGGGCGCGTTAGATCTTAAAATGGTCCCCGCTCGACCGTGTCGCCCTTGATCAGGTTGCCCTGGATAGTCGCCTCCGGAACCTGGCCTTTTTCAACCTGGTTGAGGAAGTCGGAGAAGATAATTTCTGGTTCTTTGGGCTGCTGCCTGCTGAAGATATTGAACAGCAGCAGGAACATAAGTCCCAGCACTAGCCATAGCGCAATACTGCGTGAAAACTGGTTCATGCCATTAAAAAAGTATCACGCGGGTTGCGGGCCACGCAACGTGGTATCTACTAAACCGCGATTTCAGACGCCTCAACGCGCAGTGCGGTTTCTGTTGCTTTGGTGACGAGCGCGCAGTCGCCGCGCGCGAGCCCTGGGAGCCATGCGATCGTGCCGCCGACCGTGATGATAGGGAAGCGCTCGCGGCGCGCGCGCGGCAGCTTGCGATCCACGAACACGTCGTGGACTTTGCGGGTACCGCGCATCCCGATCGGATGAATCCGGTCGCCCTGCATGAAATTGCGCGCGACCAGTCCCGCGTCCGCAATTTTCGCGGCGTCGAACATCGCGACGGGCAGACTCGCCGGCATCGACGCTTCCGCCGCAGCAATCGTCGAGGCCTCGAACCTGAAGCCGCAGCCTCGACGATTGTGATTCCGTCGGCGGCGATCGGAACCGAAAATTGCTCGGTGCCGGCTTTACGCTCGCGCACATTAATCAGCCGAAGAAGATTGTACTCGCGCTCGGCGCGCCATCCGCCAGGAAGATCGATCGAGTCGCTCGGACCGCCTTCGAGGATAAGCGCGCGAATAGCCTCGATATGCGCCCGCGAAATTCTGCGCAAGGATCCGATCCGCTCGGAAAGAAACAGGCGAATCGCGGCCGCCTGCACAGCTCGATTCACCGCGCCGAAGCCCGACACGTCGAGCGCGCCGGCGCTGACGCGCATCGCGTCAAGTTCGCGCGCGGCAATCGCAGTGACGAGATCGTCGAGCGAGCGCATCTCGTCCGCGACTTCGACCAGCCGACCGCCAAGCCCCGGCGCATAGTCGCGCTCGAGCATCGGGATCAATTCGGCGCGAATCCGGTTGCGCAAAATATCGCGCGACGAATTCGACGAATCCTCGACGAACGGAATCCCTCGCGCATCCAGATATTCACGAATCTCGGCCCGCGAAAGCGACAACATCGGACGAATTATTTTAGCAGGCCCGCGCTCGGCCATCGCCGCCATCCCGACGCGCACCGGCGCCGCGCATCAGACGCATCAGCACGGTTTCAGCCTGATCGTCGCGATGGTGCCCAAGCGCTACAAAATCAGCGTGGACGCGGTCGGCGACGCGCAACAGAAACTCGCGGCGAGCATCGCGCGCCCGCTCCTCGAGGTTCGCGGTCGTAGTCGATGCGTCCAGCCCGTCGGCGCCCTCGACAATCAACTCAATCCCGAGCCGCGCGCACATCGAGCGCACGAATTCTTCGTCGCGATCTGCCTCATCACCGCGAATCTGATGATTGAGATGCGCTGCGACGACGCGGAAGCTCAGTCGCTCGCGAAAATCGACCAGCGCGCAGGTAAGCGCGACAGAATCAGCGCCGCCGGATAGTCCGACGAGCATGGATGAGCCGCGACGCATCCCCGTCCGCAAGAGTGCGGCCTCAATCGCCCTGATTACAGTCTCTTCAGCATCCCGAACCATCACGACGAGATTACTCTTACACCTCTCCCCTCGGGAGAGGTCGCGCATCAGGCGCGGGTGAGGGCGCACGCATCCAGCTTGATTTGAGCGCCCTCACCCGCCCAACGATAAAAATATCGTCGGGCGACCTCTCCCGGTTTGCGCCTGTTCAACAAAGTCGCCATCCGCGGGAGAAGTAATTCCAGCCGCGACGTTTGAGCAGTGCACCTTTCACCAAATCAATCGCGTCTTACCTGGTTAGATCGCCGTGAGTATCTCCGCCACCACAAATTCGGAGCCCCTTAACACCTGGTCATTCCAGAACCGCAGAACACGAAATCCTTTTTGGCTCAGGAACCGGCTCCTCGATGCGTCCGCAACTTCCCTGTTCCGCGTGCTGACCGCCGTCCAACTCAACGATTAGTCGACGGTCGAGGCAGCAAAAGTCGGCGATATAATTCCCTATCGGCACTTGTCGCCTAAACTTCATGCCGAGCAAGGCACGATTTCGGAGGATGTTCCAGAGCTTAAGCTCGGGTTCAGTCATCTCTCGCCGCATGCGGCGGGCTCGATCGAGAATTATGGGATCGATCGGCGGTTTAGTCTCCATCATGGAAGTATACCTCTCCCACCGGGAGAGGTCGCGCCTCGCGGGTGAGGGCGCAAGCATCCAGCTGAATGCCAGCGCCCTCACCCGCCCGACGATATGAATATCGTCGGGCGACCTCTCCCGGTTTGCGGATGGCGACAAAGTCGCCATCCGCGGGAGAGGTAATTCGCGGCGTTGTTCATTTGTGTGTTGACCTCGCAGAATTTCCATCAACTTTGATCGCTTGATTTTGCGACCCGCCGCAATCGCGGCGGATTCGGGAGCGCGCTGCCGTCCGCGTGGATTGCGATTTCTATAAATTGGCGCAGCTCGATGCGTAGTTCGCCGACTGCGAGGCCCATGTGCTCGTGCGGAATCGGATCGAGCTTGGCCGAGGCTTTGTCGTATAGAGACCGGGCGCCTTCGAGGTTTCCGCGCTGTGCGTGCAGGATCGCGACCGCGGCCTGGATTAATCCCTGGTAGAAGAGTTTCAGTTCACCGTCGGAGCGCTTCCAGATTTCCTCCCACGCCTCGTGACACTCGAAGAAGCGACCCTCATTGAAGAGATCGATGCCCTGTTCGTAGAAATCTGGGCGCGGATGCGTCACACAATTCGGTGCTCGGACGTGATTAGGAATGGGAACGGCAGCGCGAGGAACTTTGGCTCGTCGAGGCGCACCGCACGGTACTCGTCGGTGTTGCCTGAATCCCGGACCGCGTCAAAATTGTCGAACCACAGCTCTGCGACGCCATCGTAGCGTGGCGATGCGCCGGCGGCGTATCCCGACGGTCGCACGTGGCATTGGATGTAGCGTCGCGCTTGCGGGATCTTCGCGGCGAGCGGGCCGTGATGCGTTCGCCAGTATGCCTGGAACGCGGCGACGTCGGTGCCGGGCTTGCGCGTGAGCATCGAGAACATTTTAACTGCGCCGTCGCCGGGCGTCCCCTCTTTCTGGATAATCTCGTTCACGATAATCGATCCGGCCTTCGACATATCGACGAATTTCGCATCGTCGGCGTGTGCCGCTTGTCGCGGTGCCGAATCGGCGGTGGCGCGAATGACGGCTTCATCCTCGAACCATGCTTCCGAAATCCCGTCGTACAAAGGTTCGTGGTTGCGGTATGCCGACGGCAGCGTGATCGACGCGACATACTTTCGCAGTTCGGGTATCGCGCGAATAATCGCGGCGTGTTGGTCTAGCCAGTAGTTGCGGAAGTCGTCGACGCTGAGGCCCGGCTTGCGCTTGAAGAAATTGAGAGCCTTGACCATGCCGCGCAGCTATTGCTTGGTGGTGCCGGGCTCCAGCTCGACGCCGACCGGGACCAGCACGCGGACGACCATGTTGTAGAAGGCGACGTTCTGCACCAGTTCCATCACGCGGCGCGTGTCGAGGAATGGCTTCAGCGCGTTCCAGGTGGCGTCGGTCACGCGGACGTTGTTGGTCGCCTCGACAGCATAGCGAATCACGGCGCGCTCGTTGTCGTTGAACGTCGGGGATTTCTCCCAGTCTGCCAGCGCTTCGAGCTGTTCGCGCGAGACGCCGACGCGCCGCGCGATATTCCAGTGATGCACGAACTCGTACTGCGCGTCGGTCAGGCGTCCAACCGTGCAGATCGCGAGTTCGCGGAGTTTTGGATCGAGTTCTGTTTTGTTGCGAAGCTCGCTGCCCATTTGACAGAAGCGGCGCAGCAGGTTGGGCGTATGTCCGAGCGCCTTGAAAATGTTGCCGACGGTGCCGCCGCGCTCGGCGGCGAGGTTGTCGTAGATGACGCGGTCGGCTTCGGGGAGATCTTCGCGATTCAGGTAAGGTACGCGGGCCGCCATGAGTGCACCTCCTCAGTACGCAGAGACGGAATCTTGAATCGCGCGCGACGCGCTGAACAAGGTCCCTCTCCTTAAATCCTCTCCCCGAGGGAGAGGGGGGAACCTCAGGCGAACAGCATTTCGGACATTGCGCCGCCGGGCGGGATCATCGGCATCACCGCTTCTTCCTTCGGGATCACGACGTCGATCAGAACCGGGCCGGGCGTTGCGAATGCTTCTTTCATCGTCGCGACCAGGTCTTTCGCTTTTTCAATTCGGAAACCGTGCATGCCATACGCGTCGGCCAGCTTGACGAAGTTCGGCACCGACATTGCCGAGTAGGAATACCGCTCGGCGTAGAACTTCTCCTGCCACTGGCGAACCATCCCGAGGAAGTAGTTATTCAGAATGATCACTTTGATATCGACGTTGTATTGGACCGCCGTGCCCAGTTCCTGGATGTTCATCTGGATCGAGCCGTCGCCGGACACCACTACTACTTTCTTGTCGGGCGCGGCGAAGGTCGCACCGATTCCAGCCGGCAATCCGTAGCCCATCGTGCCCAGTCCGCCCGAGGTCAGCCATGAGCGCGGATTCTCGAACGGGAACATCTGCGCCACCCACATCTGATGCTGGCCGACGTCAGTTGCGATTATGCAGTCGCCCTTCGTGATGTTGTGCATCTCGGCGATAACGTCGAGCGGCGACACACTCTCGCCGCGATGATTGTTCTCGTAGAGCGGCTTATCCTTCTGCCACTGGAGGATCTGCTGATGCCACTTGGTCCATTCGGCGCGACGCTGGCCGATACTCTCGCGGCCTTTGATCTGGGTCAGCATGTCGGTGAGCACCGACTTGATATCGCCGACGATCGGAATATCGACTTTGACGTTCTTCGAAATCGACGACGGGTCGATATCGATATGGATAATCGTTTCGGCTTTCGGTGCGAATTGGGAAATCTTGCCGGTGACGCGATCGTCGAAGCGCGCGCCGACTGCGATCAGGCAGTCGGTGTTGCAGACCGCGGTGTTGGTGCCGTACGAACCATGCATCCCGAGCATCCCGAGCCGCAGTGAGTCGGACGCCGGGAACGATCCAAGTCCCATCAGCGTTTCGGTGATTGGAATACCCAGTCCTCTGACCAGTTCGCGCAGTTCGGACGCCGCGCCGGACCATTGCACGCCGCCGCCGACATAAAACAACGGCGTCGAGCTTTTTTCGATCGCTTCGATCGCGCGCTCTATTTGCCGCGGATTGCCGCGAATCGTCGGCTTGTAGCCGCGCAGCTCAATTTTTTCAGAAAGGTGAAAGGTATGCTCGGCCTGCTGCACGTCCTTGGGCAAATCGACGACGACTGGACCGGGACGTCCGCTGCCGGCGATATAAAATGCTTCCTTGATGATGCGCGAGATGTCCTTGACGTTCTTGACCAGGAAATTGTGCTTGGTGCATGGACGCGTGATGCCGACGAAGTCCGCTTCCTGGAAAGCGTCGTTGCCGATCATGGTGGTCGGAACCTGGCCGGACAGCACCACCATCGGGGTGGAATCCATGTAGGCGTCGGCGATTCCGGTGACGGTGTTGGTCGCACCGGGGCCGGAGGTAACGAGCACGACGCCGGGGCGTCCACTGACGCGAGCATAGCCCTCGGCCATATGAGTCGCGCCCTGTTCATGGCGGACGAGAACGTGCTTGATTTTTGAGTCGAGCAGAGCGTCGTAGGTCGGCAGGATAGCGCCGCCGGGATAGCCGAAGATTACGTCGACGCCTTCGGCAATCAGGCTCTCGATAACGATTTGTGCTCCCGTGAGTTTTTTCATTTCCCCGATTTTGTGCCGTTTTTCCCTCTGATTGAGCCTTCAAAGGTACACTACGCAAGGATATCGGTACAACTTGGGAGTGCTTCGGACGGGCTGGTGTTGGAACTTTCGTAAATCCCTGTCATTTTGAGCCGTCGCACGGGGGTTTTGCACCGATCGCGATGGGAGGAGGACAACTTTATGAAGAGTCTGAAATTCAGCCTAATCGTAATGTTCCTTTTCGCGCTTGCAGCCGTCGCGCGTGGTGCGGGCGACGGAGCCGCGCCCTCTGCTGCGGATGTTCATCTGTTCGACTCGCCCAAGGATATAAAATGGGGGCCGGCGCCACCCGTGGTGCCGAAAGGCGCCCAGGCCGCGGTGCTGGACGGAGATCCGTTCAAGGATGGGTCATCTTACACGCTCCGACTGAAGATGCCTGACGGCTACAAGATCCCACCTCACTGGCATCCGACCGATGAGAACGTAACGGTATTGAGCGGCACTCTCGGCGCAGGAATGGGAGACCAATTCGATCCGGCCAAAGGTCAGCTGATGAAGCCGGGCGGGTTCGTGACGATGCCGCACGGCATGCACCATTTCGCGTGGGCCAAGGGTCCAACGGTCGTCCAGGTGCACGGGATCGGGCCGTTCGCCTTCACGTACGTGAATCCGGCTGACGATCCGCGAAATCAGCACTGAAAGAGGTCGAGAGACGAGGGTCGGCCAAACAATAGTAAGCATGAAGATCCATACCCTCGAACGCACGCAGATCGTGCGGCGGCCGCTGGCTGAGACTTCGAATTTTTCTCGGATCCGCGAAATCTTCAGCGGCTGACTCCGGCGTTTCTGAATTTCAGATTTCTCGAGCCGCCGCCCGAAGTCATGCATCCGGGAACGGCGATCGATTACCAGATTAGCCTGTATGGTGTGCCGGTGCATTGGCGGACGCGGATTGAAATCGTCGAGCCACCGAACAAGTTTGTCGATGTGCAAGAGAAAGGGCCGTACGCCTTATGGCGCCATCGCCATACCTTCAGTGACGCCGGCAACGGAAGGACGGAGGTGAAGGATTTCGTGGAATACGCGCTGCCGCTGTGGCCGCTCGGCGAGGTTGCGTATTACCTGTTCGTCGCGCGCAGCCTCGAGCAGATATTTGAGTACCGCGAGCGGGAGCTAGAGGCGATTATTGGGGGATCCTAACCTCTCCTTGTCCGAGAGAGCTTTGCACAACCGGCGCGGGTGTTCGGCAGTAACAGGTGGTGCTTTGATTCAGTTCGAAGCGCTGAGGTGAGGGAGGTGGAGTCCCCTGCAGAGTTGTTGGCTTCTTGTTTTTCGGGTGGCGGATGCGGTTCGGCCTCAGCGCCGCGCTTAAGCGGAGCGCAAGACGAGCGCCCGGCGCAGATTGAGAGCGACGCACATCAGGTGAAGCTGCAGCGCATTGCGCGTCAGTCCGCGATAACGTACCCGCCGGTATCCGTACCAGCGCTTCATCCAGGCGAAGCTACGCTCGACCGCGAAGCGGGTGCGGGTCAGACTTCGATTGCGCGCGACCAGCTCCGGATCAGGATTGCGGGCAGTGCCCCACCATGCACGCCGCATGATGCCGTCGGCGATGCCCAACCGCGCCAGCAGCTCGCGCCGCGCCACACTATCGTAAGCCTTGTCGCCGTATACACATTGCTCGTCGCCGCAGATCAGATCGTCGGCCACCACGGTTTCATTGGTTTTGGCCCCGGTCAGGATCGCTTTGCGCACCAGCCCCGAACCGGCGTCCACTGCCACGTGCGCTTTGTAGCCGAAGTGATAGTGGCGCACCTTGCCGTCCTTGCGCGTGCTCCATTCGGCATCGGGATCCTGCGGAGCCTTGGTCCCCGGCGCAACCGTGCCCTTGGGCCCGCTGGGCGGATTGACCGCCCCCTGAACTACGGTCGCATCGATGATGGTGCCGCGCTTGAGGATCAATCCTTGCGCTGAAAGCTGGCGGTTAACTTCGGCCATCAGCCGCTCGCCGAGACCGCGCCGCGACAGCTGCGCGCGAAAGCGGCTTATCGTGCTGTGATCGGGCAACCGCTGCTTAAATCCCAAGCCGACAAAACTCCGGAAGCGTGAAACGGTCCAGCGGCGCGTCTTCAAAGCCGGATCAGAGAGCTGATACCATTGCTGCAACAGCAATGCTTTGAACATCAACAAGGGCCGATACGCCGGCCGTCCCTCGCCAGCCGCGTACACTTCACCGAGCTGCCCCTCAATCGCGCCCCAGTCCAGCAACTTCGCGATCTCAAGTAGCCGACGGTTGCCGCCCCCGCTGCCGTATATCTCCTGCTCCGCGAAACTCCTCTGCCGCTCCTCTTCATGCCACATCCGCCCCGCGCCTCCCGCGCACCTATCCTTTGATCATACCGCGCGAGGTTATGCAAAGATTTCTCGGACAAGGAGAGGTTAAGATCCTCCATTCGCGCAATTGCTCTAATAATGCTGGGCGGGGGCGAAGCGGCCGCCGCCGGGTTCGGTGCCCATCACTTCGTAGGTTTGATTGTTGGGGGAGAACATCCCGCGCACCGTCAAGGTCTCGCCCGGCTGCATTTTCGCGAACGTGTCTTCGCCGAGGCCGGTGACATTGAAGTTGGGCTTGTACTGGCGGACCAACTGCCAAACGTCCGGCCAATGAACAATGCCGCGCGGGTCGTCGACGTAGGCGTCGTTGAGCACGAACTTGTAGGTTTTCGGGCCGACGCCCATCGTGACCACCTGCTTGTTGCCGAAGATCTCGCCGGGTGCGGGCTTGGTGATGACCATCGTGGTGGTCAGCGGAATCATCATTCCGCGCAACTGCGCGTCGGCGCCGGTTGTAATGCCTACGATCGCCGAAATTGCGATCGCGAATATGCTGATGCTGAAGATAGTTGGTTTCATGCGAGTGACCTTGTCTGCTCCTTGCTGAATCATAAAGAGCGCGCCGACGAACGATCAAGCAGGAGCTTTTCGACACCAGCCTAACTACTGTAAGATTGCGGCCGACGCGCCAGAATCGGCGCCGCCGTGCCAGGGGAGGATTATGAGACTGTCATCGCTTCCGATTGTGGCTGGAACCGTGTTGGCGATTCTGTGCGCGTTGGCTCCTGCACAAGCCGCGGTCAAGCCCGGCGACGTGATCACCAAGGACAACGCCGACAAGGTCATCGAGCTGCTGAGCCCCGGCAATTACATATTGGTGCAGGAGGGCATGCAGCTCAGGATCGTGCCGAGTGACAAGCTCGAATGGCCGCCGCCGTTCAAGGCCGCCACCGAGAAGTACTCGCCTCAAGTCCAGATCAACCCCGACGGCACGCTGAAGGGTTACGTCGCCGGGCTGCCGTTTCCGCTGCTCGATCCGAACGATCCGCAGATGGCGACGAAGGTGATGTGGAATTTCAGCTTCCGGCCGCTGTATAGCGACGACATCGACATGCGTTTTCCCGAGGTTGCCAGCTTCGACAAGCACTCGACCGGATCGCCCCTGAGCTTCTATTCGGTCGGGCACTTCGCGTTCTACAACAATATCGGCCGGATCGAAGTGCCTCCGATACCGACCGATTCCGACGGCGCCGCCAGCGGCATTCGTTATCGCTTCGGCTTCTATCCGTTCCTGGAGCCGTCGGCATTGCGCGGCTATGGGATGGTGCGGCAGCGGCATATCGATCCCAAGATCGAAGACAACGTCTGGGTGTACAATCCGGCGACGCGCAAACTGCGGCGGGAATCGGCAGACGTACTGTCGGACAGCATTGGGGCGTTGCCGGGATTTGGCGGAGGCGCCGGCGGGGGCGGCAGCTACGGGGGCGGAGCCGGGGGAATGGGAGCCAGTGGCGGTAGTGCCTATGCGAACACGCTCGATCCCGATTCGTATTTCGGGTTCTCGGCCAAAATCGAAGATTTCAACTACCGATACCTGGGCGAGAAGGAAATGCTCGCGTCGGTGCACGCTCAGCATTCGCCGGAGACGCAATGCCCATTCGATGGCGGCAAAACAATCTGCCCGGAAGACTGGGAGATGCGCCATCTGTACGTGATCGAAGCGATCTCGAAGCCGGGCCGCGATCTGACGATACCCAAGCGTATTTTCTACATCGATTCAGAAGGATGGTTCATCACGGCGTCGGATCAGTACGATCGCCAGGGCAAGCTGTGGAAGACGATCGCGACCTTCAATACTTATCGCGACCGGCCGGTCCCCGACGCCAGGATCGCAATCTATCCGTACAAGCGGATTTTCCAGCTGGGCCTGGTCGACGAGGATCTCGACACCGGCTACAGCTCGGTCGTTTATATGCCCGGGCCGACCGCGCCGGATCGCGAATGTTGGTATATCGACATGGGAACGGTCGACAATTCCTTCTTCGCGCCGCAAGCACTGGAGCGAGAGGGGCACTGAGCGGATAATCGCCTGCGCGGCGGGCGGCAGGGGTGACCCCTGCACCTCAGTGGGAAGCGCAAAGTTGCGCGCGCACGCGCTCACTTTGCTCTCGCGGCTCGGGTGACTCGACGGCGTGCATCCGATGGTTTCTGCGGGAATCCCGGCTACAGCTGCAGGACGAAACGGATGTCGCCCAGGCGGACCTGGCTGCCTGAGCTCAGGAAGGCGGAGCCGCGGATTTGGCGGTCATCGACGTAGCTGCCGTTGGTCGAGTTCAGATCCATCAGCTCGAAGCCGCCGTCGCGGCGCATCAGGCGCGCGTGCTGTCGCGAGACGCTCGCGTGCGGAATGACGACGTCGTTGTCCTCGCCACGCCCGATCGAGATCTCGTCCTTCATCAACGAGTACTCGGCCGGTACCGGATCGATGCGATCGACGGCCACCAGCCGCGCGCCTTGGGTAATCCCGGCGCCACGCGGTGCCGTAATCGGTGATTGCGACGGCGTTGGTCGCGCGGGTGCGCGCTGCGCCGTACGCGCCGCGGGCGGAGGTGCCGCCGACGGCATCCGAAGCGAGGGTGCGCCCTGCGCCTCGACAATAGCCTTGAGTTCGTCGGCCGGCATCCCGAACCTCATTCGCGAGAGTCCGAACAGACCGAGAATCGCGATCAGCGGCACGGCGCCGTTCCACCAATTGAATGAGAGTTGCTTCAGCCCGGTGCCGGTCGCGTTTCCGCCGGGCGTGCCTTCATCTTCGGGGACGTTAATCGCAGCGCCGCCAAGGCCGCGCACCTGGTACGCAGTGTCCGCTTCGCCATCGGAGCCGTTGTAGTCGATCTTCAGCTGGACGCTGCGATTGGTGCCGTCTTCGATTGGCCGCGGCGTTCGATAGGTCAGCGAATACTCAGTCGCGATCGAATGCCCAATCTCGCGCACCAGCGATGCGAACCGCCCTTCCTCCGTGATGATGTTGTACGAGCGGCCGTGGGTCGCGTCGACGATTTCCTGGTACTCGGGCGCGATGAATGGCGGCGGAACCACGCCATACAGAGTGAGTCCATTTTTCTTGAGCAGGTCGGCGACCTTAGTCCCCGTCAGATCCGTCACCTGCACGCCGCGAGTATGATGATCCCAGAACGCCTGATCGTGCGCCGAGTCGGCCGAGCCGTCGCCATCATGATGAGGCGGCGCGTCGGTGACGATAATGATGATGCCTTCGGCCTCGGGCCGGAACGGAAACTTCGCGGCATAGGCGAGAGCGTCGAGCTGATCCTCGGGGATGTCGCCGCCGCCGCCGGCATGCAGGGTGCCGACCCAGTCGCTGAACTGCTTGACGTCGGAGGTGAACGAGTTGCGATAGGCGCAATTGCAGTCGGGGTACGCCGAGACCACGTAGTCCTCGAACGTCACCAGCCCGAGGCGGTAGTCGCGGCTGTTGGATTGCAAATCCTGCGCAAAGGAGATCACGTTCTGCTTGACGGCGTCGATATAAGGCTGCATCGACTCCGTGACATCGAGCACGAAGACGATATCAACCGGACGGCCCTGGCCGACGCCGCGAAAATCAAGAATCTTGGCCTCTTTGCCATCCTCGAAAACTTTCACATTGTCGGGACGAAGGTTGCCGACCGGATTACCGTTCTGATCGGTCAGACCGAAGTCGAGCTGAACACCGCCGTCGGCATCGAAATGCTCGAGGCCCGGATTTCCGGTGGTGATTTTCAGGCTCGCATCGGCGGCTGTCACGCGAGCGCCGAAGCAGAACAGAAGAACTAATATGAACAGGCAGCGACAGGCGTTTCGATTGGACGATTTCATCGATGGCAGTAGTAATTCTCCGGATCGGGAAGGCGATCAGTCAAGACTCCGTAATCTATTTGACGCTCGCGCGCTTGAATGTATTCTTGCCTTCGCTCACTGGTTAGGTTATCCCAAACGCTGACCGAATTCTTCTGTGATGGATTCCGAGTGAAAGATTTTTTGGTGCATCGGACTGCCCTCCGCCCGACTCTGCCCTCAATTATCATGGTTTGCCTGCTGCTGGTTTTAGCCGTGCCGGCCCGGGCCGCCAAGAACGCAAGGGTTCAGATAGGATTTGTCGGCACGCAACCTGTGGCCGGAAATCCTCCAATGCCGCTGACGTTTCAAAACGTCCAGCTCAACGTGGTTGCGATCCGGCTCAATTCGCACGTGGGCGCGGCGCCGAACTCCAGCGGGTGGCAGAAAATTCCGGCGCCTCCCGGGATTGGCGGCAGTTCCTCGAACGGGGAATTGCAAATCGATCTCAACTCTTCGCAGAACATTCCGCAGCTCTTCAACACCGCGGCCGTGCGGGTCGACAACTACAAAATCGTCCAGCTCCAGCTCGATACATCCAACCCGGGCAGCTTGATTCCCACCTGCCCGGCTTCACCGCCAGCCGACGGATGTATCGTTTACCCCATCCAGATAAATAACCCCAACGGCATTACCTTCTCGAATCCCGACAAGAGCGTGGTCCTCTCCACGAAAACGAAAACGCTGGTATCGTTTGTCATGCAGGTGTCGATATCGATCACCAAGATACCGACGGCGCCAGGCGGCGCGTACACGGCAACGATCTCGATCACGCCCATGACAAATCCTTCGACAGGTACGATCACCGGACAAGTGAATGTGGCGACGGGCACCGGCACGGGCACGTCGCCATCGGGAAAGGTCCGCAAATTGTCGGTGTCCGCCGAAACGATCGGAACCAACACGATTATCGCATCGGCGCCAATCACGCCCACTGCGAACACGGCGGGTGGTCAGACTAACTGCCCACCTTCCCCAGGGGGATGCTTCACCCTTACACTTCCGGCGGCAGGGCCGCCGGCCTCAATGCCGTTTGGAACATTATATGACCTCGCAGTGTCAGGGGGCGCGGTTAATTACGCCGCCGCGCGGTTGCAGCCGCTGAACCCGGGCGAATTTATTTCCGTGCCCAGTTTCAAAGTCACCGGGAACCAGACACTGGGGAATATCACCGGGTCGATCGGTGATGGTTGCGTTGCGAACAAACCTATTATCGGGGCCACGCTGCAGTTGTTGATTCCACCGAACGGCGGCACTGACAACAGCGTGTGCTTGAGTCCGGCGACGGTAGGCCAATGCGTCACTGTTGCCAGCGCAAATACCGACAACGCCGGCAACTTCCCGCTGCCGGGTACGGTCTCGACCCCGGCGGCGTTCGCGAACGTTCCTACCCTGCCAAAAAAATCCGACAGCTACGCGATGGAGGTAACCGCGCCGGGCTACGACCCGTTATTCGTCCAGGTGACTCCGGGATCGGGCAGCAACAAGAAGGGCGGCGGCACCTGCAGCGTCAACGGCGGCGCGGCCGGAGCCTGTAATCTGCTGATGCAGACGGGATACATCACAGGATCGATTCCGATAATACCGCCGAATCCCGGGGAAACCGCGTTAATCCAGGTGTTCGCCGAGGATCACAACACCAACAATATCGAAAGCGCGCTGCCGATGCCGAAGACGGTTGGCAGCAACCCGAATATCACTGACGTAACCTTCACCTTGAACGTTCCTCCCTCAATTCCGATTGGCTTTTTCGATTTGTTTGCTTCGACGATCGACTTTTATCAAGGCGTCGTCGATCCTTATCAGGGGCATAGTATTGTGGCGATAAGCCACGTCCCGGCTCCTGCGGCGTGCGCTACAGTGACGGCTCCCACGCCCACTGACCCGACCCAGGTGATCTCATGCGTAGGTCACGGCAGTATTACCGGAACCGTCGCGAACCCCAATCTCGGTTCGTCGGTCGTCCTGGAAAAAATCGATCCGGATGCGCCGCCAATGGACGACACCGACGAAGTACAGTTAACGAATTCGCTCGTGCAGAATCAGCCGCCGAATCCAACTGCGAGCAGTAACTACTCGTTCTGCGCCCCTGCAGATACTTACCAGGTCCAGGAGTTTCAACTTCCATCACCCACGCAGAGCGAGACGCCTATCGCCGCGGCTTCGCCCAGCCCGGTTCCGGACAGCTTTGCGACCGTCGTCATTCCGCCGCCGCCGACCGCGGGCGGACCCAGCCCGACTCCGACGCCGGCGATCAAATGCCCGACCAACTGCTCGTTCCCCGGTGGCGGATGCCCCGGCATCTGTAACAACGCAGTCCAAGGTTTGCCACCAAGTCCAACAACATTAGTGAAAACGCCGATCGCGGCACCGACACCATGAAAAACACGGCAAAGCTGGCGATGCGGAACTTCGCGCGAATGTTAGCGACAGGCGCGCTCGGCGCGATGCTCGCCGTTTCGATCGGAGCGTGCAACAACCAAACTGGATTTTCCGGCAGCGTCGGCAGTACCCCCAACGGTCCGAAGCTGCCTTCGTATCAAATCCTTGGCACGGTCGGGACGCCGTTCACTGCGACCATCTCGGACAATCGATCGTTTTGGACGCTGCAGGGAAACGTCCCGCTCAGCATCGCGATCTGCAACCCTCCTTCGGCGGACGCGCAACTCGTCGTTACCAAGACGACTTCCGACGACAGCCTGTTGAGCGCCGAGATAATAACCGCCAATCACGTCAAGGATCTTCAATCGACGACGGCGCCCTTTGGTACCGTACAAGTGCAGATCGGTACGCAGACCTCGGCTCCAGGGGCTGCGGATCCTGATCTCCGAATATTCCTGAGCGGTCCGCTTAACGTGAAGTACCAGGCACTGGTCGAGGACATCGACACTGGATTCATAATCCAGGCGCGCGCGCCGACGCTGATAGTGTTCGACACCCCCAATGGCAAGGTGGACGCGACCTTCTTCGGACCCAACAACCACACCACCTTCACCGCCAACATGACGTTCAACGGAGAGGTGGTAGTCCCGACCTTCAGCCACGGTCCCAACCTGACGATTCGCCAGCCATGACCGGCGCACAGAGTTGAGTCAGCGCTAGTAGTACCAATGAGTTTCGATTCGTTGAGCCGTTTCAGCCCGATACGTTTGACAGCCTCCCGCATTCGTCATACTTAGCCTCTGTAGCAGTGAGCGATTCGACAAACGCATCTGAGTCTCCCCGCCTCTGAAATCATTCTATGAACTCGCAGCTCGTGCGCCGGGTAGTTTTAGTTGTCGTGATCATTGCAATCGCCGTCGCTGCGATTCCCGCTTATCGCTACTACCGCTTCCTCGAAAGTCACGTCAGCACTGACGACGCCTATGTTGACGGTACCGTCGCGCTGGTGTCGTCGCGTGTCGCCGGCACCGTCACCAACGTTTACGTCGAGGACAACTGGGCGGTTAAGGAAGGGCAGTTGCTGCTGACGCTCGATCCGCGCGACTTCGAGGTCAAGGTCGAGCAGGCCGAGGCTCAGCTCGAGCGCGCAAAGCAATCGGTCGACGAGATGTACGCAGGAGTGCAGGCGGCCAGGTCGGGTGTGTCATTGGTACAGTCGCAGCTCAAGCAGGCGAAGATCGATTTCGATCGCGCCAAATCCTTGAAGGAACAAGGCGTCGTCTCGACCGAACAATACGATCAGGCCGACACCGGATTGCGCATCGCGCAGGCCGATGAAGCGTTGGCGGAGCATCAGTTGACCCAGGCACAAGCGGCCCTCGGAACTCAAACCGACGACCAGTCGCGCTACGAACGACCGATCGTCAAGCAGGCCGAGGCCGCTCTGGAAGCCGCCAAGCTCGATCTGAGCTATACCAAGATCACGGCGCCGTTCACCGGCGTCATCACTCACAAAACGGCGCACGTCGGCAATCGCGTGCAGGTCGGGGAGCCGCTGCTGGCGATCGTCCCGCTCGGCAAGCTCTACGTCACAGCGAATTTCAAGGAGACTCAGCTGACGGACGTGCGGGTTGGACAGAAAGCAGAGATCGTCGCCGACATCTATCCCGGCTTTACCTATCAGGGACATGTCGATTCGATCAGCATGGGCACCGGCGCTGCCTTCTCGCTGCTGCCGCCCGAAAACGCCACCGGCAACTGGGTCAAAGTCGTGCAGCGGGTGCCGGTCAAGATTGTTATCGACGGACCGCGTCCCGAAGACAAGCCGCTCCGCCTTGGGCTGTCGGTTGAAGTGTCAATCGATCTGAGCGATCGCAGCGGACCGCTGCTGTCCTCGATGGTGCAGCAGCACTACCAGAAAGACGGCCAGACGCTGCCCAATGAGACCCTCGAGATGGCGCCCGAGTCTCAGCCGTCGTCAGAGCCGCCGCCCGAACACCGGAACGCAGCAACATTTCATGAACCCCCTGCATTAGCCGTGCGCCACTCCACACCTGACACGCGTGTCAGGTCAATTGCGCCCGATTTCTGCGTGTACTACTCTGCGGTTCGCGTGGAATCTCCGCCCGCGTTTTGTCCAGATGCTCGACCCTCGCGACATTGCACAACGTCTATCCGCTTATCTCGGCGCGCCGGTTGCGCGCCTGAGCGTCCTCGCCAGCGGATGGGAAACCACGGTCTTCGAATTCACGCTGGAAGCGCGTCGCAGCGGTTTGCGTCAATCCCGGTCGGCGTACCGATGGTTTTGCGCTTCTATCAAGGCTCCGCCGCCGACGCCAAAGGCGCGCGCGAACACACCACCATCGATCGCCTATTCGGCGCGGGCTACCCAGTCCCGCGTCCGTACGCGTTCGAGGCCGACCATGGCGCGCTCGGCGCACCGTTCCTCATCATGCAGAAGCTGGCGGGCGGACAGCTGTTCGCGGTCCGCAGCTTTCCGAATGCCTTCAGGACCTTCTCGATGGCATTTTTTTCATTCGTCCGCACACAATCGAGACTCCACAAACTGGATCCGGTGAGCGCAGGCCTGCGCGAGATTCCCCGCGCGTATGCGGCCGTCGGTAACGCCCGCGATGACTCGCCGCTGCTCGATCGAGTGCTCGCGATCATCGCCAATCGGGTCGAGAACGGTCCGCTCCCCGGCCTTCGCGAGGCGCTCAATCTCGTCACCGAGCGCGCGCCGAAATTCCGCCGCAGCCCGGATTCTCTCGTGCACATGGACTACCACCCGCTCAACGTGATGGTGCAGGGAGTGCGCGTGACCGGCGTGATCGACTGGGTGAATACGGACGTCGGCGATCGCCATCTCGACGCCGCGATGACGGCGGTGATTTTGTCGTCGTCGGCGCTCGAGAACCCGCGATGGATGCGCGACAACCTGGTCGGCAACGGGCTTCGCGCGAGCTTCGCGGCGCTGTACATGCCGCTCTACCATGCGATGGCGCCGATGGACTTCGAGCGTTTCCGCTACTGCCAGGCGGTCGCGGCACTGCTGCGGCTCTCGATGATGGGGATGATGCGCGCGCGCGGCCCGGAAATCGTGGGCTTCCGCCGCGAAGCGATCGACGAAGTCACGCCCGCCGTCGTACGACTGCTGAGCCGCTACGCAACCCGCAAGAGCGGCGCGTCGGTGCGCCTGGATGCGCCCGCGCCGCAACCGGCGTGAGTCGCGCTCGCGCGCCTATCGCATTCAGCTAAAAAAATCTGTAACTGAATGGGCATGCGAAAGTGTTATGTGACCTCGCTGGTGTTGATCTCCTGGTTCCTGTTGATGCCGCCGCCGGTTTTTCCGCCGGTGAAGAGCGCGTCAGGTGATTACAAGATGAATACCACGGCGCCGATTTCCCAATGGCTTAAATTTAAAACGCTCAAGTCCGAGCAGGCCTGCAAGGCGCAATTGAAAAAAGTGCAGCCCTACTTCAAATGCGTTGCGAGCGACGACCCCGCGCTCGTGCAGCATGCCCCAGCCCCCGCCAGCGCCCCGAGTGTCTCGACAATCTCCGGCGCCGCCGGCGCTCACATGCAATAGGCGCGCTCTCTGTTTTTCCCCTCTCCCGCGGGGAGAGGGGAAGAAGTCGCGTCAGATCGTTTTGCGGAGGGCGGCGCGCGTGAGAATGCGCGTCGAGTCGAGAACGGGCAACGGAGAATCGGCGGGACTTATCAGCAACGGAATCTCGGTGCAGGCCAACGCGACCGCGTCGCAGCCGTCAGTGGCGAGATTGCGGATTACATTTTGAAAGTATGCGCGGGACTCCGGAAGGATGCGCGCATTCACCAACTCTTCGTAAATGATCTGATTGATACGCTCGCGCTGTTCGAGGTTCGGAACGCGGTACTCGATACCTGCCGGCGCCAGCTTCGACGGATATACGGGTCCCTCCATCAGGTAGCGCGTTCCCAGAATTCCGAGCCGCTTGAAGCCATGCCGCCGAGCCTCGCCTGCAACTTCCTCGGCGATGTGGATCCACGGCGCGGGTGAACGCTCATGGACCAGATCGAGCCCCTGGTGAACAGTATTGTCAGGACAAATCAGCAGTTGCGCGCCAGACTGGACGAGCTTCGCCGCCGACTCGAGCATCATCTCACCGACTGCGTCCCAACGGTCCTCCTCGATGGGCGCTGATAGCTGCCGAGCGAGAAACCGTGCAGCGTGATCTCCGGATGCTCATGCGGCCCCAGAAATTCCGCACCTTCGAGACAGATCGTGCGGTAACAGAGAGCGGCACCTTCGGAACTGACCGCGACGATGCCGATATGCTTCGTCACGCAATCAATTCGCGCAGCACGAACGGCAGGATTCCGCCGTGCCGGACGTACTCGACTTCCTCAGGCGTGTCCGCGCGCATCGTCACCTCGAACTCTGTCGTCTTGCCGCCGAATTCAGCACGCACCTTTAACGTCTGGCGCGGCTTGATCCCGGCTTTGAGTCCGGTGATCGAAAACAATTCCTTACCGATGAGCCCGAGTGTCTGCCGATTTTCGCCGGGCTTGAACTCGAGCGCGAGCACGCCCATCCCAATCAGATTGCTGCGATGGATTCGCTCGAAGTTTTCCGCGATCACGGCGCGCACGCCGAGCAGTTGCACACCCTTGGCGGCCCAATCGCGCGACGAGCCGGTGCCGTATTCCTTGCCCGCGATCACGATCAGCGGAACGCCCTCTTTGCGATAGCGCTCCGACGCGTCGAAAATCGTCATCTTCTCGCCGTCCGGCTGATGCGCCGTGAACCCGCCCTCGACCCCCGGCACCATCAGGTTCTTGAGCCGGATATTCGCGAGCGTCCCGCGCATCATCACCTCATGATTCCCGCGCCGCGCGCCGTACGAGTTGAAATCCTTGGGCTGCACGCCGTGCTCGATCAGGTACTTGCCCGCGGGACTGTCGGGTGCGATCGAGCCCGCCGGCGAAATATGATCGGTCGTCACGCTGTCGCCGAGAACCGCGAGCGCCCTCGCGCCGTTGATGTCGGTGAACTCTCCAACTTTCGCGGTCACGCCCTCGAAGAACGGCGGCGCCTTCACATAGAGCGAATCTTCCGCCCATCGGAACAGGTTGCCCTCGGGAACTTTGAGACTCTTCCATCTTTCGTCGCCTTCAAACACCTGCCCGTACTCGCTCTTGAACATCTCGGCGTGAACCGAGCCGGTCACTGCAGCCGCGACTTCTTCCTGCGACGGCCAGATGTCGCGCAAAAACACCGGACGCCCGTCGGAACCGGTGCCGAGCGGCTGATGCTCGACGTCGATATCCATCGTGCCGGCAATCGCGTACGCGACCACCAGCGGCGGCGACGCGAGGTAGTTGAATCGCACGACGGGATTGATGCGCCCCTCGAAATTGCGATTGCCGCTCAGGATCGCGCACGCCACCAGGTTGCCATTCTTGATCGCGCCGGCGATCGCCTCGTCAACCGGCCCGCTGTTGCCGATACAAGTCGTGCATCCGTAACCAACCAGGTTGAAGCGTAGTTTTTCCAGTGACTCGATCAGTCCCGCGCGCTTGAGGTACTGCGTGACGACCTTCGATCCTGGCGCCAGGCTGGTCTTCACGAATGGCTTGACGGTCAGCCCGCGTGCGACCGCTTTCTTCGCGAGAATCCCCGCCGCCAGCATCACCGACGGATTCGAGGTGTTGGTGCAGCTCGTGATAGCGGCGATCACGATCGAGCCATGCGTCAGCCGAAACTTCCCAGCCTCGGAATGCACCTCGACCTTATGCGCGATATGCCCGAGCTTCGTTTCGAGGATGGTTCCCTCGCCGGCAACCGCGCCGTTGCCGCCTTCGGCGACCCACTTCGCCAGCTCGTCGCGATCGACGCTCGGATGCTCCTCGAACTCCTTGCCGAGCTCGCGACGAAAATCGCTCTTGGCCTGCGTCAGCGCGACTCGATCCTGCGGACGTCGCGGACCCGCCATGCTCGGCACGACGCTGCCGAGATCGAGTTCGAGCGTGTCGGAAAATTTCGGCTCGGGCGCGTCGGGCGAATTGAAAAGTCCTTGCGCCTTGCAGTACGCCTCGATCAATTTGATCTGGCTGTCGCTGCGGCCAGTCAGCCGCAGATACGTGAGCGTCTGTTCGTCGACCGGAAAATATCCCATCGTTGCGCCGTACTCGGGCGACATGTTGCCGAGCGTCGCGCGATCCGCGACCGGCAGCGATGCGAGCCCCGGCCCGAAGTACTCGACGAACTTGCCGACCACGCCTTTCTTGCGCAGCATCTGGGTGACAGTCAGCACCAGGTCGGTCGCCGTCGCGCCGGGACGCAGACTGCCCGAGAGGCGAAAGCCGATCACTTCGGGAATCAGCATCGGCATCGAGCGCCCGAGCATCGCGGCTTCGGCCTCGATTCCGCCGACGCCCCATCCCACGACGCCGAGCCCGTTGATCATCGTGGTGTGCGAGTCGGTGCCGATGACAGTGTCGGGATACGCCTCGCCCTTCTCCGACGCGAAAACCACCGGCGCGAGATATTCGAGATTGACCTGGTGAACGATTCCGGTGTCAGGCGGCACGACGCGAAAATTGTCGAACGCGCCCTGGCCCCATCGCAGGAAAAGATAGCGTTCCTGGTTGCGCTCGAACTCGAGTTGCGCGTTGGCGGCGAAGGCGTTGGCGGTTCCGAACGAATCGACCTGCACAGAATGATCGATCACCAAATCGACCGGCTGCAGGGGACTTATCTTGTCGGGATTGCCGCCGAGCTTCTTGATGGCGTCGCGCATCACCGCCAAATCCGCGACCACCGGCACGCCGGTAAAGTCCTGCAAGAGCACGCGCGCCGGCATGAACGAGACTTCGCGCTCGCCGCCCTTGCCGTTCCATCGGGCCAGCGCTTCTATCTGACCCTTCGTCACGATCACTCCGTCCTCGCGCCGCAACACGTTCTCGATCATCACCTTGATCGAATACGGCATTCGCGCGAGCGAGAACCCCCGCTTCTCGAGCGCATCGAGTTTGTAAATCGTGTAGCTCTTGCCATCAACCGTGAGGGTTGAACGAGCACCAAAACTGTTTGTCGTCATGCGTTCAGAATAGCGCGCGAGCGCGGCCAATCAACCAGTGATAAAGTGAAAAATGAAAAATGAAAAAACTAATTTGAAGATCTGCGGCGCGAGGCACGCGCGGGCGCCGGCCCATGCAAGCCGTCGAAGACCAGCGAGCGGCCGTCGGAATGGAAACGCATCGCGGCGAGGATTCCGACTCGCGGGGACTCGAGCGCGGGGACGCCGTCGATTGAATCGATCGTGATCCGCGGCTTCAACGTCATGAGAGCCGCGACGGCTGCGCTGAAACTCTCGTCGTCCACTTCGCCCTCACCAGTGATCATCGCGCGTCCTTGCAGTCCGGCAATCACGCGTCCGGCGCGTACAACGATGACGTTGCCAGCCTCGCGCGCGATACCGCATCCGGGAATCACGGCGCCGTAAGGATTGGCCGGATCGATCGCGCTGAGAGCGATCGGCTTCTCGCGCGCCGCGATGAGATTGCGGGCGGCATGCAGCATCTCGACCGCTTCGGGCAGCGCGTACTGCTCGCCGGAAAGCGAGCGCACGAACCATCCGCGGCGAATCGCGCCACCATATTCGAGCCGGCGAAGCGCGAAGGAGATTTCGTTCCATGAGATATGCGTCGATTCGATTCCGAGCATCTCGCGCGCGAGGATTCCGTGGCGTTCGAGCAACTTGAGCGCGAGGTCGCGCGTTTCATCGGCGCCAACCACGGGAGTTTCGGCCGCGCGAATCAATGACCATCGTCCTGCCAGGCTCGACTTCAGTCGCGCGCGAACCGCGGCGTCGTGACGAGTCGTCGGACGACGTGCGACCGACTCAAGCGCACGCTCGGCGGCGCGATCGTCGGAAAACATCCGCAGTGGCGCGAAGTTGTCGTTGCTGACGCGTCCCGCCGCCGCCATCCTCCACAGGGCCGACAACGCGTCGCGCTCGGAGATGTTCGCGCGCTCAGCTACCTCGTCGAGATACTGAGCGCCGGCGGCTCCCAGAGCCGTCAGCACCGCTTGCTCCTTCGCGTCTTCGGTTGCGGAGGCGTCGCCTTGAGCAAAGAGACTCGCTTTGCGCGCGACGAACGTGACTCGCGACGGTGTGTTCGCGGGACGCGCACCTTCGACGGCTTCTCCGGGTTCGGCAAGCCACTTCATCTGACCGCTCATGCAAACCAGGTCGAGCATCTCGGGGCGATAGCCTTCGATGCGCGCCGGCAGGATCGCATGCTCCCAATTTTCGGGCGTCGCCGCGATTCCTGAAAGCTGATCGAGCACCGCGGCGACTCCGGTCTGGTCCGCGGGAAGCTCGGTGCTGCCGACGTGCATCCACTTCAGCCGGAAAGCTGCGTACTCATGATCGGCGCACGGCTCGATTTCGGCGCGCACACGCGCCAGCGTCATCCGATGGATCCGTTCGAGGTTGTAGCGATCGCACCATTGAATCGTGTCGGAGCGGGTGAAGTGTCCGCGGAAAATCGCGCCCTGCCCTTCCAGCGCCGCGAGATTCTGATCGATGTCCGATTGTATGAGATGCAGTCGCGCGGCGATCTCGGCGGCTGTCGTCGGTCCGCAAGTTTTTAATGCTCGCCGCACAAGTTCGACGCGAGCCGCGTCGCCATCTGATGAACCGCCGGCGTACGCTGCATCGAACAGCGGCTTGTCCTCGCTGGCAATCATTCTTTCGGGTGATTCGCCGTTCAAGCTGACGCGTGCGATTCGGCCTTCCGCGTCCAGCTCCGAGATCATTGCGCGGGCACCCTCGCCTAGTCGTTCTTCGACTTCGGCCAGCGTCAGCGAGCCGTGCGCGCGAATCAGTTCGAAGAGTTCGTCGCGCGAGCGCGGCTTGCGCCCTGCGGCGCGGCCCGTCACTTCGGCAACGACGCTTTCGACCGCATCGGCGGAGAGCAGATCGGATAGATCCTCTTTGCGGAACACGTCCTCGGCCATGCCGCGATTCATCGTGACAGTCCGCGAACGGCGGTTGGCCCGCTCGCCATCGTCGAGGAACGAATAATCCCACGCGAGTAACAGGCGATGCGCGAACACCGACGGCGCGATTGCGTCGACGGTGACGGTGCGAATCGCGCCGCTCTCGATTCCTTCGAGCAATTGGACGATGCGCGGCAGGTCGGTGGATTCCTCGAGACATTCGCGAATCGTTTCTTCGATCACGAAATGGTCCGGCAGTTCGATCGCGCCCGGCCGGTTCTCGAAGCATGCTTGCTGGCCTGGAAAAATCGACGACAGCAATTCCTGCGAGCGCAGGCGCTGGATCCAGGCGGGAACTTTTTTGCCGCGCGACGATCGCATGATCGCAAGCGCGCGGGTCGCGACATGACGGAAGCGCACTTCGAACATCGGGGCGGCGAGCAATGCCTGCACCAGCACGTCGCGGGCGTTGCGCGCCTTCAACATGCTGAAGAGAGTGTCGAGCGGAAAGCTGTGGCGCGAATTCAGCGCGAGCAGCACGCCGTCGTCGATAGCAGACGCCTGGATTTCGAAATCGAACGACTGGCACAGGCGCTTTCGAATCGCGAGGCCGAGTCCGCGATTGAGACGGATACCGAACGGAGTGTGGATGACGAGTTGGGTACCGCCGAGGCCGTCGAAGAAGCGCTCGATGACGACGGTCTTCTCGTCGGGAATCGCGCCGAGCGCCTCGACGCCTCGACGTACATAGTCGGCGGCTTGGGTCGCGGCGCGCTCCGACATCGCGCATTCGCTCATCAGCCACTCTTCGGGCGATTGTTTGCGCTCGATGCGATCCCAAATTTCGTGGCGCAGGTCGCTGATCTCCGCCGACATCGCAGGCGAGCGGCCGCCCGCCTCGGTCAACCAGAATGGGAGCGTCGGCGCCATCCCGGGAGCAGCCTCGACCATCAGGCGTCCGCGCGAGCTGCGCTGGATCTGCCAGGGCATCGAGCCCAGTGAAAAAACGTCGCCGCGCGAGGATTCCTGCGCGAAGTCTTCTTCGACGTCACCGATTTTGCGGCCTTCGGATTCGATCACGACGTCGTAGTTGCCGGCTTCGGGAATCGTTCCGCCCGAAGTGATGACAGACAACCGCGCAGAACGGCGCGGGCGGACACGGGCGTTGACTCGATCGAAGAAAATTTTCGGCGCTGCGCCCATAATTTTTTCAGGTAAATCATTGGCCAACTGCTCAAGGAGATGACGCAGTTTGGTGGCGTCGAGATGGCTGAAGTTGTACGCGTTGCGAATGACACGCAGCAGATCGGTCTCGGAGATTTCGTCTTCCTCGGCGGCGATCGCGACGATTTGCTGCGCCACGATATCGACGCATCCCATCGGGATTTCAACTTCGTCGAGGTGGCCGTGACGAATTGCGCGCACTGCCGCACCGCATTCGAGCAAATCGTCGGTAGTGAGCGCGAAGAAACGGCCCTTGGGCGTAGCGCCGAGGCTGTGTCCCGATCGGCCGATGCGCTGAATCGCGGCCGAAATGGATTTGGGCGTATCGAGCTGGCATACGAGGTCGACTGCGCCAACATCGATGCCGAGTTCGAGCGACGCGGTCGCGACGATCGCCTTCAGCTCTCCGCGCTTGAGACGTTGCTCGGCGAGCAGACGCTCGGCGCGTGCGAGGCTGCCATGATGCGCCATCACGGCGTCGGTGCCGAGGCGCTTCTGCAGGTTGATCGCGACGCGCTCGGCGTGGCGGCGGCTGAGCGTGAAGACGAGCGTCGTGCGATGCTCGCCGATGAGTCGCGCGACCTCGTCGTACATCGCCTCCCAATGCGGATGGGTCGCGAGCGGGCCGAGTTCGGGGCCGGGCGCGATGACCTGGAGATCCATTTCACGGACGCGATCGTCAGCGCGAACTATTTTGATTGGACGCGGCGTGCGAGCGCCGTCGCGAGTCACGTCGTAGCCGGCGAGGAATCCGGCGAGCTTTTCGATTGGATTCAGCGTCGCCGACAAGCCGATTCGATTCGGGCGCGCGTTGCCGCGACTGGTCACGAAGCGTTCGAGGCGTTCGAGCGTCAGCGCGAGATGCGCACCGCGCTTGTTGCCGGCGAGTGCGTGGAGTTCATCGACGATCACGTGGCGGACGGCGGCGAGCTTCTCGCGAAACTTCGGCGAGGTCAGCAGGATGAACAGCGACTCGGGCGTCGTGACGAGAATATGCGGCGGCCGACGGAGCATCGCAGTGCGCTCGCTGGCGGAGGTGTCACCCGTGCGAAGCCCGGCGCGGATGCGTGAAAGATCGAGTCCCGATTCGGCGCCGACATCGCTCACGCCGTGGAGCGGTTCTTCGAGATTCAGGCGGATGTCGTTGGCAAGCGCCTTGAGCGGAGAAACGTAGAGGACGGAGACTTCGTCGCGGAGAAGATTGTTCGCCGCATCAAGCACGAGGCCGTTGATCGCCCACATGAAAGCCGCGAGCGTCTTGCCGCTGCCGGTTGGTGCGCAGAGGAGGACGTCGAAGCCGGGGGCATCGTTGGCGGCACCGATGATGGGCCATCCGAGTTCCTGCGCGCGCGAGGGCGCATCGAAGCGCCGATTGAACCAGGCGCGAACTGCAGGATGGAAGTCGTCGAGGGCGGTGGGCATTTATAAAACTATAGTCACTGCGGGGCGACCTTACAAAAAAAGATGCTGACAATGGGGTGGCAGGAGATCTTAAGGGCATCGCGAGAGTGCCACGCAACCCAACCCCTAACCCCTTCCCGAGCGAGAAGGGGAACCAAAAAATCAATTTGGATGTGGGCGCGCGAGGGCGAATGGGCCCTCGCGTGATGTTAGAGGGTGTTCAGGAAATTCACCACATCCTGCTGCTGCGAGGTAGATAGGGCCTGGAAGGCTTGCGAGGCGGGTTTGCCCTGGCCGTCGTGCAGCGAGATTGCGGTGGGCAAATCGAGGGCGCGGCCGTCGTGCAGGAAGATTGATTTGGCGCGCAATCCCCAGAGCGGCGCCGTGCGCATCATCGTCGGACCCGCGGCGCCTGACGTTATCCCGTCGCCGAGCGCGCCCATGTCGTGCAGCAGGAAATCGCCGTACGGATGGAAGGTCTGCTGCGCCAGCGCGTGGTTGACGGTCGAGCTCATCGGAGTGCCTCCCGTGGCAGCCGGAATGAACGATGCGGGATTCGAGGCGGTAGTCAGCGACGGCGCGTGGCATCCGGCGCATCCCAACTGCGAGAACATAAACTTGCCTCGGAGCGCCGACGAGTTTTGCGGAATCGTGGGCGGCGGCGCGAGCGCGCGCATGAAATCGGAGAAGCGGTCGATGTCGGCGCGACCGTCGGGATCAATCGTATCTTCGATGCCGGTGTCTTCGAGCGTGATGCCGTACTGAGTCACGCCAATCGCACAACTGCTGGTGTCGGTCGGGTTGTCGGGATTCGTGATTCCCATTTCGTTGAGATAGGCGTCGCCGGCAAACCCGCGCAGCAACGCATGATCGTTTTTCCATCCGAAACGTCCGACGTGCGCGGTATTCAGAAAATTCTCGGTGACCATCTTGACGGTGCCGCGGATTGACTGAGGCTCGTTTTGCGCCAACTGGATCAACGTTTGATCCGGTACCGCCTCGACCAGTCCGTCGCCGAACAAGGCAAGCGCGGCGCGTCCCGCAACGCAATCGCCGCCGCTGGTGAAATTCGCACTGGTTGGATCGCATGTGGGCAGCTCGGTGCTGAACGTGGTCTTCATCGCCTCCTCCTGCTGGCATGCGGAGAGTTGGCATCCGGGGACAGTTATCTGGCATCCGAGCGGCTCGGCCGTCACACCACCGGCGAAAATTGGCGTGGCGCCCTGCGACTGCGGGCCGTTGCGGAGCATATTATCCACCGCGAAGATGTGGACCGGGCCGGGGTCGGTGTTGTTGCGGACGCGAATCTCGTTGATGAAGAGACCGCCGCCGCCGGTCGCAGGCTGCGAATGGCATCCGGTGCACGTGGTGCCATTGAAGAGCGGTCCCAGTTGCGGCATCTCTTCGATTTCCTTGAAGTTGATCTGGCCGGTGGCGAAGGTCGACAGGTCGGCGAGGCTATTGGCGACCGCCGGCAGCGGCGCGCCGAAACCGTCGAGGTTGATGGGATAGCTGGGCTGCGACTGAGTCGAGGCGCGGCGATTGGCGGGGCCGGCGTATGCGTTGTGAGGCGTCGCGAGCGCGAGCGCGCAGAGAATTAATCCCACAGATCCGAGTGCGGTCTGAGTCTTCACAATCCTGACTCCTTCGCCCGGGCGCGCGATTTTCGAAATCGCGAGCGAGGCTGTTCCGCGGCGTCCGCGCAGGTGACATCACGCGGGCACACATTCACACCTAACTGTCGGTCGCGCTTTGAGGATTTTCCGGGCGTCGCGAGCTCCCCCGAGCAGTCACTTCATCGAAAACGGGTATGTCGTTGGCTCATTGGAGGTCGTTGCGACCTCGGAAAAGATACAGATGTGGATGAACCGAGAGAGTACTTAGCAATGTCGCTATGTTAATACAAGACTATCAGAAATAACGTTGTTCTCTCTTTTATTGTCACATCTATGCAAACAAATGCTGTCATGGACTTTAAATGCGGAATTCCTGCTGATTGATGCGCGCTCGAACTCCTGGAGCGCCACGACAGGAAGTCATCGCGAAGATGCCATGAGCAAGACCGGGAGGTGGGGGACGTCTTCACCGACGGCGAGCAACGCGACCATTGCGAGTGAGAATGGGCCAGCCGCGACGCACGACGCCATCAATTTCGGCCTCATCGCCACGCGAGCACGCTCTCTTGACCCTCGGGCAGCACTACCCGGCTTCTGCTAGAATCGCGCGCGTGCAATCGCTCGACGACTACATCCCGCGCCCAGGCCTCTCCGTTCCCATCGTTACGATTCTCGACGCTCGCGGCCGCGTCCTCGAAGACCAGCAGCGCGCCGTCGTTCGCTTCGCGCTGCAGGACGGCGCCGGCGCCGACATCATCTTCGCCGCAGGCACCACCGGCGAATGGGATCGTATCGACAACTCACGCCGCCAGGCCGTCGCGCGAATCGCGATCGAGGAATGCCGCCGCGTGCGCGAGTCCGTCGCCAAGAAGATCGAAGCATGGGCCGGCATCACCGCGCACACCCGCGCCGACACGCTCGACAACCTCACTCATGCGCTCCACGCTGGCGCCGACGCAGTGGTGGTCGCGCCGCTGTCGATCAAGGACGTCGAGAATCCAGCCGAATTCGTTGAGCGCGACATCGGCGCCGTATTCAATCGCGCGGGCCGGATGCTCCCGCTGTTTCTCTACGACAACGCCGACATCGCCGCTCCCGGCAAGGCGCCGCATCTGCATACGCGCGACGTCAAGGCGATGGCGCGGCTGCCGTACGTGCGCGGAATAAAAGTCACCGCGAGCAAGACCGTCATTGGCAACTACACGCGCGCCGCGTCGCATTTCAAAGCGGGTCACGAGTTCGCGATCTATGCCGGCAACGCGTACCTCATCTTCGATTTGTTCGCCCCGCCTGAAGGCGTCGGCGATCGCATGCGCCATTACTGGAATCGTTACCTGACTCAGCGCACGCGCCCTTACGGCGTCGTCGCGGGGCCTGCCAATGCGATGCCGCGCGAATGGCAGCGCGGATGGCAGGTCTGCCGTTCAGGCGACATCGAGCTGATGCGCTTGTATGCTGACGCGATCGAGGAATTTCGCATCACCTGTACGTTCAAGCGCGGCGCCAAGTCCTATCGCCCGACGATTGCGACGATCAAGGCGTCGCTCAAGGAAATGGGCGTCATCGAGAGCGACGCAGTCGGCGCGGGCACGCCGCCGATGAGCGATACCGAGCGCCGCGAATTCTCGACGCGATTCGCCGCACTACGCGATCGCAACGCCGAGATGCTTGAGCGCGGATGGGTCAGCGAATACGATTCGCCCGCCGGCCTCGCGCCGGCAACCGAACGAAAATCTGCGGGGCGCAATGGCTGAAGAAAAACTCGACGTCGTCGGATGCGGCAGCATGGTCGTCGACCTGTTCTACCGCACGCCGCGGATCATCCGCGCCGACGAAAAGATTTTACTGCGCGCGCATACCGCGAGCGCCGCGATTGAACGCACCCAGGTCGGCGGCCTCGTCCTGAATCACGTCGGATGGGGCCGAATCCTCGGCCTTAAGACCGGCATCTTCGGCAAGATGGGCGACGACCGCAACGGCGAGTTCTTGCGCGACGGGATGGACCGCCTCGGGATCCGACATCACCTGACCTTCGACGGCACCGCGACCGCGTTCGCAACCATCTTCGTCGACGCCGCCGGCGATCGCGCTATCTACATGGCGCGCGGCGCGACCGGCGAGCTCACTCCCGCCGAGGTCCGCAATCGTCACGGCGCATTCATCCGCCGCGCCAATCTCGTCTCAACCGAAATTTCGCAGCTCCCGCTCCGCACCGTGATCGCGATCCTGCTTTTCGCGCGTACCCATTCGATTCCGACGATTCTCGACGTCGACGTGCCACCCTCCGACGCCATCGGATCGCTCGGCACGCGCGCCGAACTCGAGCGCGCATTGAAACTCGCGACCTTCCTCAAGCCCTCGAAGGCTGCAGCGCGCGAGATCGCCGGCAACGGCCGCGATCCTCTGAAAATTGCCGACGCAATTCGCGCGAAGTACGGCAATCGCGCCGTCATCATCACTGAGGGCGACAAGGGATGCTCGATCGCGGCGCGCGACACTTCGGTTCGCGTGCCCGCGTTCAAGGTCAAGCAGGTCGACTCGACCGGGGCCGGCGACGCGTTCCTCGCCGGCATCTGCGCCGGCCTCCGCCTCGGCCTGCCATGGGAAAAGATCGGACGTCTCGCCAATGCCGCGGGCGCTGTCGCCGTCACGCGACTCGGTGCGTTCCCGTCAGGCTTCGAAGTGCGCGAGGAAATTCTCGACGTCTACGCGGAGCCGCTCGCGCTGCCGACTCCGCGCCTCGACGCCGAGCCGCGCGAGGCCGCGATCGGCGACTCGACCGGCGAGGTAGGGAAATTCTTCGACCTCGCACTCACCGAGCTCGCCGCGCTGCGCGGCGGCTTGAACATCGCGGCCATCTCGCGCACCGTCGAGATAATTCGCACCGCGCTCGGCCGCGGCGGCCGCGTGCACGTGACCGGAGTCGGCAAGCCCGAGCACGTCGCGCGCTACGCCGCCAGCGTGTTCTGCTCGGTCGGCACGCCCGCGACTTTTCTGCACGCGACCGAGACCCTGCACGGCAGCCTCGGCCAGGTGCATCCGCGCGACATCGTAATCGCGATTTCCAACAGCGGCAGCACCGACGAATTGCTCTCGACCGCTACCGCCATCCGCGAGCAAGGCGCGCAGCTGATCGCAATCACCGGCAACAAAGACTCGAGCCTCGCGCAACTCGCCGACCTGGTGATCCACGTCCCCGTCCCCAACGAAGGCGGCGGGCTCGGCCTCGCCCCGCGCATCAGCGTGCTCGGCGAAGTCTTCGTGCTCGCGGGACTGTCCGTCGCGTTGGAACTAGCCCACGGCCTGACGGTCGAGGAATATTCCCGATGGCACAGAGCAGGCGCAATCGGCGAAGCCGCCCGCCGCCTCGCCGAAACCCGGACCACCAGCCGCCGCGCGTAACGCCTGCAGCGCACGGCGCTCGAAGAGAGCTAACACTTTGCGACTTCATCGTGGACCGCTTGAAATGTTAGCGTCGAGTTTTCAAGCCTGAGAAGGAAGTTACGCGAGCATGAAAGTCCTGGTCACGGGAAGTTCCGGCCATCTCGGCGAGGCGCTCGTCCGTACTTTGAGGGACTTGCAGCACGAGGTTGTCGGCCTCGACATCCTCGAGTCGCCGTTCACGACTTGCATCGGCTCGATCAACGATCGCGAATGCGTCAGGCGCTGCATGACCGGCGTGCAAGCAGTGTTTCACGCAGCCACGCTGCACAAGCCTCATGTCGCCACACACAGCACTCAGGACTTCGTCGACACCAATATCACCGGCACGCTCAATCTGCTCGAAGCGGCAGTGACGACAGGTGTCGAGTCGTTTGTCTTCACTAGCTCAACCAGCGTGCTTGGCGACGCGCTGGTGCCGCCGGCCGGCGCACCGGCCGCATGGGTGACCGAGGACATCACGCCAATTCCCAAGAACATCTACGGGGTCAGCAAGTCGGCGGCAGAGGATCTTTGCCAGTTGTTTCATCGAAACAAAGGTCTTGCATGCGTCGTGCTGAGAACGTCGCGATTTTTCCCGGAAGACGACGACAACAAGGCTGTGCAGGACGCTTACGCGGACGACAACATCAAGCTGAACGAATATCTCTACCGGCGAGTGGACCTGGAAGACGTCGTGAGCGCGCACTTGTTAGCCGCTAAGTGCGCACCGGCGATCGGTTTCCGCCGGTACATCATCAGTGCTACGACGCCCTTCTCTCCCGCCGATTTACCGGAATTGCGTGTTGATGCTGCGCAGGTGGTGCGGCGTTACTTTCCTGACTATGAGGCGGAATATACGCGGCGAGCCTGGAGAATGGTTCCAGGCATCGACCGCGTTTACGTCAACGATCGGGCTCGAAAGGAACTCGGTTGGCAACCGCGATATAGTTTCAAGTTCATCATTGATCGTCTGCGGGCGGGCGAGGACATCAGGAGTCCACTGGCCCGGTTGGTTGGGTCAAAGGGATATCACACCGAGAAGTTTGCCGAAGGGCCCTATCCAGTGGAATGAAGGCCGGTTCATCCACGCTGGAACTTTCGCCTCGGCCTGCGTAGCCCCTACTTTCGCGACGCGGGTTTGAGTGCGACGGACGCTTCCGACGTCAACAGGAGGAAGGTCATCGATTCCTGGAGGTACAGGCCCACGTTTTTGTCGTCGTGGCGCAGATACCCAATCGAGACGTCCTGGCCGAGATGCAACTCGAAGTCGCCGCCGCGTGTCGTCAACACGAACGCTCCAGCGATCGCAGGCGCGAAGATGATCTCGTCGTTGACCAGCCGCTGGATGTGCTGGATAACGGGATAGCCGTGATCGCTGGCCTCGCTCAGCGCCGTGTACGCATCCGCGCCCATCACCACCGAATACGGCCCGTTGACGCCCGCGAGGCGCAGTTGGCTCAGCGCCTCGGCAACGGCGTCCGGATAATGAGCCGGGTCGCCGGGCAGCGCCGCGATTTTGTTGCTGGTCCCTTGCCGAATGCCTTCGATTCCGGCGGCGGCGTATCCTTCGAAGATCGCGCGGTCTTCGGCGAACGCTATCCGCTTCGCCGCATCTTTCAGCGGTTGCCAGTCCGAATCATTCGCGCCGCGATCGACGTCATCGATCGCCTGCCGATCCAGTTGGAATGGAGCGCGGATCGGATGTGTCAGGTTGCGGCGGCGGGCGGGGTCAGGCCGGGTTCGGCCGCCGTAGGGGGCCGTCCACCCCAACATGAACACCGGCCTGCGGAACCAATGGAATGGCCGGCGTTCAGGAATTCCGGGCCCGGCCCTGCGCGCCGTCCCGGAATGGCTAGCCGGGGGCGACCTGCTTGCCGGCGCTGGTGCCGGCGATCTTGCCGAACACCGAGCCCGACACCAGGCCCGGTGCCGCCCGGGTAGTTGTGATAGAACAGCCCGCCGACCAGCTCGCCGGCCGCATAGAGCCCGGCGATCGGCTTCTGCGCGGTGTCGAGCACGCGGCCGTCGGTGTCGATCCGCACCCCGCCAAAGGTGAAGGTGACGCCGCAGGTCGTGCAGATACGCCTCGTAGGGCGGCTTTTCGAGCGGCATCGCCCAGTTGGTCTTGTCGATCGCGAGGCCCTTGGTGGTGCGCCCGTCCTTGACCGTCGGGTTGTAGGGGATGTCGCGTTGGACCGCCGCGTTGTAGTCGGCGATCGTCTTGAGGAACGCCGCTTTGTCGACCGGCGCGTACTCGGCCATCTTGTCGGCCAGCTCCTCGATCGTGTCGGCGGTCACCTTGGTCACCTGGCGGATGCGGTATTCGTCGCGCTGCAGATGCACGACCTGCTGGTCGAAGATCTGCCAGGCGAACTGGTGCGGCTGGTTCAGGATCTCGCGGCCGTATTTGGCGTAGGTGTAGTTGCGGAAATCGGCGCCCTCGTCGCAGAACCGCTCGCCGTCGGCGTTGACCATGATGGCGAACGGGTAGGAGTGCTTCTGGAAATTGTCGCCGACCGCGAGGTCGCCGAATTCCGGCGCGTTGTAGTCCCAGCCGACCGCATGGCAGCCCGACCAGTTGCCGTACGGCATCGCGCCGATCTCCAGCGCCATCTTGATGCCGTCGCCGGTGTTGAAGCGGGTGCCGCGCACCTTGGCGAGGTCCCAGCCGGGGCCGAGATAGCGGGTGCGCATCTCGGCATTGGCCTCGAACCCGCCGCAGGCCAGCACCACCGCCTTGGCCGCGGATCTCGGTGGTCTTGCCCTCGACATTGGCGACGACGCCGTGGACGCCGTCATCGTCGGCGATCAGCTTCTCGCCGCGCGCCTCATAGGCGACCTCGATGCCGCGGTCCTCGGCCGATTTGAACAGGCCCTCGACCAGCCCCGGCCCGCCGCCCCAGGCTTCCAGCGCGAGCCCGCCCCAGAACACGAACTTGCCGTCGTGCTTGAAGGCCTGGCGCGAATACATCGGCGCGAAGCGGATGCCCTTGCCGCGCATCCACAGCAGCGTCTCCTGGCTCTAGGTGATCAGCAGCTCGGCCATGTCGGGGTTCGACTGCGGTAGTCGGTCAGCCGGCCGAGATCGTCGTAATACTTGTCCTGCGTGTAGGTGCCGAAATCGCTGGTCGCCATCTCGGTCTCGGTGAGGTCGCAGAGCTTCAGCAGATCGTCGACGCCGTTATAGACAAAGCGCAGCGCGCCCGGCGGTGTAGCGGCTGTTGCCGCCGCGCTCGTCGAACGGCGCCGCTTCCAGCACCAGCACCCGCGCGCCCTTCTCCTGCGCCGCCAGCGCCGCGCACATGCCGGCATTCCCCGCGCCGACCACGACGACATCGTATTCGCCCGAAATCATCCCGCTTCCTCCGCTTTGGCTCTCGCCGCGAACGAGTAGCGCGGCGAGCGCGGCCGAGGCAAGCCCCGCCCCGGCTACGGCGCGATCCGCACCAGCACTCGCGAGTTTTCGCAGATGCGCGGGTTGACGGTGCCGTCCGAGAACGTGACGGTCTCGACATCCGGCTCGGTGGTGGCGAGAACCAATGTTCGGTTGTCCGCGGACAGGGTGCCCGCCAGACGCACCAGGTCGATCGTGAAGGTCTGGCCGGTCCGAGGCCCGGTCAGCACCGTCCCGGCGACATTGGCCGCCCTGGTTTTTACCTGGTTGTTGGGGCCGACCGAACCGGCGCGGCCCGGGCACGGGCTTGCGCGAGCCCGGGGCGGTGCACAGCTTAGCGGCATGACGCTCTCGGCGACCGATCTGCAGACCCTCGCGGCCGCGGTGCGGCGGCTCGAAAGCCCAAGTTTTGCCGGGCGCCTGGCGGCATTCGCCGGCAAGCCCGTCGCCTGGGTCGGACGGGCCTTGCCGGCGGCGGCCTCGGCGGTCGTGGCGCGGGCCGCGACGCGGGCGCTCGACCGTGCGCTCGAGGTCGCGCTCTACAGCCTGCGGACGCGGCGATTCGCCGGCGGGCGCCGGGTTCACTCCGCCCTCGCGTCGGCCTCGGGGGCAGTCGGCGGCGCCTTCGGGCTGCCGGCGCTGGCGCTCGAGCTGCCGGTGTCGACGACGATCATATTGCGGGCGATCGCGGCGATCGCCAGCGAAGAAGGCGAGGACCTCGGCGATCCGCGCACCGGGCTCGCCTGCCTGGAGGTGTTCGCGCTCGGCGGCGCGGCGCCCGGCGCCGAGGCGGCGGAGACCAGCTATTTCGCGGTTCGCGGCCTGTTGACGCGAGCCCTCGCCGAGGCCGCCGACATCGTCGTCGACAAGGGTATGGTGCGCCAGGGCGCGCCGCTGCTGGCGCGTTTTTTCGGGCCTCATCGCCGCGCGTTTCGGCGTCGTCGTCTCCAAAAGGCGGCAGCGCAGGCGGTCGCGGTCGTCGGCGCGTTCGGCGGGGCGGCGATCAATCTGTTGTTCATCGAGCATTTCCAGGAGCTGGCGCGCGGCCACTTCACGATGCGCCGGCTCGAACGCGCCTACGGCGCCGAGACCGTGCGCGCCGAGTACGACAGGCTCAGATCGGCATAAAGACACACGTCACCGCAGAGGGCGCGGCGGATGCGCAGAGGGCGCCGATGCCTCCGCGTCCTCTGCGAAGCCTGGCGGCGCGTGCGGTAAGGCGTTATCTTTGCTCGCGATGACGACCACCGCCTTCTTCGGAGCAGAGCACCGGACCGTCGCGATGATCGCGGCAGCGCATCTGCGCCGATGACCGATCCCCGCATCGCCGAGTTGCTGGCGGCGCGGCTGTGCCACGAGCTGGTCGGGCCGATCGGCGCGATCGGCAACGGTGTCGAATTGCTGACCGAGGACGGCGCCGATTTCGCGGCCGACGCCGTCGCGCTGATCGGCGACAGCGCCCGCCAGGCGGCAAGCCGGCTGCAGTTCTACCGCTTCGCGTACGGCTTCGACCGCGCCCACGGCGCCGCCGGGCCGGTGCCATACGAACTGGCCGCCGCGTTCTTTCAGGGGACGCGGGTCGCCTGCAATTACCATGACGGTGTGCGGGCGCTGCCGCTCGACCAGCAGAAGCTCGCCTGCAACATGCTGCTGTGCGCCGCCGAGGCGTTGCCGCGCGGCGGGAAATTGCTGGTCGCGGCGAGCGCCGCCGGTCCGCAGATCGAGGCGGGCGGCGACGGCGCCGCGCTGTCGCCGGAAACGCGCGCCGGGCTGGCGCTGGCAACGCCGTTCGGCGAGCTCAGCTCGCGCACCGTGCAGGCGTATTTCACCGGCCTGCTGGCGCAAGCCATCGGCCGCCGCATCGCGGTCGAGGCGCAGACCGGGTGTCTGCGCCTGACCCTCAGCCCTTGAGTACGAGCGTTATATCGGTGCCGCCGGCGCCGTCGCGCGACAGCGCGAACGCGGAGGCGCCGGGGTAGGTCGTCGACACGTGCAATTGCGTCACCGGCGTGCCGGCGTTGGTCAGGCTCAGCACCCCGTAGGAATAGCTGTAGCCGGTCGCCCGCACCCGCGCGAGGTCGATCGTATCGCCGGGCTGGAAGCCGAAGACCGCACCGGCAAATTGGCGTGGCCGGTCGAGCTTCAGCGTCTCGTAGGCGGCGGTGAAGACGACGCCGACGCCGCTGCCGACCGGGCCGCGGAATTCTGCCGAGGCGTAGCTGCCGATGTAGATCCCGATATAGGCGCTGGGGGCGACCGCCCGGAACACCCAGGCGGCCCCCGGATCGATACTGACGGCGCCGAAATTGGTGAAGCTGACGCCGAGCCAACTAAGCGTGCCCGGATTGTACCCCGCCGCCAGCTCCAGGGTGCTGCCGTAGCCGGCGACGACGCCGACGAACACCGCCCCCGGGTCGACGACCAAGAGGTCGGCGCTGCTGGCGAACGACAGCGCAGTCCCGCCGTAGCCGATGACCGTGCCGGCATTGGTGACGACCGCGCCGGCGCCGGGCGCCGAGATGCCGACATAGCCCATGATCGTCCCGTAATTGACGACCGCGGGATAGGCCGCGCCCGACGAGGCGTTCATGACGACGCCCGTCTGGGTGCCCGCGATCAGCCCGTAGCCGCCGTTCACCAGGGCGCCGCCAGGCGAGACCGAGACAGCGGTGTAGAGGGTGGCCTCGATTGTCCCGTAATTGTTTAGATTGGCGCCGCCGACGCCCTGGACGAGGACGCCCGAGGAGGCGATCAGACCGTAATTGGCGGCGGTCGCGAAACTGACCAGCCCGGCATAGATCATGCCCGAATTGACGAGGCTCGTGCCGGAGATGTTGTCCGACGTCGCGATCGAGCCCGAGTTGGAGAGGGTTCGGGCCGAGAAGAAGCTCGGATAGGAGCCGCTGCTGACCGCGATCGCGCCGGAATTGGTCAGCGCCTCGACCCGGATTCCATATGCCGTGCTGTCGATCGCGCCGCTGTTGGTCACCGTGGCGACCGCGACGCCGCCGGTCAACATGCCGAAATTCACCAATGCGCTGGTCGGACCCGGCAGTGAAACGCCGTAATTGCCGCCGGTGACAACGCCGTAATTGACCACGCTGCCGGCGATGCCGCCGGTTGCGACACCGACGCTGCCGCCCGTGATCACGCCGCCGCCGCCGTTGACGACGAGCCCGCCCGCCGCCAGGTCGACACCGACGCCGGATGCGCCGTTGCCCTCGACCGTGCCCAGATTGGTGACGGTCCATTGCGCTATCGCGGTGCCGAAAACCGCTGTACCGATATTGACGACGGGGATCCCGGCGGCGATCGTCGTCGGGTTCTGCGTCGCTGGGTAGTTCAGAACGATGCCCGCCACCCGCCGCTCCGCGATGTTACGGTTCCCCTCGGACCGTCCCGCCAATCGCCTCATAGTAAAGGATTCGGGGTAGCTTCCAATTAACGGGGATCAGGCGGGCGCCCGAGCAGCTGCTGGCGGAGGTCCGGTTCGCGCAGCAGCTGGCCCACCGGTGCAGGCGACGCGTTGACGGCGTCGGCATATCTCTTCGGGCCGCCAAAGCGCTCCAGCGTTTCCGGCGGCACAAATTTGATCAGCAGATCGCGGTGCCCGGCGGCACCCGACGAAATGCACCATCAGCATGTCGTGGTCGCGAGCAGCAGCATCGACAGCGCCGCGGACGGCTTCGTAGGGCACGACCGGCGGCCCGCTCGAGCCGCCCCGCTCCATCGCGATCTCGAGGATGTCGTCGGCCGGGATCTGCACCGTCGTCGGCGTCTCGCGCAGGCGGTTGCCGAGCAGCGGGCGCAATTCGGCGGCGATTGTCTTGGTCGTGGCGATCAGCGCCTGCACCCGCGCCGGATCGTATTCCTCGAGGGTCCGCACGACGGCCGGATACAGCGCCTGCCGGGCTTCCATGCCGAATTCGAAGCCCTTGGCGCGGATCCGGCCGACCAGGTCGTTGCGGCCGGCGAGCAGGCCGAAGCGCGGGCCTTGCGTGCCGTATTTGTCGAGCCCGGTGGCGCCGATATCGCCACCGAGCTGCAGCATGCGCGGCTGCCCGAAAGCGGCGGGGCCGACCCGCGCGCCGCCGGCGTCGTCGACATAGACGAGCGCGCCCTTGTCGTGCGCCAGGCGGACGATCGTGCGGATTGCCTCGAACGGCATCAGATCGTAGGTGACGGCGAGCCGGGTCAGCACGACGAGCGCCACCTTTCGCTCGCTCGCGATCGCGTCGCGGAAGGCGGCGAGGCCGGCGGTGTCGATAAAGCGCGTCTGGGCCTGCGCGGCGGCACGCACGACCGAGGGATGGCTGTGCGATTCCGACACCCCGATCACGACCTCGCCCGGCTTGACCAAAGTCAGATGCGTCGCCATCGTCGCCCCGGTCAGGCGGTTGAACACGGCAACGTCGTCGCGGTCGGGCGACCCGCCCAGATGTTCGAGGGTCAGCGTTTTCAGCCGCTCCAGCACAGGGCCGGGGCGATCTCGTCGTCGGCGAACTCCAGCTCCGCCGGCGCCAGCGGCAGCCCATGCTCGAGGCCGGTGAAGATGTAGACGGCCTCGGGCCCGCTCTCACGGATCAGCCCCCAAGCCCGCTGCAGTTTGCGGAAATCATCCTCGGTGCCCTTCAGGATGTCGCCGCGCGCATAGGACAGGCTCGGCGCATGGGTGTTGCCGAAGCGATCGACGGTCATGCGAACTCTCCCTATGCGGTCATCGCGAGCGCAGCGAAGCAATCCCGAAGATCAGAGTACCGCCTGATCGAGATTGCTTCGCCGCTGCGCGCCTCGCAATGGCACGGTGTGCCCCTACGCCACGTCGCGCTGCAGTTTCGGGTCGTAATTGGCGTCGTACCAGTAGTCCTGCCACTGGGCGTAGGTAATCGGCGCCCAGCGCGGCGGGTCGCCGGGACCGGTGCAGGTCGGCAGGCACTCGATCATCTGGTCGAAGCGGGGCCCGAAGAAGAACGGGATCGCGTAGCGGTCGCGCCCGACCGGCGGCACGGCGCGGTGCGGCGTCGATATGAGGCGGCCGTTGGTCCAGCGATGCAGCATGTCGCCCGAATTGACCGCGAACGAACCCGGGATAAAGGGCACGTCGGCCCAGTCCCCCGATGGCAGGCGTACCTGCAGTCCCGGCACCTCGGTCTGCGCCAGAAAGGTCATGAAGTTGCTGTCGGTGTGCGGGGCGATGCCGAATTGGTTGGGCTCGGCGGTGACCGGCGGGTAATGCGACAGGCGCAACGTGAACTGGCTGTCGGTGAAGGCCTCGTCGAACCAGTCGGGCGGCGAGGTCGAGCGCTGCCGCGACGACCGGCAGAAAGCGCCGGGCAAACCGTCCATCGCCTCGGCATAGTCGAGCACATAGGCGCGGAAGCCGGGCAGATCGCCCTCCGCCGGCCACAAATTGGGGCCGACAAAGCGGCGCCCCGACAGGCAGCAGCGGGTCGTCGGGCGGCCGCTCGCGCTTGATGAAAAAGGCCTCGTTGAGGTCGCCCTTGTCGTTGTCGTTGATCTGCGAGGTGCGCACCGCGTAGCGGCCCATCACCATGTAGCCGTTGTTGTGCTCGTTGAGCTTCAGGGCGAGCTTCTTGTCCATCGGCAACAGGTGAAAGCGCCTCGCCTCGGCGAAGGTGCGCGCGATCAGCGGCTGCGGCACATCGTGCCCGGTCAGCACGAAGAATCCGACCGTGGTCAGCGCCTCATGCACCGCCCGCGCGGTCGCCGCCAGAGCGCCCGCCCGGCCGCGCAGCCAGTCGCCGGCATCGATGACGGGAATGGTTGTGGTCATGCTCGACACCTAGCGCGCGATCTGGTGAATCAGCTCCGCCCAGCGGTCGAGTCGCGGCAGTATTTCGTCGCGCGCCGCCGAGGGCAGCATCACCACGACGCGCGCGATCCCCAGATCGCGGTAACGCGCGAGGCGGTCGGGTTCCGGAGTGACGCCGAACAGGGTGATCGGCACCGATGCCGGATCGCGGCCGGCTTCCGCCAGCATCTGCCGGAATTTGGGAAGGTATTCGTCGATGTCGCCGTAGGGGGCGCGGCCGGTGAACGGCCCCCAGCCGTCGCCGTAGCGGACAGCGCGGCGCGCGGCATGCGGGAAGGCGCCGCCGACGAGGATCGGCGGGTGCGGCGTCTGCACCGGCTTCGGCCACGCCTTCATCGCCGGGAAATCGACCATTTCGCCGTGATATTCGGCCGTCTCCTTGGTCCAGATTTCCTTCATCGCCTCGATGCGTTCGCGCATCAGTTTGAAGCGGCTTTTGAACTCGGTGCCGTGATCGGCCATCTCCTCGGCGTTCCAGCCGCCGCCGACGCCGAACAGGAAGCGCCCTCCCGAGACCTGGTCGAGCGAGGCCACCAGCTTCGCCGTCTGGATCGGGTCGCGCTGCTGCACCAGGCAGACGCCGGTCGCCAGCCGCAATTTCTCGGTCGCGACCGCGGCCGCGGTCAGGCTGACGAATGGGTCCATCGCCTCGTAATAGACCTTCGGCAATTCGCCGCCGCCCGGCCACGGCGAGGCGCGCGACACCGGGATGTGCGAGTGCTCGGGCGCCCAGACCGACTCGAACCCGCGCGCCTCCAACGCGCGGGCGAGGTCGACCGCCGAGATCGCATAATCGGTGAAGAACATCAAAGCGCCGAAATCCATCCGAACCTCCCGCGTCCGCAACTTCCGGCGGCAGTTTATCGGGTTCGGCGGCGGCGTGGCATCGCTATCTGCCAAAGGAGCGGTGCGAGGCCGCGTTGCTTCCGGTTTGCGCGGTCGGGTCGGCGCCTTGCGATAGCGCGCATGTCGGATCGCGGCAGAGGACGCCGTTTCCCGGTTCGGGATCGCCGGCGGGCGGATCGTCGGGCTCCTCCCACGGCTGCATCACCGCCTCGACCGCGTGGTCGCGCGGACCATCGGCGCGAAAAGCGAGGAGGAACAGCCCGAGCGCCAGCGCGAGCAACAGGACAATCCACGAGGCCAACACCTCGCGGATGGCCGTGCTCGCGAAAAGCGGCCCGGGCTCTCGATCTCCGGCCATTGGATATACGGCTCCGAAGCGTCCGACGCGGACGGCGGGATACCGTGCATATATGCTGGTTGGGCGGCAGCCGATTGTGAGGTACTTCACGGTCGGACCCGATCGACATGGAGCGAGGAGGCGGCGATGGGGCAGGTGGACGGCAAGGTCGCGATCGTGACCGGCGGCGCCTCGGGCATCGGCGCGGCCTGCGCCGCGACCTTGGCGCGCGAGGGCGCCAAGGTGGTGGTGACCGACCTCGACGAGGCGCGCGGCCGGGCCGTGGTCGAGGCGATCGGCGGGGCCGGCGGGAGGCCCTCTACCTGCAGCAGGACGTGACCCACGAGGAGGGCTGGCCGGGGGTGATCGAAGCGGCCGAGCGGCAGTTCGGGCGTCTCGACGTGATGGTCGCGAATGCCGGCATCGGCATCCTGTGCCCGGCCATCGAGATGTCGCTGGCCGACTGGCGGCGGCAGATCGCGGTCAACCTCGACGGCGTGTTCCTGTCGGTCAAATACGCGGTGCCGGCCTTGAGCCGCGCCGGCGGCGGCTCGATCGTGATCATGTCGTCGGTCGCCGGGTTGCGCGGGTCGGCCGGCCTCGCCGGCTATTGCGCGACCAAGGGCGGCGTGCGCCTGTTCGCCAAGGCGGTCGCGATGGAGCACGCGGCCGACCAGATCCGGGTCAACACCGTCCATCCCGGCGTCATCGACACGCCGATCTGGACCAAGCTGCCGGCCTCGGCCGGGCACAACGCGCCGATCGATCCGGTCGAGATCGCGCGCGCCGGGGTGCCGCTGGTCCGCGTCGGACAGGCGCAGGACATCGCCAACGGCGTCCTGTTCCTCGCCTCCGACGCCTCGAATTACATGACCGGCTCGGAACTGGTCATCGACGGCGGCATGACCGGCGGCGCGCGCTCGCGCTGGGCCGAAACCGGGCGCGCCCGACGAGGCTGAGGATCACTCACAGAGCCCCCTCCCCGGCCTTCTCCCCGCGTGCGGGAAGAGGGAGGTCAGTGCTATCATCATCCGGTCAGGGAGAGCGCACGATGCAGCAGGGCCGCGGAGGGTTGGGGAGCCGCAAGCACGGGGTCTCCGGGCATGCCTCGCAGAGCCCGCGCCTGCGGCTGGCGAAGAAGCTGGCCGCCGAGCGCGGCGAGTATGACAGCGGCAAGCCGCGCCGCCCGCGGCGGCTCGCCTTCGCGACCGTGCGCGAGGCCTTGCGCGGCGAGGCAAAACCCCGAGGAGGAGGATTTCGATGACGGAGCCGATCTGGAACCAGTTTCTGACCGAGCGCGACAAGGCGGTGTTCGCCGCCGGCGGGTTCGGCGCCCGCGCCGGCTTCGGCAAGCGGCCGGCGTTGCTCGTCATCGACGTCAACTGGGCGTTCTGCGGCGAGCGGCCGGAGCCGATCCTCGAAGTCGATCAAGCGCTGGCACACCTCGTGCGGCGAGGAGGCCTGGACCGCGCTCGAATACATCAAGTGGCTGATCGACCGGGCGCATGCGAAGGGGCTGCCGGTCATCTACACCACCGGCGAGCGGCGCGCCGACAATTGGGACGGCGGCAGCTGGCGGTGGAAGAGCACGCGCGGCGACGAGGCGGCGAGCACCTTCAACCCCGGCATCGACGGCAACGAGATCGTCGCGATGATCGCGCCGGGCCCGCAAGGACATCGTGATCAAGAAGCAGAAGCCCTCGGGCTTCTTCGGGACCACCCTCGCCTCGTTCCTGACCCTCCTGGGCTGCGACAGCGTCATCGTCGTCGGCACCACCACCTCGGGCTGCGTGCGCGCCACCGCGGTCGACGCGTTCAGCCACAACTACCGCGTGGTCCTGGCCGAAGAGGGCTGCTTCGACCGCAGCCAGGCGAGCCATGCGCTCAGCCTCTGCGACATGCACGCCAAATACGCCGACGTCGCTGCCGACGGCCGAGGTGCTCGCCTATTTCGACGGGCTGCAGCCCGGACCTCTTCGAGCTGCCGGCGGGGGCGGCGGATCCGCTCAGGCGCGCCGCCGAATAGCCGGGCGAGGCAGCGCTAAACCGAGGGGCCGAACTCTGAACGGTGATGGCGATCGCCCTGCCGTTGACGGCGCAAGCCTGCTCGAGATGAGCGGCGAGATCCTCGAACGTGGTGCCCGCGGGCAGCGCGAACGACAGCGCGCCCGCCTTGAACAACGCCGTAACGCGGCTCGCGGACGGGGCTTTGGGGTTCTCGCGCATCTTTACGCACCATAATGGTTGAAGCACTTCGGAAACGAATCACCGTTTGCGAAGGTTCCCCACCGTGGAAGCGCTCGAACGTTCTCAGGCCGGGCCGACCTCGACCGGGGTGTCGTTGAAGCAGGCGCCGGTGGCGAGGTCGGCCTTCAGGTCGGCGTCGACCAGGGCCGAGATCGTCTGCCCGGTGCGGCTGGTCGACAGCCACGCCCCCTTCTCGCTGGCGACGACGCCCGGGCGGCACCGCGTCGGTGACCTGCAGCCGCAGCACGACCTCGCCGCGGTCGTTCCACAGCCGCACCTCGGCGCCGGCTTCGAGGCGGCGCTGCGCCGCGTCCTGCGGGTGCATCAGCAGCGGCGGCGCCCGGCGCGAGCCGGCGAGGTGGCCGAGGGTCGAGGAGATGCGCTTGTCGGAAGCCGGCGAGATCAGCTTCAAGGGATAGGGGGCCGGGCTGTCGCGCCAGGTCGGCAGCAGCGCCGCCTCGCCCCAGCGCTCGGCCAACACCTCCGATTTCAGCTCGACCTTGCCCGACGGCGTCGACGGGAAGACGTTGTCGAACAGGACCAGCGGCTTGCCGTCCGGCGCCGTCATCGGCACGGCCTTGCGGGTCGGGATCTGGCTCGGCCTGAGGCCGCCGAGCCGCGGGTCGGCGCCGTCGACGGCGTCGTCCATCAGCTCGGCGTCGGTCGCCCGGAAGCACGGCTCGGTGAAGCCGAACCGCGCCGCGAGGCGGCGGAAAATCTCGGTGTTCGGCAACGACTTGCCGACCGGCGGGATGACCGGCTCGGCCCGCTGCAGCCAGTGATGGCCGTAGGACGGATAGAGCTCGTCGTACTCGAAATGGCTGGCCGCCGGCAGCACGACATCGCAATAAGCCATGCTCTCGGTCATCGTCAGCTCGATGCCGACGGCGAACAAATCCTCGCGCGCGAGGCCGCGGCGCATGCGGTTCTGGTCGGGGTGCACGACGATCGGGTTGTGGTTGTAGATGAACAGGGCGCGCAATGGCGGGTCGACATCGTCCTCGGCGAGATGCCGGCCGATGTCGTTGATGGTCAGGGTGCGGGTGCCGGCCGGCAGCAGATCCGGCCGCTGCAGCTTGTCGGGGGTCTTCGGAAAGGCGTTGCCGGCGGCCAGCGCGATGCCGTTGCCCTGGCCGAGCTTGCCGAGCAGCGCCGGCAAGGCGATCGCGGCGCGGATGCCGCTGCCGCCGTTGCGGCCGCGCTCGAGCCCGTTGCCGGGCGCCAGCACCAGCGGGTCGGCCTCGGCCAGCCAGCGCGCCAGGGTCAGGATCTGCTCCGGCGGCAGCCCGCAGGCCGCGGCCGCCCGCGCCGCCGGCCATTCCGGGCCCGCGCCATGAACTCGTCGAAACCCAGCACATGGGCGGCGATGAAGGCGTCGTCGAGCGCGCCCGGCGCTCGAGCTCGGCGGCAAGCGACCAGGCGAGCAGGACGTCGGTGCCGGGCCGCAATTGCAGGTGCAGATCGGCCTGCTCGGCGATCTTGGTGCGCAGCGGGTCGATCACGACGAGCCGGCCGCCGGCGCGCTTCGCCTTGCGGATGCTGCGCACCAGATGCAGATTCGCGACCGTCGCGTTGTTGCCCCAGACGACGTTGAGCTTGGCCTGCTCGGCGAATTCGGGCGGGCAGCCGGGCGCCGCGCCGTAGGTCCCGGCCCAGGCCTCGCTGCGCACCCCGCCGCACAGGGCGCGCCGGTAGAGCTGGGTGGCGCCGAGCCGGTGGAAGAAGCGCAGCGACATGCTGTCGTAGGCGAGAAGGCCGTGCGGGCCGGCGTAGTTGAGCGGCATCACCGCCTGCGGCCCCCAGCGGCCGATGACTTCCCCGACCCGCTCGTGGACCACGTCCAGCGCGGCATCCCAGGCGATGCGCTCGAACTGCCCCGAGCCCTTCGGCCCGGTGCGGCGCAGCGGATGCAACAGGCGCTGCGGTCCGTGCACGAAGGCGGCATGTCGCGCGCCACCTTGCTGCAGATGACGCCGGCGGTGTACGGCACCGCGCGCGAGCCGCGCACCTTGACGATCTGGCCGTCATCGACCTAACGCTCAGGCTGCAGGCGTCGGGGCAATCGAAGGTGCAGACGCTCGGCCGTTCTTCCAGGGCCATGGGATCCTCCTCGCGGCATTCTAGCCGATAAGCCCGGCCGGATGGTACCCATGCCGGAAACCCCTCGCTTCGGGGCGGAGGAGCGAGCCATTGTCAGCGTCGTTCACGACTCGCCGTCGGCAAGGCCTCGGCCAGCCGCGTCGCTTGGTTGCGCAACCCGTAGGCCAGCCGGCCGGATCGCCGGAATACCCTTTCTCGAACGGCCGCCCGCGCGGCTTCCCCCGCTTTTGCTGATTCTGCAGCGAATTATCAGCTACCAAGCCCCTCTCTATTGCGCAAAAATGAACGACTGCGCACCCTTCGGCCTCAATGCCTACCTCCCGCATCAGCAGACGGTGCCGATGCGCGAACTGAACCTTCGATGCGGCGCCATTATGATAATATACAATTGTTATTAAATCAAGAGGGATCGAGGTCAATTGGTCATCCGCTTCGGTGCAGAGCACGCGTCACGGTTGGCGGCGGCGAAGCGCATTCAAATGGCGCTCGATTCAATCAAGCCGGACATCGCGCACAGCTGCGTCAACATCGCCACGATGTGTGCTAAGGCTATTTACCCTGCGCGTCAGCTCCGCAAGGTTCTTCCCGGTTGCCCAGGAAGCTGTTGTTTGCCGAGCTTGGTGGTGCGCTCGATACGCCCGCCCTCGCCTGTACTGGGATCATATCGCGCACGATCGGCACGGCGTCGTTTCTGGTCGACAAGAGCAGTTGGAAGACCATGTTCGAGCCATTCAGAAAGCCGACTTCGACCGCAGCGAGATAGTATTCCCACATGCGGCAGAAGCGCTCGTCGGCGAGAGCGGCGACCCGCTCACGGTTGGCGGCGAAGCGCATCCGCCAGTGTCGCAGCGTATGGTAGTAGTGCAACCGCAGTACCTCCATATCCGCTACCCATAGCGCAGTACGCTCGGTTGCTGCGAACACCTCGGAGAGCGAGGGGACGTAGGCGCCGGGGAAGATGTATTTGCGGATGAATGGTCCTGTCGTGCCAGGAGGCAGCATGCGCCCGATGCAATGGACGAAGGCATAACCGTCGTCCTTGAGGAGCGTGCGGATGGTGCCGAAATATTCGTCGAAGTGCCCGATCCCGACATGCTCCATCATGCCGACCGAGACCACGCGATCGAAGCGTCCGGTCAATGCCCGGTAATCCATCTCACGGAATTCGACGCGGTCCCCCACGCCCGCCTGCTGGGCCCGTTCGCGGGCGACGCGGATCTGTTCTGGCGACACGTTCACCGCCGTGACCCGGGCGCCGGTCGTCGTAGCGATGTGGATGGCGAACGACCCCCAGCCAGATCCGATCTCAGCCACCGTCATCTCCGGCTGCAGACGCAGCTTCAGCGTTGCACGGCGCAGCTTGTTGGATTGCGCCTGTTCCAGGGTGTCGTGCTCGGGGTCTTCGAAAAACGCGCAGGAATAGTTTAGGCCGTCATCGAGAAAGAGACGGTAGATGGCTGTCGAGATGTCGTAGTGATGCCGCGCGTTGGCGGCGGCAACTCCTACCGGATTGGCCTGATGCCACCGCTTCGCCGCGCGCCACCAACGACGCAGCAATTTCTGCGTGCCGTACGCGGCCAGACCGCCACGGTTGAGCGAGAACAGATATATCAGATCGCCGATGCCCGATCCGTCCTCGAAGGTGAGCGTCCCGTTCATGTAGGCCTCGCCGGCGTGGAGCTCGGGGTTGAGGGCCATCTTGGTATGGAGCGCTCGATCATGAAGTCGAAGCGCCACGAAAGGCCCCGGGCTTTTGCCGTCAAAGACGTGTACTCGACCGCCGGCATCGACCAGCCGCAGCGCGCCGACTCGGATGAACTTGGTCAGCAGACTCGAGAGCAGTCGCATCGGGTCAAGCGCCGTCGTGCCATTGGGTCATCGACATCAGATCGTCAGTGACGGGCGACACCGGCACTGGTAGAGCCAACCCAGACCTCTTGAAGGGGCGCCTTATTCCAACATGGGACCCCTCCGCTTTCGCCGTGGCAGGTCGGTTGCGCGCACTCCTACCTGTCGACTGCCCGCCACGGAATAAAAGAGCGGAGGTGACGGTCTGGGTGAGCGTGGAGGTGGTGAACTTTCAGACCACCGAACTCATTCGGCTCGGCTGACCGCATGACGGCGGCCGGATGATCGGCTCGACGGTTCCCCACGCAACTCGGAGACCGAGATGAAGACGTTATCACCCAAGCCCCGTTAAGGTTCCCTTCCCCGCCGGACAGCTTCAATTGCGTGCAAACGGTAGGCTGAAAACGCGCGTGTCTATCGTGCAAGGAACGCATAAGATTTACGGGCAAGACGAGGCAGGCCGAGTGACTTGGGTCGAGCACGAGCGGCTCCCTTGGGGATTAGCAGTCCTCGCTGTCACTGGTCTGTCGCTGGTCGGCTGGTGGGTGATCCTGATGCCGTTCGCGCGGTGATGCGGCGCCGGCGTCGTTAGTGCCTGATCGGCCCGTCGGTCAGGTTGGAGCGCCCCCCTCACCCAGCTTCGGGTAAGGCTCGGCTGCACCCAATCCGATGCAACATGATCGGAAACCATTCTAAACCCTAGGGGCGGCCAGTTCGGCACTCTCTCGGCTCTACCGACCAGAAGGTGCGGATCGGCGGGCCCCCCGAGGACGAGAGCCGCCCTTGGGGTAAATCTTTCTGATCGGTTTATCTAAGTATGGCGTCACCAACACGGCTGCCGAAAGGCTGGCGGACGCGCGCACTGGCCTCACCGGAACGGAAAATCGCCCTCGAAAGCCCGGGGAATCTCGGGAATGTCGGTTCAGGAATATCCGGGTCGATCCAACGGTCTGCATAGGAGCTAGAAGCGTCTGTCCTGCATCGATGCGTTTTTGGCTGACCGCCTGGGTGTCGCCTTGGGGACTCGGTTGGTCCTGCTGCTGCACCGTCTGCCACCCAACCACCCAACCAGTGACCCCGCCGCGCAGGTCATCGTCAATGCTCTTCAACGATCCGTTCTTCCTATTTTGCTTCCTGCCTGCAGTCGGGTGCATTTACGCGGTGGTTGGTCGCCTTGGTGGTGCGCGGACGGTCCTTAGTTTCTTGGTATTTACCTCGGCCGTGTTCTATGGATGGTGGAATCCGATCTATCTTCCGCTCCTCGGTGGGCTTGCCGTGTTCAATTATGGGCTCGCCCGCAGGATCATGACAGAACGCGAGCGTCAGCGCGCCCCTTGGGTGCGCTCTCTCCTGACGATCGGCATTGCAGGCGACTTGTCGGTGCTGGCGTATTTCAAATACACGGATTTCTTCATCGATACGGCTAACTCGGTGATCGCCGAGCCGATCCCACTTCAGCACATCGTATTGCCGCTCGGCATTTCGTTCTTCACCTTTCAGAAGATCGCCTACCTGGTGGACGCCAGCCGAGGCGAGGTCGAAGATCATGACTTCCTCGAATACTGCTTCTTCGTGATGTTCTTCCCGCAGCTGATTGCTGGCCCGATCGTGCATCACCGCGAGATCTTCTCGCAAATTCATCGGCCCCACGCTTTTTGCCGGCACCTGGGCCATCTTTCGATCGGCCTGACCATCCTGATGATCGGCTTGTTCAAGAAGGTGGTTATCGCGGACCGCCTGGCGCCGGTCGTGTCCGAAGTCTTCAGCGCGGCTGCAGTCGGCGAGCCGCTGGACGTCTCTTCGCCTGGCGGGGCGCGGTCGCGTACTCACTCCAGCTCTATTTCGATTTTTCCGGCTACTCCGACATGGCGATCGGAGCGGCGCGTCTGTTCGGAATTCGCCTGCCCGCTCAATTTCAACTCGCCTTATCAGTCGACGAGCATCATCGAGTTCTGGCGGCGCTGGCACATGACCCTGTCGCGCTTCCTGCGCGACTACCTCTACATTCCGCTCGGTGGCAATCGTCAAGGGAAGCGACGCGCCGCTACGTCAACCTGATGCTCACCATGACGATCGGCGGGCTGTGGCACGGCGCGGCATGGACCTTCGTGTTGTGGGGGTTCCTGCACGGCATCTACCTCGTCACCAATCACATCTGGCGCCTGGTATGGGTCCCGATTGACCGGTGGTGGTCGCGCGCGGTCGCGCGTCTCGTGACCCTGGTTGCGGTCGTCATCGCGTTCGTGGTCTTCCGCGCACCCGACCTCCCGACGGCCATGCGCATGTATTACGGGATGGTCGGGCTGCCGCAAAGCATTGCGTTCGAACCGTCTTTCACGTCGATGCAGCGACTTGCGGCCAATCTCGGCAGCGTCGCTGATCCGAGCGAGTTTGCCCGAACGGTCCTTTGGGCGGTCCTCGGATTGGCGGTGCTTTGGCTGACGCCCAACACGCAACAACTAATGGCGCTATTTGGGCCGGCTTTCGGCTATGGCCGTCCGAACTTGGAGCGTCAGCCGCCGGTTCTTGCGAGAATCGGGGCGCTTCAGCCTCTGCTCTGCTGGCGGCCGACGGTGGTTGGGGCGGCGATCATCGGCATTTTGGCAGGGCTCGCCTGTCTAACCCTCCAGCGCGTCAGCGAATTTATTTATTTCAGTTTTTGAATGATGGGCCGCCCGCATCAGTTGCTTCGGCGATACCTTGTGATGCTCTTCGCCGTAATCATCGCAATCGTCGGGGCCTGTCTCGCAATCAACGTGCTGGTCGATCCATTGTGGTATTTCGGTGGCAACGTGGTCACCGGCACCAACTACGCATTCAACGAGCGCCTCGCGAAGGTGAACCGGTTGCTGCCTCGGTTGAGGCAATACGATTGCCTCATTCTCGGTAGTTCGACCGCCGCGCTTCTCCCCGAAAAGCGGATCCCGGGGCAGCGCTGCTTCAACCTGCGGATTCTCGGCCGGCGTCGTGTCCGAACTCCTTCTATATGCGAAGTACCTCCGTGCCCGCGGTTTTGGCCCCGAGCTGTTGATCGTCGGCGTGGATGAGTTCGATTTCGAGGGTCCGACGACCACCCCCAATGTTCCCGAGTTCATCATCGCCGGGAAGGAGCCGCCGCCCTTCTGGCGCACCTATGTGTCGCTCGATGTTCTCGATTTCTCCTATCGGACTCTGCGAGGCGACTATCCCAATCATCGAATGTTCGGCCGAGATCTGCAGTCCCACATCATCCCGCGGCGGCGCCCCTACAAGCCGCCAGCACAGCTCGCGGCCGAGGCCAAGCCGACCGAATTCCACCCGGAGCGCGCCGATATGTACATCGATCTACGAAGGCTGTTCCCAGAGGCGCGCGCGCTTGGGTTCGTCGCCCCGACCGCAGCCTGGACCATTGCTCAGCTCAGGTTGGACGGGCAGCTCGCCGCCTATCTCGACGCCCTTCACCGGGTGTCGACGGCATTCGACGAGTTCCTCGACTTCGGCGTCCCGTCCGATATCACGGTCGACACGACGAACACCTTTGACGGCTTGCATTATATCGATGCGGTGAACGCACACACTCTCGCGGCCCTGCTTTCTGGACAGCCGGCGCCTGGCGTCGATTGGATCGGCAACCGTTTAGGGAGATTTCAACCGTCTACCAAGACCGAATAGACCGGCTCGTCTTGGGTCCGAAGCTGCCGTTCAATTGAAGCGCTTTATCTCCCGCCGCAACGTGGCTTGAACGAGGGAAATGACACCCGGTTGACCGTATTGCTCAGCGAAGACGAAGAGCGGGCTGTACACTTCTGTCTATCGGTTGGGCGATGGATGAGCTGCAGCCAGCGCATGAAGTTCATCGGGCGTGAGTGTCAGTGTGAGCGCGACCGCGTTCTCCTTTACATGCTCCGCCAGCCGGAATTCGGGAATTGCGATGACATTGCCATTGCGGATGGTCCAGGCCAGCGCAACAGCCGCCGCCGAGCAATCATGTGCAGCGCCGATGCGCGCAAGCGTGGGATCACGCAGCAGGCTGGCGCCGGCGCCGCCGAGCGGTGAATAGGCCATCACCGGCACGCCATGTTGCTCGCACCATGGCAGCAGGTCATGCTCGATGCCGCGATTGCTGAGGTTGTAGAGCACTTGATTGGTCGCGCAACGATCGCCGTGGGGAACACGGAAGAGGTCTTCCATGTCGCCGACCGTGAAGTTGGACACGCCCCAAGCGCGGGCCTTCCCGGCCGCGCGCAGACCTTCGAACGCCGCGACAACGCCGGAGAGGTCAATGTCCTGCCTAGGCCAGTGCAGCAGGTATAGATCGAAATGATCAGTGCCGAGACGGGCGAGGCTCGCATCGCAAGCCTGCGCGATGCCGTTACCTGTCACGTGGTCGGGCCACACTTTGGAGACTAGGAATACGCGGTCGCGCTGACCGGCAATCGCGCCACCGATCAATTTCTCGGAGCGGCCGCCGCCATAAATCTCCGCCGTGTCGATCAGGGTCATCCCGAGCGCAACGCCTGTGCGCAGCGCTTCCTCCTCAGCGGCCTCCGGACGTCGCCCCTGTGCGAGATTGGCAGAGCCCTGACCGAGCGCCGGGACAATTCTCCCATCCGGAAACTTTACCGTGAGGGAAGCAGTGCGAGCCGATGCACGCGATGCCGCCACCATCATTGTGCCGACCGAAAAGACCGATGCACCAAGCGCCACCCAAAGCCGATTGAATTCACGCCGGTTCAGCAGCTGTTCGTTCATGCCGCACTCCCGCATCCCGTTGCCGGTCGTCTTGACGATATGGCCTCCATGCCTTGAACCTGTCGGGGGTATCATTTTGCGGCGTAGCGTTCTGAGCTGCACCCTCGCTTTGATCAATCGCATGGAGCTTGCGTCGGCCGTATCAGACCGGAGGCTGCTTATCGCCGCACAGCGACGACGGCAAGGGACTGCGACAGGTTGAGCCCGCCGGGCTTGAAGTTGGGTGTTGGCGAGTGGCTCATAGGCGCAAAGTGTGACCCGCGCGGTGAGCCCTTCCGATGCGCCTCCAGCCCTTCTCCCGGCAGCGGAAGTTGCCCACCGTCTGGCCCCGCGAGCGCTTCTCCCCGCCCCTCGCGCGCCGACCGCCATGCGTCCTTTCCCTTTGACGACTATGCCGACCTCCGCACGGAGGGTCTGCTCCTGGCGCGCATTCTAGCCGATAAGCCCGGCCGGATGGTACCCATGCGGGAAACCCCTCGCTTCGGGGCGGGAGAGACGAGCCATGCGGCAGCGTCATTCACGACTTGCCGTGAGCAAGGCCTCGGCCAGGCGCGTCGCCTGGTTGCGCAACCCAGGCCAGCCGGCCGGATCGCCGGAACGCCCTTACTCGAACGGCCGCCCGCGCGGCTTCCCCCGCTTTTGTTCGTTCCTTGCAGCGAATTATCAGCTACCAAGAACTTTCTCCATTGCGCAAAAATGAACGACTGCGCACCCTTCGGCCTCGATACCCACCTCCCGCACCAGCGGACGGGGGTCTACTTGCAACCTGAACCTTCGATGCGGCGCGATTATGATAATATACAATTGTTATTAAATCAAGAGGGAATTGAGGTCGAATTGGTCGTCCGCTTCGGTGCAAGAGCAGGAACTGCCACTCGGATAGGGTGGCGGGCGGCGGAGCCCAGCTTAGCTAAAGATTTGGGCGCGGCCAGAAGATCGAATAGCGATAAGGTGACCAACCGCGCTTGTCCGGCGACCAGGTCAAGCCCAACCTCACCAACCAAGTCCGTTTTGGCGCGCTCGCATTCAGAAACGCACCAGGCCCGCAGTCCATCTGACACGCCGCGCGCCCGGCCGAGCAACCTTGGAAAGCTGGCCTTGACCCCCTGGCGAGGCTTGCCCCGACAAGCGCCCTTGCATGGCTGTACAAATCTCGTCATCACTTTGGATGCGGCGGATTATGTTCGGAAATCCGAGTAGGGATTGGCCTCCCAAAGATCGCCGACGAATTCGGTCGCACCCCGGGCAAGCGCATCCGTGAGCGTATCGGCAGACGACGAGATCGAAGCAACCTTGTAGTACAAGGGGATCGGGAGTTGGGGGCTTTGTCCCAGCTGCGATCTTAGCGCTTCGAACGTTGAGGTATTCGGCCATCCTTCACAGATGGCGGCAATCAACCCGGGCGACCTATTTCGGGCTAGTGCCTAGCCGCGCTAGCAGCTCCCGTCTCGGTTTGTTGGTCGCCAGCAAAGTTACGGCCGAGTATTTCGCCGGCAGTTAGCGCCGCGGTATACGATCCCCAGTTTGTCGGGCCATCGTATCCGAAGCTCTTGATACACATTTCGCGTAAATACCCCGTCCCAGGACGGGCGCGCTCTATTAGACGGAGTGCTTCGATGACGCCCCATTATGAAACTTCTCTTCGACGATGCGAAGTGCGAGTGCCCTGAACTCGGGCGCACCCTCGACATAGCTCGGGAAAATATCAAATACGTCCGGCGGATTGATCTTGAGGGCGGCAAGCGCTTGATCGTCGCCGCCGAAGTGAGCCGCCAAGGCAGGCCATTCGCTGGCGACGAGCCGTAGCACCTCGTTGTGGTGTCGGAGCCATATGCGTCCGACGCCAGACGACGCGTCGGCGTGATCGAGAAATCGGCAACCGGTTGGTAATTACCGAAACTGCGAACGCAGCTTGCCGGCGCGAAGTCGAGTTGGGGCCCGATCGCGTTGAGCTCGCAGACGAACCTCGTCAAGGTACTCCTCGCTGATTTGGTCTGTCTGCCTGTTGATCCGGGCCAGAGCCATGGACGCCTCAACCGCGATCTGGCCGTCATCCTCAAACCGTGCAGTCGTGATTAACGAGCGGCAACTAGGGTCTTGGACGCCACGGCGTGAAAGCTGGCGCAGGACGGAGGACCGCATCTCGACGTCAAGGGGAGCTACAACGGCGAGTACTTTGCGCCGCATATCTCCGTTATTGGCAAAAACATCAGCCACGGTCCCCACCTGGCCCCAGCCGCGGCGCAACTGTCGCTCAGCCAGCGCAACCGCGCGAGGATCGCCGCTGAAGTGCCTTAAAAACCTGCCTGACCTCATTCTCCAGGACGAAACGCTCGCCATCGTAACCGCGGGAAAACACGCGATCCGCCGCCTCGATGTCCGAAGCATCAATGCTCAGTTGCCCCAAGCCCTGAAGTGCAAAATCGGCACGAACTTCGTCTCCAGCATCAACTACTTCGAGCAGCAGCTCGCGGCACTGTCGTTTGTCGTCCATGACAAGTGGCAAGACGTGCGCAACGTCTCGCCGCCGCCTTACAGGAAGCGTCGAAGCTTTTGAAAGAGCGGCAAGCACTTCCGAGTTGTCGGCCCCCCAGATGTCGATGAGCGCGGAAGCGGCCCAGAAAGCCAAGCTTTGGGGATTGTCGAGGGATTTGAGAAGCAGAGACTTCAGCAAGGGCGTTGGCGCAACGTGAGCAATGCCCGCAAAGCCATACGCGTCATCGCGATCTTGCTTCGATGCCCATGCTTCCATCGCCAGACAACGGTGGCATTTCCCTTGAAATGTTTTGCGAGGGCGGCCAATTCGCCCCGTTCATGGGCGCAGTGAGGATATTGCTGAGAGAAATCCTGAGCCACTAAGGCCGCTACCTCTGTATCGCCCGGGAAACCATTGATAAGAAGCCAGTAATCGGGACGACTCCGGCGCGGTCTCAGTCCGTGAATATCGGGTCGCTGACCGGTAGCGTAGGCCTTTAACCGCGGGTCGCCAGACCAGCCGGAGAGAGGCGCTGCGTTACCGGGACCATTGAACTGATAATCATCTCGGTCGCCAATCTTGGTCAAATAGGCAAAATCATCATCTCCATGCACTTTACGGTGAATAGCCACCGATGTCGCCGCCAACCCGATGAGGGGGTGTGCGGAGCGCCGACCATGATCGAGAATCTCATGCAGCTCGGGGAGATCGGGCCAACCCCGCCAAAGGGCCTCAATCCCAGCCGCGGCGGAGTTGAAGCTTGGAGGCGCCAATACTAAAGCGGATAAGCGCTTGCCGTATTCGGGTTGACCGCCGTATCGAGTAGCCAATGCTATACCGGCCGCGCGGCTGCCTTCGTAAAATTCGTCATGCAGGCCGCGCCATAGCACGGGCGCAATCCCTTCATCTTAAGGCTGCCTACCCGGCGATCGCCGCGAAGGCATCTACCAGGCTATAGCTGTGCCAGCGGGGAAACCATTCGGTGAGCTTCTCGCTTACACGCTGCGCCAGTACAGTCGATGAAAAGTCCCTCTATCGCATAAGATACTAAGGCATAGCGAGTTGGTGGCAGCCACTTGCTGGTTTCTATCCGGTCGAACGTATCCTCGGCAAGTTGCTTAAGCTAGCCCCGGCGTCCGCTTGAACTCGCCGAAGGCGATTTCCGCGAGCATACGGTCGCGCATCATCACGACTTCCGGGCCACCATCCATCTCGTCAATGATCGCGATGAGGCGGTCAATCTCATTCGGCCGCTGCAACTGATACAAAAGGCACAGGACGACCTCGTGCCATCGCGGGTCAGCCGAGCGAGCCTTAACAAACTCGACTTGCGCATCAAACGAGAGACGGGCCAGATGCTGGGCTGCTAGATATTCCTGGAAGAATCCCGATGAAAAAATCCAATCTCACGCGGCGATTTCCGCACGAGAATCCCAATTTCTTCCTCGACCAGAGTAACGAGGGAGCGCGCCGTTTGTCGGGCTTCCTGTTCACTCAATCCAACCTGTTGCTTGAGAACTCTGGCTCACGACATGTGCAGCGCGATCGCTCTCAATGGCGTCTTGCGATGAGGACTCCTCACCGGCTTGTATTGCATTAGCCAGAGCTGCGAGAAGCCGTCTGCCGTGTGAAGTTGTCCAGTTCATGACGTGGCGACCCTGCCAAAGCCGCCCGATCGCGCGATACCGGGTGTGTCTCGAGTAGAAGCTTGGTCAGTTCGGCGTAGGCCAGAAAGCGGTTTCGTGGCAGCTGGAGGTTCGCGAGCCTCAGTGCGATAAGTCCCGTGAGCAGGAGTGGAGTGCCACCCAGTTGGGCAATCGCGCCATTACCCTGGAGTTCCGCAACGAAATCGGCCGCCTGCCGTCGGCTTTGACTGTCGGAGGCTTCACTAGGCGAGCCGTCCAGAATCTGAACCATGCCGTCGCCAGATCAATTTGCTGCCTGACCGTCAGAGGAGCGATTTCGGACACCCGCCACGAGCCGTCGAGACCCCCCATTAGTCGATATCCGTGAGGCCGGCTGGATATAATGACGGGTATGGAACGGCGTGCGGCGAATGCCTGGAGGAGCGTAAGCGCAGTACCAGCCGCCGTCTCATTCTCCCATTCGTCGATGCCATCTATGAGCAACAGGAGCCGCTTGTCGTCGAGCGCCTTACGCACCAATACAACCAGCTCGGGCTCGTCCTGTCTCTTGAACCACGCTTTAATAGCGTCGATAAAGAGAGCTAGGGGTTCCGGTCGCGATCAATTTCGTCCAAAAGGAAAACGACACCCAGACCGGAATGAAGTCCGGCCGGAGGCGGCGCAACCCGACAAGCTTCGGATCGGCTGACAACATGTCGAGCGCGAGGTATCGAAGGAGCGTGCTCTTCCCACTACCGGCAGGCCCCAACACAACCTCGCGGCTTGTGTCGCCGAGCCAGATTTCGAGGGATACTCGCTCGCGTTCCTGACGGAGCCGAGGCTCAGGTCTTGCCGTTCCGACCATTGGCGTCTCAGCGCCTGTTCTCGGATCGGTTGTGCGAGACGGTGCTTCAGCTTCCTGGCTTGGCGGGACCACATCTCGCGACAGCCAGAAATCGGGAGCCACGTAACGGTCGGCAAGCTGTACCGAGATTTTACCGCCGCTCGAAGGCGGCAACCGGCTCAGAACCCCAGGATCGACGCTCGCAAAATGCGACGCGTACAAAGTCCGTGGGAGGTGGCCTTCAGTTTTTCAGATTTCGATGGGCCGCAGTCGTTCCGCAAGAATTTTGACCGCGTCCGGGCCGCAAAACCGCAGTGCCCATTCGCGTCCGAAAAAATCATCGACGATCTCGGGCAGCTCTTTGAGGCGAAGCGAAAGTTCTTCGCCGTCGAGCGGCTCAAATTGAATGGCACGGCCATGAAGCCGGGCACGACATTGCTCTATTTTCTCGTCGATATCGGTGGCGCGTAGACTCGCCTGAACGCAGAGCACAAAGCGGTCGCTTTTGGAAGCCCAACGGCCATACCAGAAATTCTGTTACCGCGGATTCGACCTGCGACGCGAGAATCTCTTGTGGCGCTTGCTTTGCCAGACGGCGTATTTCGGCGTGGATTTACGGCTGACATAGATGTCAATACCGCCCTGCGCCTGACCCTGGGTACCGTAGAGCCGACACCGCTCGATATCGCCGTCGGTGCGCGCCAGCCTGTGGCAGAGGCGTTCAAAGTTTTGCCAGCTGAGCTTGCCGAAAGGCAATTCCTGCTCACGCGTCTCAACCGGAGGCGCAATGTGGTCGTCATCGGGAACGTCGAATATCCATGTCGGATCGTCGGTATGGTCCAGAGCCTTGTCGTCGCTCATGGATTGCGAGCCCTGATTGATCCGGTATATCTCGGATTATGGCCGAGGCGGGCCGACTTGCCCATCTCAAGGCTCACTCTGAGCGTCGGCTCTGGGGCGAATCCTGCGGTTTGCGACTGGCGCAGCGCGATCCGCCGATCACATGGTCGAGCCGCCTCGCTGGCGCCGCGCCGCGGCGCTTGCTCAATCCATCAGGTGCAGGTTCATGCCGCCGCCGTGCACCTCGGCGAGGTAACCCTTGACCAGGCCCAGTTCGGTGTCGAACTCCATGCGCACCGGCGCCATCAGCTCGCCGCCGTTCACCAGCGCGTACCAGATCTTGCCGCGGTAGGCGCCTTCGCTGTGGTCCTCGGAGGCGTAGCCGTCGAGGTCCTGGCGGTTCACCTCGCACACCCGCACCGGACCGAGAACAGGCGGGCGGCGTCCTCGGGGAGCGGTACCGGCGGGGCATCGGCGAAGCGCAGATCGTAGCGGCGGCGGCCGTCGAAGACCGGGATCGCGCGCGCACAGCTGCCGCCGCGCGCCAGCGCGCGCTCGAGGATGAAATAGGCCGTCAGCTGATCGACGGTGCCGCGGGTGTGGTCCGCGGCAACCAATGTCGGACGCTCGGGCGACGGCGAACTGACGGCGCTCAGCACCGCGCCATCGGGGCCGTATTCCACCCGGTTGCGGCGCTCGGCGCCGTTGCGGCGGGCCGCCCCGGTGTATTCCTCCGGGCGCACCGTGTCGCCGATCAGCTTGCCATGCACCTCGGAGTGGGTTTCCAGGTTGACAAAGACGCTGGCGAGGCCGCGCGTCGTCAAATCCATCGCGATCGAATAGCGGCCCGGTGTGGTCTCGACACGGGTGCGATCGGAGACCAGGTGCAGCCCGGCGAACCCGAAGATCTCGAACCGGGTGTCGACGCGTTCCGCCTGGCCCGTCGGCGCCGCCCCGGAGCGCGGGCCGAGCAGGAACGGGCGAGGATCCCCGAGAGAAGGGTAATGTACGCGATCCTCACTATGGCTCCCCTCCGATGTCGATCGGCGCCCCGCCGGAAGTCAAACGCTTCGGCGGCGCGCTGTCAACGCGCTCGGAAGAGCGAGGCGAAGGCGCGCTTGACCCGGGCCCGGCCGGCAAGCGAGAACTGAAAGCCGGCAAGGAGGAGAGATCGCGTGACCATCGAGGCCGAAGAGGCGGCCCAACAGGGCCTGGTGAACACCGCCAAGCGCGTGCTGCCCGGCGGCACGTTCGGCAATTTCGCCGGCCGAGGTGGTGATCCGCGAAGGGCAAGGGCGGCCGCGTCTGGGACGAGGACGGCAAGGAATACGTCGATTTCCTGCTCGGCTCGGGGCCGATGCTGGTCGGCCATGCCCATCCCGAGGTGACCGAGGCGGCGCAGGCGCAGATCGCCCAGGGCACGACCTTCTTCGCCAACAACCGCTGCGGCATCGAGCTCGCCGAGGCGATCGTCGAGGCGGTGCCGTGCGCCGAGCAGGTGCGCTTCGTCTCGTCCGGGACCGAGGCCGATCTCTACGCGATGCGCGCCGCCCGCGCCTTCACCAGGCGCGACAAGATCCTGAAATTCGAGGGCGGCTATCACGGCATGAGCGATTATTCGCTGATGAGCCTGGCGCCGAAGCGCTCGGGCAATTTCCCGCGCCGGTGCCGGATTCGGCCGGCATCCCGAAGAGCGTGCGCGACGAGATGCTGATCGCGCCGTTCAACGATGTCGAGGCGGTCGCCGGCCTGGTGCGCGAGCACAGGGACGAGCTGGCCGGGGTCATCGTCGAGCCGTTCCAGCGCATCATCCCGCCGGCGCCCGGCTTTCTCGCGGCGCTGCGCAAGATCACCGCGGAAAACGGCATCCCGCTGATCTTCGACGAGGTGGTGACCGGCTTCCGCCTCGCCTATGGCGGCGCGCAGGAATATTACGGCGTCGTGCCCGACCTCTGCACCCTCGGCAAGGTGATCGGCGGCGGCTTCCCGCTGGCGGCGATCGCCGGGCGGGCCGAGATCATGGCGCATTTCGACCAAGCGCCAAGGTCGGCGACGAGGATTTCCTGATGCAGATCGGCACGCTGTCGGGCAACCCGGTCGCCGCCGCGGCCGGGCTCGCGACGCTCGACGATCCTGCGGCGCCCGGGCGCCTACGAGCAGATCCATCGCCACCGGCCGCGAGCTGATGGCGGCGCTTGGCGAGCTGCTGACGCGAGGCCGGCATCGCCGGCGCAGGTGATCGGCGAGCCGCCGCTGTTCGACGTCGTGTTCACGCGACCGAGCCGATGCGCGACTATCGCGGCACGCTCGCGCGGCGACGCCGACTATGCGCACGCTTCAACGCGCTGTTGCGCGAGCGCGGCATCCTGAAGGGCGAGCAGAAATACTACGTCTCGCTCGCCCACACGCCGGACGACATCCGCCACACGAGCGACGCCTGGGAATCGGCGATCGCGCAGCTGGCCGCGGCAAACGGCGGCCGTTGACGGAAATCTACGTCGATGGCGATGCGTGCCCGGTGCGCGAGGAAGTGTATCGGGTCGCGGCCCGGCTCGGGGTCGGCGTCCTCGTTGTCGCCAACGGGTCGCGCCCGATCCGCCCGCCGGCGAGCGGCCAGGTGCGGCTGGTCTTCGTCGACAACAAGGCCGATGCGGCCGACGACTGGATCGCCGAGCATATCGGCCGCGGTGACGTCTGCGTCACCGCCGACATCCCGCTGGCCTCGCGCGCCTTGAAGAAGGGTGCGCAGGCCGTATCGCCGAAGGGCACCCGGTGGACCGACGCGAATATCGGCAATGCCCTCGCCGGCCGCGAGCTGGCGCGGCATTTGCGCGAGCTCGGCGACAACCGCCACGGCCCCGCCCCGATGACCCGGCAGGACCGCTCGCGCTTTCTCGGCGCGCTCGACGCCGCCTTGCAGGCGGCCGTGCGCGATCGGCGCGAAACTGACAAACGCGTTAATTGAGGCGCCGAACCGTCCGATTTACAATTTCGGGCGCGGTCGCCAGGACCGCCATGTCAGGAAAGGCGCTCCCGTGCCCGATCTCGCCACCCTGCGGCTCGCCTGGGAGCCGCGCGTCCTCAGTATCCTGCGCATCATGGTCGGCCTGCTCTATTTCGAGCACGGGCTGAACAAGGTGTTCGACTTCCCGCATCTGGACCGGCGGGCGCCCTATGTGCTGATGACCTTGGTGCCGGGGCTCGCGGGCCTGCTCGAGCTGGTCGGCGGCGCACTGCTCGCGGCCGGCATCTGGACGCGCGCGGTCGCGTTCATCCTGTCCGGCGAGATGGCCGTGGCCTATTTCATGGTCTACGCAGCGCGCAGCTTCTTCCCGCTCGTCAACGGCGGTGAGACGGCGACCCTCTATTGCTTCATCTTCTTCTATATTTTTATCGCCGGCGGCGGCAGCTGGAGCCTCGATCGGCTGCTTGCGCGATCGGCTTCCGTCGGAGCCGCCGCCGGCGCGCGGGTCTGACCCCGTCAGCCGGGCAATTTGTCGCCGTCGGGCGGGGCGGCGACCTCGAACGGCGTTGACCATGCCGGACAGCATCGCGAAGTAGTCGCCGACCGCGGTCAGCTCGACCAGCCACGCGCGCCATGCCGGTGCAAGAGCGCGTCGAACAGCGCCTGGTCGACCCGGTTGGTGCGCAGCAGCTGGCGTGATATAGGTCGACGATGTCGCGCTCGTCCTCGGGCGCGAGCGCCGCGGGGTCGCCTTTGGCGCGCAGCAGGTCGATCGTCGACTCCGGCACGCCGGCGCGCCGCGCCGCGCCGACCTGCGCCGCCCAGACATAGGCGGCCTCGCTCTCGCGCACCGAGGCGAGGATCGCGATGCGAGCGCAATTGCGGCTCGACGACGGTGCCGTCGCGGTTGAACTTGACGAGCTGCAGCATCCGCTCGGCGAGCGCCGGGCTGTGCAGCAGCATGCTGAACGGTCCGCGGACGCTGGCCGAAGACGCCGAGCACGTCGTCGACGACGGCATGGTGCTGCGGCCGGCGACGTCGTCTTTGCTGGTGATCGGTGGGATTCTCGGCATCGTCTCCCTCCTTCTGTTCTTACAGGCCCGGGTAGGGCTGGCCCCAATGGTCGCCATAGACGACGTCCTTCAACGGCCCGCGGCCGAGCGGGCCGAAGCGGCCCATCGGCCAGCCGATCGGCAGGATCGCATAGGAATGGTACGCCGGGCGGCAGGCCGAAGATCGCATCGACCTCCTTGCCGTAGCTGGATGTGCCGCGTCGTCAGCGTCGTGCCGAGGCCGAGGGCGCGCGTCGCCAGGCAGCATGTTCTGCACCGCCGGGTAGATCGAGGAGCCGGCTGAGCGTGCGGCCCGGAGATCGTCGCCGTCTTCGAGGCAGGCGACGATCCACACCGGCGCCTCGTGGTAATGGTCGGTCAGGTACTCGACCGCGGCATGCTGGCGCTTGTAGCGCTCCGGGTCGGAGCCCGGCGGCGGCGGGCTCGATCGCGTAGCGCGGGCCGACGATCTCGTCGAAGGCGCGCTTGTAGTAGACCTGCACCTTCTTCTTGCGCTCCGGGTCCTTGACCACCAGGAAGCGCCAGCGCTGGGTGTTGCCGCCGCTGGCGGCGCCCATTGGCCGGCCTGCAGGATCTTGTGGATCAGCGCGTCGGGCACCGGGTCGGGCTTCAGCCGCCGCATCGCCCGCATCGTGCTCATGATCTCGAAGACGTCTGTACCTTCCGGCATCCCGTTCCTCCTTCAGCTATAATTCGTCACCCCCGCGCCAAGCGGGGGTCCACGGCGACCATCGCGGCCTTGGCCCCGGATTCCCGCCTTCGCGGGGTGACAGAAAGCGTCTACCGCCGGGCCGGCGGCACCTCGATCCGGACCGCGACGGCGGCGCTGGCGATCACCGCGGTGTCGCCGGCCTCCTCGTCGGGGACATCGAGCCCGCCTTTCACTACCTTGACCGTCACGGTGCCGTGCGGCAATGCCGCCTTGACGCGCTCGGCGTCGACCCGCTCGGGGCGCTGCACGCCGATCGTGACCTCGACCTGCATCGCCCGCGCCTCGATCCCGAGGGTGCGGATGAAGGTCAGCGAGCTGTGGTGGATCGCGTCCTCGACCGCGCGGATCGCCGCCTTTGTGTAGTCGCCGCCGTGCAGGTCGTTGCCGCTGCCCATCTCGAGGATCGCGCGCTTCGCCGCCATCGCCCTTCTCCTTACGGGATGTCGAGCCGCACCACCGCGGCGGCGTTGGCGATGACCGTCGAGCCGGTGCCGGCGTCGTTGACGATCTCGAGCCGCCTTCGACGATTTCGACCGTGCCGGTGCCGTGCGGCAATACCGCCAGCACCGCCGCCTGGTCCACGCGGTCGGGGCGCGGCACCCCGATCCTGACCGCGACCTGCATCGCATCGACCGGCAAACCGACCGCATCGGCGATGCCGAGCCCGTTGTGCCACAAGGCGTCGCGCAAGGCGCGCACCGCCGCCTTGGTGTAGTCGGTCCCGCGGATGTCGGTGCCCATGCCGATCTGCAAGACCATCCGCTTCAACGCCATTTCGCGATTCCCCAAGACCTGCCGGGCTCACTCTAGCGGCTGCGCCGGCCGCCGTCTCGGCCGATATGCGGCGAGCGCGGCGACGGCGGCGAGCAGCGACAGCACGACAAAACCCTGCAACGGGCGCTGGTAGCTGCCGGTCCAGTCGCGCAGCGCGCCGGAATAGAGCGGGCCCGCCGCCTGCGCCAGCACCTGCGCCGACAGCGCGACGCTGCGCACCGCGCCGAAATTGGCGCGGCCGAAATAATCGGCCCAGGCGATCGGCAGCAGGGTCAACAGGCCGCCGATGCCGAACCCGAACAGCGAGCCGGCGAGGTAGCCCTCGGCCGCCGATGAGACAGCGGCCAAGGCCAGCGTCCCGGCGGCGATGATCACCGCGCTCAGCGCCAACGGCCAGCGGATCGGCAGCCGCCGCGGCAGCAGGGCGCAAGCGGCGCTGGCAACGGCGGACATCAGCGAGAAGGTGCTGACGATCATCGCCGCCACGGTCGCATCGATGCCGCGCTCGATCAGGTGCGGCGCCTGGTGCAGGCTGACCCCGGCCTGCGCCGGGTAGACCAGCACCGTGTACAGCAGCAGCAGCCAGAAGCCCGGGGTGCGCATCGCCTCGCGGCGCGAGAAAGCGGGTTCGGCTTCCGGCGGCGGGCCGGCGCGCGGCACCGGCCGGTCGGGGACGAGCCCCAGATCCTCGGGCCGGCGCACCAGCAGCAGCCAGTTCGGGACAAAGCCGATCACGAGCACCGTCGCGCCGATCGCCAGCCAGCCGGCGCGCCAGCCGTCATGCACGATCGCCAGCTGGGCGATCAGCGGCATCGCCACCAGCCCGGCCATCTGCGACAGCGTGGCCATCGAATTGGCGAAGGCGCGGCGGGCGACGAACCAGTTGTTGACGGCGCCGTAGATGCCGAGATCGTAGGGCGCCGCCCAGCTCAGCCGCGCCAGGCAGAACAGCAGGTAGAAGACGAGGAGCGACGAGGTCAGCGACAGCAGCATCGTCGCCGTGCCGGTCACCAGCACCGCCAGGCACAGCACCAGCCGCGAACCGTGGCGGTCGAGCAACGGGCCGAGCCAGGGCGCGGCGATCGCCGCCAGCACGCCGCCCAACGACACCGCCCCCGACAGCGCGGTGCGCGACCAGCCGAACTCGCCCGTCAGCGGCGCGACGAAGATCGACAGGGTGGCGACCGCCGCCCCCTGCCGCGAGAACCCGGCGCAGCAGATGCAGCCGAGCACGACCCAGCCGTAGAAAAACGGCAGCCGCGCGCTGAGCCGCCGCGGCAATGCCAGAGATGTCATCTGTTGGCCTACCGGCACGAGTTTGCTTGCCCCCGAAACGCCCGCCCTTGGCGGGCGGCCGTCCCGGGGTCGCAATGACACGAAAGCCGGGGGACGAAGCAATCTCGCGCCATCGGTGCCGGATCGTGATAGTCTGGTTTCGCCAAAATCGCCATGGAGGATCTCCCGATGCCCGAGGCGCTGACCGTCATCAACCACGCCGAGCGGCCCACGGTCGAGTTTCCGGGCGGCGCCACCTACCGCGCGATCGTCGGCGACGACACCGGCGCCGGAATGCCGGTGCGCACCGGCATCCAGACCTCGCCGCCGGGCTACGCGACGCGGCCGCATTCGCATCCCTATGTCGAGATCCTGACCGTGATCGAGGGGCGGGGCGAGGCCTGGCTCGACGGCGACCCGACCGTCGTCGCGCTCGAACCCGGGGTGACGATCGCGGTGCCGGCCAACCGGGTGCACGCCTTCCGCACCCTCGGCGACCGCCCGCTCGTTACCTTCGGCATCCACAGCATCGCCGAAGCGGATCGTCAACTACGCCGGCTGAGGGCTTTTCTTCGGCGCGCCGGCGCGCCACACTCGCCGCCCCCGCAAGCCCAGATCGGAGACAGCCCGATGCCAGACATCCGCCGTATCGAACGCACCCAGCCGCCGGGCCCGCGCATGAGCCGCTGCGTCGTGCGCGGCGACACGGTCTATCTGGCGGGCCTGACCGCCAGCCGACACCAGCCAGGACATCAAGGGCCAGACCAAGCAGATCCTCGACAAGATCGACGGCTATCTGTCCCAGGCGGGGACCAGCAAATCGAACCTGCTGGCGGCCAATCTGTGGATCAAGGACATGGCGCTGTTCGCCGACATGAACTCGGTGTGGAACGCCTGGGTCGACCCCGAGAACCCGCCGGCGCGCGCCTGCGTCCGCGCCGACCTGGCGCGCCCCGAGGTGCTGGTCGAAATCATGGTGACCGCCGCCAAATAACAGAAAACAACGCTTCAACGCAAAGGACACAGAGGCTGCGCCAAGGACGCGAAGGCGCCTAGTCTCTTCGTCCCCTCTGCGCCTCCTTTGCGCCCCTTGCGATAAAGCGTTATCTCTTTAATCCGCCTTCATGCCCGATTCTCTGTTTGGCGCCCACGAGCCGATGGCGCTGTACCGCGCGCGCCGCCGAGCCGGGCTGCTCGAGCCCGATCCGGCGCAGCAGCTCGCGATCGAGAAATTGCAGAGCCTGCATCGCGCGCTGGTGCATTACCGGCCGGAGCACGGCGCGCGCGGCTGGCTCGGCCGCTTCGGGCTCGCCGAAAGCAACGGCGCGGCGCCGGACGGGCTCTACCTCTGCGGCCCGGTCGGGCGCGGCAAATCGATGCTGATGGATATGTTCTTCGCCACCGCGCCGGTCGCCAAGAAGCGGCGGGTGCATTTCCACGCCTTCATGCTCGAGGTCCACGACCGCATCGAACGCGAGCGCCGCGCCACGAGCCCGCGAGCCGATCGCACAGGTTGCCGCACGACATCGCTGCCGAGGCGACGCTCCTGTGCTTCGACGAGTTCCAGGTCAACGACATCGCCGACGCGATGATCCTGGAGCGGCTGTTCCGCGCGCTGTTCGAGGCCGGCGACGTCGTCGTCGCCACCTCGAACCGCGCACCCCGAGCGGCTCTACGAAAACGGGCTGCAGCGCGACCGGTTTCTGCCGTTCATCGCGCTGCTAGCAGCAAGCTCGACGTGGTCGAGCTCGACAGCGGCCGCGATTACCGGCTGGCGCGGATGCTCGGCAAGCCGATCTATCACCACCCGCTCGACGCCGCGGCGCACCGCGCGCTCGCCGCGCCTTCGCCGAGCTGACCGAGGGCGCCGGCGGCCACGCGAGACGCTGACCGTGATGGCCCGGCCGCTGGTCGTGCCGCGCGCTGCCGGCAACGTCGCCTGGTTCACCTTTGACGAATTGTGCGCAGCCGCCCCTTCCGCGGTCGACTACCTCGCGCTCGCCGAGCGCTTCGCGGCGATCATCGTCGAAGGCATCCCGCGCCTCGGCCCGCCGGAGCGCAACGAGGCGCAGCGGTTCCACATCCTGATCGACACGCTCTACGAGGCGCGCACCCTGCTGATCGCCTCGGCCGAGACGCCGCCCGAGGAGATCTATGTCGAGGGCGACGGCAGCTTCGAATTCCAGCGCACCGTCTCGCGCCTGATGGAAATGCAGAGCGAGGATTACATCGCCAACCGCCCGGCGTCGGTGAGGAACGCCTGGACTTACATCACGCTACATTGTATTACACGGTAGACTGATGCATACGGAGAAACGTCATGCCCGATGACGCCGGCGCGGTTCCGATTTCGATTAGGGTTCCGGCAGACGTGCTGAGAAACTCGACAATCGCGGCGGCCATCGAGCGGCCGCGCTCCTGGGTGTGCCTCGCGCGGTTCGCCGATATCTCGCGGATGAGGGCGCCGGGATCCTCGACGTGCAGCAAGGGATCGCCGAGCGGATCGCGGCGAGGGCATGCCTTTTGATGACGTCCTGGCCGAGATGGAAGACAAGATCGCGCAAGGCGAGGCGAAACGCGGCGCGTTGATGCCGCGGCGCGTGATACTATCACCGCGCGCACAGGCCTGGCTTGTCGAGAGTCGCCTACCTCGCCGGAAGCAGGGACCCACCGCCACGCGAAGACTGCTGCAGAGAATTGACGACGCCCATCGTCACTTGATCGAGCATCCGCTGAGCGGCCGCGCCGGCCCGGTTGCCGACACACGCCGGCTGGTGGTGGCGCCTTATGTCCTGACCTATCGCGAGCGCAACGGCGATATCGAGATCATCGACATCCGTCATGGCCGACAGCGGGAAACGCCTCTCGAGTGAGGACCCGCGTCGCGGCGATAGATACGGCGGCTGCACCCATCCGACAACCCGGGTTATGGTCCCCGCCTTGCCGATCCCCCCAATTCGCGGTAAGACGCGCGCCGCCCGGGCACGGCGCCGGGATGACCCGAGAGGCGAGGCGAGAGGCATGGCACGCAAGAAGATCGCGCTGATCGGCGCCGGGCAGATCGGCGGCACGCTGGCGCTGCTGGCCGGGCTCAAGGAGCTGGGCGACGTCGTGCTGTTCGACATCGTCGACGGGGTGCCGCAGGGCAAGGCGCTCGACATCATCCAGGGCCGGCCGGTCGAGGGCTACGACGCCGACATCACCGGCAGCAACGACTACGCCGCGATCGAGGGCGCCGATGTCGTGATCGTCACCGCCGGCATCCCGCGCAAGCCCGGCATGAGCCGCGACGATCTGATCGGCATCAACACCAAGGTCGTCGGCCAGGTCGGCGCGCGATCAAGCAGCACTGCCCGCGAGGCCTTTGTCATCACCATCACCAACCCGCTCGACGTGATGGTGTGGGTCATGCGCGAGGCCTGCGGCTTGCCGCCGACCCGCGTCGTCGGCATGGCCGGCGTGCTGGACAGCGCCCGCTTCCGCTATTTCCTGGCCGAGGAATTCGGCGTCTCGGTCGAGGACGTGACCGCCTTCGTGCTCGGCGGCCACGGCGACACGATGGTGCCGCTGGTGCGCTATTCGACCGTCGCCGGCATCCCGCTGCCGGATCTCGTCAAGATGGGCTGGACGACCAGGCAAAGGCTCGACGCGATCGTCCAGCGCACCCGCGACGGCGGCGCCGAGATCGTCAAGTTGCTGAAGACCGGCTCGGCGTTCTACGCCCCGGCCAGCGCGGCGATCGCGATGGCCGAGGCCTATCTGCGCGACAAGAAGCGGGTCCTGCCCTGCGCGGCGCTGGCTCGACCGGCCAATACGGCGTCAGGACCTCTATGTCGGCGTGCCGGTGGTGATCGGCGCCGGCGGCGTCGAGCGCATCGTCGAGATCGCGCTCGACCGCGACGAGAAGGCGGCGTTCGACAAATCGGTCGGCGCGGTGCGCGAGCTGGTCGATGTCGCCAAGAAGATGGGCGTGCTGGGCTGACAACGCAGTCATTGCGAGGAGCGCAGCGACGAAGCAATCTCGATGGGCATCGCGACGGCGGATCGAGATTGCTTCGCTGCGCTCGCAATGACGGCCAGGGAAACCGGGTAGGCGCGAAATGAACATCCACGAATACCAGGCGAAGGAGCTGCTCGCGAAATTCGGCGTCGCGGTGCCGCGCGGCCAGGTCGCCTACACCGCCGGCCGAGGCCGCGGCGGCGGCGCGGCAGCTGGGCGGCGCGGTCTGGGTCGTCAAGGCGCAGATCCACGCCGGCGGCCGCGGCAAGGCGGGCGGCGTCAAGCTCGTGCGCACCGAGGCGGAAGCCGCCGCGGCGGCGCGCGGCATGCTCGGCAAGAAGCTGGTCACCCACCAGACCGGGCCGGCCGGGCCGCGAGGTCAAGCGCGTCTATGTCGAGGAGGGCTGCGACATCGCGCGCGAGCTCTATCTCGGCATGCTGATCGACCGCGACACCGGCCGCATCACGCTGATGGCCTCGACCGAAGGCGGCATGGAGATCGAGGAGGTGGCGGCCACGCGCCGGAGAAGATCCTCAGCGTGGCGATCGACCCGGCGACCGGCATCCAGCCCTTCCACGCGCCGCGACATCGCCTTCGGGCTCGGCCTCGAAGGCGCCGCAGGTCAGCGCCGATCGTCAAGTTCGTGACCGCGCTCTACCGCGCCTTCAGCGAGCTCGACGCCTCGGTCGTCGAGATCAACCCGCTGGTCGTCACCGGCGCCGGCGAGCTGGTCGCGCTCGACGCCAAGATGGGCTTCGACGACAACGCGCTCTTCCGCCACCCGGACATCGAGGCGCTGCGCGACGAGGACGAGGAGGACCCGACCGAGCTCGAAGCCGGCAAGCACGCGCTCAACTACGTCAAGCTCGACGGCAATATCGGCTGCATGGTCAACGGCGCCGGGCTCGCCATGGCGACGATGGACATCATCAAGCTGCTATGGCGGCAGCCCGGCCAATTTCCTCGATGTCGGCGGCGGCGCGACGCACGAGCGCGTGACCGCCGCCTTCAAGCTGATCCTCTCCGACCCGAACGTCGAGGGCATCCTGGTCAACATCTTCGGCGGCATCATGCGCTGCGACGTGATCGCCGAGGGCGTCGTCGCCGCGGCGCGCGAGGTCAATCTGCACGTGCCGCTGGTGGTGCGGCTCGAAGGCACCAATGTCGAGCTCGGCAAGAAGATCCTGCAGCCAATCCGGCCTGCCGATCATCTCCGCCGACGAATCTCGCCGACGCCGCGCAGAAGGTCGTCGCAGGCGGTCGAGGAGGCGGCGTGATGTCGGTCCTCGTCGACGCCGAGACCAAGGTCATCTGCCAGGGCTTCACCGGCGCGCAGGGCACCTTCCATTCCGAGCAGGCGATCGCCTACGGCACCAAGATGGTCGGCGGCGTCACGCCCGGCAAAGGCGGCACGCCGGCATCTCGACCTGCCGGTGTTCGACACGGTGCACGAGGCGCGCGACGCAGACCGGGGGCAACGCCAGCGTCATCTACGTGCCGCCGCCCTTCGCCGCCGACGCGATCCTCGAGGCGATCGACGCCGGGATCGCGCTGGTCGTCTGCATCACCGAGGGCATCCCGGTGCTCGACATGGTGCGCGTCAAGCGCGCGCTCGCCGGCTCGAAGACGCGGCTGATCGGGCCGAACTGCCCCGGCGTCATCACCCCCGACGAATGCAAGATCGGCATCATGCCGGGCCACATCCATCGCCGCGGCAAGGTCGGCATCGTCTCGCGCTCCGGCACCTTGACCTACGAGGCGGTGGCGCAGACCACCGCGGCCGGGCTCGGCCAGTCGACCTGCGTCGGCATCGGCGGCGACCCGGTCAACGGCACCGATTTCATCGACGTGCTCGAGATGTTCCTCGCCGACGACGAGACCGCAGGCGATCGTCATGATCGGCGAGATCGGCGGCGCCGCCGAGGAAGACGGCCGCCGCAGTTCAATCGCGCGCGACGCGCAAGAAGCCGATGGTCGGCTTCATCGCCGGCGTCGACCGCGCCGCCGGGCCGCCGCATGGGCCATGCCGGCGCGATCATCTCCGGCGGCAAGGGCGGCGCCGGCGACAAGATCGAGGCGATGAGGAGCGCCGGCATCACGGTCGCCGAATCGCCCGCCGCGATCGGCACGACGATGCGCGAGGTGCTGAAGGGCTGACCGCTCGCTACGATTTCCGAACCGTAAGGCGGAAGAGCGCAGCGTATTCCGCCGGTCTCGATCTGCGGTTTCGCAGAGACTGTGAATCCAGCGCGATGCGTCACGACGCGGATACGCTGCGCTTATCAGCTCTACGCGCCTGACCGCTCTCTCGTAATCGTCTCGGCCCGTCGCCGCATTGGCGAGGACGGCTGCTCAATAACGTGTTGCGACTGATCGGCACTGCGCGCGGACGCTGCCGGCAATAAGAAAAAAACCTTCGGTCGACGCCGAAGCGATCGTGATCGCGCGCCCGCTGCGCTGCTCCCATAATTATTGGCGAGGAATGAGACCGCAATAACCGGATAGAGCGGCGATTGCGCAATCCTTAGATTGCTTCTTTGGTCGGAGAATCAGGATGAAGACTGTAGCGATGGCGGCGACCGGCCGCTGGTTCGATGACGTTCGACAGCAGGCCAAAAGACGGGGGTTGCCGCATTGGCTGAGCAATAGCCCCGCACATGATTTCGGAGGCATTGCGCAAGTGGCGCCATCGCAGCCGCAGCCGCGCCGCGCTGGCTACGCTGGACGACCGGATGCTGAAGGATATCGGCATTACCCGGATCGACGTCTGGCGCGAAGTCAACAAGCCGTTCTGGAGGGAATGATGGCGATAATCTCGATCATGGCGCAAAATTTCGCATCGGGCGACGGTGCCGAGCTCGCGAAGCGCAATGCGCCGGGTAATGCGAAGAGCAATGGCGGCATTGGACAGGCTGCTCCCCCCGGACCGTGTCGGCCGGAGGCCGAGCCGCCGCCCGAATGGTTCATGTATCCCCCGTTCTGAGCTGAGCCGCCGAGAGGCGCTGAACCAAATCGTCTCCCCGCCTATATATCGCCTGCGGGCAGGCGGCCTCACCCACCCGGCCTGACGCGCCGGGCGGGTGAGGGCCGCCCGCGGCTGCAACAGGCCAAGGGTTGCGGATGGCTGATCTGGACGGGACGACGTTTCTGTCCGGCGCCAACGCCGAGTTCATCGCCGAGCTGTACGCCCGTTATCTCGACGATCCCGGGTCGGTCGATGCGAGCTGGCGCGGGTTCTTCGCCGAGCTCGCGGACGAGGCTGCGGCGGAGCGCCGGCCCGCCCTGGGGCCGGCCGGCGCCGCACATCATCGGCACCGGTGACGCCCCGACGCCGCGGCCCAACGGCGCGGCGGCGGAGGCAGGCGGCGATCGAATTCGATCCGGGCGCTGAATCTGATCCGCGCCTATCGCGTGCGCGGCCATCTCGAAGCCGATCTCGATCCGCTCGGGCTCGAAGCAGCGCGCACGCATCCCGAGCTCGATCCCGCGACCTACGGCTTCACCGAGGCCGATCTCGACCGGCCGATCTTCATCAACGACCTGCTGGGCCTCGAGCGCGCGACGCTTGCGCGAGATCCTCGGCGCTGCTGCGCGAGACCTATTGCGGCAAGATCGGCGTCGAATACATGCACATCCAGGAGCTCGGCGAGCGCCAATGGATCCAGGAGCACATCGAGACGCCGCGACAACCGCCCGAAGTTCACCCGCGACCGGCAAGCGGCGATCCTGCGAGCGCCTGACCGCGGCCGAGACCTTCGAGCGCTTTCTCGACCGGCGCTACACCGGCACCAAGCGCTTCGGCCTCGAAGGCGGCGAGTCGCTGATCCCGGCGCTGGAGCAGGTCATCAAGCGCGGCGGCCAGCTCGGCATGCAAGGAGCTGGTGATCGGCATGCCGCATCGCGGCCGGCTCAACGTGCTCGCCAACTTCATGGGCAAGCCGTTCGCCGCGCTCTTCTCCGAATTCCAGGGCAACGCCGCCAATCCCGAGCGACGTGCAGGGCTCGGGCGACGTCAAGTACCATCTCGGCACCTCGACCGACCGCGAGTTCGGCGGCACGCACCGTGCATCTGTCGCTGGCCGCCAACCCGTCGCATCTCGAAGCGGTCAATCCGGTCGTGCTCGGCAAGGTGCGCGCCAAGCAGCGCCAGCGCGGCGACACCGAGCGCGCAGGCAGGTCGTCGGCATCCTGATGCATGGCGACGCCGCCTTCGCCGGCCAGGGGCTGGTCGCCGAATCGCTGGAGCTGTCCGAGCTCGGGGCTACCGCACCGGCGGCACGATCCACATCGTCGTCAACAACCAGATCGGCTTCACCACCAGCCCGTCCTATGCGCGCTCCAGCCCCTATCCCTCCGACGTCGCCAAGGGCATCCAGGCGCCGATCTTCCACGTCAACGGCGACGATCCCGAGGCGGTGGTCCAGGTCGCGCGCATCGCCGACCGAATTCCGCCAGCAATTCAAGAAGGACGTGGTCATCGACATGTTCTGCTATCGCCGCCACGGCCATAACGAGGCGCGACGAGCCGGCCTTCACCCAGCCGCTGATGTACCGCGCGATCGCCGCGCCATCCGACGACGCGCGCAGATCTATGCCGAGCGCCTCGTCGCCGAGGGCGTCCTCGGCGAAGCCGAGGTCGAGGCGATGGCGAGCGGATTTCGTCGCCGAGCTCGAAGCGCAGTTCGAGGCGCGCCAAGAGCTATCGCCCGAACAAGGCCGATTGGCTCGAAGGCGCCTGGGCCGGGCTCGAGCCGGCGCCCGGACGACGACCGCCGCGGCGAGACCGCGCGTGCCGCTCGAACTCCTGCGCGAGGTCGGGCACGGCGCTCGTCACGCGTGCCCGAGGGCTTCAACCTCAACCGCAAGATCGCGCGCCAGCTCGACGCGAAGCGCGCAGGCGATCGAGACCGGCGAGGGCATCGACTGGGCGACCGCCGAGGCGCTGGCGTTCGGCACGCTGTGCGCCGAGGGCACGCATGTGCGCCTGTCGCGGCCAGGATAGCGGCCGCGGCACCTTCTCGCAGCGCCACGCCGTGCTGGTCGACCAGGAGACCGAGGAGCGCTACGTCCCGATCAACCATGTGCGCGACGGGCAGGCGCCGTTCGAGATCATCGACAGCCCGCTGTCGGAGGCGGCGGTGCTCGGCTTCGAATACGGCTACAGCCTCGCCGATCCGACGCGCTGGTGCTGTGGGAGGCGCAGTTCGGCGATTTCGCCAACGGCGCGCAGGTCATCATCGACCAGTTCATCGTCCTCGGGCGAAGCCAAGTGGCTGCGCATGAGCGGGCCTGGTGCTGCTGCTGCCGCACGGCTATGAAGGGCAGGGGCCGGAGCATTCCTCGGCCCGGCTCGAGCGCTATCTGCAGCTCTGCGCCGAGGACAACATGCAGGTCTGCAACCTGACCACCGCGGCCAATTATTTCCACGCGCTGCGCCGGCAGATGCGCCGCAATTTCCGCAAGCCGCTGGTCATCGTCGACGCCGAAATCGCTGCTGCGCGCCACGGAGGTCGCCTCGCCGCTCGGCGGAGATGGGGCCGGGCACGTCCTTCCACCGCATCATCGACGAGATCGAGACCGATCGCGCCGGACGACAAGGTGCGCCGCGTCGTGCTGTGCAGCGGCAAGGTGTATTTCGACCTGCGTCGAGGCGCGCGCGCGAGAACGCGGCGATCGACGGACGTCGCGATGATGCGGCTCGAGCAGCTCTATCCGTTCCCGTTCAGCAGCGCTCGGCAAGGTGCTGGCGCGCTACCGCAACGCCGAGGTCGTGTGGTGCCAGGAGGAGCCGCAGAACATGGGCGCCTGGAATTTCGTCGACCGCCGCATCGAGCACGTGCTGGCCGGCTCGACATCGCGGCCAAGCGCCCGCGCTATGTCGGCCGCGCCGAGGCGGCCTCGCCGGCGACCGGGCTGTTCAAGCGCCACGCCGAGGAGCAGGCGCGGCTGGTCGACGACGCGCTGGCGGCGTGAGGCGCGCGCGATGGCCGGCGAGATCAAGGTGCCCGACGCTCGGCGAATCGGTGACCGAGGCGACGGTCGCGCGCTGGCTGAAGCACCCGGCGAGGCGGTCGCGCGTCGACGATCCGGTGGTCGAGCTCGAGACCGACAAGGTGACGCTCGAGGTCCGCGCGCCGGCCGCCGGCACGCTCACCGAGATCCTCGCCGCCGAAGGCGCCAACGTCCCGGTCGGCGCCGTGCTCGGCCGCATCGGCGACGGCGCGGCGAAGCCCGCAGCCGCCAAGCCCGGCGGCGGCCCCGTCGCCCGCCAAGCCCTCCCCCGCGAGCGGGGGAGGGCAAGTGGCGCAGGCGGCGCCGAGCGACCGCTCGCGCGCAGCGGAGAGGGCGGGTGCGCGGCAACGGCGCTCGAGCGCTCGGGCCCGGCCGTGCGCAAGCTGGTCGCCGAGAGCGGTGCTCGATCGTCGCGGCGATCACCCCGACCGGCAAGGACGGCCGCATCACCAAGGCCGACGTGCTCGCCGCGCGCGACCGCGGCGCGCCGCGAGCCCGCCGCCGCAGCCGACCCCGGCGCCCGCGCCGCGCGCCGCCGCGCGAGCGTCGCGGCCGAGCGCGAGACGCGGGTGCGCATGACGCGGCTGCGCCGGCGCATCGCCGAGCGCCTGAAGGAGGCGCAGAACACCGCCGCGATGCTGACCACCTTCAACGAGATGGACATGAGCGGGCGTGATGGCGCTGCGCGAGCGCTAGCGCGACGGCTTCGAGAAGAAGCACGGCGTGCGGCTCGGCTTCATGTCGTTCTTCGTCAAGGCGGCGATCGTCGCGCTGAAGGAATTCCGGCGGTCAACGCCGAGATCGACGGCGACGACATCGTCTACAAGAACCACTACGACATCGGCGTCGCGGTCGGCACCGAGCAGGGGCTGGTCGTGCCGGTGGTGCGCGACGCCGATCGCCATGAGCTTCGCCGAGATCGAGAAGGACGATCGCCGCGCTCGGGCACAAGGCGCGCGACGGCAAGCTGACGATCGAGGATCTGTCGGGCGGCACCTTCACGATCTCGAACGGCGGCGTCTACGGCTCGCTGCTGTCGACGCCGATCCTCAACCCGCCGCAATCGGCGATCCTCGGCATGCACAAGATCGAGCGGCGCCCGGTCGCGGTCGGCGACAAGATCGAGATCCGGCCGATGATGTATGTCGCGCTCACCTACGACCACCGCCTCATCGACGGCCGCGAGGCGGTCAGCTTCCTGGTGCGCATCAAGGAATGCGTCGAGGACCCCTCGCGCCTCCTGTTCGATATTTAGGCGCGCTAAAAAGCCGTGCCGACAATAAGCGCATTCTTCGGGATTGTCATTCGGATGTACTACAGAGATCATCGGCCTCCGCATTTTCATGCAATCTATCAGGAACACGAAGCGAAGATTGACATACAATCCTTATCAATTATGTCGGGTTATTTACCACGTCGAGCCCTCGGCCTGGTGTTGGATTGGGCTGAACTACGCCAGAGCGAGCTACTCGATAACTGGAGCCTGGCAGAGCAACGTAAACGCCTCAATGATTTGAAGCCGCTGGAGTGAGGTTCATGATAAATCGCGTGATCCGGGTCACCCCACTTCCGAATTACCGGCTTCGGGTCGAATTTGATGATGGGGTCGCGGGAACCGTCGACCTGTCCCAGGAACTCGTCGGCGAGGTGTTCGAGCCGCTGCGCGACGAGTTGGTTTTCCGGCAGGTCGCCATCGATGATTACGGCGCTGTGTGCTGGCCCAACGGTCCCGATCTGGCTCCGGATGCGATATACGCTGAGATCGCCGGCAAAACCCGGGTTCGGCGCCGCTCGGTGCACAAACCCGAGACCTCCGCGCTTTCAAAGCCGGAGCGGAGCCGCTGACGAGTCCCGGGGCCGGCGGCTTCCTGCTGGATCTGTGAATGCCGGACGCGTCATTGCGAGCTAGCGAAGCAATCTCGACGTCGCCGAACCGGAGCGAGATTGCTTCGCTGCGCTCGCAATGACGATAACGGGCGGGGGCATCGTTGTTTAAGCTTGCGACGTGAACCATCCTGCGGGTGAGCCATGAGCCGATCCCTACGATGTCGTCGTGATCGGCGCCGGGCCGGGCGGCTATGTCGCGGCGATCCGCGCGGCGCAGCTCGGCATGCAGCACCGCCTGCGTCGACAGCCGCGAGACGCTCGGCGGCACCTGCCTCAATATCGGCTGCATCCCGTCGAAGGCGCTGCTGCAATCGTCGGAGAAATTCGCCGAGGCCGAGCACGCGCTGGCCGAGCACGGCATCAAGATCGGCGAGGTCGGCGCTCGATCTCGCGGCGATGATGGCGCGCAAGGACAAGGTCGTCGACGACGCTGACCCGCGGCGTCGAGTTCCTGTTCCGCAAGAACAAGGTCGATTGGCTCAAGGGCAGGCCGCGATCGCGGCGCCGGGCCGGGTCGTCGTCGACGGCTCGGACGGCGCGCGCGCGAGGTCGAGGCCGGCGCGATCATCATCGCCACCGGCTCGGAAAGCATGCCGCTGCCGGGCGTCGACGATCGACGAGAAGCGCATCGTCTCCTCGACCGGCGCGCTGGCGCTCGACCGCGTGCCGGAGCGCCTGTCGTGATCGGCGGCGGCTATATCGGGCTCGAGCTCGGCTCGGTGTGGCGCGCGGCTCGGCGCCAAGGTGACGGTCGTCGAGTATCCTCGACCGCATCCTGCCCGGCATGGATCGCGAGCTCGGGCCGGCACTGCAGCGCGTGCTGACGCGCGCAGGGCATCGCGTTCAGGCTCGGCACCAAGGTGGTCGGCGGCGACGCCGGCAACGACGGCGGTCGCGCTGCGAGCTGGAGCCGGCCGCCGGCGGCGAGCGCGAGAGCTGACGGCCGATGTCGTGCTGGTCGCGATCGGCCGCCGGCCGTTCACCGACGGGCTCGGGCTCGACGACGCTCGGCGTCGCGCGCGACGCCGCCGGCCGCATCACCGTCGACGACGGATTTCGCCACCAACGTCGCCGGCATCTACGCGATCGGCGACGTGATCCGCCGGCCCGATGCTGGCGCACAAGGCCGAGGAGGAAGGCATCGCCGTCGCCGAGATCCTCGCCGGCCAGAAGCCGCAGGTCGATTACGACGCGATCCCGGCGGTCGTCTACACCTGGCCCGAGGTCGCCTCGGTCGGCAAGACCGAGGAGGAGCTGAAGGCAGCCGGCGTCGAATACAGCGTCGGCAAATTCCCGTTCACCGCCAACGCCGCGCGCCCGCGCCAACGGCGACACCGAGGGCTTCGTCAAGATCCTCGCCGATGCCGCGAGCGACCGCGTGCTCGGCGTCCACATCATCGGCCCCGACGCCGGCACGATGATCGCCGAGGCGGCGCTCGCGATGGAGTTCGGCGCCTCGGCCGAGGACATCGCCCGCACCTGCCACGCCCACCCGACCTTGAACGAAGCGATCAAGGAAGCCGCGCTCGCCGTCGATGGCCGCGCCATCCACATCTGACCTGCTGTCTACCCCCGGCATCTGCCGGGCGCGCGGGTGCGCGGCGTCGTAGACGGCGAGCAGGTGCTCGGTCTCGACCGAGGTGTAGCGCTGCGTCGTCGACAGGCTGGCGTGGCCGAGCAGTTCCTGGATCGCCCGCAGATCGCCGCCGCCGCCCAGCAGATGCGTCGCAAAGCTGTGGCGCAGCGCGTGCGGGGTCGCGGTCTCGGGCAGGCCGAGCATGCCGCGCAGCGTCTGCATCTGGCGCTGCACGAGGCGCGGGTTGAGCGGGCCGCCGCGCGCGCCGACGAAGAGCGGCCCGTCGCCGGTCGAGCGGATAGGGGCAGGCGGCGAGATAATCGGCGACCGCCTCGCGCACCGCCGGCAGTACCGGCACAGCCGCTGCTTGCGGCCCTTGCCGGTGATCGTGAGCGACCTCGCCGCGCGGCGCCTCGCGCGCGCGTCAGGCCGAGCGCCTCGGAGATCCGCAACCCGCAGCCGTAGAGCAGCGTCAGGATCGCGATGTCGCGCTTGGCCTGCCAGACGCTGCGCGCCAGCGCGCCGGCGCCTCGATCGACGTCGGCGGCATCGGCGACGGTCAGCGGCTTCGGCACGCTGTGCGGCAGTTTCGGCGCGCGCAGCACGCGCCAGCGCCGGGCTCGCCGCCGAGCCTGCGCCGCTCGAGAAAGCGCACGAAGCCGCGCACCACCGACAGGCCGCGCGCGATCGAGCGTGCGCTCGCGCCTCGCGCCGCGCGATGCGCCAGATAGGCGCGGAAATCGGCCGGGCTGCAGGCCGCCGAAAGTCAGCGCGAGGCTCCGGCAGTCTCGCCGAGATGCTCGGTCAGGAAATCGAGAAAGGCGGCGAGATCGCGGCCATAGGCGGCGATGGTGTGCGGCCGAGGCGCGCCGCTCGCCGGCGAGCCAGGCGAGCCACAGCCCGATCGCCGCGCGCAAGATCCTCGGCCGCCGGAAAGCGCGCCAGCGGCAGCGGCTCGGGAAGAGTGGGAAATGGCGCTGCCCGGTGGCAGTCGCTCGGCGCCGCGTCTATCCGCGCGGGTTCAGCCATTGCGCGATCGTGATGCCGACGACGCGGGCGAGAAAGCTCAGCAGCTCGGTGCCGAGCCCGGGATGAAAGCGGCCCGGCTTGCGCGTGCCGATGCACAGCAGCCCGACCGGCGCGCCGCGGCCGAAGCGCAGCGCGCAGCAGCGCCTGCGAGCGCACCAGCCCGGCGGCGCCGCCGAACAGCGCCGGATCGCCGCGGCATCTCGGCCTCGCAGCAGCACGCCTGCGCTCGGCGCCGAGCAGCGCATCGACCGTGCCGGCCTTCAGCAGATGGATGCCGTGCAGGCTGAGCCGGCGGCGCCGGCGCCGGCGCTGCTCTCGACCCCGATCGTCACGACATCGACATCGAGCAGCACCGCGAGATCGGTCGTCACGATCTGCAGCAGCTGCTCGAAGCTCGGCGCCGCCAGGATCGCCAGCGCCGCCTTGTGCACCCGGCCCTGGCTCGCCAGATTGCCGCGGCTGGCGGCGATCAGGGTGCGGTGTTCGAGATTGAGGCGCGTCGAGCTCGCGGCGCAGCCGCTCGATCGTGGAAATGCTGGAAATCGACGACACCCTCGCCGATCTCGCGGCGTCGGCGCGCGCAGCAGCCGCAGCGCCTCGGGATGCTCGTCGAGGAAATCGGGATGCCGGCGCAGATAGGCGATGACATCGCGGCCGCTCGATCTCGCGCTTCGGCGGCTGCGGCGCCGCACGCGTCGGCCTCCGGCGCCGCGCGGCGGTCGCGCTGCGGTCTTGTCGCGCGGGACGGTCGACCATGGCGCTGCTACCCGCAACCGGTGTCGGGACGTACGAGACCGATGCCGCCGCTCTGCGTGCGTGCACGATGCGCATGCGCAGCGAGTGTAGCCGATGGCCGATTGCCCTGCCAACCTGCGCCGCCGACGAGGCCGCCAGCGGCCGGCGGCAGCCGGCTGCGGGTGCTGCTGCCGCTGCCGTTGCCGGAGCCGCTCGATTACCTGCGCGCCGACGAGGGCGACGGCGCCGGAGCCCGGCAGATTTGTCCGGGTCGACGCTCGGGACCGCGGCGACTGGTCGGCGTCGTCTGGGAGGGCGAGGGCGACGAGGTCGCCGGCCGAGCGGCTGAAGCCGATCGTCGAAGTGTTGCCGACGCCGCCGCTGCCGGCCGGAGCTGCGCCGCTTTATCGACCGCGTCGCCGGCTACACGCTGGCGCCGCCGGGCACGGTGCTGCGCATGGCGATGAGCGTCGAGGAGGCGCTGCTGCCGCCGGCGCCGCGCCGGGTCTGCGCGATCACCGCGGCCGGGCTCGCGGCGCTCGCCGAAGCCGGCCGTCGAAGAAGCTGACGCCGGCGCGGCGGCGCGTGCTCGAAGTCGCTGCGCGACGGCCCGGCCTGCGCGATCGCCGAGACGGCGCGGCGCGCCGGCTGCGGCGCCGGCGGTGGTGCGCGGGCTGATCGCCGCCGGCCTTGCCGCCGAGCATCTGGCTGCCGGCCGAGCCGCCGCGCGTCGAGCACGCCCGATTGGCACGCCGCCGGCCCGCCGCTGTCGCCCGACCAGAGCGCGCGCCGCGAGCGCCTCGTCGAGCGGGTCGACGGCGGCGGCTTCACCGTCACCGTGCTCGACGGCGTCACCGGCTCGGGCAAGACCGAGACCTATTTCGCCGCGATCGCCGCGGCGCTGGCCGCCGGCCGGCAGGTGCTGGTGCTGCTGCCGGAGATCGCGCTCGTCGGCGCAATGGCTCGACCGCTTCCGCCGGCGCTTCGGCGCGCCGCCGGCGGAATGGCATTCCGACATCGGCCAGACCGCAGCGGCGCGACACCTGGCGGGCGGTCGCCGCCGGCCGCGCGCGCGTCGTCGTCGGCGCGCGCTCGGCGCTGTTCCTGCCGTTCCCCGAACTCGGGCCTCATCGTCGTCGACGAGGAGCACGACCCCTCCTACAAGCAGGAAGACGGCGTCTGCTACCAGGCGCGCGACATGGCGGTGCTGCGCGCCTCGCTGGCGCAGATCCCGATCGTGCTGGTGTCGGCGACGCCGTCGCTCGAAACCGTCGTCAACGTCGCGCGCGGCCGCTACGAGCGGGTGCATCTGCCGCGCCGCCATGCCGCGGCGAGCACTGCCCGACGATCGCGCTCGATCGACATGCGCAAGGAGCGGCTGACCGCCGGGCGCTTTCTGTCGCCGCCGCTGGTCGACGGCGCTGCACGAGACGCTGGCGGCCGGCGAGCAGGCGCTGCTGTTCCTCAACCGCCGCGGCTATGCGCCGCTGACCCTGTGCCGCGCCTGCGGCCACCGCTTCCAATGCCCGAGCTGCACCGCCTGGCTGGTCGAGCACCGCTTCACCGGCCGGCTGCAATGCCATCATTGCGGCTATGCCGACGCCGGTGCCGGCGTTCTGCCCGGAATGCCTCGCCGCCGGAACGCTGGTGCCGTGCGGGCCGGGGGTCGAGCGGCTGAACGAGGAGGTCGCGGCGCGGTTTCCCGAGGCGCGCGTCGCGCTGATGGTCAGCGACCTGCTGCCCGGGCCGCGCGCCGCCGCCGAACTCGCCGACGCGATGGCGGCGCACCGCTACGACGTGCTGATCGGCACCCAGATCGTCGCCAAGGGCCATCATTTCCCGATGCTGACGCTGGTCGGCGTGGTCGATGCCGATCTCGGCCTCGAGCGGCGGCGATCTGCGCGCCGCCGAGCGGACCTATCAGCTGCTGCACCAGGTCGCCGGCCGCGCCGGGCGCGCCGAGCGGCCGGGCCGCGTGCTGATCCAGACCTATATGCCCGAGCAGCCGGTGATGCAGGCGCTCGCCGCCGGCGACCGCGACCGCTTTCTCGCCGCCGAGGCGGCGGCGCGGCGCGACGCGCGGCTGCCGCCGTTCGGCCGGCTGGCGGCGCTGATCGTCAGCGCCGGCGATGCCGAAGCCGCCGATTTCGCCGCCCGCGCGCTCGCCCGCGCCGCGCCGCAACTGCCGGGCGTGACGGTGCTCGGCCCGGCGCCGGCGCCGCTCGCGATCCTGCGCGGCCGCCACCGCCGGCGGCTTTCTGGTCAAGGCCGAGCGCGCGGTCAATCTGCAGGCGGTGCTGCGCGACTGGCTGGCCGAGGTGCGCTTCGGCCGGCTCGGCGCGGCTGCAGGTCGATATCGACCCGTACAGTTTCCTATAGCTCATGTCTGCGGGCAGCGCGGCCGCAGCCGGCGATAGGCGTAGCCGAGCGCCGACCAGCGCGCCGCCGAGGCCGATGAACGACAGCGCGCGCAACACGCCGCTCAGCTCGGCCATGTCGGACAGAAATACCTTGGCGATCGACCAGGCCGATCCCGATCAGCGCCAGCGCGGCGCAGCCATTCGTTGCGGCGGATCAGGCCGACGCCGAGGCCGTCGCGGCGAAGAGCGAGCCAGGCGGCGGAATAGGCGTACCATTCGCGCCTCGCCGCTGGTGGCGAACAGCTCGACCCGGCCCTGGAAGGCATGCCGGATCTCCAGGCGTGACCCAGACAAAGGCGAAAACGGCGGCAAGGATCCGCGCGACGATGCGGCAGCACCGGCGGTCCGGGCAGCAGCCGGCGATCGCCGCGTAGAGCAGCGCCGGAAGCCGCATCGGCGAGGAGCAGCGCATCGAAGATCACCAGATTGCCGACCGGCGCCGCTCGAACATCGGATTGAGCGAGCTGCCACAGCACGACCTGCACGCTGTGCCAGCCCGAGCAGGAGCCAGCCGCCCCAACAGCAGCACCGGCCGGCGCCGGCGCTCGCCGAGCACGCAGCAGCACCGCCGCAAAGACGAACCACAGCAGCGAGCAAGAGCGCGCCGCGTGCCAAAATCGTCGAAGCGGTGCGTCGACGCCGGCCGTAGAGCGCGTGGTCGCAGCTCGAATGTCAGCAGCAGCAACGTGAAGAGGATGCTGCCGGCTTCGAGCACCCAGACCAGCGAGTCGTCGGCGCGGCTGCCGAATTGCCGGGTCGCGACGATGAACGCCAGCCGCCGGCACGCCGTAGCCGTAGAGCAGCCAGTTGAAGATCGGCGTCGGGCCGAGCGGGTAGTCGAGCACGTAGGGGTTGAGCACCAGCCGGACCAGCACGATCGCCGGCGACGCCGAGCGCCAGACGGCGCAACACCGGCAGCCGGAAGCGCCCGCGGCCCCAAATCTAGCCCAATGCCGGCAGATGCAAGGCCGTAGAACTTGGAAAACGAGTTCGACGCCTTGGGGCCCGAGGCACGCCAGTTCCACCTGCACCAGAGCTAGCGGCGAAAACCGGCGTGCACCTGCTGCTGACCGAGTCTGGCAACTCTACGGGGCAGCGGAGCTGCTGGCCGCCGACCCCCAGGCCCTGAAGCGGCCGACCTACGACGCAGCAGGCACGCCGAAAATCTCGCTGGCTGGAACGCCGTCGTCGAGAACTTCCCACTCCACCGCCCACTCCCCGGCGAACTGATCGACGAGATCGATTTGGAACCCACCAACCCGGCGATTTACGACCGTTCCGCGATGACACCGAGGAGGACTACATACTACGTGATGATAGTTTACAAGCAAGGCTCGATCGCGACCTGGCCGACCTGAAGCTCGCGGAGATTGCCAAGAGCTACCGTGAGTGTCTGATCAAGGCGGCCCGCAAAGGGAGTTCCATGTTTAGGTCCGTGACCTCGACGGCCGGAACAGACCGCCCGGAGCCAGCGAGCCCTCGAGCGGCGACTGCGCAGTGCGACTCCCCAAAAAGCAGAAGACATTGGCCTGATATAATTCTCGATCATCGCC
>CAVUUH010000037.1:0-112744 GCA_963744545.1 uncultured delta proteobacterium
TCTTCGACGACGCGCTAAGATGACGAAACCGACAATAATTTTGGCGAGGTGAGCATCGTGATCGAGACAAGTCCTTTGGGAAAACCGGCCATCAGAGCAGCGCGTCATTTTCGGCGCCGCCGCGCTCGGCGGGATGAAGCAGGACAAGGCCGACGGTGCTCGAGCTCCTGCTCGAATACGGCATCAACCATATCGATACCGCGGCGGCCTACGGCGATTCGGAACTGCGCATCGGTCCGTGGATGCGCGAGCATCGCAAGCGATTTTTTCCTCGCGACCAAGACCGGCGATCGCACCTACGAAGGCGCGCGCGACAGTCTCCATCGATCGCTGGAACGGCTGCGCGTCGATCAGGTCGATCTGATCCAGCTGCACAACCTGGTCGAGGAGGACGAATGGCAAACGGCGCTCGGCTCCGCACGGCGCGCTGGAGGCGCTGGTCGAGGCGCGCGCGCAGGGACTGGTGCGGTTCATCGGCGTGACCGGCCACGGCTCGCAGGTCGCCGCGATGCATCGCCGCAGCCTGGAGCGGTTCGCATTCGACTCGGTGCTGTTTCCCTACAACTTCACGATGCTGGGATATCGATCAGTACGACGCCGACGTCGAAGCGCTGCTCAAGATCTGCAATGAGCGCGGCGTCGCGACGCAGACGATCAAGTCGGTCGCGCGCCGGCGATGGCAAAATGGCGACGGCCGCAAGTTCAGTTGGTACGAGCCGCTGCGCGAGCGCGACGCGATGCGCCGCGCGGTTCATTTCGTGCTGAGCCGGCCGGGGCTGTTTCTCAACACATCGAGCGACGCGACGCATCCTGCGCGACATCCTCGATGCGGCGAGCGGAAGCCGCGACGGCGCCGGCGCGCGCCGAGATGGAAGCCGACGTCGCGCACTACGCGATGGAGCCGCTGTTCATCCCGGGCGTGTCGGACACGATATAAGTGTGGAAGGGGCAACTCACTTAATTTATGTGAAACCCGCCGTGGGTTTCACGCTTCACTGGGCAGGGGTAGCCCCTGCACCCAGTGAGAAGAAAATCGCGAAATGTCGAGGACGACATTTCGCTCTCAGGTTCAGAGGAAGAGCGCCGATATTCTCTCCATGATTGTTCCCCTTCCCTCGAGGGAAGGGGTTAGGGGTTAGGTTGCCCGAATCGCGCCGACGCCTGAGTAAAGGCCTGGGATCAAGCGATAGGTACGCGCGCAGTAGGGATCGAATTCGGCGCCGAATTGCGAATGCAACATCGCCTCTTCCGCTCGTATGCGTGCAACTATCGGCGGTATGATGCAGGCGGTGATTATCACTCCTACCAAGGAACGAAAGGCCAGGGCCAATCCTGTCGTCATAATCATCAATCCCAGATAGCTCGGATTGCGGATGACACTATAGATGCCGCGTGGTAGACTAGTTTGTGATCCGGCTGGATAGCGACCAGGCCGCTGAACCGATGGCCGAGAACGAAGACTGGCCACAATCGAATCACACCACCGACGGCGAAGAGCACCACGCCAATCCATCGAACGGATTCGCCGTCGATGGTCCAGAAGCCTATCCGGTCCGTGTATGGCAGGAGATAGGAGACGAGTAATGAGAGGATCCCGAAGACTACCAGAACCCAGCGGTTGTCACGATCTTCACGTTCACCCGAACTCAGAATTTCCTGAGGTGAACATCGACGCGACCAGCAGCACGAGGCCAACAACCGCGAGCGCCATTAAAGCGCCGGATCAGCGAAGAAGCAACGCAACCCCGCCCATGCCCAGAACAGTCAGGCCGACACTTGATACCGGCGAAACCAGCGATGAAGACGATTACGAGTCGGAAGGCCTGGGTACCGCATCTGACTTTCGGACAGCGAGTTCCGGTCTATCAAGTATGGTCCAGCCTCGCGCTTCTAGACAACTTTCCGGAAGGCCAGGGCTGGTGAGATTCGCACTGCCTCGAGAATCGGGACTATCCCGCTGATAAGACTGACTGCCAGTGCGGCAATCAGTGCGTTGAGAGTCTGCGCGGGAGTTACCCATAAGGCGCCATTGCCGCCTAGCGCCGCGCCGAGTGTTATTCCGCCGGAGAACATCCAGAGCGCGGGAAGTGCGCCGATCAGACCGCCTAAGAGTCCTATCGCGGCGCATTCACCGAATAGCAGGAACGCTACTGCGCTCGCGGCTGAAGCCTAGCGCGCGCATCACCGCGACGTCGCTGATTTGCTCGCGGACCATCATAACGGTGGAGTTAGCTGCGATCAGCAGGACGGTCAGCAGTACTACCAGGCATAGCGCGAAGACGATACCGCGGATGTTACCGATCGCGGAAAGGCCGGACGAGAGCGCGTCGCTTTCGGTCATGGTCCGCGTTTCGGAGTCGGAGTTGGCGAAATGCTCATCGATCTGTTTGGCCAGCGTGGCCATCGTGTCAGCGCTGGTGGCGCGCACGATTATGTTCCACGCGATATCCTGGTCGGGCAGCCCGTGCGCCTTGCGCGCCGCCATCAGGTAGTCGCGCCGCAACAGAAAGGTGTTCGGATAGCGCTTGGACGCCATCTCGCCGATGATGATGAAAGTCATCTCCATGTGGTCTGCGTCGGCGCTGCGCAGCGTGATGGTGTCGCCAATCTTCCAGCCGTATTTGTGCATGAGAATTTCGCCGACGATCGCCGAGCGCTTTTCTCGCAAGCTCCCCGGCGCTGCTCTTCGGTCAACGCGTAGTCGGGAAACACGGCGCTGATCTCGGGGCCGGCGCCGACGGCGAAGACCGGATCGCTCACGTCGCGCCATGTCGCAGGCCATCCGGTGATCGCGACGCATGCGGCGACGCCGGGCATCTTGTTGATGTCGTCGCAGTAGCGCGCGGGCAGATCCTCCCACGGCGCAGTCTTGTTGTTGATTATCAGGCGCAGCGTGCCGGACGCGTCCTTGACCACCCGATCCATCGAGGCCGGCACCGAGACCAATACTGTGTAGATGAAGGTGGCCAGCGCGATCGTCAGGATCGTGAGAATCGTGCGCCGCAGATTCCGGCGCATGTTACGTTCGACCAATTTGATCCAGTTGAACATAAGGCTCCTTCAAACCGAGCGCAGCGATTCGACCAGGCGGATGCGCGAGGCGCGCCACGCGGGCATGAAACCGCCGAGCGCGCCGATTAAGATTGCCGCGACCATTCCCGACACGAACGCGCCCACCGTCAGCCGAAACCTGAAGATGAACTCGCCGACGTTCATGAGCTGGCTGCTAAGGCCGGTTGAATATGCCACCAGCACCCCGAGTATCTCGCCGAGAATGCCGCCTGCGATCGCGAGCATGATGCTCTCGATCACGAAGCTAAGGAGCACGTTGGAGCGGCTGAAACCCAGCACTCGCAGCACGCCGATTTCGCTGGTGCGGCGCGCCACCGCGGAATACATCGTGTTCATCGCGCCGAATACCGATCCAATTGCGAGAATCAGCGCGACGATCAGTCCGAGCGCGCGCAACTGATCGACGAAGGCAGTTTGCTTCGCGTAAAACTCTTGCTCCGACATCGTGTCGACCCTGAGCCTCGAGTCTGTCGTCAGCGACCTGGCGAAGTCGTCGTGCGTGCCGGGCTTGAGTACGACGTGCAGCACGTTGAAGCCGTTGGCGACGTGGACGTCCTGGCTCAGGATGTCGAGATCGGTCATCACCTCCGACTCGTGCGCGCTGTCCTGATCGGAAAAGATGCCGACGATTTTGAAAGTGCGCGGTCCGAATTTGAAATCGCTGCCGACTGCGAGGTTGGGAAAACGCGCGGCCAGCTTGCGGCCCACCACCATTTCTGAGGCGCCGCCGTTGGGCCAACGTCCACTGACCAATCGCATCCCGCGATGCACCTGGTACGCGACTGGATAGACGCCGCGAAGAAACGTGAATAGCGATTGCGAAGGGGGAGCGTCGGGGTCCGCGTTGAAGCCGGTGATCATCTCAGGCGACATCAGCGCGCGGCCATCGGCAGTCGTCGCGATTTGCGGGCGGCTCTTGATGATTTCGTACTGCTCGTGCGTTATGAAACTGCCGCCTTCGTCGGTGGTGCCGCGGCTGAGCACGATCCAGTTGTCCGGGAGCGCGTTTTGCATCACCGTCGCGCGCAAGCCGGCGACAAATCCCGACAGGATGAAGAGCAGCATCACGACCAGCGCGACGACCGATGCCGTCATCGCGGCGGTGACGCGTCGGACCATCAGGCTGCGTAAGTTGTAGCGAATCGGGATCACTTTGTCCTCGCAGAAAACGATACTGAGCAGAACGCACGTTCACGCGAACCGGAAAGGCATGCATTCTAGACCGCCGGCGCCCAGCAGCCTAGGGGGCAATCCGTCGAGCTTGGCGGGGGCGCGGCTTCGATACTAAGCTTCGAAAATAAATTGGAGGCGAAGCGATGTCCAGTAGCAGCCAGACAGAAGCGCAGCGGATTCGTGCGTGTCTCAAGCATCCGGTGATCGACGCCGATGGGCATTGGCTGGAGTTCGGCCCGATCATTGTCGAGCAGCTGGAAAATTCGGCGGCAGCCGCGCCGTCGAGGGATTTCGTGTCGTTCAACGGCCGCGTGTCGAAGCGACTGACCTCCTCGGAGGAGACCGCAAGCGAAACGCCGCGCGCAGGAAGCGTTCTGGGCGGTGCCGACGAGGAACACGCGCGATCGCGCGACCGAGATTTTGCCGAAGCTGCTTTACGAGCGCCTCGACGAATTCGGAATGGATTTCACCGTGCTGTATCCGACCGCCGGGCTCGGCGTTCCGTTTCATCCCGATTGACGAGACGCGTCGCGCGACCTGCCGCGCGTTCAATAGTTTCATCGCGGAATTTTTCGGCGAGTTTTCCGATCGCATGACGCCCGCGGCGGTAATCCCGATGCACACTCCCGAAGAGGCATGCGAGGAACTCGAGCACGTGGTGAAGGAACTCGGACTGAAAGTCGTGATGATGGCGAGCATGGTGCGGCGGCAAATTCCGGCCGAGCGAGCGAACGGGGCGCGATGCGGCGAGTGGTTCGACATGCTCGGGCTCGACAGCGAGTACAACTACGATCCGGTATGGGCGAAATGCGTCGAGCTGGGAATCTCGCCGACGTTTCATTCGGGTTCGCGCGGCGTCGGGCTGCGCAAGTCGCCGACCAATTTCGTCTACAACCACATCGGGCATTTCGCCGCCGCGAGCGAGGCAGTTTGCAAGGCGATGTTCATGGGCGGCGTGACGCGCCGCTTTCCGCAACTCAAGATGGGGTTCCTCGAAGGCGGAGTCGGATGGGCGTGCGCGCTCTACAGCGATCTCATCGGACATTGGAAGAAGCGCAATCGCGAGGCGCTCGAGGAAGCCAATCCCGCCAACCTGAACCGCGAGATGCTCGCGAAGCTGGTCGGCCAGTACGGCGGCAAGTGGGTCGAGGGCAAGATGGAGCAGAAGGCGGGCAGCGTCGAGGCGATTCTCAACGCGATCAAAGCGGCGCCATGGCGGAATTCGCGAGCTCGACGATTATGCCGCGTGCAAGATCAAGCGCGCGGAGGATATCCGCGATTTGTTCGTCAACAATTTTTACTTCGGATGCGAGGCCGACGATCCGCTCAACGCCTATGCCTTCAATCGCAAGGCGAATCCGTACGGCGCGAAGATGAACGTGCTGTTCGGCTCGGACATCGGGCATTTCGACGTGCATGATATGAAGGACGTCGTGCCCGAAGCGTACGAGCTGGTGGAGGACGAGCTGATCACGCAGGACGACTTCCGCGATTTCATGTTCGACAAATCCGGTGCGCTTCTGGGGCGAGGCGAACCCGAATTTTTTCAAGGGCACGCGCGTCGAGAAGGAAGCTGCTGCCCTACTCGCGGGTAAGAGCGGTTAACTGCGAACTGCCTGCGGCGCGACGGCGGTGGCGCGATCGGTTCGATCTGCGAAGCGGCGAATCAGATAGAGCAGCGGGCCAACGCTGCCGCCCGCGATCGTGAAGACGATGTATGGCAACGCGGAAACTTTGCGCTCGCGCGCGTCCTCGCCGATCCAAACCATGATGAGAACCAGCGCAACGAGGAGATCGACCAGCGCATTGAAGCTGGCGAAGTTCGCGAACATCATGCGAAAGAAACCGACGTAGCCGTAGAGATAAACCGAGTACGCGTCCATCGCGAGCAAAACGATCAGAGCGGCTGAAAGCACGAGCTGCTTGCGATTCATCGCGTCCTCCGATTCAGGATTTCACGTTTTGGCGAACGCGCGCCTGGCGGCGGCGACGAATGCTCGCACGCGTGATGGATCCTTTTTCCCGCGATGGCCGGACATGTCGGTGTGCGTGAACGAATCCACGCCCCAGGGTTTGACCGCGGCGATTGCGTCGGCGACGTTGTCAGCCGAGAGTCCGCCCGCGAGGATCACCGGGATTTGCGAGCGCTCGACCACCGTGCGGCTCACCGACCAATCGTGCGTCTCGCCGGTTGCGCCGGCATACGGCGGACCCTTTGCGCCAGAATCCAGCATCAGGTAGTCGAGGCAGTCCTGATGCGCGTCGGCTTCGGTGAGCGTTTCGCCGGCGCGCACTGCGATCGCGCGCAACAGCATGACGGGCGCGATGCGCTCGCGAATCCAGGCGCAGTCTTCGGGCTCGATCTCACGCGCGACCACGTGCAGGACGTCTGGACGCACCGCATCAACCATCGAGCAAATCTCGTCGCGATCGTCGGACAGCGACAGCGCTACCCCGCGCGATCGCGGACGAACCGCGGACAGGATTTTGCGCGCCAGGTCGGTGCCGATCGCCTCGGCGACGACGCCGGGCTCCGCGATGACCAGGCCGATCAGATCGGCGCCTGCCTCAGCGGTCGCGACCGCGTCGGGCACCGAGGTCATGCTGTAGATTTGGATCGCCATCGCGCGGATTTATCCGCGACCGCCGCGCAGCAGTTTGCCGGGCGTCGCTCCCGTGCATCGTCCGTCGTCCCAGGTGATCTCGCCGTTGACGACGATCGCGCGGTAGCCGCGCGCATGCTGCACGCGACGCCATTCGCCGCCCGGAAAGTCGTGCGCGATATCGCCCACCCAATCCGGTTCGACCCCGAGCCGAGCGAGATCGTAAACGACGACGTCCGCCGCCAGCCCTTCGCGCAGAACGCCGCGGTCGCGGAAGCCAGCCGCATGCGCGGGCAGAGCGGACAGCCGATAGTGCGCCTCTTCCGGCGTGACGCGTTGTTCGTCGCGAACCAGCCATCCGAGAAAATCGGTCGTGTACGCGCCGCCGGTGAAGAACTTGGTGTGCGCACCGCCGTCCGACACGCCCGGGATCGTGTAGGGCGAGTCGTTGATCATCTCGGCGTAGAACTCGGCGTTGAAGCCGCGATTGGGACCGAGGAACTCGACCTTGAGATCGCCGGCGATCGAAAGATCGAGCATCGTGTCGATCTCGTGCTTTTTTTCCTCATGGGAGATTTGACCGATCGATTTGCCGACGTATTTTTCGAGCTCAGGCTTGTCTCCCGCCCACGACACGATCAGATGACGGATCGGCCCGCCGACTCCCTTCTGGATCACCTCGAGCTTTTTGTTTGCCTCGTCGTGTTCGCGCTTGATCGCCTCGCGCAGAGCCGGATCCTTCATTTTCGAGATTTTTTCTTCATTGCTGCCAGTCGTGACGGTGCGCCACGCCGGGCTCGCATCGTAGAGATTCCAATGCTCGAGCGTGAAGGCGAAGCCGGTCCGGAGCGTCGCGGTCTGTCCGAATATCGGCAGACCTTTCTCGCGGCATCGCTTGAGCCACGCGAGACTGCGCTGATGAACTTTAGGATCATGTCGCGCGGGTGCGATCGCGTTGTGCAGGATCGGACGATTCGCCTCGGCCGCCAGCCGCTCGAGGAACTCGAGGTCGTCCTTGATGTGCCCGGTCGCTTGCGTGATCTGGATGAATCCCTCGTCGCGATCCCGGAGAACGCGCGCGAGATTCAGGATGTCCTCGTCGCACATCGTGTCCGTGACCATCGGCGAGCCGTCGAAGTCGGCTTGCGTCGAATCCGGGCCGAGCCGCTGCACCGAGAAGCCGCCGAGGCCGGCATCCATCCCTTCGGCGAGGAGTGCGCGCATCGTGGCGCGTTCGTCATCGGTCGCCGCGCGAGTCTTCGCGGCTTCGAGACCCATCACATAGGTCAGCAGCGACGAAGTCGGCAGGTACTGAATGACGTTGACGCCCTTGGCCGTGCGATCGAGCGAGTCGAGGTATTGCGGAATCGTTTCCCAGTCCCACTTCATCCCTACTCTCATCGATTCGTAGGGAATCGCCTCGGTGCGCGTCATCGTGAGCATCGAGCGCTCGCGAAAATCCGGCCTGACCGGTACGAATCCGAACCCGCAATTGCCGAGCACCACCGACGTGACGCCGTGCCATCCGGAGATGGTGCAGTAGGGGTCCCATCGAATCTGCGCGTCGTAGTGGGTGTGCAAATCGACGAAGCCCGGAGCGACGATCATTCCGCCGGCGTCGATGGTCTTCTTCGCGAAGCCCGGAGAACGGCCGCCGACCTGCGCGATCTTGCCGTCCTTGATAAAGACATCGGCGCGATATCGCGGCACACGGGTGCCGTCCACAACGGTTCCACCTTTGATGTGAAGATCTAAATCGGCCATCGAAAGATCCCTCCTTCGAAAGACGGGGTTGGCGAGCGACTATTTTGGTTCTTACAGCATGGCGAATCGGTTTGGCAAACGAGATGGAGAGCTCAGTCTGTCCCTAGAGCACAGTGCGGTCCCTTCTAATTGAAGAGATGGTTCGTGCAGAATAGCGTATGGCCAACGCCCAGCGCGGTCATCCGAACAAGCGTCAGGCTTCTCCCGAACCATCACCCTCTCTGGCAGATCTGATTGAGCAGGAAATCGTTCTGTTGCGCGGTCACCGAGTGATGCTCAGTAATAGTCTTGCGCGTCTCTACCAGGTCGAACCTCGGGCTCTGGTGCAGGCCGTAAAGCGTAACCTCGCGCGTTTCCCCGAAGACTTCATGTTTCAACTTGAATCTGAGGAGTTGCGCGCTTTGAAATCACAAATCGTGATTTCAAGTTGGGGCGGGGTCCGCCGCGCGAGGCCATACGCCTTCACCGAGCAGGGAGTGGCGATGCTTTCTAGCGTGCTGCGGAGCCGACGCGCCGTCCAAGTGAACATCGAGATCATGCGAGCGTTTGTCCGCCTGCGCCGTATCCTGACAGCGCATGCCGAACTCGCTGGCAAGCTCGACCGGCTCGAGAAGAAATACGACACTCAGTTTAAGGTTGTCTTCGATGCAATCCGCGAGTTGATGACGCCGCTGCCACCAAATCGGCGCACAATAGGATTTACTCAGAAGTGATATCTCTGATCCCCGCGCCGGTTTCGGGTCGTAAGATACCGGTTCAGAAAGTGCGTTTGTACGTGACGTAACTCGCGCAGACTTTGGCGCCTAGCTTTTCTGCGGTGCGGCGCGAGGGCCAATTGTCGTCGAGCACCAGCGTGTAGCTGAGATATTTCGAGCCGCTGCGGATCAGATGCAGGTACGAGTACGACGGCCATCGCCAGGTTCACGCCGCGGCCGCGCGCTTCTTCGAGGACGCCGATGCCCAGGAAATTCAGCCTCTCGTTGTCGGCGAGCTTTCGGCCCGGTTTCAGAATCGCGCCTTCGGAATTCGGCGGCGTGACCATCAAGGCGCCGACCGGGTGGCCGTCGTGATACGCGAGCACCGAGGTGTCGAGCGCGCCGGACATCGCGAAGAAGTCGAACAGGAATGTCGAGTTCGTCGGTGGTGAACGGCGTCGCGCCCCAATGACGTGCGAAAGCAGTGTTCCACGTGTGCTCGAAATCGCGGACGCGCTGCGCTGCGGGCAGGTCCTTCAGCGCGACGATTTGGAAACCGGCGCGGCGGCTTGCTTCGAGTGCGCTTTCGTAGCGGGCGATCAGTTCCGGCGTCACTTCAATCTTGTAGTCGACCCATCCGCGCTCGGTTTCGAAGCCGGCGTCCTTGAGCAGCGCGTGGTAGTACGCGGGATTCTGGCGCGCGATATCCGGCGGCAGAGTTTCGTAGTCGTCAATAACGAACGGAAATTCGAGCAATCCGTATCCCGCGCGCGCTGCCGTCGCGCCGTTGGCTTTCATCCACTCAGACGCCGCGTCCATCATCTGATTGACGGCGTCGCGGGTATCGGGCATCGCCTCGAACATCACGACATGCCCGAGCTGTTCGTTCCAATGACGCTGGTAGTGGCTGTCGATAATCGCGACGGCGCGCGCGACGATGCTGCCGTCGACCCGTGCCGCGAACGCGCGAATCTTGCGCCCGGCGGCGAACGGTCCTTCACCCATCAGGACTGGCAACTGCACAGCGACCATCGCGGCCCATCGCGCGCTGCGGTATTCGTAAACCCGATGCTGAAAAAGAATGAACTCGGTGAGCGCTTCTTCGCCCGCGGGCGACTCGATTTTGACTGACAACTACAGACTCTCCCGATGCGATGACTGATCGAACGCTTCTATTCAGGCTGTCGCAGAGCCGATTTGCGCGAGGTCACCTTGTTTCGGATCACGCCGTGCGCTAACCACTGTGCAGGGGTGAGCGTAGCGCCGCGCGAGTAGAAGCGTCAAATAATCGCGCGCGAATGACGCCCCTTCAGGAGCGGTTGAGCGTCATGGTTGAAAAAACGATCGACCTCACAGGCATTTCGGCCAATTCGGTTGAAGACGCCGTGCAATTGGCAATCTCGCGCGCCGGCGTCACGATCAAGGGTATCCACACCGCTCATGTCGAGAGCATCGACGCGTTGGTCGAGGCCAACAAAGTCGTGCGATGGAAAGTGAGAATCAAGGTGACCTTCCAGGTGAAAGACGAGCTGCACGAGTGACCGGTTGAGTTGCGGTCACGAAAGAAGCGGCGGAGCGCAAGGACTTCCAAGTCATGCGAAACCAGCCGCTGAGAGTAATCAATGGCGAAAATAGTTGAGGTCCATCCGGGTATCTACGAGATTTTTCTGCCGCTGCCGATGCGGCCGACAATCATCAACGTTTATCTTGATCGACTGTCACGGCGCGTGGACGCTGGTCGACACCGGGATGAATTCTCCCGAGAGCATCAAGGCGCTCGAGGAAGCGCTTCGCGGAAGTCGACATCAAGATCGAGGACCTCGATGCGCTCGTCGCGACGCATCATCATATCGATCACTTCGGCGCGTCGGGCGAGATTCGCCGCCGCAGTCATGCCACGACGCATATCCATCGCCTCGAAGCCGAGCGTGCGGGCAGGATGATCGAGTTCGGGAAAATGAGCCCGCACGATCGTCCCGAGTCGCGCGCGTTTTTTGCGCAAGCACGGATTTCCGATCGAGCAATTCTCGCCAACCGGGATGCGCCCGGCATGGATGGGAACTTCGATGTACGGCCCGGTCACGCAGCCCGACAAGTACATCGACGATCACGACGTCATCAAAATCGGCGATCGCGAGCTCGAGGTGATCTGGACGCCGGGGCATTCGCCGGGTCACAACGTGATCTATCTGCGCAAAGAGAAGGTGATGATCGTCGGCGATCACCTGCTGCCCAAAATTACGCCACACGTCGGAATCTATCCGGATGCGGTGGGAACCAATCCGCTCGGCGACTTCATCGCTTCGCAGCTGAAGGTGCAGAAGTTCGACGTCGAGCTGGTTTTGCCGGCGCACGGCGGCGTCTACCACGACCATCGCCATCGCGCGAATCAGTTGATCGAGCATCACCGCTATCGAGAGGCGGAAATGCTCGATTTGACGCGCAAAACACCGCAGACAGCGTTCGAAATCGCGCAACAGGTCTTTGGCGGCGAAGAAAGACCGATATTCCACGTGATGGCGGCGACTTTTGAAACCCTCGCGCACCTGGAACTTGCCTGTTTTGAAGGCCGGGCGCGGCGGTCCGAGAGGGGTGAACAAACTGTGTTCCAGGCGTTATAAGTGGATTACGGGGGGTTTGCTAATTTTTTCAGACGGTGTATTTTGGCCCTGCTTAAACGAACGGCGGATAGGCATGTTAGCTCGGAAGTGGAGGGGTTTTCTAGATTGAAGGAGGATGCCATGAAACGGATGATCGGATTGGCGCTGGCAACAGGGCTGGCATTGTTGATCGCCGGTTGCTCGAGTCAAAGTAAGCGGCGGCAGCAGCGGTGGCGGCGGCGGTGCCGCAGCAGCGCCTGCCGGCAGGCGCAGCAGCGACAACTGCAAGAAATTTCAACCTTGCCGTCAAATGTCCCGGCGTGCACTGGGAGAAGAAGCACGGCTGGTCTGATCAGCAGATTATGCAGCAGGAGTCGCTCGAAGCAGAGGATATTCCTGCTTGCGAGCAGTGGGTTCAGGCGCAGCCCAAGGGCTACGTGCCTCCTCCTCCGGGCGGAGCGATGGCAGCGAAAGGCCCGACGGCTCCGGCCGGCGGCGGCGCTCCGGCTCCAGCCCCTCAATGATACGTATGAGGGCTTAGGTCGCGTTACGCGCGGAGGGTAGAATCCTCGCGCGTTGGCTGAGAAAAATCAAGCGGCGCGGCATCTCGTCAGAGATGCCGCGCCGCTTTTCTATTATGCAGAGTTTAAGGCGGCGCGAGTCGCGCGGGAGAAAGCCTAGCGAGCGACAGCCGTCGCCGTGCGTTTCGCGTCGCGACGCGCCGGAGCGCTGATTCGTCCGCTGCGGACTACTGGCGAGCGTCTCGCCAACCGTCGCGTCGATACGCCCGCAAGCTGCTGAGTCCGCCAGTCGCGCAGCCCACGACGCAGAAATTGCGGCTCGATTCCGAGCGTTTCGCAGACCGTCTCGAACGAGAATGGTCCCTCTCCGCCTTCGCCAATCAGCCATTGCTCGGCTTCGTTGAACAGCCGCTTGCGCGGTCCGCCCTTGGCGTCGGCGTTATTCTGGAAGCATCGAAGCGCGTCCTCCAGGATCGCCATCATCAGCTTTTTGACAGGACGAATCGTGCTGTCGTCACGCCGGCTGTCATAGAACTGCTCGGGCGTTAGAACGTCCGGCACGAAGAGATTTCCCAGAGCGCTGTTTTCCCATTCCATCGTACTTTGTCCTCACCGCGACCGTCCCTGCGCCCGAGTTATCGGGGTCAGGCGATCGATTGCTGGGTTCCGACTATTTGTCGTTCGACCACGAAGTACGCAATGATCATGCCGAATTTATCGGCAACTGCCCTAATACAATTTCGCTAGCATGTTAAGCGGTCATGAACCGCAACTCGGCTGGTTAAATGTTGGGAAATTCAGAAGATAAGCCAACTTTTCGCAAATCGTTCCGCATTATGCGAAATGGCGGCGCTTGTGCGCGAGATGGCTCATTTGCGACACGCGTTACGATTTGGCCACTAACCGACTGCAATGTGTCGCGCCGGTGCCATAGATTGGCTGCGTCGAGCCTTAACCATCGCTACTGAACGGTATCAGGGCCGCCGCTGGTGCCGGCCGGACCGTGCTTGCGCTCCTCGAGTTTGAAGGTCAGCACATCCAGCAGGCAGTCGACGCGGTCAGCCAGCGCCTCGAGCAGTGTCTGCTTTTCGAGCGGCGTGATGTCGAGATGAAAGCATAGGAAGTTGATCAACTCCGCGCCGCGCAGTCCGCGCTGCTCGACTATCGTACGCCAAGCCTCGAGCGCGGCATCTCCCAGGTAGCCGAAGAGCATCTCGCGCAGCGCATCCATCGTCTCGGCGTCGCAATCGAGCGCGTCGGGCCGCACCGGGCACCAATTCACTTCCGCCTGCCGATACGAACGATCGCGAATCTCGCGAATTATCCGGAACTCGCCGAGACCTTCGAGCACCAGGTTGTAGCGGCCGTCGGCCAGCTTCATCAGGCCGCCGATTTTGCCGGCGCATCCGACCTCGAAAATATCGGGGAAGGCGCGGTTGTCGGCTTCCCAGTCGCCCTTGAGCAGCGTCATCCCAATCATCGCGTGCGCGTTGGCGACGTCGGCAATCATCTCGCGATAGCGCGGCTCGAAAATATGCAGCGGCACACTCAACCCCGGGAACAACACGAGGTTCGGCAGCGGGAAGATCGGAATGATAGTTGGTAATGCAGCCACGATTAGAGTCTGTGCGGACGTTAGATCAGTCAGGTTAGGGCCGTTGCGATGAGTCGTCAAGGAAGGCGACGCCGAGATACCACTTGCGCGCGGTTTTGCTATGTTTCAGCGAATCCGCGAAACTTCATTTAACGACGACATGGAAACGAGATTGTTCATAGCAGGCCGCTACCTCGACGCGGCCAGGTCGGCGCGTTTCCCCGACGTCGAGCCGGCCACCGAGCGCGAACTGGCGCAGGTCGCGAGCGCGAGCGTCGACGACGTGAATCGCGCAGTCGTCGCGGCGCGCGAGGCCGCTGATCGTGGGCCGTGGCCGCGGATGAGCGCCGACGCGCGCGCCGGCATCCTCGACAAGATGGCCGCGGGCATCGAGAAACGCGCGCGCGATCTCGGAATGCTCGAGGCGCGCGACGTCGGCAAGCCGGTGTCCGAGTGCGTCAATCATGATGTCGCGCGCGCGGCGCGCAACATCCGATTCTTTGCGGCGGTCGCGCAGACCTGGACGCACGAGGCCGCCGACAGCGACGCAAAATTTCTCGGCCGCGATCTGAAACTGATGAGCGTCACGCAGCGGCCTCCCGTGGGCGTCGGCGCGATCATCATTCCGTGGAACTCGCCTCTGATGCTCGCGACGTGGAACCTCGGCCCATGCCTTGCTGCCGGAAACACCTGCGTGCTCAAGCCGTCGGAGCTGGCGCCGCTGACCTCGATCGCGCTCGGCGAGATCGCCAACGAGGCGGGACTGCCGCCGGGCGTGCTGAATATCGTGCCGGGCCTCGGCGATGCTGGCGCGGCGCTCGTCTCACATCCCGGCGTCGACGCGGTCGCATTTACCGGCGGCGTCGCGACCGGGCGGCGCGTGATGGCGTCCGCGGCGGAGTCGCTCAAGCGCGTCACACTCGAGCTCGGCGGCAAGTCGCCAAATTTAGTTTTCGCCGACGCGAATCTGAAGCGGACCGCGGCGGGCGTCGCGCGATCGATCTATCGCAGCCAGGGACAGTCGTGCGTGGCGGGATCGCGATTGTTGGTCGACAGAAAAATTTCCGCCGAGTTTCTCGAGTTGCTCGCCGCGGAGATACCGACGCCTCAAGATTGGCGACCCGCTCGCCGACGGCACCGAGTACGGCCCGCTGATTTCGGGGGCGCATCGCGAGCGCGTGCATTCGTTCGTTGCCGACGCGGTGGCTAATGGCGCGAAGATTCTGGCCGGCGGAAAAAATCCCGCCGAACCCGCGCGCGGATTCTACTACTTGCCGACACTACTCGACGGCGTCGATGCGAAGTCGCGCGCCGTGTCCGAGGAAATCTTCGGGCCGGTGCTGACGGTCGAGCGCTTCGACGACGAGGAGCAGGCGATCGCGAGCGCCAACGCGCACGCGCTTCGGCCTCGCCGCTTATGTCTGGACCTCGAACGTCGATCGCGCGCTGCGAGTCGCTGAAAAGATCAAGACCGGGATGGTATGGGTCAACAGTTTTTTTCTGCGCGATCTGCGCGTCCCGTTTGGAGGTGCGAAGATGAGCGGGCTTGGCAGGCAGGGCGGCCGCTTCAGCATGGAATTCTGGACCGAGCCGAAACTGGTGTGCGTCGCATACGGCGAGGAGGATCACGATGGGTAAGGTCGTCGCGACCGTGTTCACCACGCATGTGCCGCGCCTGATGATCACCGATCCGGTCGCGCGCCGCGCATACATGGGCCGCAGCGTGACGACTTTTTACGATGCGATGCCGAAGCTCGAGCGCGAGCGCCTGCGTCATCTCGACTTCGATACCTTCTTACTAATCGATACTCACTGGTTCTCTACTTTGGAGTATGTACTCAATGCTCACGAGCGGCTGTCCGGTGTGTATACATCGGAAGAGCTGCCGGAGATGCTGCATGGCCTCGAATATGACTATCGCGGCGACTGCGAACTCGCGCGCGCAGTCGAAATGGAGGCGCGGGAGCGGGGGATTCGCGCGATCGCGTCGGCACATAGTAACTTGCCAATTCACTATCCCACGCTCAACGTGATGCACTATTTCAATCACGAGGCGCGCCGCCGCGTGCTCTCGCTGAGCGTATGTCAGACGGCGTCGGTCAAAAATGATTTGGCTTATGGCATGGCGATCGGACAGGCTATCTGGAAATCAAATCGGCGGGTCGTGATCGTCGCGTCGGGCGGCATGTCGCACAAGTTCTGGGACTACGATCATATTCTCGATCGCGCGTCGGCGTCGCCCGAGGACATCGCGTCAACCGCCAACCGCCTGTACGACGAACGAATCATGGAATGGTTCAAAGCGGGGCGGCATGACGCCGTGCTGGCCGCCGCCGACGACTACCGCGCGCATTGCTCGCCCGAGGGCCGCTTCTCGCATTACATCACGATGGCCGGCGCGATGGGCGGCGACTCGTGGACCTGGCGCGGCGAGCAGTTCGGAAAATACGAAGCCGCAATCGGAACCGGCCAGGCGATCTTTTTCTTTCAACCCTCGTTCAGCGGAGCCGAGCGCGAAGCCGCCTGACGCGGTTTTGCCGGAGGTGCGCGTTTGAAACTTGCACACGGAATTTTGGCGATGCTGGTGACGCCGTTTACCGACGACTACCGGCTCAACGAAGATGCGCTGCGGCGCGAGGTTCAGTGGGCGATTGCCGCGGGTGCGGATGGCGTTGTTGCCGCGCCAAGCATCGGCGAGTTTCTGCATATGGATGAAGCCGAGCGCACGCGAGTCTTCGAAATCGTGATTGAGGAGACGAGCAATCGCGCAAATCTCTCTGCGGTTGCGATGACCTCGGGCGCGACCACGCTCGAGACTCTGCGCTATGCGAAAATCGCGGCGCGCCTCGGTTACGACGCGCAGCAGGTGATTCCGCCGTACTACTGGCGATGCGGCGAGGCCGAAGTCGAGCGCCATTACCGGATGATTGCCGAGGCCGGCGACTTGCCGGTCGTTATCTACCACAACCCCGCGCTCAGCAAGTTCAACATCACGCCGAAATTCGCGGGCAAGCTCGCGACGATTCCCGGCGTCGTCGCGTTCAAGGAAGTGCTGACCGATTTGCAGCATCTCGAGGCGCTGTATGACGAGGTCGGCGGCCGCGCGGACATCTACAATACGTTTCGCGCGATGCTGGCGGGGCTGATGCTCGGCGCGGCCGGCGGCTTTATCAATATTTTCGCGGTGCCCGCCGCGGTCGCGCTGCTCAAGGCGTACAAGGCCGGCGAATACCAGCGCGCCGAGGAAATCCAGCGGCGGCTGAATCGATGCTTCCCGCGCGGCGGCGAGGAAACGCTCGGCCATCTCGGGCACGACGAAGGTCACAGCGTCGGTCGCGACTGGCATCGAGATGGGTCCTGCGCGGCCGCCCTACATGGCGCCGGCTGACGCCGCCGAACGAATCCGCAAGCGCCTGCCTCTTCTCAACGAGGTCATCTGAGATGGGCGCGCGCTCGGGCAACAACTACCTGTCGTCGCTGAAAAAGCTCGGCGCGGAAATCTGGATCGCCGGCGCGCGCGCCGGTGACGTCACTGCCCATCCCGCGTTTGCCAACTGCGCGCGATCGGTCGCATCGCTCTACGACATGCAGATGGAGCATCCCGAGACGATGACCTTCCGCACCGAGGACGGCGGTCGCGCGGGAATGTCGTTCATAATCCCGAAAAGCGCCGACGACCTGCGCAAGCGCACGCGCATGATGAAGACGTGGGCGGACTTCGGCTGCGGGATGCTCGGGCGCACGCCGGATTACCTCAATGTGAGTCTCGCCGCGATGGCGGCCGCGCGCGAATTTTTCGCGGAGAGCGACAAGCGTCACGGCGACAACATCTGGAACTATTATATTGAGGCGCGCCATCACGATTGGTGCGCGACGCATACGCTCGTCAATCCGCGCGCGAGCCGCGCGGCAGGATGGGCGGGACACACCGACGCCGACCTCGCGCTCAAGCTCGTCGAGAAGACCAAGGACGGCATCGTCGTGAGCGGATGCCGGATGCTCGCGACGCTCGCGCCGCTGTCGGAAGAGTTGCTCGTGTTTCCTTCGACGGTGCTGAAGGCCGAGCCGGCGGCGGAGCCGTTCGCGCTATCGTTCGCGATCAATTGCAACGCCAAGGGTCTGAAGTTTCTCTGTCGCGACACCTACGACCTCGGCCGCCCGCGCTTCGACCATCCGCTCGCATCGCGCTTCGACGAGATGGACGCGGTGGTCGTGTTCGACAACGTGCTGGTGCCGTGGGAGCGCGTGTTCCTGTGCGGCGACGTCGCGCGATGCAACGCGCTGTATGCGGGAACCGGCGCGGTCGTCCACATGATGCATCAGGTGGCGGTGAAGAACGTCGCGAAGAGCGAATTCGTTTTAGGATTGGCGGCGCGAATAGCGGAGGCGAGCGACGCGATGAGTCTGCCGCACGTGCGCGAACGCCTGGCCGAGATGATCATGACGACCGAGACGATGCGCGCATGCCTGCGCGCAGCCGAGGCGGACGCCGCGCCGGACAAGTGGGGCGTGTTTACGCCCGCGCGCGCGCCGCTCGACACCGCGCGCAATCTTTTCCCGCGCCTGTATCCGCGCCTGGTCGAGATTATCCAGCTCAACAGTTCGAGCTCGTTGATGGCGACCCCGTCCGCGGCCGATTTCGCAAATCCTGCCGAGCTGCCGGATATCGAGCGCTACTTCGCAGCCGCGGACGCCCCTGCGAAGGAGCGCGTCGCGCTCTATCGACTGGCATGGGATGTCGCATGCAGCGCCTTCGGCGGCCGCCAGGTCCTCTACGAGCGCTTCTTCTTCGGCGACCCCGTCAGGATGGCCAGCGCTCTGGTCGACAACACCGACCTGAAACCGCTGGTGGAGAGAGTGCGCGCGTTTTTGAAGCGTGCCGACTGACACGGTCTTCTTCCACTCCGGTTCCGCATTTTTCTGTCATCCTGACATAGCGAGCAACGCGAGCGGCAGGAAGGATCTCGGACAGCGGTGCGAAAGCGCCGCCGGTTCCGGTTTTGCGTTGCTGCATCCAATGAAAAAATGACCGCTGCGCGATTTCGAAAACCGGTACCGGCTTCGCTGATGCGAAGCTGTCCGAGATCCTTCCTGCCGCTCGCGTTGCTCGCTACGTCAGGATGACACAAAGCTCGGGCGTAGCTCGTTTCGTAAGGATGAACTGAGATGAGACAGTCGCGTGGATGGCGAAGCGTGGCCCCGACCGGTATCGTCATCCATTCATGGCGAGACTTCGAAAGGCGGCGCGCATCTGGGGGAATCCCAAGGCGCGCGAAATTGGCGAGCGCGTACTGTTCGCGCCTGAGGGCGACGTCTTCACGATTGATCCGCCCGCGATGTTCGGCCGCCGCGCGCCCGTCGAAATCGAGATCGGCGCAGGCAAGGGCGAATTTATCATCGAGCGCGCTGCGGAGTTTCCCGATCGCAATTTTATCGCGGTCGAACTCTCCGCGACGATCACGCGCGTGCTGGCCGTGCGATGCGGCCGCGCGGGACTCGACAATCTCCGCGTCGTCCGGATGGACGCGCGCACTCTAGTCAACCTGATGCTTCCCGACGCGAGCGTCAGCGCGTTCCATATCTACTATCCCGACCCGTGGCCGAAGGAACGTCACATCAAGCATCGGCTGTTCACGCCGCCGCTCGCCGCGAGCCTCTTTCGTACGGTCGAGCCGGGGGCGATTGCTTACGTCGCGACTGACGTGCGCGACTATGCCGGCGAAATTTTCCCGATGATGCTCGCGGCCGGCTTTATCCGCGCGGTCGAAGCCGCCCCGGGCGCCGAGCGGACCGGGTTCGCGCGCAAGTACGTCGCCGCAGGGAAGCCGGTATTTTCAGCCTCTTTCCGGAGGCCGCATGAGTCCAAAAATAGCTGAATCCGCCAGTTTGTATCGACGGTGCCCCGAAACGAGGATAGTGCGCGGATTGCAATGCCCAAGAGCCTTGTCTAACCTTTTCGCGACTCTCCGATGAAACGCCTGCTGTTGATATTGGTGGCTTTGGTGCTGCTGCCGGTGACCGCCTGTAGTCTGCACAAGAAACCCTCCGGCGAGGACTATTACTCGCAGGCCCAACTTGATTTTGCGACAAAAGAATACAAGGCGGCGATCGAAAATTATCAGCAGGTGATCGATAAGTATCCGTTCAGCCCGTACGCCGAAGATGCCGAGATGAAAATCGGACTCGCCTACTACCAGCAAAAGGATTACGCGGAGGCGATCGGCTCACTCGACGATTTCGAGCGGATGCATCCGACCAGCAAGAATCTCGAGCTCGTCAGTTACTACATCGGGCTGAGTTATTACGATCAGATCGGGCGCGAGGATCAGGATCAGGGCAAGACCGTGGCGGCGCTCAAACGCTTCCAGGAATTGGAGCAGCGCTTTCCCGAGGGCGACTTCGCCGAGCTGGCGCATGACAAGGTGCTGGTATGCCGCGAGATGCTCGCGCGCAACCAGATGATCGTCGGCGCCTACTATTACAAGCGCGCAAACTTCCGCGCGGCGGAGTCGCGCTTCGCCGAGCTGCTGCAAAAATATCCTGACAGCCCGGTCGCGCCCGACGCGCTGTACGAGCTGGGAATTTCGCTAGAGAAAGAAGGTAAGCGATATTCAGCGGCGCAAGCGTTCGCCGCCGTGAAGAAGCATTTCCCGGATTCCAGCTATTCGAAGAGAGCGCAGGCGGAGCTGACCAAGCTGCACGAACCGATCGACACCGAAGAAGATCCGCTGCCGCTGGTGCTGGCCGAGACCGGCTACGGCGGGAATCCCGACGATCCGAATGCGGACAGAGTCGTCGTGCGCCAGCGCTCCGACATGGGCGGCGGCACCGATGTCGCGTCGTCAGGCGGAGGATCGGGCTACGGCGCCGACGGACTGCCGGTGCTCGACGCGTCGACCCCCCCGGGCGCGGCGGTGAAGGCGTCATCGCAGGATGTTCCAGCCGTCGCGAATGCACCGGATCCATCGCAGCCCGATTTGCCAAGCCGAAAGTCCGGCGCACCGGACATGATGCGGGCGCCTGCCCCTATTCTCCCGAAGCCCACCGGCAGTATAGCGGGCGCGGCAGACGCGCAGGCGCGCGCGATGACCGGAATGGCCGACGGGGCTCCGTCGGGCGAGCCAGCATCGAATCAGATGGCTGCGAGCGGGGATGCGCCAGCGCAAGCGCCCGCGCCGGAGCCGACGATGCATCAGATGGGCGCGGGCGCTGATGCCGTCCCGTTGTCGTTGAGCGAGCCGCCGGCGGCCGGTCCCGCGACACTCAAGACGATCCGGTTGTCATCGAACGATCCGCCGCTGTCAGTGATTCTCGAGCTGAGCGGGCCTGTCAGCTTCGACAAAAATCTCGAGAACAAATCCGACGGTTCGACCGCGACTGTGATGCTCAAGGACGTCACCCCCGACGTCGCGCTGCAGACTCATCTGGTATTCGACAAATCCATTTTCAAGGATTGCAATATCTCGAGCAGCAACTCGGGAACGACGGTGACCTTGAATATGCAGCCGGTCGCGCATTTTGCGATCGTGCCGCTGGAAGGCCCGCCGCGCTTGCTGATGACGTTCACCCCGCAGGCCGGAACCCTGAAGACCAGCTCCGCGAAGTAGCGTCACGCGAAGACGTCGTCGAACTTGATGCCGAGGAATTTCAGCACCACTTCCGCGTACACCTTCAAGCCCCAGTAAAACCCCTCGATTGGCAGGCGCTCGTCGTTGCCGTGATAGAGCGAGCCGAACGGCATGTGCGGATCGAGCTTGACCGGCGAAAATCCGTAGCACGCGGCGCCGAGCTTCGAGTAGAACTTGCTGTCGGTCGCGCCGGGGATCATCCAGGGAATCGCGAGCGAGCCGGGATCAGCCGCCTCGACGGTTTCTTTGATCAACTCAAACAGCGGGGTGTCGGGACTGGTCTCCGCCGGCGGCGCAGTCTTGAGCAGCTCGAAGGTCGGCTCGGGCCCGACTATCTGGCGCAGCTCGGCCATGAAGCTCTCGGGATCTTCGCCGGGCAACGTGCGGCCGTCTAGCACGATCGTCGCCTCGCCGGGGATCACGTTGTCCTTGTAACCGGCGCGTAGAATCGTAGGCGATACCGTGTTGGAAAGCATCGGCGCAAACAGCGGCCCCGGCGATTCAACCGGCACGCCCATGTCCTCGAGCGTCTGACGCATGAACGGCGAAACATTCTTGCGCATCGGCGTCCGCACTATTCGCGTGATCAATTCGGACATTCGCGAGATCGCGGTGTCCGAGCGCGGCATCGATCCATGCCCCGGCGGCGCCGTCACCTTCATCTTGATAGTGACGAAGCCCTTCTCCGCCACCTGGATCGGGTAGAAGCGCTTATTTCTCAGATGAACCGTGAAGCCGCCGACTTCGTTGAGCACGTAGCCCGCGCGAACCAGTTCGGGATGCCGCTCGACGAGAAACTTCGCGCCGAAATCCGACCCGGCCTCCTCGTCCGCAACCGCCGCGAGTATCACGTCGCGATTCGGCTTCACACCCGCGCGCTTCATCGCGGTCATCATCACGAGGTCCATCGCGCATTTGGATTTCATGTCGATCGAGCCGCGTCCCCACAGGCAGCCGTCGGCCGTCTCACCGCTGAACGGCTCGCGAGTCCATCCCGATCGCTCTACAGGAACCACGTCGGTATGAGATGAGAGCAGCAGGGCGCCCGCCGACGAATCCGTACCCTTGTGGCGCGCGATCAGGTTGGCCCGGGTCGGAGCGCTTTCGCGGATCACGGACTCGACGCCGTGCGCGCCCAGGGCGTCCGCCATGTAGTCTGCCGCGATCCGTTCGTTGCCGGGCGGATTGGTGGTGTCCAGCCGGACCAGCGCCCGCAAACAATCGAGCGCTTCATTCTGGAAGGCTTGCCAAGAGATGGTCATCGAGTTCCCCTTTCGAATGCATCCATAATTGTCATAGAATGCTACAACCTGTTAGAACATGAGCATATACGTCTGAACGTCGATTATCGTTACTAAGGAGAGGGATTAAAAGTACCTCGCGGCGCCGCCGACGGTAATTTGTGACCTGTGGCATCTGAGGGTAACTGACGATAGCCTCGCGGTAAGGGTTGAGATCGTGAGCATAATTTGCGTCGAAAGAGTCCTCGTCGCCGTGCGTGACCTGGCGGCGTCGCGCGAAAATTGGCGTCGCGCCGGGTTCGCGCTCGCGCCCGCGGACTTTGAGGCTGACGGTATCGCGATCGCGAGGCTGGCCGCTGGCGCCGTGGAGATCGATCTCTGCGCGACGCGATCGGCCTCCAGATCGCCTTTAGCCAAATATCTGCGCGATGCGACTGAGAATGACAGCGGCGGCGGCATCATCGGATGGGTCTGGGGTGTAAAGGGCGTGCTGATCTCGGAAGAGCGTGAGCCGGGCTTCGCGAAATCCATAGAATCAATCCAGCTTCCGGGACTGGCGCAGCCCTCGGTGAAGGCCGAGATGCTTACATCGGGATTGCTGGGCGTAGTAACTGCTGCAACTCCCATCACTCTCGACATCGAGTCGCGCCGACAGTCGCTCGCGCGGCTATGCGGAACTAACGCGAACACGGTCGAATATCTCGAGCATATCGTCGTGATGACTCCGGTGCTGAGCGATGCGATCACCGCCAATGAAGCCGTCGGCGTCCCATGCAAACGAATCCGAGAAGTCGGCAATGGCGCGCGTCAGGCGTTCTTCAAGCTCGAGCAGACTGTCCTTGAAATCGTCGGGCCGGCGACGCGCGGACGTGCTGGATGCTGGGGCCTCGCGCTGATGTGCTCCGACATCGCGGAGGCTGTCGCGATGGCTCGCGCGGACGGCCTGCAAGCGACAGAGCCCAAGCTCGCAATCCAGGGCGGCCAGATCGCGCGAATCGTCGAGCCGATCGACGGAGTCGCAATCGCCTTCATGCAACCCGGCCCGCGCCGCGATGACTGATCGCAAAGAGACGCCGGACGCGGCGGTTCAGAACGACAGCCTTGGAATTTCAGGCGGAGGCGGCTTCGTCGAACTTGACGAGGTCGGCGTAGAGCTTTTCGATTTCGCGACCGAGGCGTTCGTAGCGCGCAATGAGATCGTCGGCGTCTTTGCGCTTGAGGTAGAAATTGGGGTCGTTCATTTCAGTGGCGAGCGCGGCGCGTTCGTTTTCCTTCTGTTCGATCTCGGCCTCGATCTGTCCGCGCTGGCGCGCAATTCGTTCGCGCTTGCGCGACGCGTCGCGATCGTCTTTTGGCGGATGCTCAGTCTTCGGCGGTTCCGTTTTCTTTTGATGCGGCGCGGTGCCGTTGTTGCCGCGAGCGTCGCGCAAATGGACGGGTGCGGTTCGGGCCGCCTGCGCTGACGGCGACGGCGCTTCGGTCTGCGCTTTCTTTTCGAGGTATTCGTCGTAGTTGCCGAGATAGCGAATCGCATGCCCCTGGCCGACTTCGAGCACCTCAGTCACCAGCTCGTTCAGGATGAAGCGATCGTGACTGACTATAATGACGGTGCCGGGAAAACGGCGGAGCGCTTCGAGCAGCGTGTCCTTCGCGACGATGTCGAGGTTGTTGGTCGGTTCGTCGAGCAGCAGGCAGTTGCTTGGATGCGCGAGCACCTTGGCCAGCGCCAGGCGCGCGCGCTCGCCGCCCGACAGCACCTCGACGCGCTTGTACACGTCGTCGCCCGAGAACAGCATCGCGCCGAGAATCGATCGAATCTCCGCCATCGTGCGGCCTTGCGCGCTGGCGCTCAGCTCGTCGAGCACGGTCTGATCATATGAGAGCGACTCGGCGAGGTTCTGCGCGAAGTACCCAGCCTGGACGCTCGGGCCGACGATTCGCTCGCCGCCGGTCATCGGTTCGACGCCCGCCAGCAACTTCATCATCGTGGATTTTCCCGAGCCGTTAGGGCCGACCAGGGCGATTCGCGCGCCGCGCTCGATAGTCAGATCGACGCCGTCGTAAACCGTGTGAGCGCCGTAGCGTTTGACCGCGCCCTTGAGCTCGAACACGCGGCGCGTACTGCGCTCGCATTTGGGAAACGAAATCGCGGGCGGCTTCTGCGATCCTTCGGGCGGCTCGAGGCGCTCGAGCTTGTCGAGCTGCTTGATCCTGCTTTGCACGAGGCGCGCCTTGCTCGCCTGGTAGCGGAAGCGGCTGATGAAGCTTTCCATGTGCTCGATTTCTTCGCGCTGACGCTCGTACGCCGCCATCTCGAGCGCGAAGCGTTCCTCGCGCAGCACGAGGTAGCGCGAGTATCCGCCGACGTATTCGGTGAGCCGCCCGCGCGACACTTCGACGGTGCGCTTGGTTACGCGGTCGAGAAAATAACGGTCATGCGAGACGAGGATGATCCCGCCCTGGTACGCGACCAGGTAATCCTCGAGCCAGTTGCGCGCCTCGATATCGAGATGGTTGGTCGGCTCGTCGAGCATCATGAAGTCGGGCGCGTCGAGCAGGAGTTTCGCGAGCGCGATGCGCATTCGGATGCCGCCGGAAAATTCGCTGACGTCGCGTGCGAGATCTTCTTCGGTGAAGCCGAGCCCGAACAGCACCGAGGTGGCGCGGCTCTCGGCGCTGTAAAAGTCGTGATGCTCGAGTTCGGTCAGCACCTCGCCCAATTCCTCGAGTGCGGCGTCGTGCGTGGGTCCCGAATGCTCGTGCGCCAAGATTTGCTCGACTTCCTTGCGACGTGCGTCGAGCGCCTGCATCCGGTCGAGCGCCGACAGCGTCTCGCGCAGCACGGAGCGCCCGCCCATTTCGGGAGCGTCCTGCGCCAGGTATCCGACCCGGGTGCGTTGCGGACGGGTGATTCGGCCCGAGTCGAGCGGCAGTACCTCGGCGATCATTTTGAGCAGCGTCGACTTGCCGGCGCCGTTTAGCCCGACCAGGCCGACGCGTCCGTCGTCGGCCATCGACCAGCTCACACCGTCGAGGATCTTGCGGCCCCCGTAGGACTTGGAAAGGTTGTCGAGACTAAGCATGGTGAAAGAAGTCATCTTATCAGCGCCGTTTGTGCGCGGAAAGCGACCCCCGCGCGCGTTGGTGTGGGAGGGCCTTCTCACGATACCGACAATGTGTTAGGAAATGTTACACTATGGCAAAATACGCTCCTGGATATCCGCTGCCCAGAAGTGCGGACGAGTTCGAAAGACTCTGTCTGAAGCTTCTGCGGCGTCATTGGCAGCTCCCTCAGCTCGAGCGTTTCCGCGACCCGGATCGCGCCGAAAAAGGGATCAACCTGATCGAGATCAGCGGCCGTCCGCGACTCGCCGCGGTCAAGTGCGATCTGCGCACGTCGCGAAGCGAGTTGACGATTGCCGAGATCAAGGACGCTGTGGATCGGGCCGCGAGCCTGAAGCTTCCAATCGGACGCTTCGTGATCGCGACCACGGCCGCCAAGCCCGACGGCTTGCAGCGCTCGTTGTTCGATCTCAACCGCGCGAACCGCAAAGACGGCATCTCGGCGATCGAGGTTCTGACGTGGGACGATATTGAGGAGCTGCTCGACGAATATCCTCAAATTCTCACCGACTTCGGAACCGCCGCCAAACGCCAGGCGCTGACGCGCGCCGACGCCGTGGTTCATCTCGAGGCACGATGCGAGCCCGCGGCGGCGGGACCTTCAGACGCGCTGGGGGAGGAGATCTCGGCCGCCGCGGCATTTCTCGAGAGCCATCAATATCAGCTCGCGCGCCTGGCACTGCTCCGGCTGCGCGAGCAGAAATGGAGCCAGCTCTCGAACATGCACAAGTTTCGGGTGCTCTCGTACCTCGGCGCCGCATGGTTGAAGGAAGGCGAGCCGCGCAAATCGGCGATGCTGTTCATCGCAGCGAAATCGCTGCAGCCGGACGAAGAAAACGCATGCACCAACGAGGCGCTCGCGCATGAACTGCTAGGTGAGCGCGAACGCGCGTTTGCGCTGGCGGACAAACTGCGGATGCAGTTTCCGTCGAGCGGCCGCGCGGTTGCGCTGTGGCTCAACAATGCGCCGAAGTCGTATGATGCCCGCACGCTGGAAGAAAACGTCGCGCCCGAGCTCTCATCGGATCCGGAAGTTGCGGTCGTGATGGCGCGACGCGCGCTGCTCGACGCGCACTTCGATCGCGCCGAGCGTTATGCACGCCTGGCCAGCGCCGCGTTGCCGAATAATTCGATCCCGTGGCTCGTGCTCGGACAGGCGATTCTGCTCAACGAGCTGGAAATTGCCGGCGAGGGCGATACGCCTGCACAAAACGACGAAGCCCGCGTGCGCGAAGCCGAGACCTGCTTCACGCAGGCGCTCACGCTCGCACAGGCGGAGCATCAGGGGTCGAGCGAAGTGCAGGCGCTGATTGGGCGCGCGCAGGCACGAATCGCGCTGCGCGACACCGACGGCGCGGGCAAGGATATCGAACAGGCGCATAGCCTCGAGCGCGAGGACGCCAACGGGCTGTGCGAGTATGGAATCGTGCTGCGATCGCGCGGCAGCCTGAGCGAGGCAATCGAAGTTTTGCGCCGGGCCGCGGCCGTGGGTGGTCGCGACGACATCGACTATCATCTCGCGGTCACGCTCCGCGAGCGCGACGAACCCGGCGATTTGCAGGAGGCGACCGAGCTGCTGATGCGATCGATCTCGCGGCCCGACGCGATACCGGCGGGCGATTTTCCGTTCGCAGTCGCAGCTGCGGTCGAAGCGCTCGCGACCGCAGAGCGCTATCATGACGCCGACGCGCTGTTGTCCTCGATTCCCGAAGGGCGCCTGCCGGCAGTCACGATGCGGACGCTGCGCGCAAATCTCAGATTGGCCCAGGGTAAATTCGATCAGGCTTCGAAGCTGGCCGACGAGGCTCTGTCCGGGCTGACGCCTGATATCGGCCCCGACAACCGGCGCAAACTGGCCGCGCTACTCCATGACTTGGGCCGCTATCGCGACGCGCTGCCATTGTGGCAAACGCTCGCGCCGGCCGGCACCGCAGGGACGGACACGCGCCGATTGCTTGATTGCGCCAGCCGTCTCGGCCGCGAAGACATCGTCAACGACATTTCGCGCCAGCTGCATCCGGAAAAAGCCGTGGATGCCGGCTCGGTCGCCGATCAGCTCGACAAACTCGAACGCAACGATCCAGAGGCCGCGCTGGCCCAGCTCGAAGAGATGCTCAGCGCGCATCCGGAAGACCGCGTTCTCAAGCTGCGCCGATCGATCGTCGCGGCGCGCCTGGGCAAGGTGGATTTGGTCGTCGCCGATCCGAATGCGATGCCGCCGGCGCGCGAGATTCCGCCGGCGCTCGGCCGCGCCGCCGTGCAATTCATGCGTGACGGTGGACGCGCCAACGAGGCGCTCGCTTACGCGTACGAATTGTTGCGGCGCCAAGGCGGCAGCGTCGATGCGCATCGCGCGTACCTCGCGGCGCTCGGACCGGTCGGCCCGATGCCGCACGTGCCCGACTATGAGATGGCCGGGTCCGGCTGCGCGCTCAGTTTTCTCGAAGAGGGTTCCAACACCGAGAAGTGGATTCTGCTCGAGGACGCCAACGACGCCGACGAGGCGCTCGACGAGTACGGCCCGCAGCATCCGATGACCAAGGCGGTCAAGGGCAAGAAGGCCGGCGAGAAGTTCCAGCTGCCCGAGGGCCGCTTCAGCCGCCGCCAGGCCAGCGTCAAGCAGATGATCAGCAAGTACGCCTATCGCTACATGGACGTGCTCATCAACTGGCAGGCGCGTTTCCCGGGCCAGGCCGAAATTGAAATGAGCTACGTGCGTGGCGCTGCGATTCCGTGGAGTGAAATGAATGACAGCTTCGATTCATTGTTCGAAGCGAGTCACGCAAACGGTAACGGGAACGGCAACGGCGTGGCGAACGGCAAAGCCAATGGCGTCGCGAACGGCCACGGCAACGGGACCGCCAACGGCAAGCGCGACGACGTGCTCAAGCAGGCCGAGCGCACGTACGCCGACAACTCGATTCCGATCCACGCGGTAGCGGAGCGCCTCAACCTCAACGATCTGCAGACGGTGTTTATTCTGGCGCAACGTCCCGAGGCGCCGCTGAAGTGCTGCACCGGGTCGCCGGAAGAGCTCGAGGCGGCTCTAGGAGCCTTCGAGCGCGCCAACGCGGTGGTGCTCGATCTGACCGCGATCGCGACCCTGTGCATGCTCGGGCGGCTGAGTCTGCTGCCGACCTGGCCGCGTCAGTTCGTAATTTCGCAGTCCACGCTCGCCGAACTTCGGCGCCTGGCGTTCGAGGATACGCTCCTGCGCCTGCCGCCCGGATTCTCCGCGTCGATCACCGGCAATGCTAACGACGGCAAGCGCGCCGATGTTCAGTTGAAGGGGCTCGCCGATGCGTTGCAGTCGGTATGCCGCGTGCGCGACGGCGCGGTGCTTGCCTCGATCGATCCTGAACGACGCGAACGGCTGGTGAAATTCTTTGGCCGTCACGGCGCCGAGAGCATCGTGATCGCGTCGATGCCGGGCCATGTGCTGTGGACCGACGACATGATCCTCGCCGATCTCGCCAAGACCGAGTTCGGGGTGCGACGAGTGTGGACCGAGGCTGCGCTGCAGGCGCGCGCGCAGGCAGGCAATCTTGATCCGGCCGAACTGGCGACCGCCAGCACCAAGCTTGCGGGATGGGGCTATTCGTTCACGACCCCGAGCATCGAGACGCTGATGCGCGCGGGCTCGGTGGCGGTATGGAATCCCGACCAGTTCCCGCTGAAGCAGGCACTCGATCAGTTCGCGTCGGATTCGATGAACATGTCGGATGCGGTGCGGTTGGCGGCCGAGTTGATCGTCAAGATGTACAACGACCAGTATTTGCGCGGGCAGCGCCGCACGGTTACGTCGCGGCTGCTCGACCGGCTTGCGATGCGTGCCGGCGGACGCGAAGCGATCGAGACGTTGCCGCGTTCGTTGCCGATTCGCTTTGGGCTGGACTTGATTCGTGCACGTGAGCTAAGTGACGTCGTGCGGGGATGGGCTGCTTCCCAGGGTGAGGGACAGCAGACCGAGCGCCTGATGGCCGGTCGCTGATCTGGGGCGCCGACAGATCCGGTAGTGGGTGGTTGCCCACTACCGTCGATCTCGGCGCGTCGTGTTAGCCTTCGCGATCGAGTAGAATCGCAGCGGGCTACGGCCACAGGAGGAACGCACGATGGCGGCAATCGCGGAAGGGGACCGGATCGTCCTCATCGATCGCAGGCTCTTCAAGGACGACAACACCCGGATTTTCGTGGGCATCGTCGAGACCACCGAGGGCGTACTGGTTCGCGCCCGCGGCTTTGTCTTTCACGTCAGCTCTTACGAAGTTGGCGGCCAGGAACGCCGCGGCGAAGAGCGGGTGCGCGTGTTCTCGATGGGTAGTGGAGATATCGTGTACCTGCTGCCACAAGGACAGGACATCTCGCGGCTGATGCTCAAGCGATCGCCAAAGTCGATGACGCTGAGCGACGGGCAATACGCGATGGACCTGAGCGACTTCCTGCTCCGCGCATAAATTCGGCTCAAATACGGCTTCTCGCTAGACTTATAGTAGTCGGCGAGAATGGCAAAAGAAGCTAGTAGCAGCGCACGTCGCGCCCCGTCGGAAAAATCGAGACCGCACTGGCTCTCGCGGCTTCTCATCTATCTCAAGGCGTTAGGTCCAGGCATCGTCACCGGTGCTGCCGACGACGATCCCAGCGGCATCGCGACCTATTCGCAAATCGGCGCTCAGTTCGGGTTCGCGATGCTGTGGACGATGCTCTTCAGCTACCCGCTGATGGCGGTGATACAGGAAATCAGCGCGTGGATTGGGCGAGTAACCGGTGTAGGTATCGCAGGTAACATCCGGCGACACTACTCGGCGGCTATTCTCTACCCATTGGTGGGACTCTTGTTGATCGCCAACGTGATCAACCTAGGCGCCGATTTGGGAGCTATGGGAGCCGCACTGCAGTTAGTTATAGGTGGACCGGCACTATTATATACTGTCGGCTTTGGAGTGATTTCTGTCGTAGGCGCTGTCGCATTGCCCTATAAGCAGTACGCTAAGTACCTGAAGTGGACGACGCTGGTATTGTTCGTGTACGCCGCTACCGCCCTTATAGTTAAATTCCCCTTGATGCCTGTAATGCTAGGGACTTTCGTCCCATCGATTTCTTTTTCGAATAGCTATTGGACCGCGTTGACAGCAGTGTTTGGGACCACCATAAGTCCCTATCTTTTCTTCTGGCAGGCTTCGGTCGAAGTGGAGGAGCAACGGGCCGCGCCGCATGAGAAGCCTCTCAAGCACGCGCCCAGTCAGGCGCCGGCGCAACTCGATCGGATGCGAGGCGACACTTACCTCGGGATGGCATTTTCCAACATCATCGCCTTCTTCATCATCCTGGATACTGGCGCCGTGCTTCACGCTCACGGCGTCACCGACATTCAAACGGGGGCGCAAGCGGCGGAAGCGCTACGGCCACTGGCGGGTGAGTTGGCATTTTTGCTCTTCAGCATAGGCATTATAGGAACGGGGTTGATTGCTATTCCTGTACTCGCAGGGTCTTCAGCCTATGCCTTGGGCGAAGCTCTCAAGTTGCCGATAGGACTCGAGCGCAAGCTGGACCGGGCCAAAGGATTCTATGGAATCCTTGCGGTGGCGACATTGATCGGAGTCGCGCTGAATTTCATAGGACTGAATCCTATCAAGGCACTGTTCTGGAGCGCTGTGATCAACGGCGTAGCTGCCGTTCCTATCATGATCACAATGATGCTGATGACCAGCAACAAGAAAATTACCGGCGGACTAAGACTACCGACCCTTCAGCGGGTTGTAGGATGGATAGCCACCGGCGTCATGTTCGTGGTCGCCGCCAGCATGATCGCGACATTCTTATAGATCTTTAAGCCCGGGTCCGGCAAAACTCCGCGTCATCGAGCAGCGACGTTCGATAGATGACCATTTGCCCGTTCCCAAAAACGTAGCTTCCTGCACTCCTGGACGAACTTGGCAGTGTCTTTGGCGTTCCCGATAGCGATGAAGCCATTATCGAGTTTGTCAGCGCCCAGTACCTTGGTCAGGAACGGCTGCGCTTCTTCGCTGTAGCCAAGGAACTTTGAATGCGCGTATGCGTCCGCAACAAAGTCGCGAGCCGCCGGCTCATTAGCGATCAGGTCAGCTCCCTGTTTGGAGATCAACACCGCGACAGCATCGTAGAGCACCGACGGGCCGCCGTCGATCTTTTGGTTAGCTTCGATCATAGAGCCATCGCTGGCTTTGACCCCGGTAATTGTCGGCGCGATGAACTCGTAGGACGCGCCTTCCTTGTCCAGGGCCTTCTTGAGCGCGGCGACCAGGTCACTGTCTACGCCGTCGGTTACCAGCATTCCGAGTTTGCGACCTTCGAAGGTCTGGTGAGAATTCAACAGGATGCTGAGGGCTTTCGACGCCTTTATGGCACTAGCCGTGGGCTTGGCGGCCTGCGCTCGCTGAGGCATTCCCTTCAGGCCCAGGCCCATAGCTACATTGTTTGCAAGTTCCTCGTCGACGTTCATCAGATGCGAGACGACTCGCAAGCGAATATCGGGCCTCTCGACCTTGCTGAGCTCGAAGGTGAACGAGGCTGCTATGTGGGACTGTTCGATGGGCGTTTGGCTGATGTAGAACTGGCGTGCCTGACTGTAGTGATCCGCGAAACTCTCTGAACGAGCGCGAAGCTTGGGCCCTTCGTCTTGGGCTGGATAGGAATGGAAGCCCTTGTCGGGAGTCTCGCGAGGTCCTGCTTCCGCACCGGGCCACGAGTTGGGTTCATAGTTTACCCGAGTTTTCGGATTCACGAGCGCCATATGGCCGTCCTGTTGAAGAGTGGCAAACGGACACTTAGGCGCGTTGACCGGTATATTCGTGAAGTTCGGGCTTCCTAGCCGCTTGAGTTGAGTATCGAGATACGAAAAGTTACGACCCTGAAGCAAAGGATCGTTGCTGAAGTCGATCCCAGGAACGATGTTATTCGTGCAGAAGGCCACCTGCTCGGTCTCGGCGAAGAAGTTATCGACGCAACGATCTAACACAAGGCGTCCGACCTTATGTATTGGTATCAGCTCTTCGGGAATCAGCTTGGTCGCATCGAGCACGTCGAATTGGAATTCGTCAGCGAATTTCTCGTCGAACAGCTGTAGTCCAAGTTCCCATTCCGGGAACTTGCCCGAATGGATGGCCTGCCACATATCGCGGCGATGAAAGTCCGGATCGGCGCCGTTGATCTTCACAGCTTCATTCCAGACCACGGACTGCATCCCGAGTTTCGGCTTCCAGTGAAACTTTACAAAGGTCGATTTTCCTTTGGCATTGACCAGGCGAAAGGTATGCACCCCGAATCCTTCCATGAAGCGAAAGGAGCGCGGGATTGCGCGATCCGACATAATCCACATCGCCATGTGAACGCTTTCCGGCATGAGTGAGATGAAATCCCAGAAATTGTCGTGAGCGGTTTGCGCCTGCGGAAAACCACGGTCTGGCTCTTGTTTTGCGGCATGGATCAGGTCGGGAAACTTGATCGCATCCTGAATGAAAAATACCGGGATGTTGTTGCCGACGATGTCCCAGTTGCCCTCCTTGGTATAAAGCTTCACCGCGAAGCCCCGCACGTCGCGCGCGAGATCAGGCGATCCCTTGTTGCCGGCCACGGTCGAGAACCTGACGAAGGCCGGAGTCTTTTCCCCAGCCCTTTGGAACAGATCGGCGCGGGTAAAGTCCGTCAGCGGCTGGTAGTTTTCAAAATAACCATGAGCCCCGAATCCGCGAGCATGGACCACTCGCTCTGGAATCCGCTCATGATCGAAATGGAAGATCTTCTCCCGAAAGTGGAAATCCTCCAGCGCGGTCGGCCCGCGAGCTCCAACTTTCAGGGAGTTCTGATCGTCTGAGACTGGCACCCCTTGCTGGGTGGTCAGCGCCGGAAGATTGCCGTTCGAGGTTTGGTGAGTCTCACCGCCGGTGCCGAGCCTTTCGCCGACGCTGCCAGAACCATTTTTCATATTCCGGTTGGCCGATTTAGCGCTTTTGCTTCGATCGCTAACTGCTTTCTTCGGCATGCTGGGCTGCCTCTCTATGTGTAGAATTTGGAATGAGCGGCGCCAACACCCTCTGGCAGGCGCTGCACGCTAAAGAGTTACTGCAACGATGCTGCCAACGAGTCGCGGATAAAATTGGCAGCCAACGCTGAACTAAATGGATAGCTCGGCTGCTATCGGCGCGCACGCAACCGCGAGCCTGTAAAAAGGTCAGACTCGGCGCGTCGGCACTTCGCCGAAAGCTTGTCGCCAGTGCTGGCGGGCTACAGCTTCTCGACGAATTCGATAATAGCGGCGGCGGTATCGCCAGGGTTATCCAGTGGCACGTGATGAAACGCGCGCGGGATCTCCTTCAGCACAGAACCCCGAATCTTCCGATGCATCGCCTTGACGTGCGACGGACTCACCAGCCCGCTCTGATCGCCGCGCAGCAGGAGGGTCGGCATCTTTATCTGCCTGATCTTCGGCCGCGTCATCTTAATGCCATGCTTGCGCCACGCGCGTGTTTCCGGGTCGAAGCGAAAAGCCCACGCGCCGTTGGGTAGCTGTTCCGCGCCATGAAGTGCGAGCCGCTCGATTTCCAGGCGCGTCAGGGTTGTCTCCGGCGGCTGCAGGCGAAATTTCTTGATGATGTCGGCCGCGGAACGCAGCTCCGGACGAACTCCGCCATGCGATCGCCGGCGCCATAGCCACATCAGGCGACGAAACAGCGGCGGCGGTCCGTGCGGCGCATCGACGATTATCAACGCTTCGAGCAATTCAGGATGCGTGACCGCGACCCACTGCGCGACCGCGCCACCCATCGAATGCCCCACCAGGATCACGCGCGTGCCGAGGCTTTCGATCAGTCCGCGAACGTCCTTCAAATACGACGGCGGACCATACGCACCGTCTTGAGCCCACTGGCTGCGGCCATGCCCGCGAAAATCCAGTGCGAGCACGCGTCCATAGGGCGTCAGCAGGGGCGCGACGCCGTCCCACCAATGCGCATGTGCCGCGCCGCCATGGAGCAGGCCGAAAGTATGTTTGTCAGGATCGCCGCCCCAGTCCAGATAGTGAAGCTTGAGTCCTTCAACCTCGACGTACCGATGGGTCGGCTCCGATAGATCGGTAGCCGCTTGCTGTTGTGCCATAACCTGCGATTCTATTCGACGCGGAACGATGAGCATAGATTTTCATGCGCGCCTCGTCGTGCTAACAACCGCAGAACGATTGAGATTGCGAAGGAGTTTTTTTGATGGCGCTGAGACTTGAAAACAGAAATGCATTGATTACCGGCGGAGCGAGCGGCATCGGACGCGCAACCGCGATTCGATTTGCCGAAGAGGGCGCCAACGTCTTCGTCGCCGATCGGCATCTCGCCGCCGCCGAGGAGACTGCGGCCGCCGTCAAAAAACTGGGACGTAAGGCGATTGCGCACCAGGTCGATACCAGCGACGAGGCCCAGGTCAATGCGATGGTCGCGCAGATGGTGAAGGATCTCGGCAGCGTCAATATCGTTGTCGCCGCGGCCGGAATCTCGCACGCGCACTATGGTGAAGAAGGTCAGCCCGACATTACGTTCCTCAGCAACAAGTCCTTCGCCAACTGGCGCAAGGTCTTGAGCGTCAACCTCGACGGCGTGTTCCTGACCGATCGCGCATGCGCGCAGGCAATGATCGAAGCGGGCAACGGCGGACGCATCATAAATATCGCTTCAGCCGCTGCGCGACTGCCGACTCCCGGCGTCGGCGAGTATTCCGTCAGCAAGGCCGGTGTCTGGATGCTCACCCGGGTGCTAGCGACCGAGTTGGCGCCGTTCAATATCACTGCCAACGCGATCGGTCCCGGTTTCATCAAGACTCCGATGACCGCTGGGATCCAGGACTTCGGTAACATGACACAGTTGATGGATCGCGTGCCGATGAAGAAGATGGGCGAGCCGCTCGACGTCGCCAACACGGCGCTGTTCCTCGCCAGCGAGGAGGGGCGGTACTACACCGGCTCGATCCTGCATCCCGACGGCGGCATCGTCATGCAGTGAGCGCTGTCGTTGCGGTGCGCGCGAAGCGCGCGATTTCAGAAACCGGAACCGGCGGCGCTTGCGCGCCGCTGTCCGAGATTCTTCCTGCCGCTCGCGTTGCTCGCTTTGTCAGGACGACGGAATGGGCGCTCGCCGTCTCGCTGTTGATGCTCGTCGGCTCGACCACCTCCGCGTTCGCGCAGGCAGCGACCGCGACGCCTACGCCCATGATGATGCCGACGATTCCGCAAATTCAGCTTCAAACGGTGCCCGCTTACGGGCCGGCTCCTCTTACCGTCGGTTTCTTCGTCTCGAGCATCAATCCTGACGCCGCTCCACTAGCGAGCTATATCTGGAACTTCGGCGATGGCCAGGTCTCGATGCTCCCGCCGACCGCGCTGTTCCACACCTACACAAATCCGGGCAGCTACGTCGTCAACGTGACGGTGACCGATACCGACGGCCATCAGGCGTCATCGTTCGCCGGCGTAATTGTCACGCAACCCGCCGCGCAGTAACCAAAAAATCTAGTCCTTCAGCATCTCGATCGTACCGGTGTCGAGATCGTAGATGCCGCCGACGATCTTCAAGTCGCCCGATTTGACCATCGCCGAGAGTTCTTCCGAGGTGGCGAGATTTTTCATCACCAGCTTGACGTTCTCGCGTACCGCATTCTCGACTGGGTCGCCGGGCATGCCTTTGGATGCGGCCACCGCCGGTCTCAATTCACTGAGCATCGGCCCGACGTCCTGATCTGCCGTGCCTTCATGACCTTCGACCGCAGCGATCACCGCGCCGCATCGACGATGTCCCAGCACCATGACGACCCGCACGCCCAGATGTTTTACCGAGTAGTCGAGGCTCTCGATCACCACCTTGTCGGCGACGTTGCCCGCGACGCGGACGGTGAAGATGTCGCCGAGGCCGCGGTCGAAAATAATTTCGGGAGGTGTGCGCGAGTCGGCGCATGCGAGCACCGCGGCGAACGGATGCTGTCCCTTGGCAACTTCGGCGCGACGTTCCGGCGTCTGGTTGGGATGCTCGAGCTTGCCGGCCACGAATCGCTGGTTACCGTCGAGCAGCAGTTTCAGAGCTTCCGCTGCAGGCATGGTTGGTGCGTGCACCGCGGCTATCACGGCATGCGTTGCGATCACCGATAGCGCGGCGAGCGCCAGCATTATGGAAACACTTGCGAGAACCTTTCTTCTTCGAATCACCATTTTCTCCCCAACTGTTTTGCGGACATTAATCCCCGGCACTTCACGATTGACATACTCTAATTCGGGCGCGAAAATTTTGCCTGCTGCGGCATCGGCACAACGGTCTGCGTGCGCATCCAAAGGAGTAATCGAATGTGTCGCACGACAGAAGACATAAGCACTCGATCATCGCTCCAATTCTCGCGCTCTTCGTAACTATCGTTTCAGGCGAGCTTCTCCGATACCTACAATTTCGCACCCGCTTAAGGAGGCAGACCGATGTCCAATATTGAAACGTTTGAGAACCTGGTTATCGGTAGCGGAGGGGCCGGCAAGTTTGTTGCGTGGACGATGGCAGGTGCCGGTCATCGCACCGCGGTGGTTGAACGATGGTTGCTCGGCGGCGCGTGTCCCAACGTTGCCTGTCTTCCCAGCAAGAACATCATCTACTCCGCCAAGGTGATTTCACTCGCAAGGCGAGGCGCGGAATTCGGCCTCCAAACCGGGTCGATGAGCGTCGATATGCAGACCGTTCAGCGACGCAAGCGGCTGATGGTCGAAGGGCTTCATCAGATGCACGCCGATCGCACCAAGGCCAGCGGCGCGGAACTGATCATGGGCAATGCGCGATTCGTCGGGCCACGAACGGTTGAAATCGATCTCAAAAGCGGCGGCAAGAGATCCATTTCCGCCGATCGCGTGTTCCTCGATCTCGGTTCACGCGCGGCTGTGCCCGAAATTCCCGGACTGAGGGCCGCGAACCCGATGACTCATGTCGAGGTCCTGGACCTCGAGCGATTGCCCCAACACCTGATTGTGATGGGCGGCGGATACGTAGGGCTAGAACTCTCTCAGGCGATGCGCCGGCTCGGATCGAAAGTGACCGTCATCGAGGCCGGCCCGCAACTCGCCAGCCATGAAGATCCTGATGTAGGCGCGGCGCTACGCGATCTATTCGTTGATGAAGGAATCGAGGTGTTAACTGGAACCGAAGTTCGGCAGGTTGATGGACGTTCCGGCGATCGGGTTCGAGTCCATGCGGGCAACGCGAATGACAAACCCACTATCGAAGGTACCGACCTGCTGGTTGCGACCGGGCGGCAGGCGAACACCGACGGAATGGGTCTGGAGAAGACCGACGTCCAGCTCGACGCGCATGGCTATATCAAGGTCAACGAGCGCCTTCAGACCACCGGCGACAATATCTGGGCGATGGGCGATTGCGCTGGCAGCCCGATGTTCACGCACGTCGCCTTTGACGACTTCCGCGTCGTTTACGAGAACCTCAACGGCGGCAATCGAACCACGAAGAATCGCCTCATCCCATTCTGCATGTTCACCGATCCTGAACTGGCGCGGGTTGGCCGAAACGAGTCCGAGGCGAAGCGTGACGGGATCGAATATCGGCTGGCGAAGATGCCGATGGCCGAAGTGCTCCGGACCCGAACCGTATCCGAGCCGCGGGGCCTGATGAAGATGCTGATCGCGAAGGATAGCGACGAGATTCTCGGCTTCACAGCGTTGGGATTCGAAGCGAGCGAGCAGATGGCGGCCGCGCAGACCGCGATGATCGGGCGCATGCCGTACACGATGCTGCGCGATGCGATCTTTACTCATCCCACGATGTCCGAAGGATTGAATGAGCTGCTGGCGTCCGTTCCGGCCAGGGGTACGGCAACGTCAGCGTGAGGCCGAGTCGCTCGGATCACCGCCGGCAGAGTTGACACCGCGTTTCTATTCGCCAGTATTGATGGCGATGCGACATAGATACAGCGCCGGCACAATTTCGAACTCGGTGACAAATTTGGCGAGACCAGTTCTCGGGGCACTTGCACTCGGCATGTTCGCGCTCATCGTATCCGGATGCATGGGCGATCAGATCGATGCCACCAACAAGCTGGTGCAACAGCAACAGGAACAGCTCGAGCACCAGCAACAGGAGCTCGAGGCTCTCCAGTCGAATCAGAATCAAAACTACACACCGGGAGTCGCGAGCCCCCCTCGGGGCGGATGCGACAAGGATGTCGAGATGACAGCGACCCATCGCGGTGGCGACAAGTTTGCCGCTGGCGAGTTCAATAAGGCGCTCGGATATTATCAGGATGCGCTGATGGCCTGCCCCAATGATGAACGGGCCGAGGTCAACGTCGCCCGCGCCTACGAGGCGCTCGGAAATAAGGTCGCCGCCATCAACCTCTACCGAAAGGTGGCCGACACCGACAGCGGCACCGGCAGCGCCACCGTCAGCGACGCCCAGGATGAAGCCAAGGCCGCGCTCCTGCGCCTGCAAGCCACGCGCATGCCCTGATTCCAAGCGCTCCTCTCGCTGGTGCAGGGATGGCTTGCTCCACAGCTTGGAGTGAGGCTATGAGAACAAAGTTGGAGCGTCAAAACGGAATTCCGGATAAAGCGGAAATTCCGGCTACGGTCGTCCGGGTTTGTAACATGTTGATCGGTAAGCAGGCATTGGAGAGACGGCAATGCCAGGTGACGCGACCCCATCGACGGAAAATCAGCCAGCACCCCTGAGCGTGTCCAACACACTGGCGCGATTGGCGGGCATCGGCGTTGTCATCCTATGCGTCGTCGCAGGGTTTCTCTATTTGGGAGGCTGGTTCAATCCGCATGAACTAACACCTGCGCGGTTCGTCAACGGTTTTGAAGAGGTTTTCGGAATCCACTCCGGTTTCCGTCGCAACCATGCCAAAGGGATGTGCGTCACCGGGTACTTCGACAGCAATGGTCAAGGAGCGCGCCTCTCTAAGGCCGTTGTGTTCCAGACCGGCCGCGTGCCGGTCATCGGCCGCTTCTCGCTACCCGGCGGCAACCCGTTTGTGTCCGACAGCCCGGCGTCCGTGCGCGGAATGGGACTCGACTTCACAGCAGGCAATGGCGAAGAGTGGCGGACGGCAATGGTTGATATCCCCGTGTTCGCGGTCAGCACCGCTCAGGGATTCTACGACCAACTGCTGGCGTCGAAGCCGGACCCGGCGACGGGCAAGCCGGATCCGGAAAGGCTGAAGGCATTTTTCGCCGCCCATCCTGAGAGTGCGCGAGCTCTAACGATCATCAAAGCCAAACCATTTTCCTCGGGATTCGACAACAGCACTTTCAACGGCCTCAATGCGTTCCGTTTCATCAACGCAGCCGACGTGTCGACGCCGGTTCGATGGTCGATGGTGCCGACGGATGCGTTTAAGCCTGAAGACACGGCTCAATCCGCCAATCCCGACAAAAACTATCTCTTCGACGATTTCATCGCGCGGGTTCATAGCGGGCCCGTGCAGTGGCGACTGGTCCTCACGGTTGGGCAACCCGGCGACCCTACCGACGATGCGACGATCCCATGGCCGGAAGATCGAGAGCACGTCGACGCGGGTACGCTGACGCTCGACCAAGTCGAGGCCGAGGCCCCTGGAAACTGTCGCGATATCAACTACGATCCGTTGGTGTTGCCGGTCGGCATTGCACCGTCGGACGATCCTTTGCTCAGCGCTCGATCGGCGGTTTATTCGCAATCGTTTACCAGACGAGCTGGCGAGACGAAGGAGCCGAGCGCGATCACACCTTCAGAAGTGCAAAAGTGAGTGACAGGATGACGACGAACAAGCAACAATTCACAGTTTCCATGCGGTTTTTTCACTGGTTGATGGCCGCGATGGTGCTGACCATGCTCGGCATTGGTGTTGCCATGGTCGCATCGCTCGCTGACTACCACGGGCTGGTATCAATACATCGCCCATTGGGGATCCTGATCCTGATTCTGGTGGTGATCCGGTTTGTGAACCGGCAGTTCAGCACCATGCCTCCTTTTCCTTCAACGATGTCGTCGCAGGAGCGTTTCATTGCACACGAGTCGGAAATCTTGCTGTACACATTGCTGTTTGCGCAGCCTCTGGTCGGCTGGGGGATGTTGTCCGCGGCGCGCTATCCGATCGTGTTGTATGGGTCGCTGCATCTTTTCCCGATTCTTCCGCATAGCGTGATGCTTTACGCAGCCTTGCGGAAGGCGCATACGGTTCTCGCCTATCTTTTATTCCTCGCGTTCATCGCCCATTTTGGAGCTGTTCTGTTTCACACGGTGATCCTGCGGGATCGGTTGTTCAGCCGCATGGCGCCTTACAGAGTCCCCGCGCGCTAACCAGTTTCCGCATCAAGGTACTTTCATCGCCAGTTTCTTGAATGGGGTTGAGTTCCGCTAGATACGAAGACGACGCCGGGTTGGTTCTGCGCGGCGCGCTCGTTAGATTCGATACTGGGTGACAGGCAGTGAAAAATCGGTCCCCATTCCCATGGACGGCAATGGCAAAAACGAGACTCCTGAGCTGACCGGCTCGAGACCGCGCCGAATCGCGATTCTTACCGCCGGCGGCGATGCGCCCGGGATGAACGCCGCGATTCGCGCGGTGGTCCGCAGCGCGGCGGTGGCAGGAGTCGAGGTGATCGGCTTCCGGCGAGGCTACGAGGGCCTCATCCGCGATTTGGCCGAGCCGCTCAGCGGCCGATCCGTCGCCAACATGATTCAGCGCGGTGGCACCTTCCTCGAGACGTCGCGATCGCCCGAGTTCCGCACGCCCGCCGCCCGCGGCCTCGCAGCCCGCAACCTGAAGCGTCATCAGATTGGGGCGCTCATAGTGGTCGGCGGCGAGGGCTCGATGATCGGTGCGACGCTGTTCGGCACCGAGACCGGCGTTCCAGTCTTCGTCATCCCGGCGTCGATCGACAACGACATCCCCGGCACCGACTACTCGATCGGCTTCGACACCGCGGTCAACACTGCGCTCGACGCGATCGACCGCATCCGCGACACCGCGTTCGCGTACGAACGCGTCTTCTGCGTCGAGGTGATGGGCCGCGACTCGGGCTTTATCGCAATCGCGGTTGCGCTCGGCGGCGGCGCCGAAGCCGTCATCGTCCCCGAAATCCCGTTCAGCCTCGACGACATCTGCGATCGGGTCGAAGACAGCCATCGCCGCGGCAAACGCTCGACCATAGTCGTGGTCTCGGAGGGGCCGCGCACTGGAGGCGTAATCCCGGTGGCCGAAGCTCTGACCGCCCGCCTCGGGATGCAGGCGAGGGTTGTAGTGCTCGGCCATGTTCAGCGCGGCGGAGCGCCAACGGCCAGAGACCGTCTGCTGGCGAGCAGGATGGGCGCGGGCGCCGTCAGCGCTATCCTCGACGGCGCCGGCCCCTCACTAATTGGCGAGGAGCGGGGCGCAATCGTACGCGTCCCCCTCGGCGACGTCGCCAACCGCCGCCGCCCCCTGGACCCGTCGCTAATCGAACTGGTCCATCAGCTCTCGACCTGACCCCGAAGCCGTTTTCCCATCAACAAACACTCCGCGTTCCCCCTTTCCATTCTGGAAAGGGGGCAAGGGGGGATAGGACGGCCGCACGAAATCTTTCATTCCGGTCCCCCTTCCCACAACGGGAAGGGGTTAGGGGTTAGGTTTTACGCATCGACCAACCATTTTAGTCCCTGGAATAATCCGCACGCCCCCACAGTCCGTATTTCCAGATGGTCAGTACGTGGGAACCGACGTTGGGAACCAATAACGCCACTCGATGGTTAACAGGGCGCATGGGGACCGTCTCATCGCGGTCCGATGAGGGTCCGTTCGGGGGCATTCCGGATTCGCTCCCGGGGGACAAAAACGCCCCAGCGGGTTTTGCAGATGTCTGAAGGCTTTCAGCTGAGTTTCGATACCGCGGTCGAGCACTTCGTCGGCCTCAACCAGATTCTTCCGAGCCAATACTATGACCTTTCCGGCGGCCATCGCCTGACCGGAGAGCAGCGCCTGATGCTCGCTCTGCTGGCCGACGCGATCAACGTCTACCAGCAGGGAGTAGTGTCGCGAAATACACGCAAGCGCCTGCTGTTCATCGACGCCGAGCGATGGATCACTGCGAGCGCGCGATGCCGCCACGCATTCAGCTTCGACACGGTGTGCGACGCGCTGGGGATCAACTCGAGCATGCTGCGGCGCCGGATGATGGTGTGGAAGCACGAAATCCGCCGCAACCTCGAGACCAGGGCCGGCACGCCTCATCTGCGACTGAAGATCACGCCGCGCACTAAGCATCTGAGCCAGCGCCGGCGCCGCAGCCGCGCGCAGATCACGTCCCCCGCATTTTAAGGTTCCCTCGCAGCGCCCCTCTGGCGCGGCTGGCGACTCCCGCGACGCCAGCCGCGCCTCCCTTCTCATCCGGTCATGCGCTGCACGCAACCTGATGGATGAAGGCCGAACAGCACCCTTGGACCCACGCCATCGAGCCACTGCCCCTGAGAGCAAAGTAGCGCGCCGCGCGCAACTTTGCGCTTATCACTGGGTGCAGGGGTCACCCCTGCCGAAGGAGGCGCGGAACCCACCGCGGGTTCCGCATGCAATAAAGTGATTTACCCTTCCCCCATCGGCGCCTCTCGCCAACGCTCCTCAACAGTGCGATAAATCCAAGCGAACCCTTCTGGAGGAAGTTTTCATTTTGAAGAATCCATTTAGTGTCGAAGGCAAAGTTACGATTGTGACCGGCGGCGGAACCGGGATCGGCGAGTCGATCGCCAAGGAGTTCGCAGCGCGCGGAGCGCCGGTGTTGATCGCAAGCCGCAAGGTCGAGAACCTCGAGCGTGTGCGCGACGAAATCCGCAAGGCCGGCGGCAAATGCGAGATGACCCCGGTCGACGTCCGCGACGCCGATCAATGCGACAAGATGGTCGCCGAAGCGGTCAAGCATTTCGGGCGTCTCGACGTGCTGATCAACAATCACGGCGCGAGTATCACGACGCCGTCGATGAGTCTCTCGCCCAACGGATGGCGTGCGGTAATCGGGATCAATCTCGACGGCGTGTTCTTCTGCTCGAAGTCGGCGGCCCGCCAGTTCATGGAACAGAAGAGCCCGGGCTCGATCGTGAATATCTCGTCGACTGCGGGCGTGCATGGATCGCCCACGATGCTTCCGTACGGCGCGGCCAAAGCAGGCGTGATCAATCTGACCGTCTCGCACGCCGGCGAATGGGGTCCTGCGGGCATTCGCGTCAACTGTATCGCACCCGGCCCGATCGATACTGAAGGTGCGGCGCCGCGCGTATGGCCGAATCCGAAGGTCAAGGAGATGGTCGCGCGATCGCGCGCGCTGCAGCGCTTCGGCCGCGTCGAGGAAATCGCCTATCCATGCATCTTCCTGGCGTCGGACGCGTCGAGCTACGTCACCGGATCGCTGCTGATAATCGACGGCGGCGAGGGCATGATGCGCGGCGTAAGTGGACAAACTGCCCGATTCAACAGTAAATAATTCGTCGATCCTGTCGAGAGAGGTTGATTCAAATGGCTGATAGAAGCGCGGTCGGAAAGACTGGCAAACCATTCAAGATGCACGTCGATTGGAGCAAGGTGCGCGAGTTCGCTCGCGCGATCAAAGACCCGAATCCGCTCTACTTCGATCAGGAACTGGCGAAGAAGGAAGTCGGCGGAGTGCCGGTGCCGGTCACGTTTCTGCAGACCAGCGCATTCTGGACCGACGAGACTTCGAGTCCCGGCTTCGGCGGCTTCGACTTGCGCCGTATCCTTCACGGCGAGCAGGAGTTCGAGTTCTTCAAGCCGATCTTCGTCGGCGACACTCTGACCGGCGTCACCAAGGTGGCCGACGTGCTCGAAAAAGAAGGCGGCCGCGGCGGCAAGATGACGCTGCTGATCACCGAGACCGAGTACACCAACCAGAAGGGCGAGAAAGTCGCGCTTTCGCGCTCGACCCTGATCGAAACCGGACAGGCGGTCAAGGCGTAACTCAACCGGAGAACTGAGATGGCAAAATTGAAATACGATTCGGTAAAAGTCGGCGACGAAATTCCAAAGATCGAAATCAAAGGCGTAACCCGTCCTGATTTCGTCCGCTATGCCGGCGCGTCCGGCGACTTCGTCCCGCTGCATTACGATCAGACCTTCGTCGAGGCGGCCGGAATCCCGACCGTGTTCGCGCAGGGGATGTTCACCGCGGGCCTGCTCTCCAAGGCCGTCACCGACTACGTCGGGATCGGCAACGTCCGCCGCTTCCAGGTCCGCTTCGCCACGCGAGTATGGCCAGGCGACGTCGTCACGTGCACCGGCAAGGTCACCAACAAAATCGAGAAAGACGGCGAGAAGCAGATCGAAGGCGACCTGATCGTGCTCAATCAAAAAGGCGAGCCCGCAATCAAAGGCAGCTTCCGCGCCGCCTGCGCGTAGGCACGGGGAAGGGTAGATCACTTGATTTAATGCGGAACCCACCGTGGGTTCCGCACCTCCTTGGGCAGGGGTGACCCCTGCACCCGGTATCAATCGCAAAGTCGCGCGCAGCGCGCTACTTTGCTCTCGGTCACATAAATCAGAAATTCGGTTCCCTATCAGGAAGGGGTTAACTGTCGTGGCTGCGCGTATGCTGATACATGAAAGCCGAACAGCACACTTGCCGCACCCGTTGAATCATCGAAACTGAGAGCAAAGTAGCGCGCCGCGCGCAACTTTGCGCCTCTCACTGGGTGCAGGGGTCACCCCTGCCGAAGGAAGCGTGAAACCCACCGCGGGTTTCACATTCAATCGAGTTTCTCGCCTCTTTTCTTGATTGGGAACTCGCCTGTGGACGGAATTGTTGAACAATTGTGGATAGTTAGCGCCTACCGCGTTAATTTTTGCTTGATAAGCTGAGCCGAATCCGGCAAAGAAGACAAATTAGCTCGACTGCTGGACGGTTGGCTGGCCTTTCGCACTCCGGCCCGGAGGCGCAACATAATCGTAATGGATGAACCCAGGCACATAATAATCCACGGGCATTTTTATCAGCCTCCGCGCGAGAGCCCGTGGACTGGTTTGATCAGCCCCGAGCATGGCGCGGCGCCGTTTCAGAACTGGAACGAGCGGATTTTGAGCGAATGCTACACGGCCAACGCTCATGCGCACACGATGCAGGGGCCGGTCGTTCACGTTCGCAACAACTACGAATCGCTCAGCTTCGACGTCGGGCCGACGCTCGCCGGAATGGCTGCAGACGCATGGCAAGACAGCCTATCGCGCGATGACTGCGTGGCGACGCGCTGTCCGCCGAGGCGCACGGCGGCCATGGCAACGCGATCGCGCAATCGTACAGCCATTCGATTCTGCCACTGCTGCCGCCGCGCGATCGCGAGCTGCAGATTGTATGGGGTATCGACGATTTCGTTTTCCGTTTCGGACGCAAGCCGGCCGGGATGTGGCTGCCGGAGTGTGCTGCCGATGAAGACACGCTCGCGTCGGTCGCGGCGGCGGGAATCCAGTTCGTGATCCTCGCGACTGACCAGGGAAATTTTAAAGGTCCCGGCGCCGAGTCGCGCGGTGCAGGACCGTTCCAATGGCGCAGCGGTGACTTGAGCCTCGCGGTGTTCCGGTTCGATCGCGAATTGTCCAACAGCGTCTCCTTCGGCGACGGATTGGCCGATGGCGCGCGGCTGGCCGAGTGGATCGCGAGTACTGCGCTCCAGCTCGAGCCGGGCGCGGCGCTGATGCTTGCGACCGACGGCGAAACGTTTGGGCATCATAATAAACACGGCGCCTCCGAGTTGGCGCGCGCGTTGAAGGCGCTCGAAGAACGCGACGACGTAATCATAACGAATTGCGAGGATTACCTGGCGGCGCATCCCGTCGTCGGGTCGTTCGAGATTCCGTCGGCGACGTCGTGGAGCTGCGCGCATGGCGTCGAGCGATGGCGCTCGAACTGCGGATGCCGCAACGACGCGCACACGTCGCAGGAATGGCGCAGCGCCATTTCGCGCCGCGATGGATTTCGTGAAGTACCACGCCGAGGCGACCTACGACCGTTTCGCGCCGGCGCAGGTGAAGGATCCCGGTGCGATTCTGCGCGGCGCAATCCGCTTGCTGATCGATCCGAATCCCGCCGTCCACGAGGAGACCTTCAAACGCTTCGGCGTTACCAACGAGAATAATCGCGAGACTCTGCTGCGGATGTTCGAGATGGTCCGGGCGGGGCAGGCGGCGCTTACCAGCTGCGCGTGGTTCTTCGACGATTTCGGCGGGCTCGAGGGTCGCGTCGCGCTCCGATGGGCGGCGCGTGCGGTCGAGCTGGCCGCGGAGCATTCGGCGAGCGTCGAGAACGAACTGCTCGAGCGGCTGCGCGGAATCAATTCGAATCGGCGCGAAAATGGCGACGCCGCGACTCTGTACCTGAGCTTGAAAACGCGCGAAGCTCGCGGTCGCGTGTAGCGTGAAATAATTCAAGCGAAGGGACAGGTGCTCCTGCGATGGCTTCGACCGAAGCGACTCATATCGATTCGACCCTGACTGAATCCCGCAAGTTCCCGCCGCCTGCCGAGTTCAGCGCAGCGCGCGTGGGTCAAAAATTTCGACGAGTACCAGGCGCTCTGCAAGCGCGCGGAAGGCGACCCCGACGCGTTCTGGGCCGAATGCGCGCGCAACCTGCATTGGTTCAAGCCGTTCGGCAAAACGCTCGAGTGGAATTTCCCGAATGCGAAATGGTTTGTCGGCGGCACGATCAATGCCGCGTATAACTGTCTCGACCGGCATCTCGACGGGCCGCGCCGCAACAAGGCCGCGCTGATTTGGGAGGGCGAGCCCGGCGACTCGCGCGTGCTGACCTACCAGATGCTCGCCGACGAAGTGGGCCGATGCGCCAACGCGCTGAAGAGCCTCGGCGTGAAGGACGGCGACCGCGTCGCGATCTACATGCCGCTGGTGCCGGAGGCGGCGATCGCGATGCTCGCGTGCGCGCGAATCGGCGCGATTCATTCGGTGGTGTTCGGCGGCTTCTCGTCGGAGGCGCTGGCCGATCGGATCAACGACGCCGAAGCCAAGGTCTGTATCACCGCGGACGGCGGATGGCGGCGCGGGCAGGTCGTCGAGCTCAAGCAGAATGTCGATGAGGCGCTGAAGAAGTGCCAATCGATCCAGAAAGTGCTGGTGCTCAAGCGCGTCGGCAACAAGGTCGAGATGCGCAAGGGCCGCGACGTGTGGTGGGACGAGCTGGTCCCCGCGCAGAGCCCCAAGTGCGAGGCCGCGCCGTTCGACAGCGAGCATCCGCTGTACACGCTCTACACCAGCGGCACTACCGGCAAGCCCAAGGGCGTCGTGCATACGACCGGCGGATACCTGACGCATGTGCTGATGACGATGCGGTGGGTGTTCGACATTGAAGGACGACGATATCTACTGGTGCACCGCAGATATCGGCTGGGTCACCGGCCACAGCTACACGGTGTACGGACCGCTGGCGGCCGGCGCGACGGTTGTGATGTACGAAGGCGCGCCGAATTTTCCCGAGAACGATCGCTTCTGGCGGATAATCGCGAAGTACGGTGTCAGCATCTTCTACACGGCGCCGACTGCGATTCGCACGTTCATCAAGTGGGGCGATTCGTGGGTCAAAAAGCATGACCTGTCGAGCCTGCGGCTGCTCGGTTCGGTCGGCGAGCCGATCAATCCTGAAGCGTGGATGTGGTATCGCCGAGTTATCGGCGGCGATCGATGCCCGATCGTCGACACGTGGTGGCAAACCGAGACCGGCGGAATCATGATCAGCCCGATGCCGGGCGCGACCGCCGCCAAGCCCGGCTCCGCGACGTTCCCACTGCCGGGAATCGCAGCCGACGTCGTCACTCGCGACGGCAAGAGCGTCGGCGCCAACCAGGGCGGATTGCTGATCGTTCGCAGGCCGTGGCCCGGAATGCTGCGGACGATCTACCGCGACCCCGAGCGCTACAAGACCAATTACTTCTCGCAGATCGACGGCGCCTACTTCACCGGCGACGGCGCGCGTCGCGACCAGGACGGCTACCTCTGGATCATGGGGCGCGTGGACGACGTGATCAACGTGTCGGGCCATCGCCTGGGCACGATGGAGATCGAAAGCGCGCTGGTCTCGCACATGACGGTCGCGGAAGCGGCATGCGTCGGCCGTCCCGACGATATGAAAGGGCAGGCCGTGGTCGCATTCGTAACGCTCGAAGGCGGCCGCAAGGGTGACGACAAGCTGCGCGAAGAATTGCGCGCCCACGTCGTGAAGGAGATCGGCGCACTGGCGCGTCCCGACGACATCCGATTCACCGAGGCACTGCCGAAAACTCGCAGCGGCAAAATAATGCGCCGCCTGCTCCGCCAGATAGCCTCAGGCGACCAAACCCTCGGCGACACCACGACCCTCGAAGATCTGTCGGTCCTGTCAAAACTCCGCGACGACGACGATTGAGGTCCTTCCTCTTATTCCCTCCTCCAACGTGGGAGGAGGGTTAGGGTGGAGGACCGCATGCGGCGCAATTGTTTGTTGCGCAGCAGATCCGGAATCCAGAAAATTTGGTCCTCCACCCGCCGCTCGAAGACGAGCGGCGGCCTCCTCCCGCGAAGGAGGAGGCAATTTCGGAATTAGTTCTCGCTGCGCGGCGTCAGCTCGAATGCGATGCCGCCGATGCGTGCGGCGACGATGTTGTACAGCCAGCACATGATCAGCAGAGCGATGAATCCGATCACGCCGAACAGGATTGGCACGCCAATCAAAATGAATAGTGCCCCTCGCAATGGATGCGGGTGGGGGTGGTGAGCAAAAACAACCAGAAGAATTGCTGCCTCAACAAATCCGAAAATCACATAGAGCACTGCGATGACCCTTGCGGTCTGGAAAATCTTGAACGACTTGATTTCATGCATAGCGATTCCTCCCTTTGCTACTGCCTATAGTCAGTTCATTTGTAAGTGACTTACTACTTCTGTGACGCGCGCCGGGTCGATAGTGACTATTGCTACTGCGCCGACGGCGAACATGATCACGAATCCCACCATCAGGCGCAGGTAGAATGCCGGCTGATGGCTGGTTCGCGCCTCCGCGGATTTGAAGATGGCGTTCACCGCGTGCGCGAGCGTCAATCCTATCACCGCGTCGCGCGCGGGGCTGGTACCCGAGTTGACGAAAGACGCCAGCGTCAGCGAGATCGCGGTAACGTCCACCAATCCACTGATCGCCGAGACTACCATCTGGCCGCCGAATCCCGCGTAATGCTTGGCGGCGCGAGTCAGCAGCAACACGAGGGTGAAGATTGCGCCGAACTCCAGTGCGGGACGGATCGAGAACGGGTTGCGAAAGGTCGATGCTGCAATCGAAGATTTTTTCGATTTTTTCGGCGGCGAGGGCGCCAGTACCAGTGCCGCGACGAGTCCCGCAACCGTCATCGCGGCGAAAGCGGGAGTTGCGGCAATAGCCAGTGTCGGACTGACTACTGCGAGTATCAGGAGCGTGCGCGGAAATAGTATCGAATTGGCTATTATCGAATAGCGGGCCGCGGACACCGCCGACTCCGGCGCATCTGCTACTGCTTGCGAGATTGCCGCCGTGTAAGCAGTCGTCGACGCGATAGCACCGACTATTGCAGTGAGTAATGACGCCGCGCGCATCGCCGGTAAACTTGGTCAGGAAGTAACCTACATACGAAACGCCCGATACCAGGATTACGAATAGCCAGATCTCACGCGGCTTGAAAAATCCAAATGGTCCGTAGCTTCCGCTTGGCAGTAAAGGGTAGATGATAAAAATCAGGGCGAGAAAACTCAGCGTGTCGATATATTCGCGGTCGGAGATCGCGTCGCGGACAAAGCTGCGAAGCTGATCGCGTTCGGCAAGGATGGTGGCCAGCACAATTCCGAGTCCTGCACCGAACTGACGATCCGAAGTCAGGCACAGCGCGCCGAGCACGAAAGTCGCGACTGCTGCGAGCTCGGTGGTGATTCCGTTGCGCTCGGGATGCTGCAAGCGCATCACGAGGATCGCGCCAATCGTACCGGCGAACAACGCGATGGCGATCGCCGCATTGGCGAGGTGTCCGGCGACTGCGCCAAGCAGCGCGATTATCAGGAAATCGCGCATCCCGGGGCGCGGCGGGCCTTTGGGGTCTGGTTCCCGCGTGCGGCCGACGAGGAATCCGATCGTCAGCGCGAGCAGGAATCCAAGAGCGGGTGAGTTAGGGCCGGTCAGCTCGGGCATCGAGAGCGCAATGCTAGCGGAATGCGGACAGGAATGCTTGCTGGAATGCGGGTCTTGGACCCGCCTTGCTGACAGGTTGTCCGCGGTGGTATCTTGCTGGATTGGAAGTGGGCGCGTGCCCACTTTTTTGTTGGTGTCGCAAAAAGGGTTTCGAGACATAAGCCGGCCCGACGGCATAGCCAAGCAAAGTGGTGAGCGCAGATGACCGCCCTGACGCTTCATCCGACCGCGGAAAAAGTGGTCGAGCTGCTCGAGCCACATATAGAGCGCCAGGGTTACGAACTGGTGTCGGTGGATTTTCGCAAGGGCACGCGAAATTCACTCTTGCGGCTGCTGGTCGATAAGCCGGGCGGCGGAATTGCCCTGAGCGACCTGGAGAAGTTGAGCCCGACGCTGGGCGATTTGCTTGACGTATACGACCCCGTCGAGGGGCGCTACACGCTGGAAGTCGCGTCGCCGGGAATCAACCGGCCGTTGCGCAAGCTCGAGCATTTCGAGGCGGTGAAGGGTGAGCGGGTGAAGGTCCGGACGCATCAGGCGCGCGACGGACAGAAGTCGTTCGTGGGCAGGCTGGTGACTGTCAGTGAAAACGGAATCGAGCTCGACGACGAGACCAGCCGCAAGCGGCAGACGATCGGTTTCGACGAGATGACCGGAGCGAATTACGAGTATGACTTTGACAAGTAGATGCATCGGCTCCCGAACAGGCGGAGCAACAAATAAAATCGGCGCGCTATTTTTTGCGCGCCCCGGGGAGGCGGTATGCAGGTCGATCTGAACCGGGTAATCGAGCAGGTAAGCAAGGAAAAAGGCATCGACAAAACGATCGTGATCAACGCGGTCGAGGAGATGATGCATTCGGCGGCGCGGCGTACGTTCGGGCCCGACCGCAATATCGAGTCGCGCTTCAATCCGGAGCTCGGCGAGATCGAGCTGTTCGAAATCAAGACGGTGGTCGACAAGGTCGCCAACGCGGCGGCCGAGGCCGACGTCACCGAGGCGCGCGCGAAATACGATCCCGAAGCTGAGGTCGGCGACGAAATTCTGATCAAGCTCGATACCGCCACGATGGGCCGGATCGCGGCGCAGGCGGCCAAGCAAAATCTCATCCAGCATATTCGCGACGCCGAGCGAAAACAGATTTTCAACGAGTTCAAGGATCGCAAGCAGGAAGTCGTCTCGGGAATCGTGCAGCGCTTCGAGCGCAAGAACATGATCGTCAACCTCGGACGTACCGAGGCGATCCTGCCTGAGAAGGAGCAGATCCCGCACGAGCGCTATCGCCAGGGCGATCGCATTCGCGCGCTGATTCTCGACGTCGATCTCTCGGAGAAAGGACTCTCGATCGTGCTATCGCGCACCTCGAACGACTTCCTGATGAAGCTGTTCGAGCAGGAGGTGCCTGAAATTTACGAGGGTATCGTCGAGATTCGGCAGAGCGCGCGCGAGCCGGGTGGACGCGCCAAAGTCGCGGTCTATTCGAAGGACTCGGACGTCGATCCGGTCGGCGCATGCGTCGGGATGAAGGGCACGCGCGTGCAATCCGTCGTGCAGGAACTGCGCGGCGAGAAAATCGATATCGTGCCGTGGACCGACGATCAGGCCGAGCTGGTATGCCGCGCGCTCGCGCCGGCGAAAGTCTCGAAGGTGATAATCGACGAGGACGAGCATGCGATGGAAGTGATCGTTCCCGACGATCAACTGTCGCTGGCGATTGGCAAGCGCGGCCAGAACGTTCGGCTGGCGCATCGCCTGACAGGATGGAAGCTCGACGTGCGCAGCGAGGCGGAGGCCGAAGAAGAGGCTCGCTCGGCGCGCGCATCGCTCAACGCGATTCCGGGTATCGGCGATATCAACGCGGAACTGCTCTACCAGTGGGGCTTCCGCTCGGCGGAGCAACTGTCGGAGGCTGACGAGACGGCGTTCGACGTCGAGGGAATCAGCGCCGAGCGCGCGACCCAGATAATCAACGCGGCGCGCGATCACGTCGCCAACAAGAAGGTCGCCGCTGCCGAAAAAGCAGCGGCTGCGGCCGAGGCTGCAGCAGAAGCCGCGCAGGCAGCGACCGAACTAGCGGCAGCCACAGAAGCGGAAGGTGCCGAGGCAGCCAGTGAGACTGTTGCGGAAGAATCCGCGCCTGCTGCGGCCACCGAAGATGCGGGAGAAAAGTAATAGCAACGCCGCCGGAGCGCACTTGTATCGGATGTATGCAGCGTGACGCGAAGGCGGCGATGGTCCGGATTGCAGTGGTAAATGGTCACGTCGAAGTCGATTTCGAGGGACGAAGGGCAGGGCGCGGCGGTTACTTGCATCCGAAAGTTGAATGCGTCGAGCGGTTCGTCGGTCTAAAGCTTAAGGAATTTCGTGCGCTCCGGCGGAAAATCGATCGTCCCGAGCGCCTTGAAATAGCGGCGGCAATAAAACTCAGACTGGATAGAAACTCAAAGGTCGAATAGTATAACTCGGATGGCGCGAAAGCGGATTAAAACTCTTGCTACTGAATGGGGATTCCCGGTCGAGGAATTGCTCGCCGGATGTGCCCGCCTGAAACTCGGGCATACCCAGTCCGAGTCGAGTCTTCTCTCACCCGAAGAGGCCGACAGGCTGAAGGCCGACCTCGACGACCAGGCGCATCGCGCGACGATTCTGCGCCGCGAAACCGTGCTCGAAACGAGCAGCGGAAAAATTTTAGAGAAGCGCCTCAACGCCACCGTGATGCGCCGGCGTCATGCTGAAGGCGGCGCTCCCGCCGGCGGTGCAGACACGCCTTTCCATTTCGAAGTCGAAGAGAGTCGCGACGATTCTTTCGTCTCGCCGTTTCTCGATGATTCACCTGCTGAAGCCGAGACTCCTGTCATGTTTGATACGGGCAACCATGAGCCGGCTGTCGAGCCGCATCGCGCGCCCGAGCCACCGGTAGTAAAGCCGGAGCTTCCAATTGAAGAGATTGGCGAGGCCGACTACGAGGCTCATCCGCCCGAAGCTTCAGTCCATATCAAGGATGAGGAACCCGAGCCCGAGCCTCGATTCGTACCCGAGCCCGAGCCTCCCCCTGTCGTCGTCGAAGCGGCGCCCGTGCCCGAAGCACCTCCGGCCGCGCCGGTGGCGCCGTCGTCACGCTTTGGTTATCGGACCGATCGCGTTCGTCCGGCGGAAACGACGGAACGCGGCTCGATCAATCTGACGCGCGGGTCTCAGACAGGGCCGACGCTTGATGATGGGCAGAAGGGACCAAAGGTCCTCGGCAAGATTGATCTCAGGCCCAAGGCTCCCCCGCCGCGGCCGGCGTCGCCCGGTTCGCGAACCGCAGCGGGAGCGCCGAGTGCGCGTCCCGGCCTCACCGGACGCTTCGCTCCGCAACAACAACAGCCGGCGCAGCCCGCTGACGGTGGTCCGCAGCTTACGCCCGATCAGCTCGCTGCAAATAAGCCCGGCGCCCGCGGCGGAATCAAGAAAAAGAAAGTCGTCAAGAAGGGCAGCACCGATCTCGCCGCGGAGCGGGAGATGCGCGGGCTGCGCGTGCCGAAAAAACGGCGCGCTCTCCCCGGCAAAGAACAGCGCAAGACCGAGATCACGACGCCCAAGGCCTCCAAGCGGGTGGTGCGAATCACCGAGGGCGTGACTGTTGGCGATCTCGGCCGCTCGATGGGCGTCAAGGCCGGCGACCTGATCAAGAAATTGATGGAACTCGGCCAGATGGCGACGCTCAACCAGGTGCTCGACGTCGATACCGCCACGTTGCTCGCGGGCGAGTTCGGCTACAGCGTCGAGAACGTTTCGTTCGATGCGGAGTCCGCGATCGAAGAGGCGCCGGAGGAAACCGTCGTCGGCGAGATGGTCACGCGGCCGCCGGTCGTCACCGTGATGGGCCACGTCGATCACGGCAAAACCTCGCTGCTCGACGCGATTCGGCACACCAACGTGACGGCGCGCGAGTTCGGCGGAATCACGCAGCACATCGGCGCGTACACCGTCGAGGCCAACGGGCGCACGATTGCGTTCGTCGATACTCCCGGCCACGAGGCGTTCACTGCGATGCGCGCGCGCGGCGCCAAGGTCACCGACATCGTCGTGCTGGTGGTAGCAGCCAATGAAGGCGTGATGCCGCAGACGCAGGAGGCGATCAATCACGCTCGCGCCGCGAAGGTTCCGATAATCGTCGCGATCAACAAGATCGATCTGCCCGACGCAAATATTGACAACGTCAAGCAGCGGCTTACGCAGGTCGGCCTGGTGCCGGAGGATTACGGCGGTGACATCATAACCGTCCCGGTCTCGGCCCGCACCGGCGCCGGAATCGACAAGCTGCTCGAGATGATCCTGCTGCAGGCCGACGTGATGGAGTTGAAGGCAAATCCGTCGCGCCCCGCGCGCGGTACGATCGTCGAGTCGCAACTCGATCGCGGACGCGGCCCGGTCGCCACCGTGCTCATTCAGGAAGGCACGCTCCATCAGGGCGATCCTTTCGTCAGCGGGACTTCGTACGGACGCGTGCGCGCGATGCAGAACCATCTCGGCCAGCGTCTCACCGAGGCGGGACCGTCGACGCCGGTCGAAATTTTCGGCCTCTCCACCGTTCCCGAGCCCGGCACCGTGTTCACTGCGGTGGTCGAGGAATCGAAGGCGCGCCAGGTCGCCGAGTATCGCCGCGGCAAACAGCGCGAAGGCGAACTCACCAAGACCAGCCGCATCTCGCTCGAAGATTTGAGCCAGCGGCTGGCGGCGGGCGAGGTCAAGGAACTCAAGGTCATCCTCAAGGGCGACGTGCAGGGTTCGGTCGAGGCATTGGCCGACGCGCTCGCGCGGCTCTCCACTGAGGAAGTAAAACTCGAAGTGATTCACGCCTCGGCCGGCGCGATTTCGGAAACCGACGTGACGCTCGCGTCGGCTTCCAAAGCCATCATCATCGGATTCAATATCCGTCCCGAGCCGAAAGCTGCGAACCTCGCCGAGAAAGAGGGCGTCGAGATTCGCCTCTACACCGTCATCTACGAAGCGATCAACGACATGCGCGAGGCGATGGAAGGTCTGCTCGCGCCGACCTATCGCGAGAAGGCGCTCGGCCGCGCGGAAGTCCGCAAGATTTTCAACGTGCCGGGAGCCACCGTCGCGGGATGCATGGTGGTCGACGGCAAGATTGTGCGCAGCGCTCGTGCGCGGCTAGTGCGCGACGGCCGGCCGGTGTGGGAGGGCAAGCTCGCCACGCTCAAGCGCTTCAAGGACGACGCGCGCGAAGTCGCGCAGGGCTACGAATGCGGTATCGCGCTCGAAAATTTCAACGACGTGAAACCGGACGACATCATCGAAGCCTTCGAGATGGAAGCGATTCTGCGCAAGCTCGCCGCGCCCACTCCTCAGTCCGTGCGCGGTCAGCCGGCGGTCGAAAAGCAGCTTCAGCCTTAGACTGCGGGTTGGTTGACGTTCCGGGCGCGCCGCGTGCGCGTTGGCGGAGGGGGCGTATTATGGTCATCGGCATCATGCGACTGACCCTGTTTCTGCCGGAGAATCATTCGCTCAAGGGCAAGCGGCAGGTGCTGCGCGCGATCAAGGATCGCGTCCGCAACAAGTTCAACGTCTCGATCGCCGAGTCCGACAACCACGACATGTGGCAGCGCGCCGAATTGGGTATCGCGCAAGTCGGCAGCGATCGCGCGTTCGTGGACAAGGCGCTGCGCGAGGTCGTGAACTTTATCGATTCGCTGGGCCTGGTCCCGCTCGGCGAAGAGCAACTCGAGATAATCAACTATTGAGACTGTTTCACTGGTGAAAGTCATTGCCTGAAGGTCGAAGACCGGAGCGCGTCGCCGAGGCTGTCCTGAGAGAGCTATCAGGCCTGCTCGTGCGCGATCTGCGCGACCCGCGCCTGCGCGGAATCACGCTCACCGCCGTCAGGATGGACGACGACCTGCGCCACGGCCGCGTCTACTTCTCGCATCTCGAAGGCAGCGTGCGCGCACCCGCCGCTATCGCCGGCTTCAAGAGCGCCAGCGGCTTCATCCGCCGCGAACTCGGGAAGTCGCTAGGCCTTCGATACACACCAGAACTTGATTTCGAATTCGACCCCGGCCTCGAGCGCGCCGCTCGCATCGACGCGCTGTTGAAGCAATCTGCCCCCAAGGACTGACTATTCTGCGGCGCTGCGATTTTGGATTTTTCTATCGCCTCCTCCTTTCATGGGAGGAGGCCGACACGCTTCCAAGCGCGGCGGGTGGAGGACTCTAATTCCTGAATTCCGTCCTTGTGTCATTCTAGAGCGAAGAGTCCCGGTTCTCCCGTCCTCTAGTCGCCGACCGTGGGCGCGTCACTTCACCAGCATTCGCTCGCGATTCTCTGTCTTCTCGCCGCGCTCCAGTAGCGGCTCTACGTCGCCTGTGATCAGGCGCGCACCGCGATCGTTACGCAGATACATCCATGCCCATTCGATGATCACGATGAACCGGTTGCGAAATCCGATCAGAAACAAAATGTGCACGAATAGCCACATCAGCCATGCGAGAACACCGCTGACATGCAGCCCTCCGATATCCGCGACTGCCGCGGCCTTGCCGATGGTCGCGAGCGTGCCCTTGTCGCGGTAATGAAACGGCAGCGTCGGCTCGCCGCGGATTAGTCGCTCGACGTTCCTGGCCGCATGCCGTCCTTCCTGCATCGCAGCCGGCGCCAAACCAGGCACCGGATTGCCGTCGGACTTGATCGACGCGAGATCGCCGATCACGAACACGCACTCGGCGCCCGGCACCGAAAGATCCTGATTCACGAGCACGCGGCCAGCGCGATCCAGCTTCGCGTTTGTGGTAGCGACCAGTGCCTTGCCCATTGGCGATGCGGCCACGCCTGCGGCCCAGATTACAGTGCGCGATTCGAGCCGAATCCCGCCGTGAGTGATGCCGCGATCGTCGATAGCAGTTACCGGAGAATCCGTGATTATCTCGACCCCCAGCCGTTCCAGTTGCCGACGCGCGCTCACGGAGGATTCCGGAGACATAGCAGGCAGCACTTTGGGGCCCGCTTCGATCAACACGATTCGCGCCTTGCTGGGATCGATTCTTCGAAAATCGCGCTCGAGCACCCGTCGTGAAATCTCGGCGAGCGCACCGGCCATCTCGACCCCCGTCGGCCCGCCGCCGATTATTACGAAAGTCATCCAGTTCGCGATTTCCGCCTCGTCGATTTCGCGCTCGGCCGCCTCGTACGCCACCAGCACCCGCCGCCGTATTTCAACCGCATCCTCGAGCGTCTTCAACCCCGGCGCCGGCTCCAGCCATTCGTCGTGTCCGAAATACGAATGCGTCGCGCCGGTCGCAACGATCAGGTAGTCGTAGGCCACTTCGCCGTCGAGCAGTTGCACGATCTTATTCCGCGTATCGATCGACGACGCTTCGCCAAGAAGCACGCTCGCATTGCGCTGGCTGCGCAGAATCCGCCGTATCGGCGACGCGATATCACTCGGATTCAGCGCCGCGGTCGCGACCTGGTACAGCAGCGGCTGAAACAGGTAATGGTTGCGACGGTCGATCAACGTCAGCCGAACCGGCGCTCGCTTGAGCGCCCGCGCAGCATCGATTCCGCCGAATCCGCCGCCGATGATCACGACATGCTTTTCCGCATCCACGAGTCAGATCGTATCGCCACCGTCCGAGCGGGTCGAACACTCTTAAGCGCCGCGTTCGTATCCGGTAAGGTGATGGGTCTTCCTATGAATGCAATCCTGCTAGTCGACAAGCCCGCTGGAATTTCGTCGGCGGAAGTAGTGCGACGGGTCAAATCGCGCGTGAAGCCGGCTCGCGTCGGACATCTCGGCACGCTCGATCCTTTTGCGACCGGACTGTTGCCGATAATGATTGGCGAGGCGACCAAGCTCGCGCCATTTATCGACGGTGGCGACAAGGAATACGCGGGCTTGATTCGGCTCGGCATCGAGACCGACACGCTCGATCGCGACGGTGCCGAAGTTCGCCGCGCCGACGTCCCCGCGATCTCTGCCGAAAACCTCGCGCAGGTCGGAGCGCAGTTCACCGGGGCGATCGAGCAGGTCCCTCCCGTGTATTCGGCAATCAAGCGAGCTGGGGTGCCGCTCTATCGGCTCGCGCGCCGTGGCGACGACGTCGCACCGCCCGAAAAACGCAGCGTCGAGATTAAGCGTCTCGATCTAATTTGCGAGGTGGTCGACGCGATTCGATTCGTCGCGACATGCTCGCCCGGCACCTATGCCAGATCGCTCGCGCGCGATATTGGCATCGCATTGGGGACAGTCGCGCATCTCGAGCAACTTTGCCGGACCCGCAACGGAACATTCTCGATTGCCGATGCGATGCCGCTGGCTGACGTCCTTGAGGCTCTGGATTCCGGCGCGGCAATGCCCTGGCTGATTAATCTTCGCGACGCGCTGGTCGGCCTGCCGGAGCTGGTGGTCGATATCGCCGCCGAAAAACGTTTGCGCAACGGCGACTCGCGCGCACTAGATTCCCAAGTTCCACAAGGAAGCCCGCTATTCAAAGTGATATCGGACAACGGCGAACTAATCGCAGTGGCGCGCGCGACCTCTCGCGTGACGGCGATAGTGGAGCGAATTTTCAATCTGGATGCCTGATCTCTCTCTTATTCTTGTGTCATTCTGAGCGAAGCTAAGAATCTCGGTCTTTTTGAACGTCAGCCGACTCACCCCCAACCATGGATCCGGCGACGTTCGTGACGGTCTCATATTGCGCCGCGCGAGCGGATCACATTTGACGATGCGGCACTCACCGTGATCGCGCCATGGTTGGGGTGGACCAGCCCGCACCAGAGAAAGATCCGGGATTCTTAGCTTCGCTCAGAATGACACGGCGCCCCCCTAGCTTTACTCCTCTGACCGGCTCTGTTAATTTGGTCGGCTAACGATAAAGGAAAAGGGAAAGTAAGAACTCCGAATGCCTCTTCCATCAGCCCGTAAGCGGGAAGTCATACAAGCCAACGCTCGAACCACCAATGACAGTGGCTCGCCTGAAGTTCAGGTCGCGCTACTCTCGGCCCGGATCGACCAGTTGACCACGCATCTCGCGGCGCACAAGAAGGACCATCACACGCGCCGTGGTCTGTTGCGATTGGTCGGCAAACGTCGTCGGCTGCTTGATTACCTGCATTCGCGCGATTTCTCGCGCTACAAAGGGCTGATCGAAAAGCTGGGCATCCGGAGATAGGCTGCACATATTCTGCCGCGCTGCCCTCAACACATCGGGTGCGCGGGCCTTGGCTGTCACGATGGCAGGTAACAAGGCGCGTCCTCTGTGACGCCTCGCGGGCATTGAAAAACCGCAATCGTCGCGCGGCCTCAGATCCTCCCTCAGGTATCAGTAATGTACGAAAAACTCGAAATTGATTTCGCGGGGCGCAAGCTCACGCTCGAAACCGGTCGCCTTGCCAAGCAGGCGCATGGCAGCGTGCTCGCCACTTACGGGGACACTGTGGTGCTCGCGACCGCGGTCTCGCAGTACGAGGCGCGGCCCAACATGGATTTTCTTCCACTAACCGTGGATTACGTCGAAAAGACATTTGCCGCCGGAAAAATTCCCGGCGGCTTTTTTAAGCGTGAAGGGCGCGCATCCGAAAAAGAAGTTCTCACCTCGCGATTGATCGACCGTGCGATGCGCCCGCTGTTCCCGAAGGGCTACGATCGCGAAACTCAAATCATCACGACTGTGCTCTCCGCCGATCGCGACAACGATCCCGACATGCTTTCGCTGATCGCGGCATCAGCTGCGCTATTGGTCTCCGACATCCCGCACAAGGGTCCGGTCGCTTCCGTCAGGATGGGCCGGGTCGAGGGCAAAATCGTCGTCAACCCAACTCACACCGAGCTGGAAGGTAGCGATGTATCGCTCGTTGTCGCGGCCAGTCCCGAGTCGATCATGATGCTCGAGGGCGGCGCGCAGATTGTCGACGAAGAAGTGATCCTCGAAGCGCTGTTCGCGGCGCATGAGGCGATGCAGCCGATATTCGCGATGCAGGAAGAACTGCAGCGCCGCGCGGGCAAGCCCAAGCGCGAGTTCGCGGTCAAGGAACGCGATGAGGCACTGTTGAAGGCGGTCGAAAAGAGCATCGGCGATTCTATCGAGAAGGCGCTTGCCACCAAGGGCAAGAAAGAGCGCTCCGCCGCGGTGTACGCGGTCAGCGACAAAGTGGTTGCCGAACTCGCCGAGAAGTTTCCCGATCGCTCCAAGGAGATCGTCGAAGCTTGCGACTACCTCGTACGCACGCGCGTGCGGATGGCGATCCTCGACGACGACAAGCGAATCGACGATCGCAAATCCACCGACATCCGCCAGGTCAGCGCCGAGGTGCAGGTCCTCCCGCGCACGCATGGCTCCGCGGTGTTCACGCGCGGCGAGACCCAGGCGCTCGCGACCGTCACGCTCGGGACTTCCTCAGATGAGCAGAAGATAGACGCGCTGCTCGGCGAGCGTTTCAAGAAATTTTTGCTGCACTACAACTTCCCGCCGTTCTCGACTGGCGAAGTGAAGTTTCTGCGCGCGCCGTCGCGGCGCGAAATCGGCCATGGCGCCCTCGCAGAACGCGCGCTATCTCCGATTCTTCCGGACGAAGCCGACTTCCCGTACACGATTCGGGTCGTGTCCGACGTGCTCGAGTCCAACGGCAGCTCCTCGATGGCCACAGTGTGCGGCGGCAGCCTCGCGCTGATGGACGCGGGCGTCCCCACCAAATTCCCGGTCGCGGGTATTGCGATGGGCCTGGTGAAAGAGGGCGACAAGGTTCGCGTGCTCACCGACATCCTCGGCGACGAGGACCATCTCGGCGACATGGACTTCAAGGTTGCGGGCACCAAGGCTGGCGTCACCGCGATCCAGATGGACAACAAGGCCGGCGGCGTGTCCAAGGACATCATGCGCCAGGCGCTCCATCAGGCACGCGATGCGCGTTTGCACATCCTCGGCGTGATGGAGAAGGCGCTGCCCACTCCGCGCAAAGACGTGTCGAGCTACGCGCCGCGAATCGTCACGCTGCACATCAAGCCTGACAAGATTCGCGAAGTGATCGGCCCGGGCGGCAAAGTAATCCGCGGACTGGTCGAGCAGACCGGTTGCAAAATAGATATCGAAGATGACGGCACCGTGCTGATCGCGTCGGCGGACGGAACCGCGATGGAAAAAGCGATCAGCATGATCCAGGCGATCACCGCCGAGCCCGAGGTCGGCAAAATCTACGACGGCGTGGTCCGCAAGATCGTCGAGTTCGGCGCCTTCGTCGAAATAATGCCCGGCACTGACGGCCTCTTGCACATCTCGCAAATTTCGAACGAGCGTATCCGCCGCGTCGAAGACGTGCTGCACGAAGGCGACGAGATCAAGGTGAAGGTGCTCGACGTCGATCGCAGTGGCAAAATCCGGCTCTCGATGCGCGAGGCCGAGCAAGAACCGAACAAGGGAAATTAGTCGGCGAATGATTCAAAAGAGTGTTATCGGAAACGGCGTGCGCATTCTTACCGAGGCGATGCCGCAAGTCGTTTCCTCATCGATTGGCATTTGGGTCGAGAACGGCTCGCGCTATGAGGAGCCGGCCGAAAACGGCACCTCGCATTTCATCGAGCATCTGCTCTTCAAAGGGACGAAGAAGCGCACTGCCGCGCAAATCGCCGAGGCCTTCGACGCGGTCGGCGGCGTGCTCAACGCGTTCACCGGCAAGGAGTACACCTGCTACTACGCCAAGGTGCTGGGCAAGGACCTCGAGATGGCGACGGAGGTGCTCGCGGACATTTTTCTCGACTCGGTTTTCGATCCCGCGGAAATCGAGCGCGAGCGCCAGGTCGTGCTGCAGGAAATCTCGCAGGCCGAGGACACGCCCGACGATTTCATCCACGACCTCTTCAACGAAGAGTTCTGGAAGGGGCATCCGCTCGCGCTGCCGATTTTCGGATCGGTCGCCACGGTAAATAAAATCGATCGCGAGCAGTTGATGTCGTTCATGGCGGAGCGCTACCGCTCTCACCGAGTCTTTATCGCCGCGGCCGGCCAGGTCGAGCACGAGCGCCTCACCGCGAAATGCGCCGGGCTGTTCGGCGGCGTGGCGGCCGACGGCAAAGTCGAAAAATTCTCGCCGCCAATCGACCATCCACTCGTGTTGACGCGCGAGAAGAAACTCGAGCAGGCGCACATCTGTATCGGCGGCCCCGGCATCAGCCAGTCGCATCGATTGCGCTACGCTGCCTACGTGCTGAACACCGCGCTCGGCGGAGGAATGTCGTCGCGGCTGTTCCAGGAAGTGCGCGAGAAGCGCGGCCGCGTCTACAGCATCTACTCGTTCATCTCGTCGTTCATCGATTCGGGTTACTTCGGCGTCTACGCCGGCACCAATCCCGAATGGGTCGACGAAGTCCTCGAAGTCACTATCGCGGAACTTCGTAAAGTCGAGCTCAACGGTCTCGAGCCCGCCGAGCTGGCGCGCGCAAAAAGCCAGCTCCAGGGCAACATGCTGCTCGGGATGGAATCCACCGACAGCCGCATGAACCGCCTCGCGCGCAACGAAATCTATTTCCGTCGCGACGTCCCACTGGACGAACTCTCAGCAGGAATCGAAGCCGTCACCAACGACAACATCGTCGAGCTGGCATCGAGTTGGTTCCAACCCGACAAACTCGCGATGGTCCTGCTAGGCGACCTGAAAGGCCGAAAAATCACCCGCGAAGTCTTCGCCCCGCTAGCGTAGCGCCGACAACTCTTACCTCGCCCGTTACTTCACGGGAGAGGAGGCCAGCCGCAACGCGGCCGGCAGGTGAGGGATCCGGGCCTCAAGCCGCAAGCCTAGCATCATTAGTTTTCTGCTTTTTTTATTCGGCACCACCCGCCTGCCAACTGCCATGAAATCCCACCGGCACGCGATGATCCAAATGCGCCCGCGCAATAGGTCCACGCTCAATCCGCTCCGCATCGAATATCGCAAGATGGCTAGTGTTTCGATCTTCATCAAAAACATTCGTCAGCAAATAACCTTCGCCTTCGCTCGAGGCATCTCTCCTCGGCACGAAGACCGGTTCCGCCATCGCGAAGCGCGGCCGCGCCGAATAGATCTTCATCTGACCGGTGCCATGATCGAAATGCCCGATGCCTCGATGAAAAATGTCGTCACTGCCGGGTCCGCCGATGCAAGCAACATAGCCATGCCGGTAACTCGATCCGGCGCGTCGCTCATCGATGCGCGGATACTCACATCGCTCATCACTGAGCCTTTCGACCGTGAAGGAACCAGGTTTCGCCCAATCGAACTCCCACCGCGTAAGAAACTGGGTCGCGCGACGATGGTCGGTTAGCCTTCCATCCGCAAACGGAAACACCGGAACCTCCTGCTGGCAGACGTCCACGACAATCCTGTCGCCGTCGTTGAACGCATTCATCAGATGCCAGACCATGCGAGCGTCGCCCTCGAACCATCGAATATCCTCGACGCCGCCCTCTCTCGGCATGATTCCGACGTGCGTGCCGCGTTCGGGCTCCCACGCGATCGGCGGCGCACCAGCCATCGCGCGCTTGAACGATACGGTCACCGGGCACATCGCAACGACGACAAAGTCTCTCGTCACCGCAAAATCATGCACCAATGCCGGGAACGGTCCGTGGATCATCTGCGATTGAATCAGCTCGCCGGACGCGTTCGCGAGATAGAATTCGATATCCCCAGTCAGGCGTCCGGTCGGAAAGTTCGCAAAAAAAATCATCTCGCCCGAAGCAGGATCGATCTTCGGATGCGCAGTCATATTCCGCGGCAGCTTGTTGTTGAAGTCCCAGCGGCCAATCGTTTCGAGCGATACGGGATCCAGTTCAATCGGTGCATGACCTTCTTCCAGGGCCAACAGTTTGTTCGCATGCCAGATGATGTTTGTATTCGCGACGCCGTCCGTTCGCATGCCGGCGACACTCGAAACCGAATCCGACGGAATACCCGAAGTGCCGAACAGTGCTCGACCGGCGGCGTGCTCGAGATTCCACTGCTGGGTGCGCACCCATCGATTGCGGTAAGAGACTGTGCCCGTGTGCACGCGGAACGCATGCACCATTCCGTCGCCATTGAGCGGGTTGTAGTTGCCGCGCGGCGCAAACTGCGGACTGGGTCCGATACGATAGAAGGTGCCGTCGAGGTCGCTCGGGATTTCGCCCTCAATCGTCAAATGCGCGCACTCGTATTCCATCCGAATCGGCTCAAACCCTTTCGACAGATAGAGATCGTTCGAAATCGCGCTCGCCATTTTCTCAACCCTCCAACCATCTTCGCTAACAGCCAGCGCGCGTCGCCCGCAATGCGGCACCCCACTTGATTTGTGGTTTTGAATGTTCCGCAGCCACTCGGTTGAAAAAATATTTTCTGTCAATACCCTGCTGATGGTTTTTCAGACCCTTCGCACAGTCGCGTCGACGAGCGAGAGCGCTTGCCATCGAGCGGACAATTCGCCATACGAGATCGCAACAATGAATCCGACTGTGAAAATTGCCCGCATTCGCAAAAGTGCGCTGCCGCTTCCTGCGTATCAGAGCGAGCATGCGGCGGGGATCGATCTGATGGCCGACATCGGCGCATCAATCGAAATGGCCCCGCGCGAGCGTCGCGCCGTTCCGACCGGAATCGCCATCGAGATTCCGATCGGTTATGAAGGGCAGGTGCGGCCGCGCAGCGGGCGCGCGCTGAAAGAGGGGCTCGCGCTCATCAATTCGCCTGGAACTATCGATGCGGACTACCGGGGAGAAGTTAAAGTATTACTTGTGAATCTTGGAGATCAGCCGATCGTGATTAAACCGGGCGATCGAATCGCCCAACTCATCATCGCACCCGTTATTCGCGCCGACATTGTCGAGGTCGATGAACTCGCACCGAGCACGCGCGGTCCCGGCGGTTTCGGGCACACCGGCCGCTGAGCGTTTGATGCCCTCTCGATTGAGCAGGCGTCGTCGCGTAATCTAATGGCATACACTGAAAAAGTGAAAGACAGACCAACCGAGACCGACGCGGCATTGACCGCGGTGACGCCGATCGACGGCCGCTACCGCGCGCGCACTCGGAGCCTCGAGGCCTACTTCAGCGAGTTCGCGCTGATTCGCTACCGCGTCCGCGTCGAGATCGAATGGTACCTGTCGCTCGCGGCTCATCCTGAGGTAAGCGCGCTGAAGCCGATCCCCGCGGCGACCGCGAAAAAGCTCCGCGCCGTTTACGAAGACTTCACGCTCGACGATGCGCGCCGCGTGAAGGAGCTCGAGGCGACCACCAATCACGACGTCAAAGCGGTCGAGTACTTCGTGAAAGAGCGAGTCGCCGCGATCGATTCGACGTTGCCGATCGAGATGGTGCATTTCGCGTGCACCTCCGAAGACATCAACAACCTCGCCTACGCACTCATCCTGAAAGAATTCGTCGCGAACGACTTGACGCCGCGGCTTGAAGCGGCGAACGCGCCGATTGTAAAGCTGGCGCATCGCTACAAATCGCATCCGATGATGGCGCGGACGCACGGGCAGGAAGCGTCACCGACGACGGTCGGCAAGGAAATGGCGATATTCGCGACGCGTCTCGCGCGCCAGCTCTCGCAACTTGGCCGCCAGGAATTTCTCGGCAAGCTCAATGGCGCGGTCGGCAACTTCAACGCGCATCACTTTGCGCATACCGAGGTCGATTGGATCGCGCACTCGCAAAATTTCGTCGAGCGGCTCGGGCTGACCTGGAATCCGCTCACCACTCAGATCGAAAGCCACGATTTTATAGCCGAGCTGTTCGCGATCCTGATGCGTATCGACACGATCCTCCTCGGCTTCTGCCGCGACATGTGGAGCTACATCTCGATCGGCTACTTCGCGCAGAAGGCAGTCGCGGGCGAGACCGGATCGTCGGTGATGCCGCATAAGGTCAATCCGATCGACTTCGAGAACTGCGAGGGAAACCTCGGGATCGCTAACGCGCTGTTCGACCATCTCGCGCAGAAGCTGCCGGTCTCGCGATGGCAGCGCGATCTGACGGACAGCACGGCGATCCGCGCGATGGGCACGGCGTTTGGCCATCTGGTGGTTGCACTGGCGTCGTTGGAGCGCGGCCTCGCGCGGGTCGAGGTGAACGAGTCGCGCATCGCCGAGGATCTCGAGGCGGAGCAGGCGTGGGAAGTCGTCGCCGAGGCGATTCAAACCTTGATGCGGCGTCACGGGATGCCGAAACCGTACGAGACGCTGAAGGAACTGACGCGCGGCCGGCGGATAGATCGGCGGGTAATCGAAGAGTTCATCGCGACGCTGCCGCTCGACGACCGCGCAAAGCGCGCGTTGCGTGAGTTGAATCCTCGCAGCTACGTTGGGCTTGCGGCCAGGCTGGTCGAGCAGTTCGCGCCGGTCGCAAAATCCGACATTGCCCTGGTAAAAAAGGTGCGCGCGGCCAAGCGGTGAGACTATCTATCCACACGCCCGCGCGGGGCTTTGTGGACAACTGGCGCCGGGTTCGTTGTGATGAGGCGACCGCTCGGTATCATGATTAGATTAACTCGCAAAGACCGTTAAGGAGAACGAATCGTGGAAACGACTCCGCAAAAACTCGAAATGTTCTACGAGGGCAAGGCGAAGAAACTTTACTCCACGGCCGACCCCGACCTCGTAATCGCGTACTTCAAGGACGACGCGACCGCCTTCAACGGCAAGAAGAAGGACACCATCGAGGACAAGGGCGTGATGAACAACCGCATCTCGGAGTTGTTCTTCACGCTGCTCGAGAAGCATGGCGTGAAGACGCATTTCGTCCGCCGCCTCGACGATCGCGAGATGCTGTGCAAGCGGCTGCAAATCATCCCGGTCGAGACTGTGGTGCGGAATATCGTCGCGGGCTCGATGGCGAAACGGCTCGGGCGCGAAGAGGGCGAGCCGCTGCCGAATCCGATTGTCGAGTACTACTACAAGTCCGATCCGCTCGACGATCCGCTGATCATTGGCGAGCACGCGATTGCGTTTGGATGGGCGACCGCCGCGGAGTTGAAGCAGATCGACGAGATGGCGCTCAAGGTGAATTCGATACTGAAGAAATTCCTGGACGAGCGCGGCGTCATCCTGGTGGATTTCAAGCTCGAGTTCGGGCGGCATCATGGCGAGATTCTGCTCGGCGACGAGATCTGTCCCGACACTTGCAGATTTTGGGACAAGGCGACGCGGCAGAAGCTAGACAAGGATCGATTCCGGCGCGATCTCGGCGGCGTCGAAGAGGCTTATCACGAGATGCTGCGCAGGGTCGAAAACTGATGACGGACAATCGCGCGCCAGAGGGAGTGAGTTGCAAGTAAGAGTGTTCGTGACGCCCCGCAAGGGGATCCTCGACCCGCAAGGGCGCGCGGTTGAAAGTTCGCTGCAAAGTCTCGGCTTCAAAAACGTTTCAGGCGTCAAGGTCGGCAAGTACATCACGTTGGAGATCGATGCGCGCACCGCATCCGAGGCCCGCGACGAGGCGAAGAAGATGTGCGAGGCGCTTCTCGCGAATCCCGTCATCGAGGACTACCGCTTCGAGGTGGACGGCGAATGAAGTGGGGCGTCGTGCGATTCCCCGGATCGCTGGACGACGGCGACGCGATGCATGCGCTCGCGGACGTGATGGGCCAGGACGCGCGAATCCTGTGGCACAAGGATGAATCGCTCGACGGCGTCGAGTGCGTGCTGCTGCCGGGAGGTTTCAGCTACGGCGACTACCTGCGCACTGGCGCGATCGCGCGCTTCTCGCCGATCATGAAGAGCGTGGCGAAGTTCGCCGCTGACGGCGGCCTCGTCATCGGCACCTGCAACGGCTTTCAGATTCTGTGCGAGGCGCATCTACTGCCCGGCGCGCTCACGCGCAACCACTCTCTATCGTTTGTATGCGATCGCGTTTGGTTGCGGGTCGAGAATGCGGCCACGCGGTTCACGCGCGCGACTAAACAAGGCGATTTGCTCAGGCTCCCGATCAAACATGGCGAAGGATTGTACGTTGCCCCCGAAGATGAACTCCGCCAGATGGAAGAGCGAGGGCAGGTGATTCTCCGCTACGTGGATGCCGAAGGGCGCGAGAGCGACGCGGCGAATCCCAACGGATCGATGCGCGCGATTGCGGGCGTCGCCAACGAGCGGTTCAACGTTTTTGGTTTGATGCCCCATCCGGAGCATGCGGTCGAACCGATGCTCGGCGGCGAGGACGGGCTCAAGATTTTCCAGTCGATTGCAGGGAGCGCGCGATGAGCGCGCATCCGGTTTCGCTTGCGGGCGAGCCGAAAGCCGATGTCGAGCAGGCCCGCGCCTTCGGACTCACGCCGGACGAGTATCGCAAAATCGAACAGATAATCGGGCGCACCCCGACCTATACTGAGCTCGGTGTGTTCTCGGTGATGTGGTCGGAGCATTGCTCGTACAAGTCGTCGCGCATTCACCTGAGAAAGCTGCCTTCGAAGAGCGAGCTCGTCGTGCAGGGGCCGGGCGAGAACGCTGGCGCGATCGACGTCGGCGACGGATGGGCGGCGGTTTTCAAAATCGAAAGCCATAACCATCCGTCGTTCGTCGAGCCGTACCAGGGCGCGGCGACCGGCGTGGGTGGAATCCTGCGCGACATTTTCACGATGGGCGCGCGCCCGGTCGCGAGCATGAACTCGCTCAAGTTCGGTTCTTTTGATCATCCGCGCACACGCTATCTGCTCGGCGGTGTGGTCGGTGGAATTGGCGGCTACGGCAATTGCGTGGGCGTGCCGACTGTGGCGGGCGAGGTGATGTTCGACGCAGCCTACAATGCGAATATTCTCGTCAACGCGTTCTGCCTCGGGCTCGTGCGCAAGGGCGAGATGATGAGCGCGAAGGCGCGAGGCGCCGGCAACCCGGTGCTTTATGTTGGATCTGCGACGGGGCGCGATGGAATTCACGGCGCGTCGATGGCGTCGGCAGAGTTCGACAAGGAGAGCGAGGCCAAGCGTCCGGCGGTGCAGGTAGGAGATCCGTTCACCGAGAAATTGTTAATCGAGGCGTGCCTGGAAGCGGGCAAGACCGGCGGGATCGTTGCGATCCAGGATATGGGCGCTGCCGGACTCACGTCGTCGTCGAGCGAGATGCCGTCGCATGGCGGGCTCGGGATCGAGCTCGATCTCGACAAGGTGCCGCTGCGCGAGGCGAATCTGACGCCGTACGAAATTCTGCTCTCCGAATCGCAGGAGCGCATGCTGATTGTCGCAGAGCTAGGCCGCGAGGCTGAACTGCAAGCGGTGTTCGAGAAATGGGACCTGCACGCGGTCGTGATCGGACGCATTACGGACGACCAGCGATGGCGCGCGCGATGGCATGGGCAGGTCGTCGCCGATATTCCAATCGGAGCACTGGCCGATGACGCTCCGCTGTACGATCGTCCCGCCGTGGCGCCGCTGATGAATCCAGAACCCTCACCTACCGGCCGCGATGCGGCCGGCCTCCTCTCCCGTAAAGTAACGGGCGAGGTAGGAGCGGCGCTGCGGGCGCTGCTCGACAGTCCCAATGTCGCGTCGAAGAAGTGGGTTTATCGGCAGTACGACTCGATTGTGCAGAGCAACACGGTGCTGGGGCCGGGCAGTGACGCTGCCGTCTTGCGAATCAAGAATTCGCGGCGTGCGATGGCGCTGAAAGTAGATTCGAATCCTCGCGCGTGCGCGCTCGATCCGTATCTCGGCGCGGTCGGCGTGGTCTGCGAGGCGGCGCGCAATGTCGCGTGCGCGGGGGCGCGTCCGGTGGGAATCACGAACTGCCTGAACTATGGGAATCCGGAGCGGCCCGAGGTGATGTGGCAGTTTGTCCGCGCCGTCGACGGGCTGCGCGACGCGTCGCTTGCGTTCGGCGCGCCAGTGGTCAGCGGCAACGTTAGCTTTTACAACGAGACCGAAGGCCATCCAATTCCGCCGACGCCGACGATCGCCGTGCTGGGCGTGATGCCTGATGTCGCCAGGCACGTCACCCAGCATTTCAAGAATCCCGGCGATGCGATCGCGATCGTGCGCACGGGCAAGCCTTCACTGGCGGCGAGTGAGTATGCGGAGCTATTCGGAATCGACGGCGGGCAGCTTGGCGCGATCGACCTCGCGCGCGAGGCGGCTCTGGTGGAGGGGCTGGTTGAAGGGGCCGAACAGGGGCTGATAAGATCAGCTCACGATATCGCCGAGGGCGGGCTTGCGGTGGCAATGGCTGAGGCCTGTTTCAATCCGCGGGCGATTCTGGGAGCCGAAGTTAAACTTGGGCGAGCTGGAATTGACGCGGTTGATTTTTTTGGCGAGGGCGCATCGACGGTGATTTTGTCGATTGCACCTGGTGACGTCGGACGAGTCGAGAAATTGTTCGCAGGTCGAGGACTCGAGTTTCAGGTGATCGGAAATGTAATCGCCGAGCCGCGGCTCAAGATTGGCGCCGCGATCGACGAAAGCGTTTCCGAGTTGCAGCGAATTTACGAAGACGCGATTCCAAGGAGGCTCAGAGGCGGTGACTGAAGAAGATTCGGTCCTTGCGGTCGAAGCAGTCGAAGAGTCGCCCCTCGACGTCTTCCACGAAGAGTGCGGCGTGTTCGGCGTCTACCGGCATCCGGAGGCCGCCAACCTCGCGTACCTCGGCCTCTACGCGCAGCAGCATCGCGGGCAGGAATCGGCGGGAATCGTCTCGTCCAACGGCAAATCGCTGATCTCGCATCGCGGGATGGGGCTGGTCGCCGACATTTTCAACAACTCGATCATCGAGCGGCTCGAAGGCACCAGCGCGATTGGGCATAACCGCTACTCGACAACCGGGTCGACGTCGATCGGCAACTGTCAGCCGCTGGTAGTCGAGTACGCGCGTGGCGGACTCGCGCTTGCGCATAACGGCAACCTGGTAAATTTCACCGAGCTGCGCGAGCGGCTCGAGTCGACCGGATCGATCTTCCAGTCGTCATCTGACAGCGAGGTGATGATTCACCTGATCGCCGCGTCGCACGCGCCTACACTGCCCGAGCGGGTTGCGGAGGCATTGGCACAAGTGCGTGGTGCGTACTCGCTGGTGGTGCTGACGGAAGATTCGATGATCGCGGTGCGCGATCCGCAGGGGTTCCGACCGCTGGTGCTGGGCAATCTGAACGGCGCGACGATCGTGGCGTCGGAGACCTGCGCGCTGGATCTGGTGCGTGCTGAGTATGTTCGCGAGATCAATCCTGGCGAGATGATCGTCGTCGACGAAACCGGGTTGCGCTCGATGAGTCCCTTTGCGCATGCGCCGACCAAGCGATGCATCTTCGAGTACGTTTATTTTTCGCGGCCCGACAGCCAGATTTACGGCCGCAACGTATACCAGGTCCGCAAGCAGCATGGGCGGGCGCTCGCGCGCGAGGCGCCGGCCGAGGCGGACATCGTGGTGCCGGTGCCGGATTCGGGCACGCCGGCCGCGCTCGGCTACGCGGAAGAATCGGGGATCCCGTTCGAGATGGGCCTGGTGCGCAGCCATTACATCGGCCGCACGTTTATCGAGCCGCGCCAGTCGATTCGCCATTTCGGAGTGAAGATCAAATTCAATCCGGTGGCCGAGTTGTTGCGTGGCAAGCGAATCGTGCTGATCGAGGACTCGCTCGTGCGCGGCACTACGCTCAGGAAAGTGATCCCGATGCTGCGGCAGGCAGGTGCGCGCGAGGTTCACATGCGAATCGCGGCGCCTCCTACCACCAATTCGTGCTTTTACGGGATCGACACGCCTACGCGCGAGGAGTTGCTCGCGTCGTCGCATTCGATCGAGGAGATTCGGCGCTATATCACAGCCGACTCGCTCGCGTACCTCAGTTGGGACGGCCTGTACTCATTCAATGGCGATAGCCGCGAGGGATTTTGCGACGCATGCTTCACTGGAAATTATCCGGTCGAGATTCCGCGCAATACCACGCCCGCGCAGTTGCATTTGTTTCTTGCCAATGAGGACGGGTTGAAGGCGGATCGACGGTAAGAACGATATCTTAGTGAAACCCCTCCGTGGGTTTCACGCTTCCTTGGGCAGGGATAACCCCTGCACCTTAGCATTAAGAGAAGCTAGCGGCTTGGAGTCCGCGATGTGCTGCGTCGAATGGCTGCGTCGTGCGCCGTGAGGCGTGGATGACGATGAAACGCGTGAGGGTAGCCCAAGCAGACCGGCTGCTTCTCCTCCTTCTGATTGGCGAGTATGGCATTCTGTAGTGCGCTCTTCCAGGCATCGATTGAAGGTCAACGGCGAGCCCAACTGCGAGGCGGTGGTTTCAGCCCGGTCGTGAGTGCGCGCGGATTTTCGAAAGCGCGCGTGATAGGGCCAGAACTGTCCCTGCTCGTCGGCGCATCGCGCGGCGATGGCAGCGTCCATCGCGTGCACGTGCGAGGACAGCGGGAAGTCCATAGACCAGCCGAACCGGTCGCCATATTTTTCAGGACCTGGCGATGAGCCGGCTGGGACAAAACGGGCACTGGAAGTCAGAGTATCGACAATGGTGACCGCGGCGTTGTCGCTGCCGCGCTGCGGATGTCGCCCGCCTCCGCTGTCTTGCGAGGCTGAGTTACTCGAGGTTGAGTTACTCGGGGATTGCGAAGGTGAACTGTCGTCCGAGGATGGAACCCGGACCCAATCGTCCTGGCCAGTGCGACTGTTATTGGCGCGCCGGCGGTCGAAACCGCAGCTCCTAGAAGCGCGGTGACAAACAGTCGAGCTACTTTTCCCATGAAATCCCCCCTCGGCGTCACTATAGTACGGACGCACGAGGCTGACAAGGGGAGGGCTAGAGGCGTTGCAATGAGAGTGCTAGGGCTCGGAGTCCGCGATGTCCTGCATGAATTCCTTCATCGGGCGGCGTGAGACCAGGATGCAGATGAAACCGCCGGGCGGGTAGCTCAGGCAGACGCTGTAGCCCTTGTATCGGTAGCATCGATGACCGTCCATCTCCTGGACTTCGCCCTCGGGCGGCTGGAATCCGTGGGACTTCATGAAGGTGCATAGGATGCTGCCGTTGCCGCCCTGATAGAACGTATAAGCGACCGAGGTTCCGTCCGCGAGGCGATCGATCCGTCCGCCCCTGAGCTTGTAGCCTGAGTGTTGAAAATTCCACAGGAAGCCCGGCAGCTGGTGATCCATGTAGGCGTCGGAGAGCTCGGCGGGCGAGGTGGAATTGATATTGGGTTCGAAGTGATTGTCGAAATGATCGTAGTGGTCGATCGCGACGTCGAAGGGCGGGACTGCATGCGCGGGTGCCGGACCGCTGCCGCCATGCAATATCACGAATGCGAACACCGCGACCACGGCGATCGCGACAGGTGCCCATAGACGGGCGCGCCGAATCGAGAACCGTCCGGCGCGATCGGAGGCGGCGGAGCGATCACGCCCGTCGTGTGCGGAGCCGGTAGCGTCGGCCGCATCGGCGGCGTCCAGCGCGGCAAGGATCGATCCGCGGACAATCGGCGGCGTCCGACGCATCGCGGCACGCTCGCGCAGCAGCGCCTTGACCGCGCGTTCCTCGGCGAAGCGTGCGCGACAGTTGACGCATCCGGCGAGATGCTCTTCGACCTCGCGCAACTCCGCCGGGGTCAACTCGCCGTCAACGTGAGCCGACAGGTACTTTTCTATGTAGGTGTTACAATCCACTTCTAATCGTTAGCGGTCTGCTCCACTTCAATTGGCATCGAGTGCCGGAGTCAAGACCGTATTATTCCACGCTCCTTGGCGAAGTTAGCCAACGCGTCGCGCAAAATCGCACGTCCACGTGACACTCGAGATTTTACCGTACCTATAGGTACGTCCAGAACCCCCGAAACCTCCTGGTAACTGAGCTCTTCGACGTCGACCAGCAGAATCGCCTCGCGGAACTCCGCCGGCAATCCTCCCAGGGCGGCCTCGACCTCACCCTCCATCCCGCGCCCCGAAAGCAAGGCTTCGGGATTCGAACCGGCCGGGTCGGCTCGCAGGCTTTCGCCCTCGACCTTGCGATCGAACTCCTCGGGCGATGACGCCGGCTGCTCGCGCGAGTATTTGCGATAGCCGTTGCGGAAATTGTTGAAGAGTATCGTCAGCATCCACGCGCGGCAATTCGTTCCGGTCTCGAATTGATGAAAGAAGCGGTACGCACGCAGCACCGTCTCCTGCAGCAAGTCGTTGGCGTCGTCGGGATTGCGCGCCAGCCGTATCGCCATCGTGTAGAGCGCGTCGAGATGGGGCAACGCTTCGTCTTCGAATCGCTTGCGCCGATCCGTGCCGGTGCCGATCTTGTCCGCCATATGCTGATTTCAGAAACATAGCATCCCCCATCAATGAAATCTTGCATAGGCCCGAAATGTTCCCACTAGCTCTAGTTGAACTTGGATGTTTACACTGTGAGTGCGGTCGAATAATTTCGGCTCGCGAAGACAACAGTTAAGGAGTTATGAATATGATGAAGGCGAAAATTACCGGTGCGATGCTGGCGACTGCGGTCGCGCTGATCTTTGCGGGCAACGCGGTGCAAGCGGCGGACAGCCCCGACTCGAGCGCGGCGGCGTCGCAGGTCAAGTGCGTCGGCGGCAACGCGTGCAAGGGTCAGAGTTTGTGCCAGAGTGCGGAGAGCAGTTGCAAGGGAGCCAACGCCTGCAAGGGCAAGGGCTACGTGATGACGCCGACGGCGAAGGAATGCATCGCGGCCGGCGGCAAACCAGAGACTGTTACGAAGAGCGACTAGGCTCGATCGCGATAATGAAACGTTCTGACTTCCCGATGCTCGGCTACGGCGTCGGACTGAGACGTCAGCACTACAGCCACGTGCTGGAGACGCGTCCCAAGGTCGATTGGTTCGAGGTCATCTCGGAAAATTTCATGGTCGCGGGCGGACGCGCGCTCGAAGTGCTCGAAGGCGTGCGCGCGAACTATCCGATCGCGATGCATGGCGTGTCGATGTCGATTGGATCGACCGATCCGCTGAATCGCAACTACCTGCGGCAACTGCGCGAACTCGCGCGACGCTTCGAGCCCGCGTGGATTTCGGATCACCTATGCTGGACGGGAGTCGGCGGGCGCAATCTTCACGACTTGCTGCCGCTGCCGTACACCGAGGAGGCGATCCGTCACGTCGTCGCGCGAATCCGCGAGGTGCAGGACATCCTCGAGCGCCCGATACTGATCGAGAACGTCTCCAGCTACATGGCGTTCGCGGATTCGACGATGACCGAGTGGGAATTCATCTCGACGATCGCGGACGAAGCCGACTGCGGAATCCTGCTCGACATCAACAATATCTTCGTCAGCGCGTTCAACCATCGCTTCGACGCCAATGACTATATCGACGCGGTGCCGGCCGAGCGCGTCGTGCAGTACCATCTCGCGGGGCATAGCGATCACGGCACCTACCTGCTCGATACCCACGACCATCCGGTGCGCGACGAAGTATGGGCACTGTACGAGCGTGCGGCGCGGCGCTTCGGCGCGGTCTCGGCGCTGGTCGAATGGGACGACAACATCCCGGAGTTCGCGGAGTTGGCGGATACCGCGGATCGCGCGCGCGATATCTTCAATGCCGACTCAACTGAAAGACCTGCAAAGCCTGCTCTATCGGCTGATCACCGCGCCTAGCGGCGTCGCCGAGGGGCTCGCGGCCGAGCGCGACTTGCGCGCGGGCGGCCTCGACGCGATCGTGCTCGGCGACGATCGCCTGTCGGCCGAAGCTCGCGTCGATATCTATGCGAACATGTATTTCTATCGCATCCTCGACGTGCTCAAAGAGGACTTCCCCGCGACACTCGCGGTCCTCGGCGACGACAATTTTCACAACCTGCGTGACAGGCTACCTGCTCGAATATCCGCCGACTGAGCCGTCGATCTCAATTGCGGGCGGTATCTCGCGGACTATCTGCGCGACCATCCGCTGCGCGAAGGCGCGCCGTTTGTTGCGGACCTCGCGAAGCTCGAACGCGCGATCGTCGAGGTATTTCACGGTCCCGACAGGCCGCGCTGGATCCTGACGCGCTTCGCGCGACTCGCACCCGAAGACTGGCCCGCGATGAAGCTCAGGATTCATCCGGCGGCGCAGATACTCGCGCTCGAATGGCGAGTGTCGGAGATGTTGCGCGCGGTCGAGGAGGGGCGTCCGTGGAAACCCGCGGAGCAGGGCGCGGTCAAAGTCCTCGTATGGCGGCGCAACGCGCGCGTCTTCTATCGCGATCTCGAACGCGCCGAAGCAGATGCGCTCGAGGCGGCCTCGCGCGGCGCCACGTTCGCGGAAATCTGCGACGTCGTCGCAGCGAACGCTGACGACGAAGATCCCGTCGCCGCGATGAATCGAATGCTCGCGCGATGGCTCTCCGACGGCCTGCTCGCGCGTGGATGATTTTTGCCCGCCCGCGGCTATAAGAAATGTTGAGCGCGCGATGCGGCTCAACTGATGGCGGCAAATCCCAAAATCACCGGCGACACAATCAGCGTCGAGCGGCCGACGAGCCGCGCGCAGTTGGAGGAGTTCGCGCGGCTTCCGTTTCAGGTCTATGGCGCGCGCGACGCGTGGTGGCCGCCCGACGTGCAGAACGAGATCGATCTGCTGTCGCGCCGCAGCCTGCTCTCGTCGCATCTCGATCACGCCCTTCTGCGCGCGTCGCGGAGGCATTCTCGTCGCCCGCGTCAGCGCGGTCATCAATCGCCGCTACATCGAACATTGGAATGAGCAACTCGGCCAGTTGATTCAGTTCGAGGCGCTCGAGGATGAGGACGTCGCGGTCGCCGCGATGATCGACGAGGCCGTCGATCGCTGCGCGAGCGCGGGATGCGCGCGGTTCGCAGCGGCTTTGCGGCGTTTCTCGATTATCCTTACGCGATCGACAATTACGAATCGTTGCCGTCGTTTCTGCTGCGCGGAAATCCTGCGTCGTACCATCGCTACTTCAAGGAGGCGGGCTTCGTCACCGAAAAAGGGCAGGTCGATTACACCGCGCCGCTCACGCCGGAAATCCTCGCGCGCTATCGCCGGATGGCCGAGGCGGCCGGCGCGGCCGGCGTCACGATTCAAAGCTGGCGCGAGTACGGCTTCCTGGCTGCGATCGACGCGTGGACCGACGTGACCAACGCGGCGTTCGACCGCCATTGGGGATGGAATCCGGTGACGCGCGCGGAAGTGCGCCCGATGCTACGTCGCTGTGGGAAACTCCGGTCGCGGATCTTTCGATGCTCGCGACGATCGACGGCGAATGCGTCGGCGCGGTCTTTTCGGTGCCCGATTTCAGTCCCGCGCTCGCCCGCGTGCGCAGAGGCGTCCGGCTCGATCCCGAGCGCGGCGGCGGCACGCGCGGCGCGCTCATCAATATCGGCGTGATCGAGCGCGCGCGCGGACGCGGCGTCGCGGTCGCGATGGCGGCGCGATCGTTCCTCGCGATGGCGCGGCGCAAGATGCGCTTTGCCGGCTACACGCTGGTCCTCGACGACAACTGGGCCTCGCGCCGCACGGCGCTCAGCCTGGGCGCGCACGTCACCGGCAACTTCGTGACTTATCGTCTTTCGTGACCTGCGGCCTATCGAGCCGCTCGACCGGCTTCTTCCTTTTGAAGGAGCTTTGGTTCGCGTTTTCCCGCGGCCTCCGGTTCGTTTGGTCGAGCTTTTTCTCGCTCGGTGATTTTGCTTTCGGACTGTCCGATTTTGTCTCGGACTTTGCGCCCTTGCTCAGCGCCTCCATCTGCAATTCACCGAGTTTTTTCCGCGTCCAATTAAGATGTTCGTCTTCTTCCTGCTCGACTTCGCTGGCGGCGGCACCGAGGATTTCGCGCAACCGGTCGTCGGTCGCCTGACGTGCAATTTTCCCGATCAGTTCCCAGTCGGCGTGATCCTTAGTCTCTGCAAGGACGATGTTTTCGATCGCATTCAATTCGGCCTGATCTTTCGATAGACCATTGCCCTCCATGCTGCGCAGCAGGGCTTGCGCCTTCTCGGTCGCCACTTTCGCGCGTAGGGCTCTGCGCGCGAGGATTTCCACCGAGGCGGTGGATCGCATCGGTGAGCACCTTCTGATGCTTAAGCGTCTGTCTATGGAACTCGCGGAATTTGCTTCGCACCTCGGAATCGGAAACCAGTCCGAGCGCCTTTTCATAGAGTTTCTGACCGCCCATCTCGACGGCCAGGAATTCGCTCAAGACGTCCATCAGCGTGCGTTGTTGATTCGGGCACTGGTGAAGAAGTCTTTTACTTTTTCGGTTAGTTCAGCCATAGGATCTTTCCCTCCAGGAAAAGCAGGGTGAAAATTTCCAAGATAATAAGCAGGAAGCGCGCCAAACATCAGTTTGGACCTCAGATTTTCGGCGCAGCTGAATCACTGGTCTGGCTTCAAAACGTTGGATTTGTTCGCTGAACTTCCTTGAGATGCCTGGTCGAAACAAAGACTCTCATGAGGCGCTGATCGATCCTGATAAAATCGGAAGTATGTAATTTCGCCTCGACCAAACCGTCGCTTGCCCCGACGCGACCCGGTCCGATACAAGCGGTGCTTGATGCTAAGCCTCCGCTTCCTCGTGCTGTTCATTCATATCGTCGCCGTGATCGTCGCCCTCGGCGGATCGCTGTTCAGCACGTTCGCGCTCGCTCCGGTTCTTGCCGCGGAACTCGATCGCGCCCACGCGCCTGCCGAGTCTCCCGCCGAATCGTTCGCCGCCTCGGCGCGATCGTGCTTACTTCGCTCGCCGTGCTGGTCGTGACCGGCATTCTCAACGTGCTGTTTATCGGCGGCGTTTCGATTCTGCTCGCGATCAAACTGGTGCTGGTGGTCGTCGTGATCGGACTCGCGCTCTATCAATACGGAAACATCGGCGCGCAAATCTGGCGTCGGCCGCCGGTCTGAGTCCGGAGGTCGCCGAACTGCAGGCGCGCTTCCGCCGCGTCGGCCTGACGGTCGGCTCGATCGTATTGCTGATCGTCTATCTCTCGATCGGACTCACGCGCGGCTCTGGCGCGATTGTCGCGTCGATTCGCTGAAGGCTCAGGATGCCACGAAACAAAAAACCGCGCCGAACGCCCTGATGGATGGGACGGCTCACCTTTGTCGCGCTTCTCCTCACCGTCGTCTTTACGCTGAGCTACGGACGGGCGCGCATATCGCGGTGCGATATCTCAATCCGCCGTTCGGCGCGTGGTGGAACTCCAACGAGTTCGCAATCCTCGAGTGCGCCGCGGCGGCGCTCGGGATGTTGATCGGAATTCGCATCGGCGCGCGGCTGGTGCATGGCGGCGCGCTGAAAAATCGCTCGATGATCGCGGCGGTGATCGTGTCGGCGCTCGTCGCTGCCGATCGTCGGCCGGATCAGCGCACAAAGTCGCGCGCTTCAGATTCACCAGCGGCGCATCCGCCAACGATGGCTGATCGACCACTTCGGCTACGACACCGGAATGTTTCTTGACAAGCTTCTGTCGGCGGGCGTTTACTCGATGAAGATCGCAGTGTTCGCGCTTCCAGTCGGTATGATTCTCTTCGGTGTCGCGATTGCGATCTTCATGACCGCCGAGCCTGCTGGCGATACCGCTGACGCAACTTCCAAATGAAATCGGACGATCGCAAGCCCGCAAACCGACGCCATCAGCCGCCGATCTTTTATCAAGGGCGCCGGCGCGGTTGCGGCCGCGGCAGGCCTGGTGCGCGTTCGGCCCGCATCGGCCGATGAGAAGACGTTGCCGCCGGGCGTGGTCGAAAAGCTCGGGCCGGAAGCCACGACGATCGAACTCAATATCAACGGCAAGCCTGCGACGCTCGAAATCGAGCCGCGCGTTACGTTGCTGCGTGCGCTGCGCGAGCATCTCGGACTGACCGGCACGAAACTCGTTTGCGATCGCGGCGCGTGCGGCGCATGCACCGTGCATCTCGACGGCAAGCCGGTGACCTCGTGCATGGTGCTGGCGATCGACGCGCGCGGCCACCAGGTCACGACGATCGAAGGACTCGGCACGCCGGCGAATATGCATCCGGTGCAGGCCGCGTTCGTCGAAGAGGACGCGCAGCAATGCGGCTTCTGCACGCCCGGGATGGTGATGTCGGTTGCGGCGGCGCTCGAAAAAAATCCGGCGGCGACGACTGACGAAATCAAACATGCGACTGCGGGCAATACTTGCCGATGCGGTACTTACCCGCATGTCTTCGCGGCCGCTCTCAAAGCCGTCAAGCCCGGACGCGCGACCAAGGACGTCTGATGTCGCGACGCGTCACGCTCAATCTCGGCTTTCAGGGCAATACGCAAGACGTCACGGTCGTCATTCCGGATGACGAGCCGACGCCGTGGCAATGGGGCGACCGCCTGTCGGTCGTCGGCAAACCCACGCCGCGCGTCGACGGACCGCTGAAAGCGACCGGCGCCGCGCACTACACTTACGACATCGAATTGCCCGGGATGCTTTACGGCGCGATCCTGCGCAGTCCATGGCCGCACGCACGGATTCGCAACATCGACTTGTCGGCGGCGCAGAATCTTGCGGGCGTGCGCGCGGTGCTTGCGCTCGACGATCGCGAGATCCGTTTCGCCGGCCAGGAAGTCGCCGCGGTGGCCGCGATCAGCTCGGATATCGCCGCCGACGCGCTCAAGTTGATCAAGGTCGATTACGAAACGTTGCCGTTCGTGGTCGATATGGACGCTGCGGCCAAGGATTCCGCGCCGCGCGTCTTCGGCAGTCGGATCCAACGTCGGCAGGACCAAACACTCGAGCGTCGGCGACGTGCCGAAGGGACTCGAGATCGCGGCGAGCACGATCGAGGCGACGTACACGACGCCGGTGCAGACCCACGTCTGCCTCGAAACGCATGGCGCGGTCGCGAGCTTCAACGCGGCGGGCGATCAGCTCACGGTCTGGTGCTCGACGCAGGGCATTTTTTCCGTGCGCGACGATCTGGCCGTGTACTTCAGCCTGCCGCCCGACAGTGTGCGCGTCGTCTGCGAATATCTCGGCGGCGGCTTCGGATCGAAATTCGGCGCGACGCCCGAAATGATCATCGCGTCGCGGCTGGCGAAGATGGCCGGCGTGCCGGTGAAGGTGATGCTCCCGCGCGCCGACGAGCATCGATCGACCGGCAACCGTCCGAACTCCGAGCAGAAGGTCAAGATGGGCGTCGATCGCGACGGCAAGCTGACTGCGATCGATCTCGTGACGCGCGGAAGCGGCGGTATTGGCGGCGGCGCCGGCAGTGCGGGCCCGTTCGGATCGGTCTATCGATGCGCGAATATCCGTGTTCAGGAAACTGGCATCTACACGAATGCGGGGCCGTCGTCGCCCATGCGCGCGCCCGGATGGCCGCAGGGATGCTTCGCGCTGGAACTCGCGATGGACGAGATGGCGCGCAAGGCGGGAATCGACAGGCTCGAGTTCCGTCGCCGTAACAGTGACAACCCGGTCCGCGCCGCCGAATACGAAATCGGCGCGCGCGCGTTCGGATGGGCGGAGAAAAATGAGGCCGCGAAATCGAGCGGTCCTATCAAGCGCGGCGTCGGCGTCGCGTCCGCGGAGTGGCATGCGGTCGGAGTGTCGGGACCGGAGGCGCAAGTGATCGCGCATCGCGACGGCAGCGTCGAGGTCCGCGTCGGCACGCAGGATATCGGCACCGGCACGCGCACGGTTCTCGCGATCGTCGCGGCCGAGGAACTCGGTCTGCCGGTCGATCGCGTGAAGTCGGAAATCGGCGACACGCGATTTCTTTTTTCGGTGCCGAGCGGCGGCAGTCTTGAGCGCGCCGTCGAACTCGCCGGCCGTGCGCCAGGCCGCGGCGCATCTCAAGGACAAGTTGTTTCGGATCGCGGCGCCGATTCTTGGCGCGGAGCCCGACGACCTCGAGGCGGCCGACCAAATGATTCGTGTGCGCACCAGTCCCTCGCGAGCAATTTCATTTACCGACGTGTGCAAGCGAATTCCCGGCGATTCGATTTCCGCGCAGGGCGAGCGCGTGCCCAACTACGGCGGCTTTCGCAGCGACCAGGCGGGATGCCAGTTCGCCGAAGTCGAAGTCGACACCGAGACGGGAATCATCCGCGTGACGCACGTCGTCGCGGTGCATGACGCGGGCCGAATTGTCGATCCGCTGACGGCGCGCAGCCAGGTCAACGGCGGCATCCTGATGGGAATCGGGTTTGCGCTGTTCGAGGATCGCCGGATGGACCCGCAGCTCGGCATCATGGTGAATCCGACGATGGACGACTACAAGCTGCTCGGCGCGCTCGACGTGCCGCAAATCGACGTGACGTTTTTCGAAGTCGCCAACGGCATCACGAATACCGGCGTGATGGGCCTCGGCGAGGTGTCGCACGTCGCGAGCACGGCCGCGGTCGCATGCGCGGTGTACGACGCGATTGGCGTGCCGGTGCGTTCGCTCCCGATGACGCCGGACCGCGTGCTGGCGGCGCTGGGGCACGTGTGAAGGATTTGCAATTGCGATGAACCGATTCGAAGTGATCACGCCCGCTGACCTCGCGAGCGCGTCGCGGCTGCTGGCCGAAGATGGCAACGTCGCATTTGCGGGCGGCGTCGATGTGGTCGATCTGTCGAAGCAGAACATCGTGTCGCCAGCCGCGCTGGTGAATCTGAAGGGGCTGAAGGAGCTTGGTGGAATCGAGGTGCGTCCGTCCGGCGATCTTCGACTCGGCGCGACGGTGAAGCTGAGCGAAGTCGCCGAGCATCCTGCGATCCGCGCGAAGTTTACCGCGATTGCCGAGGCTGCGGGCGAGGCGGCGACGCCGCAGATTCGCAACCTCGGCACGGTCGGCGGAAATATCCTGCAGCGTCCGCGATGCTGGTACTTTCGCAATCCCGACGTGAATTGCCTGAAGAAGGGCGGCGACACCTGCTACTCGATCGGCGGCCTCAATCGTTACCACGCGATTCTCGGCGGCGGTCCGTCGTTCATCGTGCATCCGTCGAATCTTGCGCCCGCGCTGATCGCGATGCGCGCGAGCGCGACGATCGTCGGTCCCGCCGGACAGCGCAGCGTCGAGCTGGAAAAGTTCTTCACGCTGCCGACCGTCGATCCGAAGCGGGAAAATTCTCTCAAGCCCGGCGAAATAATCACTGAAGTGATCGTGCCCGCGCCGTCCGCGGGCATGCGCAGCCATTACCTGGAGGCGCGCGAGAAGCAGAGCTTCGATTGGCCGCTGGTCAGCGTCGCGATCGTGCTCGACCGGCGCGAAGACGGTCCGCGATGCGCGCGTCGTGATGGGCGCGGTGGCGCCGGTGCCGTGGCGATCACAAGAAGCGGAAGCCGCGCTCAAGGCCGGCCCGCTCGACGAATCGCGCGCTCGCGCCGCGGCCGAGGCCGCGCTGAAAGACGCGCAGCCGATGTCCGACAACGCGTACAAGGTGGTGATTGCGAAGGTGATCGTGCGCCGCGCGATCATGCACGCCGCGGGATTGGAGGCCGTATAATATGGCCTCGCCATTTTGCGCGCTGCTGCGGACCAAGACCGCGTATTACCGCACGCCCGACGGCGAGCGCATTTTCAAGCCCGACGACTCGACCGCGTGCTACACCTGCCTCAAGACGCAGCGGCCAGTGGGACCTGACGGCCGGCCCGTCGATGCGCAAGCGTGCGGCGCGGATCGCGGATGCTTCGAGCAGGAGTGAAAAATAAAAATTTTCCAGGGAGGACTGACGGCGACCGGCGCTCGCACGACGAATCGATTTCGGCGGGCCGTGTGCTATGGTTCAGCCGGGGAACGCATTGCGGAGTCGTTAACGTCGGAACCGAACGCTATAACCAAATCGCGGTTGAGTTAAAGTGATACTTTAAATATGAAAAAACCGAGCGGACTTCGTGTCCCGCTTGTCCGTCATCGCAGCTTTTTTCGCGCTGACATTTCCATTCACTCCAGCCCACGCCCAAGTAAAACCCGGCGACCGGATCACCGCCAAGAATGCGGAGCAGGTCCGCGCGCTGGTGAGTCCGGGCACATTTATCGCCGTCTCCAGGGGCATGGAGATGAATATCGTCGCGCCGAGCCGCGTCGACGTGGCCGCCGCCGTTCCAGGACGCGACCGAAAAATATTCCAGCCAGGTGCGCCTCGCCCCGGACCATCGCGATCTGATCGGCTACGTCGCCGGGCAGCCGTTCCCGCTGCTCGATCCCAACGATCCCGACGTCGCGACCAAGATCATGTGGAACCAGTACTTCAAGCCGATCGCGAGCGACGATTACGATTTGCGCTTTTTCGAATGCCAGGTGGCGAAGCAAAATCCCGGCGCGGAACAGTCGCTGATGACGCAGACCGAGGTCGGGCATCTGGCGGGTTACTCCGATATCGGACGCACCGAGGTCGAGCCGCTGCCTGCCGATCCGGATTTCAAGATCACCGGTATCTGGGCGCGCGCCGGGGCGTATCCCACGCTCGCGCCGGCGGAAGATCGCGGCAGCGGTGCAATCCTGTATCGCTACTGGGACGCGAACTAAGGCCGACGACACGTGGGCATTCCTGGCGGGAACGCGGCGCGTGCGCCGAGTCAACGAAGTGATCTTGAGTTCCTCGCCGGGGCTTTCGACCTGGGACGCCGATCACGCCGGCGGATTCGGCGCGAAGCCGCAGGAGTACAACTTCAAATATCTCGGCGACAAAAACATGCTCGCGTGCGTGCATGCGCAGAACTCGCCGGCGCATCCGTGCCCGACCGACGGCGGCGCGACCTCATGCGGCGACGATTGGGAGATGCGCCATCTGTACGTGGTCGAGGTGACGCCGCGGCCGGAAAGAATCCAGGGCGTGCTGCAGTCGAAGACGATCGTCTACGTCGACGGCGAGGGATGGTTCAATCCGTACGTCGACAGCTACGACCAGAAGGGCGAGCTGTGGAAGACGCAGATCTATCTCAACACGTATCGCGACCGCCCGGTGCCCGACGCGAAGATCGCGGTCTATCCGTTCAAGCGCGAGTTCATCGTCGCCGCCTCGAGCATCGACGTGCAATCCGGCGTCTCGACGACGTGCTATCTCCCTGGCCCCGACACGCCCGAGCGCGAATGCTGGTACATCAACATGGGCGCGGTGGACAAGGGCTTCTTCACGACCGAGGCGCTGACGAAGGCCGGGCACTAAGCGGCGCTTCGCGTTCGTCTCGTAGGACGAATTTGATTCCGTCGATTCTAATTCGTCGTCGGTTCTGTTTTCTTGCTGACACGGTTGACGGAATAATTTCCGTCCTACTTGATCGCCAGTGCGTTTGGCGGCGAGCCTACGCCTCCCGGGATGTTGAGCGGCGCTGAGGTCAGGAAGAAATCGTAGTTGCCGTCGGCGGCGCAATCTTCCGCCAGGCCTTCGAGGTTCCACATCTCGCCTATCGGCATCCCGAAGAACGCGAGCATGTGGAAATGCAGAAACTCCATTTCCTCGCCCGCCGGCTTCGGCAATGCTTCGAGCGCCGGCGAATCCGACGCGACCGCCGCCAGATGATTGTCCCATAGCCATCGCGCGGTGCGCTCGCTGCCTTCGATTCCCGGCACGACGGTCTCCTTCGCCAGCTCCGCTTTAATCTCCTCGCTCGCCGACAGGTAGAACTTGGTCCATCCGATGCGAATCAGCAGGATGTCGCCGGTCTGCAGCTCGACGCCTTCTTCTTCGAGCGCGGCCTGCACATCGTCGAGCGGAATCGATTTGGCCTTGGTGAAATCGATCGACTTGCCGACGCGATCGTAATAGCGCGCCACGTCGGCGAGCACTCCGCGTCCCGGCGATTCCGCGCCGCGCCAGGTTGTCGATGCCGAGACGCATCCCGCCGCGCCCGGTCATCTGGTTGTCGGGAATGCCGTTGTACGCCCCATGCACCGGATGCTTCACGTGCGCGAGCGCGTCCCATTGCGACGACGCTTGCGGATAGAAGTTGTCGAGGAAGTCGTCGAGCACGAATTCCGCATTCGGGAAAATCTTGACGGTGTGCGTATGCTTGCCGCGGGTGAACAGCGGCGGGTCGGGGATGTTGATCGGCAAATTCAGTGCGAACACTTTGCCCGTTCGAATCGAGTCGGCCGCCTCGACCACGCGATCGGGCGTCAGCAGGTTGATGGTGCCGACTTCGTCGTCGTCGCCGAACACGCCCCACGCCGCACCCGCCGGCGCGCCTGCGCGGACCGGGAGTTCGTCGTAGCTGGGGAGTCGTGGCGAAGAGGGATACGGCGCGCCGCATCGCGCGAGTCGCGCGGGCCGCAACTTCGCCGACCTTTCGCACCGCAGCCCGTTCCATCCGTCCGACCCCGCTCTCGAAATCGACGGATGCGCGCGTGGCGGAGGTCACGGCGTCGGCAACTTGCCGTTCTAACTCGCCGGGAGATTTTCTTTGGCGCGGTTTTCTTCGAAGCTTTGACCGCCACTGTGCGCTTGGCGCCTTTCGATGATGCGGGCTTTTTTCGCTTGACCGCTTTGGGAGCGACTTTGCGGGCTTTGGGCGCCGCTTTCTTCATTTTCTTTTTAGGCTTGGCCAATGGACGGGACCTCCTGGATTGCTCGATCGCGACCGCATCTTCTCATTAACAGACCATTCGTTAATGGCAAGACCAACGACCGGGCGATTTCCCCGCCCACAAATAACCGCGATTCGGCCTTGAGGCTGCATACCCGCGATGGTACTGTACGGGATTGCTCCTTGCTCCAACCTGGGGCTGAAATCCGTAAGGAGGACGTGCAGCGCATGCGGCGCTACGAAACTATTTTTATTCTCCGGCCTGATTCGGGCGACCCCCAAATCAAGGAAGCCATCAAACGCTACGAGGGGATCATCGCCGCCGGCGCCGGCGAGATGATCGAAACCGAGGAGTGGGGATCGCGCGAGCTCGCCTACAAGATCAAGGGCGAGCGCCGCGGCTTCTACGTTCGCCTCGACTACGTTTCGCCCGGCCCCGTGATGAACGAGGTCGAGCGCAATTTGCGCATCTCCGACACCGTCCTGCGCTACCTGTCGGTCCTGGTCGACGACAACGCCGACGTGGCGAAGGCGCGCGAGGAACTCGAGGCGCGCAACCGCCGTATCGCCGAGGCCAAGGCTGCGCAGGAAGCGCGCGCGGCGGCTCTGATGGCCTCGCGCGAGCAGCCAGCCGAGGAAGCGCCCGACGCTCCCGAAGAGATAATGGAAGCGGCGGCCGAGGAAATCGCCGGGCCCGAAGGTGACAGGGAACCGGATTGAGCTCGAAGGCCGGCTGCTCGACCAGCCCGAGGTTCGCATCACACCCGCAGGCACGCCAGTTCTCCGCTTCACCGTCGAATGCGGCGCGCCCGGCGAGGAACTGAAGCTCGGAATCGTGATGACGGGTGAATCGGCGCTGGCGGCAAAAGCGGCTCCTGGAGCCGGGTCGGCAGGTCAAGGTTATCGGCAGAATGAGAGCGTTGAAGGGCAGCTTGAAGAAAGACAGCGGATTCGAAGTGGTAGCCGAGTCGATCGAGCGAAGTGAGTAGAAACTAAAACTTTCATCAAGGAAATAATTCCAGGGAATTTAAATGGCTGACGAGGAAAGATCTGAAAGAGGCGGCGACCGGCCGCGCGAAGGTGGCGGCGGCGGACGCTACGGCGGCCCGCGTCCCGGCGGCGACGATCGCGGCGAAGGCCGTGGCGGCGAGGGTCGCGGCGGCGGCGGGATGCGTCGCGGACGTCCGGGCGGACGTCGCAAGGTATGCCGCTTCTGCGCCGACAAGACGCTCAAGGTCGATTACAAAGACGTGCGCACGCTCGGCAGCTTTATCACCGAGGGCGGCAAGATAGTGCCCAGCCGAACCTCGGGCAATTGCGCCAAGCATCAGCGCCAACTGGCGGTCGCGATCAAGCGCGCGCGCGTGCTCGCGCTGCTGCCGTTCTCGACGCTGGGCGTTTAGCGGCTTAATCCAGTGACGCGCAAGGCTGTTATCGGGATGGTTCGCGCGGCCGCGTTGGCGGGGGCGTTCTTCCTCGCCGGCGGCGCGATACCGCTGATCGGCGGCATCCTGATGATGCTCGCGCCCGCGCCAATCCTGGTCTACGCGGTCGGGCGTCCGAGTCCCAACCTGCGCGCGACTATCGCGGTGCTGCTCGCGACCGCATTCGTCGCAATCCTGTGGGGACCGATCGGCGGTCTCGCCTACTTCGTGTCGTTCGGCCTCGCGACCGCGATCGCGTGCTACATGCTCGAGCGGCGCTTATCGTTCGAGATGATCACCGCGGTCGGCGCGGGCGTGATGGTAGGCGGCATCGGTGGTCGCGGCGCTCGTGATCATGGGCGGTCCCGACGCGCTCATCAAGACCGTCCACGACGAACTCGCGCAGGGATGGCGCGCGGGCAGGACTTCTACAAGCTGCTCGGGATGCAACAGACGATTCCCCCCGACACGCAGGCCAGCGTCATCTCGCTCACGATGCGTCTGTCGCCGGCGTTCGCGCTGCTGGTCGCGGCGAGCTCGATGCTGCTCAACCTGCGCGTGTTCTGGCGATGGGCCGGGCCGCAGCGGCTGGCATACAGCCTGTTCGGCGATCTTTCGCGATGGTCGGCGCCGGAATGGATGGTATGGCTGCTGCTCGCCGGCGGATTCGGGCTGTTCATCCCGGTCTCGGCGATCAGCGATATCGCGCTCAACGGCTTCATCTGTATCGCGGCGGTTTATTTTTGCCAGGGACTCGCGATTATCGGATTCTATTTTCAGTCGCTGGCGGTCCCGTCGATCGTGCGCGGCATAATTTATTTCGTCGTGTTCGCGCAACCGGTGGTGGCGGCGCTCGTGTGCGTCGCGGGCGTGTTCGATATGTGGATCGACTTCCGGCGGCTCAAGCCCCCGAGCCCCGAAGCGAACAACCTGGGCGATTTCTTCTAAAGAGCGGGGCGGAATCATACCGATCAAGACACGAGGCAGCTAACCATGAACGTGCAAGTCATACTCAACGAAGACCTTCCCAACCTGGGAAGGACCGGCGACGTGGTCAAGGTCCGCGCCGGCTACGCGCGCAACTACCTGTTGCCGCGCAAGCTCGCGGTCGAGGCGGATCAGAAAAATATCCGCGCCTTCGAGCATCAGAAGCGCACCGCCGCGCGCCGCGGCGAGATCAAGCGCACCGACGCGCTCGCGGTCAAGGCCAAGATCGAGGCGCTCACGCTGACGCTCCATGCCCGCGCCGGCGAGGAGGGCAAGCTCTTCGGCTCCGTCACCAATATCGATCTCGAACGCGCGCTCCGCGAGAACGGTCTCGATATCGAGCGGCGCAAAATTCACCTGCCCGAGCCCATCAAGCAGCTCGGAGATTTCACGGTGCCGGTCAAGCTCGATTCCGAGGTTGAAGCCAGCTTGAAGATTACCGTCGCGGCGCAAGCCGAATGAGGACTTGCCCGATATGATCAAACTCTACGACTTCCTTTCCTGCCCCTACGGCCAGAAGGTGCGCATCGTGCTGGCCGAGAAGGCTCTGACCTACGACCTCGTCAATGTCGATTTGACCCAGCACGAAAATCGCAAGCCCGACTTCCTGCGGCTCAATCCGTTCGGACGGGTGCCGGTGCTGGTCGATGACGACACGACGATTTACGACTCGACTATCATCAACGAGTATCTCGACGACGAATATCCCGAGCCGCCGGTGCTGCCGCCGGTGGGTTCCAGTGCGATGCGATCGCGCGCGCGGTCGTTCGAGGATTTCGCCGACACGTCGTTCACGCCGCCAGTGGGCCAGCTGATCGCCGAGGTCTCGAAGCCCGAAGGCGACCGCGATCAGTCTCGCGTCCAGCGGCTCCATCAGTCGGTCGAGCGCGTGCTCGACTACCTGAACCACGAATTGCAGGGCAACAATTTCCTCGCCGGCGAGTTTTCGGTCGCCGACATCGGCTTCGCGCCGCGGATGCTCATCCTCAACGAGATCGGAATCGACGTGCTGGGCAACAACCGCAACAACATCGACGCCTGGATCAAGCGGATGATGGAGCGCCCAAGCATCCGCAACCTGCAAGGCGTCGCCGCCGTCCCGGTCGCGGGCGGTTGATCGAAGTCTAAGCAAGGCTGAATTTGCGCCTGTAGACCTTTGAGCGGCGCCTTCGTACAGTTGCGGTCTATTGAGCGGCCTCGACGGCATTCACATCGGCCGCGTAGTTGGGGGCACCTACGAACGAGCGCGAAAACACACATTCCACGCCGTCACGGCTGCCGTTAGTTGGCCGCGAGCGCGAACTATCGGAATTGCGCAATGGACTAGCAGATGCCACCTCCGGACAGGGGCGGCTCGGGGGAGTGTTCCTTATCTCGGGCGAACCGGGAATTGGCAAAACTCGTCTCGCCGACGAAATCGCCGGCGATGCCGCATCGCGCGGGATGCGAGTGGTGTGGGGGCGATGCTGGGAAGGCGGAGGCGCGCCGGCCTATTTGCCCTGGGTGGACGTCCTGCGCTCACTCATTCTCGACGAGACGCCGCGACCGGGAGCGGCACTCCGCTCTGCCGCCTGAGATAGCGCAGCTGATTCCCGAATTGTCGGCAGAGACGGTCCCGCCTCGTGTTCCGTCCGATCCGATGCAGGCGCGCTTTCGGCTGTTCGATGCGGTCGCGACCCTGCTCAAACAGTTCGCGCGTTCCGTACCGCTACTGATAATTCTTGACGATCTGCACGAGGCCGACCACGGCTCGCTCGAACTGCTCAAGTTCGTCGCGCGCGGACTGACAGATTCCCGCATCGTCATAGTTGGAACGCATCGCGACGCCGAGGTGCGCCGTTCGCCCTATCTCTCCGAGGCCATCGGCGAGATCCTGCGCCATGGTCATGCAATACCGCTTGCCGGTCTCGACCAGAATGAAGTGACGCAGATGGTCGAGCACCGCGCGCAACGCTTGCCGAGCGCCGCATTCGCGTCGGAGCTATATCGCGTCACGGCAGGCAATCCGCTGTTCGTGGATGGAATAGTCCGGGTGCTGCTCGCTGAGCGAAAACTCGGGACTTCGGATCGCATCGACCTGCGCGGGTTCAAGCTGCCGGAAGATGTGCGCGGCGCGATCCGCAAACGTCTCGGGTTGTTATCGCCGCAGGCGCAGTCGGTTCTGGCCATCGGCGGCGGTATTGGGACAGGAATTCGACACTGGGTTGCTCCGGCGAGTCAGCAACCTAAGCGCTGAGACGATCTGGTGAGTTGATGGACGAGGCGTCCGAAGTGGGTGTCGTCGCGCTCTCGTCGCATGACACGCTATCGCTTCACGCACCCGCTCATCCGCGAGTCGCTTTACAAAGGCTCGACCGAGGCGGAGCGCACGCGACTCCATCGCGCGATTGGTGAGGCGCTGGAGCAGATGCACGCCGCCAATCTCACGCCGCATCTTGCGGCACTGGCGCATCATTTTGTTCAGGCGGTCGCGGCGTCTGAACCGAATCAAATCAAGAAGGCGATCGACTACTCGTTTCGAGCGGGCTGGGCAGCGTTAGAGCGTGGGGGCCTGGGAAGATGCGATGCTTCATTTTGAGGCTGGGCTGCGCCACGTCGGGGTACAAGAAGAAGATAAAAAGTTACGGGCTGACTTTCTGGGGAGTATTGCATGGGCCAGAGCATGGTCTGGCCTCGGAAGTCACGTAAGTCCTTCGCGGAATTCGAACGCGCGATAGAACTATACGAGAAACTTGGTCTTCTATTGAACGCCGGAGGGCTTCGCGCATTTCTGGCGCTCCAGCTCTGCAAAGATGACGACGAAAGCCTGACTGATATGAGCCGCGCAATGAAGCACTTCAACCAGGCGGAGCGCGAACTCGCGCATGGCCCCGAGAACGAATCGGTATTGTGGCTGTACATCGGAATGAGTGATCGCTGCGTGGAAGACTCTCGACGTAAAGCGAGGCCTGGAAGTTTTTCAGCGCGGGATTGCAAATGAGCGAGCGTCTGCGCGCACTGAATTCCCAGACACATTTTTGAATGTTCGTGCGTATCTTATGGCCTATACAGGACGGATCAGCGAGGCCCTCGCGACGCCGATCTCCAACCCTGAAGAAAATCTGCGACAGGTGCCGGAAGTCGCGATGAGTATCGCGCAGAATATCGCGCAGAGTGATGTGGTCGCGCGGGTGAGGCAGATGGAGAGGGCTGGGGCGATTCGGTGGCGACTATGGGATCCGGCGGAGGCTAAGCCATGGTTGGCTGAAAGGAATCGCCGAGCAGCCGCTCAGTGGACACGATCGTCCTTCAGTCCTTACTGCCAAAACCTTGGCGTTGCCTGCGTGATGTCGGGAAATCTCGACGAGGCCCGCGCGTTGCTTATCAAGGATCCAGTAGCAGGTTAGTTCGCGGCATGGTGGCGCTTTACGTCTGGCGACTGGACGGAAGCGAAGATCTGTTCTTGGAAGCAGGTCTTTCGAATGCAGCTCGCGTCGGGTGCGCGAGAAAGGCAAGTCGATCTAATCGTTCTGGTACGCACGTTTGCTTCGTGTCAGTGGGGAGACATGCGCGCGCGAGCGCCTTACTCGAGGAACTTCTCTAGAACTCTCGGTGACGGCTCGCTTCCGCTGGTGGAACTCTGGCTGCGGCCCGAATGCGTCCTTTGTCACGCGCAGGAAACCAATCTCGACGGAGCCCACCTCCATCTCGCCCGTTGCCGTGAAATCATCGGGGCAGGCGAGGATTGGTTAGGCCTCGCAGGGGCCGTCGTGCGTGCCGAAGCGGTCGTCGCCGCGATGGAGAAACGACTTCCGGAAGCGGAAACATTCTTCGAACGCGCGATTGCGACCTTCACCCGTTACTCGCTGCCATGGGAACAGGCCGAGACTCTTCTGCAATGGGGACGCGTACTTGCAGCCGGCGACGAACACCGCGCGAATGAGAAGTTCGATGCGGCAATCGAGATCTACCGCCGCTATGGCGCTGGAGAGCGATGGTTCGAACGGGTACAGGAAGCGCGCGGCTCTCTGCCGCGTAAAGACAGCCCGGTCGAGGATCAACCTGCGTCTTCTTCCTCACCGGCAGAAAATATTTTCCGCAAAGACGGCGACTTCTGGACCGTCACGCACGGTGGGAAGACCTTCCGCTTGCGCAACCTCAAGGGCCTGGAATACATCGCCTATCTGCTCGCCCATCCTGGTGTCCGCATTCACGCATGCGACTTGGTGGCCATGGTCGAGGGTCGCGCGCTTCACGATGCGGCCGCATCTGTCGGCCATGCGCAGGCTCAAGGCTTGGTGGCTGCTTCCATCTTGGTGACGCCGGTGAAGCACTCGACGCGCAGGCCGTATCGTCGTATCGGCGCCGGCTGACGGAAGTACGCGCGGAACTCGCGGAGGCCGAGAGAAATAACGATACCGGCGCCAAAGAGCGCGCGCAGCGCGAGTTCGAGGCGCTCAGCCACCAACTTGCCTCGGCGGTCGGGCGGCATGGCCGCGTGCGTCGAAGCTCCTCGCACGTCGAGCGGGCCCGCGCGCTGGTAACCAAAAACATCCGCGCCAGCGTCGAGCGCATCCGGCGCAATGATGCGAAGCTGGCCGAGCACTTCGCGAGCAGCATCCGCACCGGCGCGTTCTGCGCCTATCTGCCTCAGCTCGAGGACAAGCAGTCCTGGCAAATGTAGCTGCGGCCAATCGCCGCCCAGGTTACATTTTGTAACCTCATTCTTCCCGCCTTTATTGCCAGAGGCGCGGTGAATCCGCGGTGGCCGCGCCGAAACAGGCAGTAGGGTACGCATTCACAAAAACCGAGGGCCGAGGGGTCGCGACGACCAGTCGATCGCGCAGGCGGAAGTCCGCCCAGGCCCTCACAGGGAGGAACGCACGTGATGAACCTTTTTAGAACCGCAATCATAGCGGTGTTCGCGACCGTCCTGAGGAAATCTCGAAATGGGGAGGAAACCATGAAACGAAGACACGGATTGCACTACAGCTGGCGGCTAGCGATGCTCAGCGCGGTGGCGTTTCTGACGATGGCGGCGGCCAGTTCGACAGCCAACGCTCAGCCAATCGTCGGTCTATGGGAAGTCACAGTCACGTTAACCGGTCAGCCCGTCTTGGACAGTTTTGAAACCTGGAGCAGCGATGGGACTCAAGCGGAGACCGCAATCAAGCCGGTTCTTAGCGGCAATGTTTGCCTGGGGTTGTGGACGAGCTTGGGTAAGCAGAGCTACGGCCTGACCCATCCCGTCTATAACTTCGACGATACGGGTACGGCTAACGGAACCTCCGCGAATCTGATGTACAGCATAACGCTCTCGCACGACAAGAATTCGTTCTCAGGCAACGCGTCCTTGACGATCTTCGACGGGATCGATCCCTTCGATCCGGCGGCCAACGTTCTGGCAAAATTCACAGGAACAGTCACCGCGAAGAGAATCACGGTGAACAAGAGTCAGTTGCCTTAGATTCGGACAGGTAATCGAGATCCGGAGAAGAGATCTTCCTGAAAAGAAACGAAGCGCGCCGTCCGGTTTCCCGGACGGCGCGCTGTCGTTAATGATAGGTCTACGAATCTAGTGACGGCTTGCCTAGAGTAGATGATCCGAGGTCACGTTAATAGCGGGAGTCCGCTCCCACTTCGTCGTCATCGCTGCGCGACGGGCCAATCCCGGTCGGGCGGAACAGTAGCTTGGCGGCGAACAGCTTCTCGCTGATGCGCCCCTGGGATTTCAGCTGGCCGCCATGACGCTTGCAGTGCGGACACGGCATCGTACCGCCGAGCAGGCTGGCGTTTTGAGGGGTGATCCTGAGATCGAACTTGAACCCGCATCCGGGATTCTGACAGATGGTGCGGTAAACGATTCCCGGCGTGCCGGTGCTTTTGGTTTCGTGTCTGCTGACCGCTGTTTGCATTTTCCTATCCTCCGCTCCCGCGCTATCGCGTGAGAGGCTTGCATCCGATTAAAGTAATCACGACTAGCAACTTAGACGTAAGAACGTCAGCTAAGTTTCAAGCAAATGACGTGCCTCGTAGCACAATTGGCGATTAAACGCATAATCTAGTAAAATCAAGGTAAATTCGCACAGCACCTCCTGCTCGATATGACTGACTCTTGCTCGCATCCGGAAATTCCTGCGCTATCTGCCACAATTCACGGAATTCGCAAACAAAATAGCTGCATATTGAGACTCAGACGGATGGCTTTCGATGCGGCCGTGGGACACTTATACTTGGCGGGCTGATTTTGCCGGGATAGCTGCGAAATGACGATTCGAGGCATTTTGTCCAAATGAGAACGCTGGCGCTGGTGATGGCAGGGGGGCAGGGCACGCGGCTCCATCCCCTGACCCGGGATCGCGCCAAGCCGGCGGTGCCGTTCGGCGGCAAATACCGCATCATCGATTTCGTTCTTTCCAACCTCGTCAACTCGGGCATCTACGCGATCTACGTGCTCGTGCAATGGCGATCGCAATCGCTGATCGAGCATCTCAAGGACGGATGGCAATTCGGCGGGATGCTGCCCGATCACTTCGTCATCCCGGTTCCGGCCCAGATGCGGATGGGCGAGATCTGGTACCAGGGCACCGCGGACGCGATATTTCAGAATCTCAATCTTATCGACGATACCAAGCCCGACCTGGTCGCGGTCTTCGGCGCGGACCATATCTACCGGATGGATATCCAGCAGATGATCGAGTTTCACATGGAGCGCAAAGCGGCGGTCACGGTCGCGACGCTGCCGGTGCCGGTCGACGAGGCGGATCAGTTCGGCATCGTCGCAGGTCGATTCGGGCTTGCGCGTCTCGGGCTTTGTCGAGAAGCCGGAGCAATCCGCCGCAGATGCCCGGCGCGCCGGGACGCTCGCTGGCCTCGATGGGCAATTACCTGTTCAATCCCGAAGTGCTGCGCGAGGCTCTGATCGAGGATTCGATCAACGGAAAACAGCAATCACGATTTCGGCCGCGACCTGATTCCGGCGTTGATCAACCGGGTGCCGGTTTACGCGTACAACTTCATGACCAATCGGATCCGCGGCGACTCGGAGGTCAATCTCAGCTACTGGCGCGACGTCGGGACGCTCGACGCGTACTACGAGGCCAACATGGACCTGCGCGACGCGCGGCCGCATCTGAACCTGTACAATCCGTACTGGCCGCTGCGCACCGCGTACTACGATCAGCCGCCGGCGAAGTTCGTCTTCGACGAGAATGGGCGGCGCGGGCTGGCGCTGCATTCGGTGATCTCGCGAGGGATGTATCGTGTCGGGCGGCGCGATTCGCAACTCAGTGCTCGGACGCTCGGTGTTCGTGCATTCGTACAGCCTGGTCGAGGATTCGGTAATCATGGACTACGCGGAAATCGGGCGGCACGCGAAAATTCGGCGCGCGATTATCGACAAGAACGTCTATGTTCCCGAGGGTGAAGAGATCGGATACGACCTCGAGCGCGACCGGCAGCGATTTTTCGTCACCGATTCGGGCCTGGTCGTGATTCCCAAGGGTCCCAAGCGCGAACGGTCGGTACTGTAGATGGCGCCAGCGTCTCCGTCAGCAAATCCGAAGCTTCGATCGCAACGAATCGCCGGCTTCGACTGGCGACGATCTGAGACGCGGCGCCGCGCCGGCCGGCTCGACGAGGCGCCCCGCGAAGATCGGACTTTCCGCTCGCGCGCGGAACCCCGAAGAGCACGCGCGTCCAGCTGGGGCTCAAGGATCGGCTCATCTTCTGGATGCTGGTCGCCGTGCTCCATGCGCTCAGCCTCCTGCCCGATTTCATTCTTTATCAGATTGGGAGTCGCCTGCGGCTTGATCTTCCATCGCTTCGATCATCGTCACCGGCGAATCGGAATCCGCAATCTCGAGATCGCGTTCCCCGAAAAGAGCGACGTCGAGCGCAAGCGAATCCTGCGCGCGTCGTACATCAACCTCGGCCGGCGCGGCGCCGAGTATGTCCGGCTGGGCGGATTCTTTTACCGCCGGCTCGGGCGCCGCGTCACCTACAATCGCGCTCGACGTCTGGAACGAGCTCACGCCGAGGTATCCCGGCAAGGGCGCGCTGATCCTGACGGCGCATTTCGGAGGCTTCGAGCTGCTGCCGGCGGGCCACGCGCTGCACGGCTTCCAGATAAGCCTGGTGCATCACACGCAGCGCTTCCTGGCGGGCGACGACCTGGTGTCGTTCATCCGCGAGCGCGCGGGAGTGCAGATAATCCGCAAGCATACGGCGGCGCGCGAGATGCTGCGGTCGCTGCAAGCGCGGCGAGATCATCGGCATCCCGCTCGACCAGAACGCCAAGCGCTCCGAAGCAATCTGGGTCCCGTTCTTCGGCGAGCTGGCCGCGACCCCCGGCGGCTTCGATCGCCTCGCGATGATGGCCGGCGCGCCGGTCGTCCCGGTGTTCATCGTGCGCCAGCCCGACGGCGTCAGCCACGTAATCGAGATTTACGAGGAGATCCCGCAACAACGCACCGGCGACCGCAACGCCGACGCGCTGGTAAACACCGCCCGCTACCAAAAGGCCATCGAAGAGATGGTCCGAAAATATCCCGAGCAATGGCTCTGGACGCATCGCCGTTACCGCACCCGCCCAGTAAGGGGCACCCCGTCACTGTACGATTAAGCATTGCACGCTTGAAGAGTATCTCAATTTGAGATACGATTAACGATCGGTGCACGTAGTTTCGCAGAAGGCGCTGCGTAACGTTCGGCGAGAGTCCCACACTCGACGTCGCGTCACCGCTTAAGGCATGGTTCAAGCTGGCACGTCCGTGGAAAGTTTCGAAATCTTGCTGAGTTGAAGCGAACTTTCGCCAGTGCGGATTTGGTTTCTGTGAAAGGGCGACGGCCTTCTGACGTTTTTAATATCGGTGGCAACAAGTACCGGCTAGTCGCAGCGCAATCCATTTCAACACGCAGCGATTGATTCGTGCGCCATATTCTAACGCACGCAGAGTCGATTCAGAAAAGTGCGAAGTTATGAAGACCGGGACCGATGGCGCGCTGAAGAATCTGGAATTGTTGGAGCCCTTTCTCGCCATCCGTACCGAGCGCGAATATGACGCGGCGGTGGCGCGACTAAATGCACTCGTGGACGAAGTCGGCGACAACATTAAAGACGCGCAGTATCGCCTGATCGAAACGCTCAGCGTGCTGATAGAGGCTTACGACCAGGAGCATCACAGCTTGCCCGATGCTTCCGGTATCGAGGTTCTACGCTTCTTGATGGAGGAGCACCGTCTCGGTCAAAAGGATTTGCCTGAGATAGGAAGCCAGGGGGTTGTTCGAGGTATTAGCCGGACGCCGGCGTCTCAACGTGCGGCAAATCCAGGCGCTCATCGCCCGATTCGGCGTTGATGCTGGAGTCTTCATAGATGCGAGCCGCAACACTCGTCGTCGGCGTCAGGATCGAGCTTCGGCGTGATCAGGAGAGGTTTTTTTGCGCACCCGAGATTGGGCGGAGCGCTGCGAAGATCGCGATCGCGATTACCCAGGCGGTGGGGGCGGCAATCAGCGGGATTGCGCCGCCGCCTGCAATCCACCATGGGATGGCGGCGCGGTTCAGGATTATTTTCGGCCACATCTTTGCGCCCAGCACGAAGCCGCAGTGCAGGCCGATCGAGAAATACACACTGCCCGTGAGGATATATGCTTCGCCGAGCACGATGCCGAGCAGGAACAGGCCTATCAGCGTGGGGATCGCGATCGAGGGAGTAGTGAATTGATCGACGCTGTGCGCGAGCGTGATCAAGTCCTGCCGCGGGCTCGTAGCCGGTTACATAGAAGCGCGCAGGGGAGCGCACCAGATGCGCGATGGCGTAGATCGCGGCGCTTGCGATCAGCGCGATCCGGTCGCCGAAGTCGCTTCGCATGCCGCCGAGCAGGAACGCGCGGAAGAATGCCTCCTCGATGAATGCGATCACTATCGCCGAGAGAAAATATTTCGGTATCAGCGCCGCAGCCGCTTCGATGATCGCCGACTCCCCGCCGCCGACTGCGAGTGCCAGTCCGAATAGAATCGCGATCGCGCACATCGCGACGACGAAACCGCGAATCGCGCGCGCGATGCTTGGCGCTGCGCGGATGACTGAAGCCGCGGCGCAGCAGCGCGACGAGATTCAGGTCGCGCGCCGAGAACAGCATCGCGATCAGCAGCGTCGCCATCACGGTGCGATCGAAGATTCGCGGAAACGGGTAGCGCCATCCCACCGCCGACACCGCGATTGCCACGAGTCGGCGCGACAATGATCGCGGCGACTACTCCCGCAACCAGCGCGAGTGCGAATCGCGCCGTGAACGATCGATGCAACTACCTAACCCCTAACCCCTTCCCTCGATGGAGGGGAACAATTGCGAGAGAGATCGGGCTCCGGGATTCTTCACTTCGCTCTGAATGAGACAGGCAAAGTAGAACTCTGCGAGCAAAAGGGTGTCCTCGCATTTGCATTAACACTGGGTGCAGGGGTTACCCCTGCCGAAGGAAGTGTGAAACCCACCGCGGGTTTCACGTTAAATCAAGTTCCCGCCAGCTGTCCCGCTCAGCGCGGGCGCTCCGGATCGAGTTGCGGCTCGAGCGTCACTTCGACCGGGCACGAGCGCGCGGGCGAGTTCACGATCTGCATCACGGCGTGCGCGACGTCGGCTGTCGAAAGCATCGCAGCGCGATCGAGCCGCTTGTTGTTCGGAATCAGCGCGGTATCGACCAGGCCCGGAAGCGATGACCGAAAGCTTGAGCCCGCTCTGGCGCATCTCGTGGAACGACGCGCGCGTGAATGCGATCAGCGCGGCCTTGGTCGCCGCATAAACGGCCTCGCCGGCCGGCGCCTTGATCGCGGCCGACGATGCGACGTTGACGATCGTGCCGGCGCCTAGCGGGGTCATCGCGGCGGCGGCCAGGCGCGTGAGCGCGATTGGCGCGCGCAGGTTGACGGCGATCATCCGATCGAGATCGACAGGACGCATCTTGAGCAGCGGAGTTCGCGGCGGGGCCCATCCGGCGTTGTTGACCAGCACGTCGATACGCCCGTAGCAATCGAGCGCGGCGCCGATGAGCAAGTCGGGCGCATCTTCAGCTGGCGAGGTCGACGCAGAACAATCAGCGCGCGCTCGTGCGGCAGACCGCTCTGGGAGCGGGTCTCTTCGAGTTCGTCGCGCGAGCGAGCGGCGAGGCATAGCGAGAAGCCCGCGCGCGCGAGCTCGAGCGCGACCGCGCGTCCGATGCCGCGGCCGGCGCCGGTTACTATCGCGACGCGTGCTTCCTGCCCGCCCGATGCCTTCGCCGCGGTCATTGATCGACCGTGATAACCTTGCACTGAAGTAATCCCTCGCACAGACTGACGATAATGAATTCGCAAGTCTTCCGCGAGTACGACATCCGCGGCATCGTCGCCGACGATTTCGACGACGCGTTCGTGGTCGACCTCGGGCGCGGCTACGCGACGCTGCTGCATCAAGCGGGGAAAAAAACCGTCACGCTCGGCCGCGATTGCCGGCTGTCGTCGGATCGGTTGCGCGACCTGCTGGCCGAGGGTCTGCTCGGCGCCGGCATCAACGTGGTTGACATCGGCGTGGTGCCGACGCCGCTGCTCTATTTTTCGGTGCTGAGCTGGAAGATGGACGGCGGCGTGATGATCACCGGCAGCCATAATGCGGCCGAGTACAACGGCTTCAAGCTGGGCGTCGGGCCGACGACGATTTACGGCGCCGAGATTCAGCGGCTGCGCGAAATAATCGAGCGGCGCGATTTCGTCACGACCGGCGCGAAGGGCACGCTGTCCGAGCGTCCGGTGATTCCCGACTACAACGATTTCATCATGTCGCAGTTCAAGCTCACGCCCGGGATGAAGGTCGTCGTCGACGGCGGCAACGGATGCGGCGGCGTGGTCGCGGCGCCGCTGATGAAGCGGCTCGGGCTCGAGACGATCGAGCTTTACACCGAGATGGACGGGCGCTTCCCGAACCATCATCCCGACCCGACCGTCGAGGAGAACATGCGCGATCTGGTCGCGGCGGTGAAAAAAAATCGCGCGGCGATCGGAATCGCGTACGACGGCGACGCCGATCGCGTTGGCGCGGTGGACGAGAACGGGAAGATCGTGTGGGGCGACGAGCTGATGGTGGCGTTTTCGCGGGCGATTCTGCGCGAGCGTCCCGGCGCGACGATTATCGGCGACGTGAAATGCTCGAAGCGGATGTACGACGACATCGCGCGCCACGGCGGCCGGCCGATCATGTGGAAGACCGGGCATTCGCTGATCAAGAGCAAGCTGAAAGAGGAGCATGCGGCGCTGGCGGGCGAGATGAGCGGGCACATGTTTTTCGCCGACCGCTATTTCGGCTTCGACGACGCGATCTACGCGTCGTTCCGCATGCTTGAAATTTTGAGCCGCGAGGGCCGCGGCCTCGGCCGCGATCCTTGCCGATCTTCCCGCCGAGCCATTTCACGCCGGAGATTCGCGTCGATTGTCCCGACGATCGCAAATTCGAAGTGGTGCGAAAGGCGGCTGAATATTTTCGCAAGCACTACGAGGTCATCGACATCGACGGCGTGCGCGTGAATTTTGCCGACGGATGGGGCCTGGTGCGCGCGTCGAACACGCAGCCCGCGCTGGTGACGCGTTTCGAAGCGACCAGCGAAAAGCGATTGGCCGAAATTCGCGCGCTGTTCGACGACAAGCTCCGCGAACTTGGCGCGATCTGACCTGATGGCTCGACGTTCCGCGCCGCCGCACGCTTCGGTGCTGATAATCGCGGGTGGCCGCGGCACGCGCTTCTGGCCGGCCAGCCGCGAGGCGAATCCCAAGCCGCTTTTTTCGATCGACGGCAAGACCAGCCTGCTCGCGGACACGATCGCGCGTCACGTGCCGCTCATTCCGCGCGAGCGAATCTTCGTGCTGGCCGCGGCAGCGCATCAGGCGCCGTTTCGGCGCGCGCTTCGCGGCTTGATTCCGGCGCAGAATCTGATCGTCGAACCGATCGCGCGCGGCACCGCGGTCGCAATCGCGTATGGCGCCGCGACTATCAAGCGCCGGCTCGGCGACGGAGTCATCGCGTCGGTCGCGGCGGATCATTACATCGCGACCGGCGAGCAATATCGGCGCACGCTCGCCGATGCGATCGGTCTCGCCGCGTCGAGTGATTCGATCGTCGCGATCGGGATTCCGCCGACGCGGCCCGAAACCGGTTACGGCTATCAGAAGATCGGTCGCGAAGGTCGGCGCCGGTTTTCGAATCGAGAAGTTCGTCGAGAAGCCTCCGCTCGCAACTGCGCGCAGGATGGTGCGCAGCGGGCGCTACTTGTGGAACGCCTCGATGTTCGTCGCGTCGACGCAAACACTGGCGCGCGAGTTTGCATCGCACAGCCCTGCGCTTGGCGATCGCCGCGGAAAAGCTCGCGCTGACGCCGCGGACGAAACTCGCGCGCGCATACGGCAGGCTGAAGTACGATTCGTTCGACCGCGTGATAATGGAGAAGAGCGCCAACGTGCTCAGCGTGCGCGCGCGATTTTCGTGGCATGACGTGGGCTCGTGGGACGGGCTATGGGACGCGGTCGGCGACGCTGACGGCAACGTGATTCGCGGCAACGCGATCGCGCTCGACTCCGAGCGCGTGCTGGGACATTCGGATTCGCGCCTGATGGTGCTGTTCGGCGTGCGCGATCTGATCGTCGTCGATACCGGTGATGCGATCCTGGTCGCGCATCGCGAGCGCTCGCCGCATGTCGGGCGCGTCACCGAGGAGCTCGAGCGCCGCGGTTTGCAGCGCTACTTGTAGTCAGTCGAGCGCCATCGCGTCGCACATCATCGCGAGCTTGCGCAGTTCGCTTTCGCGAACTTCATCTTCAATCGCCAGTTCCAGCAGCGTGTCCGCGATGCCGTCATCGACGGATTCCCACTTCATCGCGTTGAGTCGAAGGTCCGCCGCGAGCGTGCCCAGCACCTCGAGGTCGCCGCTGAGGCGCGCCCAGTTGTTCGAGCCGTCATGCAGCGCGGCTTCCGGCAGTTTCGACCAGACGTTGTGGTCGGCGAGAATCGAGTTGAGCACCTTGACGTGCCCGGCTTCCTTTTCGGCGAGCGCCTCGACACCCGTTTTGATATTCGGAGCAGTCATCGGAGCGTGACGCTTCAAACGCTCGACCAGCCCTTGGTTGCGGCCGGCAAGCACGGCCAGTTCCTCGAGCAATTCCGCACGCGCCGATGCCGGCGAAAACAATCTCTGAAAAAATCCCATACCAGTAGCCATCTCCCCACCCGATGCGCGTCGATGTTATGGCAGATGCGTTGGCGCATCGCGACAATAGCTATTGGCATCGAAGGCGCCGCTGTCAAGGGAGTGCTCAGGAATTGAACAGCGCGCGCACCAGCGACGATTCGCGCTTGAAGAATCCGCGCGTGTGGTATGAATCCTCGAGCCGCAGATGAGCGTAATCAAGATAATGCCCAATTTCATGCATCAGGGTTCGCACGAACGTTTTCGGCTTGACGACGTCGTGACGCTGCGCCGTGCGCATCCAGAGCACGATATACGGCTGCCTGCGCAGTGCGCGGATCGTAAGGATAGAACAGGCCGTGCAGCTCGCCGCGCGTGTTGCGAGGACGGACGCCGCGAATCTCGACGTTGACCGGCGGAGTCGCGAGGCCTCGGCAAATTTCCGCGGTCAATGCGCGCGCGCAAGTGGTGCATGCGGCCAGGTTGCCGGTCTCGAGCGCGCGCATCAGGGCGTTGAGCGAGTTGCGCGCCGCGGCGCTGGGGACGTAGTCGAAACGCTCGACGCTGTCGCTCTTCAGGTAAGTTCGCTGTGCGCGCGACGAGAGCCGATAAAAATAAGCCGGCAGCCGCGTCTCGGAATTCGCGCGAAGCGTCAGTCCTGTACCCACCACGCCTCCATCGCCGGATACTCACTTCCGGCGCCGCATCAACGAGGTTATCATCCGCGCAATAGTCACTAGGGGCAAGCACTATGCAACTGAGTATTGTCGAAATCGCAAAACCGGCGGACGCCAACGTGATCGTCGGCCAGGCGCACTTCATCAAGACGGTCGAGGACGTTTACGAAGCGCTCGTGCAGGCGGTTCCCGGAATCAAGTTCGGGCTGGCCTTCTGCGAGGCGTCGGGGCCATGCCTGATTCGACATACCGGCACCGACGCGGCGCTTGAGAATTCGGCGGTCGAGGCGGCGTCGGCGATCGGGGCAGGGCACGTGTTCGTCGTGATTCTCGGCAACGCGTTCCCGGTCAACGTGCTCAATCAAATCAAATCGGTGAGCGAAGTGTGTACGATCTTCTGCGCGACCGCGAATCCGCTCCGCGTGATTGTCGCAGAGGAAGATGGCGGACGCGGTGTGGTCGGCGTAATCGACGGCAGCTCGCCCAAGGGCGTCGAGAGTGCGAGCGATCAGGCGGATCGGCGCGCGATGCTGCGACGATTCGGCTACAAGCAATAAACGTGAATCGGAACGCCCCCGATGGATCAGGTTTCGATACGCCGCTAACCTTATACATGAGGCAGTAAAGATGGGCGGCGGGCGGCAGCCACCGAAATCAAAACCGAATCCGGCGAAGAAGAAACCGAGCGAGTGGCGAATCCGCGGATGGCGCGTGCGAAATCTCGTCGCCGGCGGGTTCCTGCTCGTGTTCTTTGCGATGGGATTCTATGTCGCGCAGCTCTACGGCGAAATTTCCGCGCTGATCGAGCAGCGTCGCGCCGCACTGACCTCCGCGATTTTTTCCGCGCCGTTCCCGATTCGCGCCGGCGACGACCTCGATCGCAGCGGACTGCTGGATCGGCTGGCGCAGTTGAGTTATTCGCGAGGTGCCCTTCCGCCAATGCTCCCGGGCGAATACGCCAAGGCGCCGCATGCGCTCGCGCTCTACCTGCGAGCATTTCAGTTCGGCGCGAAGCAGTATCCGTCCGAGTTGGTTCGCGTAAGGCTCGAAGGCACGCGAATTGCCGGCGTTGCCGACGCGTTCGGCGTCGCCAAGTCGGACGCGATGCTCGAGCCTGAAGTGATCGGACGCCTCCTGCCCGGCACGCCCGCCGAACGCGTCGAAGTGCAACTGGGCCAGCTGAAGCCGTACCTGGTGAAGGGACTGCTCGCCAGCGAAGATCGTTATTTTCTACTACCATCCGGGAATCGATCCGATTCGAATCGTCGAGGCCGCGATTTCCGACTTTCGTTCGCATCGCCTGGCCCAGGGCGCCAGCACGCTCACGCAACAACTCGCGCGCACGTTTATGGAAGCGGCATCAGCGCAGCTTCAGCCGCAAGTTCCGCGAGTTGGCGGTCGCCGCCGTGCTCGAGATTCGCTTGCGCAAAGATGAAATCCTCGAGCGTTACATCAACGACGTGCCGATGGGCGAGTACGAGGGCACTCCGATCGATGGGATGCCGCAGGCGGCGCGATATTTTTTCAACAAGGACCTGTCCGAAGTAACGCCCGCCGAAGCGGCGACGCTGATCGGAATGATCCAGGCGCCGACGCTCTACGATCCGCGCCGTCATCCCGATAACTGCCGCAAGCGGCGCGACGTCGTGCTCGGCGTGATGAAGCATGCGGGCGTGATCGACGACGCTACTTACACCGCCGCCATCGCGACGCCGATTCAGATTACCAAGCCGCCGGGGCTGCGCCGCGCGCCGTACTTTACCGATTACGTGACCGCGTTCGTCAACCGGATTCCCGGTTTCGACGGTCATCTCGCAGGGCTCAAGGTTTACACGACGCTCGACACCGAACTTCAGGCCGACGCGGTCGATGCCGTCAACGACAATATCGCGCGGCTCGAGAAGACCCATAAGCGCCTGCGTCGCGCCAAGACTGACGGCAGGCTGCAGACCTCGATGGTCGCGCTGGACGCTGAGAGCGGTGCGATTCGCGCGATGATCGGCGGGCGCGACTACTCTGAGAGCCAGTTCAATCGCGCGGCGAACGCGGAGCGCCAGCCCGGCTCCGCATTCAAGCCGATAGTGTACCTCGCCGCGCTCGATCCCGATCGCGCGCCGTTCTCGCCGCCACTCACGCTCGCATCCACGCTGCCCGACGAGCCGATGACGTTCCCCGACGGATGGACGCCGGCGAATTACGAGCGCAACTATCAACCGCAGGTGACTGTCGTGCAGGCGCTGTACGAATCGCTCAACGTGCCGACCGCGTACGTCGGCAGCGAGCTTGGTCCCGCGACGATTGTGAAAACCGCGCACGAGATGGGTATCCACGAGGATCTCCAGGCGTACCTGCCGATTTCGATCGGCGCCGACGAGACCACGCTGCTCGAGCTCACGTCGGCGTACCAGGTTTTCGCGACCGAGGGCGATCAGTCGCCGCCGTACGCCGTCGAGGCGGTCATCGACGCCAAGGGCCATCTCATTTATCAGCACGAGGATAAGAGCAATCGCATCATCCGTCCCGCCGTCGCGTATTTGATCACGGGCGCTCTCAAAGCCGTTTTGCGCTATGGAACTGGCGCGAGCGCGGGCCGCCTCGGGATCGATTTTCCAGCGGCGGGCAAGACCGGCACGACGCAGGATTACAAGGACGCGTACTTCATCGGCTACACGCCCGCGATCGTTTGCGGCGTGTGGGTCGGCTTCGACCAGCCCGAGAGCCTCGGCATGACCGGCGCGCAGGCGGCGCTGCCCGCGTGGGTTCAGTTCATGCAGGATGCGGCGCCAGCGGACCCGGAAGATTTCCCCGAACCGTCGGGCATCACGATGGCGACGATCGATCCTGAAACCGGCGGCCTCGCAACTCCGGCGTGCCCCAAGCAAATCCCGCTGCCGTTCCTGATCGGCACCGCGCCGACGCAGATGTGTCCGCTGCACGGCGGCATTCTTGCGAGCGTGCCCGCTCCTCCGCCAGCATTTGGTACGATGCCGCCTCCTCTGGGAGCACCGCCGCCGCAGCCGGTCGCGGCCGCAAGTCCGTCGTCATCCGATGTGTTCGGAGCGATTGGCCATTTCTTTAAGGGAATTTTTTCTCATTGATTATACAGCAAATCGCATTGTGACCTGAAACTTTTCCTGTCGTGACTCGTCTAACTGGCGCACTATAATAGATACTGATGCCCTTGAATGCGGCAACTTGATTTAAACAAATTGCCAAGTTCGAAGAGCCGAGAACTTTTGCAAGAGCATCTGCACATCACACCCCGTGGGGTGAAAACTGCGCTCCGCGCCCTGGGCGTCGGCGCTGTTATCTGCCTGCTCGCGGCGAGCGGATGCATCAACGGCGAGGGCGTCGATTCGCCGTCGCAGGACTCGTCGGCCAGCAGCACGACGGCGCACACCCGCAAAGTTGCAGTTCAAAATCTGAAGGTCGGGATTCCCACCGCAGGCGACGTGTTAATCGCGGGCGGCGCGGACGCTTCGAATGAAAGTATCGCCGACGCGGAATTTTTTAATCCGTCATCGGGCCAGTTCATCGTGACTGGCATCGGAGCGTCGAGTCGCGCGGCCATATCCGCCGCACCGCTCTCGCCAACGCAGGTGCTGTTCGCAGGCGGCTTCAGCGGCGGCGCCACGATTAAGAATTTTTCTCTCAACCTCGAAGGCAAGGTGTTGAGTAGCGCCGAATCATTCGACGAGGTGACCGGCGCATTCTCACCCGCCGGCACAATGGGCACGCCGCGAATGGGCTACACCGCGACCGAGCTGAACAACGGCAAGGTCCTGGTCGCCGGAGGCCTCGACAATCACGACAACGTGCTCGACACCGCGGAACTGTACGATCCCGCGACGCGCAAATTCACCACGGTCGGCAACACGATGGGCGATCGGCGCATGTTTCAGACTGCGACGCTCCTGCTCAGTGGCAAAGTGCTCATCGCCGGCGGCGCGACTAATCTTTCCGGCGACACCACCAACTCCGCCGACATCTATGACCCCGTGTCGAACTCATTTACGCCCGCGACCTTCCCGATGGACCATCAGCGCGCCGCGCATACCGCGACGCTTTTCACCAGCGGCCCGATGGCCGGCAAGGTGCTGATTGCAGGGGGAGTCGGCGGCTCGAGCTTCTTCTTCAAGGACAGCAGCGCCGAGCTTTACGATCCCGTCTCGCAACAATTCGTGCTGCTGTCGAGTTTCATGAACGAGCCGCGCTCGATGCACACCGCCACGCTGCTCGACAACGGTGATGTGCTGCTCGCGGGTGGCTTCAGCGGCACGGTAGCAGTGACGAGTGGGATGCTATCGGGCGCGTCGGGAGTGATCAGCAATTCGGCGGAGACCTTCGATCCGAACAGCGGTGATTTCACCTGCGTCGGCGGATTCAATAACGACGCGCTACGATGCAATCAGTCGATGGGCGTTGCGCGCGCCGGGCATACGGCGACTCTCCTCGCGACCGGCCTGCATCCGCATCGCGTGTTGATTGCGGGCGGAATCGGCGCCGTCGATCCCGCCGCTCACGGCATCGAGCTAAGCAGCGCCGAACTCTTCAATCCCGCAGCCGGCAGCTTCACCGCAACCGGCCCAATGTCCACCGCCCGCGCCCTCCACACCGCCACGCTGCTGCACTAAATATTTCGCGATCCGGTTCCCCTTCCCACCATGGGAAGGGGTTAGGGGTTAGGTCGCTCGGCCCGACCGAGACATTCATACGCTTGTCACTTCCAGCGCGATTCGCGCCTGCCCACTCATTCCGCTGCCGGTCTGTGGATCGGCCGGCGGCTGCGCGACGCCACTGCCGTCGGTCGCGCGCACGCGCATCATGAAATCGCCCGCGGCCTTAGGCGCGAATCGATACTTCCAGACCGTCCACAAATTCGGCGAGCTGTTCTCGACCAATTGCGCATCATGCCAGGTGACGCCGTCGTCCGCCGACACCTCGACCCGCTTGATTCCCGACGGTCCCGCCAGCGCCCATCCGTACATATCCAAAGGCGCGGCGACCTTGGCCTTGCGATCGAAAATCGACATCAGGCCGCCTTCGACCCTCGGCGAGAAAAATCCCGAGTTGACTTTGCGCCAGCACGTATCGCTCCATCCGCGAACCTCCCAGTAGCCGGGAATTTCGTGGTCCGCAAATTCGATCTCGGTGATCCACTTCGGCTGCTTCACTCCGTATTTTCCCGGAATGAAAATTCTGAGCGGATAGCCGTGCTCGGGCGGAAGCGGCACGCCGTTCATCAGGTACGGCAGAAAATTTTCCTCGCGCATCAGTTCGTCAACCGGCAACACCGTGTGATAGCCGTCCGCCCCGCGCATCGCGACGAACCGTGCACCCCGCTTGACGCGCGCGCTCTCCAGAAGCGGCCGCAGTTGCACTCCGGTCCACTTCGCATTGCCGATCGCGGTGCCGTCGGGCGGATTCGAGATGCACTCGAGCGTCAGCATCTCGTCGATCTTCGGAAGCTTGCGAATATCGGCGTAGGAAAATTGATGCGGATTCTCGACCAGCCCCTTGATGTTAAAGCGCCAGGAATTGAGGTCCACGCTCGGCGTGCTCGCATAAGACGTCACGTAAAAGTTCGCGTTGGGCGTCGGCCCGCCGAGTTTCGACGCCTCCGCTGCGGCGCGCGCCATTCGCGGAATGCCGGCGATCGCGAGCGCCGCGCCCGACGATGCGAGAAATTTTCGCCGCGTGATCATTCGAGCGGTTCGTCTATATCGGCGCCGTTGGATTCCGCTGAATCGGCGGCGACGAATTCTTCTTGCGGACTCGAAACGTCGCCAACCAGCTTGCGCGACACAATGATGAACGCCGAATGCGCGATCATCCTGAAATGCGGCCGCACGCTCATCCCCTTCACCTGCCAATGCCGCAGCAGGGTCTCGAAACTTTCAATCTCGCCGAAATCGCTCCGCGTCTGGATCGCCTCGACCGTATCCTTAAGCTGCACCGCCGTCGGCACGTAGCAAACCAGCACCGCGCCAGGCCTCAGCGCAGCTGCCGCGACCGCAAGCGCGCGCCCCGGCTCCGCGAGATCGAGAAACATCCGATCGACGCCGGTTTCATCGAAGCCCGCGTAAAGATCGCGAACCTTGATCGTCCAGTTAGGCGCGTCGCCGAAAAACGCGGCCACATTCTTGCGCGCGGCGTCCGCAAAATCCTCGCGCAGTTCATACGAGATGACGCGTCCCGCCGGACCGACCGCTCTCAGCAGCGCAATCGTGAGCGCGCCCGCTCCAGTGCCGCCTTCAATCACCGTCGCGCCCGGAAACACGTCGCCCCAAATCAGCAGCGGCCCGGTATCTTTGGGATAAATCACCTGCGACGCGCGCGGCAGATGCGGGATCAGGTCGGCATACGTGGGCCGCAACACCAGGAACGCCTCACCAGTCGAAAACTTGACCCGCGATCCTTCCTCGACGCCGAACAATTCGTCGGCGCGCAACTCGCCGCGAATGAGCAGCTTCTTGCCCGCCCGCAGCATCTTCATGTAGCGGCGCCCCTTGCGATCGATAAAAATTACGGCGTCATTTTCTTTGAGGCGCGAGTCCAAGATGCTTCAACGCTTGCACGCATCGCGAGCGCCCGCAACACGCAGAGCCATTCACTTTATTGATTTGGTGGCACAGGCTTTAGCCTGTGATTTTCTGGTCCATGCAAATCCAGGAAAGAATCACAGGCTGAAGCCTGTGCCACGTGGCTATTGACTATGTGCGCCTGCGAACTTACCTTTGAGAGTGCACCCGGCCAGATGGTATCATCCAGTGGCCGGGTCGTTTTGCGTAAACGTTGATACGATTCCAAATATAAATTTCGCGATTCGCTGATCAAACTCGAGAGCAATTCACGTCATGGCAGAGAAAAAAGCTAAAACCGCCGAGAAAAACGCGGGCATCCAGCAGAAACACATCTGTCCCAGTTGCGGCGCCGAGAGCAAGGTGACCAAGTTCGCCGGCTTCGGGCGCAAGGGCTTCTACCTCGTCTGCGAGAAGGCTTGCGGCTTCGTCGGACGCACGCGTTAAGCGGGCAGGGGGATCACGCGATGGGTAGAGCGCGCAAGAGCAAGACCTCCAAGCGTGACAAGTACGCTTCGTTCGGGGACATGGCGGATGAATCGGATGAAGATGCCGACCTTCCCAAGGACGAAGCCGGCCGGCGAAAGATCAAGCGTCAATACGGCGAGCTGCTCGGCATTAGAATCGAGAAGCTGCGCGGCCGCATCCTCAACCGCGAACGAATCAACAAAACCATCGAGGGCATCTACTTCATCTGCGCCTCATGCATGAAAGTATGCCACTCGCTCGATGACGGCTTCACCGAAGATCCCGCAAATCAAAATAATATGTGCGGCGCATGCACCAAGGCTCAGGCTGCTGCAACCACGGCAGCCGCGGCGGCCAAGGAAACCAGCGGCGGTGCGACGCGCCGTTCAACTCGATCTCCACGCAAGCGCGCCGCGGCCAGCTGACCGTACTTGTGCGCGTGACCACGAAAAGCTAAACAGGGCCGATGTCTTTACAGCTCATTTCTCCCGGCATCAATCTCGATTTCGTCGGGAAGCGTTATTTCTTCGTCGCGCTATCGACCGCGATCAACCTCCTCGCTATCGTGTTGCTGCTCACCAAGGGCCTTAACTATGGCGTCGATTTCGTCGGCGGCAGCGTCGCGCAGATAGAGTTCAGTCAGAAGACCAACGGCGACGCGATTCGCAAGGCGCTCGCGCCGCTCGACCTGGGCGAAGTTACGGTTCAGGATTTCGGCAAGGCTGGGCAGTCCTTCCTCGCGCGGTTCGAGGCGGTCAAGAGCATCGGTAGCATTGGGCCCAAGCTCGAGGCTGCGCTCGACAAAACTTACGGCCCGGGCGTCGCCAAGGTGGTGCGAGTCGAGAGTGT
>CAVUUH010000038.1:0-55757 GCA_963744545.1 uncultured delta proteobacterium
TCTACCGTGGGTTTCCTCGCCTTAACTCGCCGTGATATTTAATCTATTCCGCGCGGGGCTTGCCCCTTCGGCTTCCGCTATCGAGGAGGATTGATGTTTTCATCGATCGAAGACGTAGTCGAGCGATTCGCCAAGAACAATTACATCGCGAGCCGGCGAATCGCGACCGTCATCTACCTGGCGAGCGAGATGCGCAAGCCAATCCTGGTCGAAGGACCCGCCGGCGTCGGCAAGACCGACCTGGCCAAGGTGCTCGCCGCGTCGCTGGGCTTCGACATGATTCGGCTCCAGTGTTACGAGGGTCTCGACGAGGGCAAGGCGCTCTACGAATGGGAGTACGCCAAGCAGCTCCTCTACACGCAAATCCTCAAAGACAAAATCAGCGAAGTGCTGGTGGGCGCCAAGGGCCTGACCGAGGCGGTCGATCGAATCGCGGCGCAGGACGAAGTATTTTTCTCCGAGCGCTTCGTGCTGCCGCGCCCGCTGCTCAAAGCTATTTCGAGACAGAGCCGTCGGTGCTGCTGATTGACGAGATCGACAAGGCTGACGCCGAGTTCGAGGCGTTCCTGCTCGAACTGCTGTCGGACTTCCAGGTGACGGTGCCGGAGCTCGGCACGCTCAAGGCCAAGCACATTCCGCTGGTCGTGCTGACGTCGAACAACGCGCGCGAAATGTCCGACGCGCTCAAGCGTCGATGCTTGCATCTCTACATCGACTTTCCCGATCGCGCGCAGGAACTTGCGATCGTCAAGCTCAAGGTGCCCGAGGCCGCAATCAAGCTCGCCGAGGAAGTCGTCACCGTCGTGCAATCGCTGCGCAAGCTCGATCTGAAGAAGACCCCCGGCATCAGCGAGACGCTCGATTGGGTCAAGGCGCTGACGCTGCTCAACGTGAACAGCCTCGACCAGGAACTGGTCACCGAGACGCTCGACACGATCGTCAAGTACGAGGGCGACGTTCGCAAGGCGCAGGAAGAGTTGAAGGACTATGTGCGCCGCGTGCGTGCGCGTCGCGGCACCGAAGCCGGCAGCGACAAAGATCTTCTGAATTGAATCAGCTACTCGTTAGATAGGGTAGGGTCACTGAAAAAATGCAAGAGAAGCTCGTAGAATTTGCGAACCTGCTGCGCGAGAACGGCGTGCGCGTCTCGCTGGCGGAGACGCTCGACGCGTTCAGCGCCTCCGAAGTCACCGGGCTGGACGAGCGCGATGCGTTCCGCGCCGCGCTGCGGGCCACGATGGTCAAGCGGGCCAGCGAATTGCCCGTCTTCGAGGAACTGTTCGATATCTACTTTTCCGGCCTCGGCGAGATCATCAAGCAGGCGAGCCAGGCGGTGCAGAACGCGCTCTCGATGTCGGATCAGGAATTTCAGAAGTTCCTGGACGAAGTCGAGAAGATGCTCAAGAAAGAGGGCAAGAATCTTTCCGAGCTCGCCAAGCAGCTCCTGCAAAACAATTCAGGCGAGATGGAGCGGAAGATCCGCGAGGCCTCGCGCGCCGTCAAGCTGCAGGGGATCGAGCGCACCATCGAGGAAAATTATTTCGCGCGCGCGCTCGCCCGTCAGCTCGGGCTCGACAAAATCGAAGCCGAGATCAAGGAGCTGCGCGAGCAGCTCGAGAAGATGGATATCGGCTCCGAGCTGAAAGCGAAAATGGAAGAGTACCTCGAGCGACGGCTCAAGGCGCTCGACGATATTATCCGCCGCTACGTGCGGATGGAGCGCGAGAAGCGCGATATCAAGCAGAAGGAAGATCAGCGCCTCAACCAGATCGGCGAGAAGAGCTTTCTACTACCTCACGGAAGATGAGCTGAAGAAGATGAACGAGGCGGTGACGCGCCTCGCGCAGCGCCTGAAGAACGTGATCACCGTGCGCCGCAAGCGCTCGAAGAAGGGCCGCTTCGATATCAAGCGCACGCTGCGCCAGAACCTGACGTACGGCGGGGTGCCGTTCAAGCTCCGCTTCGAGAAGCGCAAGAAAGAGAAGCCGCAAGTCGTGATCCTGTGCGACGTTTCCGATTCGGTGCGCAACGCCTCGCGCTTCATGCTGCAGTTCGTGTACTCGCTGCAGGATCTCTACTCGCGCGTGCGCAGTTTTATTTTCGTCGCCGATATCGGCGAGGTGACCGAATGCTTCCGCAACAACGACGCCAAGGAAGCGCTCGACGTCGCGCTCAAGGGCGATATCATCAATGTGTATGCTCACTCGAATTTCGGCTACGCGTTCCGCAACTTTGTCACCGATCATCTCGGCGCGGTGAACAAACGCACGACTGTGATCGTGCTCGGCGACGCGCGCAACAACTACAATCTTCCGCACGATTGGTGCTTGCGTGAAATCCGCCAGCGCGCGAAAAGAGTGATCTGGTTAAATCCTGAAAGCCGCAACACGTGGGGCTTCGGCGACAGCGAGATGGATCGCTACGCTCCGCACTGCGATCTGGTGGAAGAGTGCCGCAATCTCAACCAGCTATACCGCGTGGTCGATCGCTTGGTCGCCGGCTGACGGACTGGATCCTCGCGCCCGCGCAGCTTGCTTGGTTGACCACGCGCCAGCTTTGGGCCAAGATACTTTCTCGGGGTGATGTGCGGAAAATTCTCTCGAATCCGCGCGCGCTTGAAGAAAAACGGTTGAAGAGCCCGTCTATGGCTGGTCACAGGGAAGATTTCATTTTGATGATTGTGGGCGGGATTACGCTCGATCCGTCCACCAAGATGCCGATCGTGGTTCTGAAAGATCCCGACAACAAGCTCAATCTCCACATCTGGATCGGTCCGCTCGAAGCGACCGCGATGGCGACCGAGCTCGAAGGGATCAAGCCGCAGCGTCCGATGACGCATGACCTGCTGCGCAACCTGATGACCGAGTTCGGCGCGACGGTCGAGTCGGCCGAAATTACCGAGCTGCGCGAGAATACCTACTTCGCGCGAATCCAGGTGAAGACGCGCGACGGCAAGGCGCTCGAAATCGATTCGCGGCCGAGCGACGCAATCGCGCTGGCGCTCCGGACCAAGTCGCCTATTTACGTTTCCAAGAAAGTGCTCGAGGCTTCCAGCGAGCTCCACGAATCCCAGGGCGAACAGCAGACTTCCGATCAGAATCTCGCCGGTGTCTCGCGCGACAAATGGTCGGAGATCCTCGAGCGGATGTCGCCCGAGGATTTCAAATACAAGATGTAGGGCGCGTCCGCGCTAACCCTGCTGGTCTTCTGCCGGGCGGCGCCCGCTGGAGCATTCGATGCCGCCGACGACTCATCGCCGAAAATTAACCCAGAAAGAACTCCGGGCGCCCGACGAGTTCACGACCTTCGTCGACAACGCACGCGATTTCTTCGTCAACAATCTCACCCAGATGATTGTCTCAGCCACGGTCGTCGTAGTGGTCGGCGCTATCGTGATTGGCGTGTACTACTACGAGCGCCATCGCGACACGCTTGCGTCGTCGCGCTTCTACGACGCGATCACGGCGCTCAATGCCGGCCAGAACAAGCTTGCCGAGACGCAATTCAAGCAGCTGGCCGATGAGGAGCCGGGCCGCCGGCTCGGACGCCTCGCGCGCTTCTACCTCGCGAGCGCATACATTGCCGACGGCGATCTGCCGGACGCGCGCGATTCGCTCGTCGCATTTCTGTCGGAAGAGCGCGACCCGTTGTTCCGCAGCCTCGCGCTGACGAACCTCGCGGTGGTGTACGAGCGAATGGCCGACTGGAAGAAAGCGGCCGGTGCGTATCAGCAAGCGGCTGCCGATCCCGGGCCGGAGCAGACGAGAGCGGAACTCGGGGTCGCGCGGATGCTCGCGAAGTCAGGCGACAAGCAGGGCGCCATCGCCGCGTATCGCGGCTTCCTCAACGCCCATCCGTTCGCGCAGCAGCGCCAGGACGTAATGGAATCGCTCGCACTTCTCGGCGCCCATGCGGACGCGTCGCCGATCCCTTCAGCGCCGCAGCAGGTTCTTGTTCACTAGTCGCGGGCTCACGCCAAAATCCAGTTCGACATTTTGACTATTCGGGCGCGCGGTGGGTTATGATGCGCGGAATATGAATCAAGCCACTGCGCCTTGTAGAAACCAGCTCAAGAGCATCGCGCGACGTGCGATGCTTGAGCGAGGACTGTTGCCCGACTTCTCCGCCGAGGTTGTGGCAGAGATCGGAGCCATCACGAAACCGGCCGCCGCGTCGGATCCATCGCTGCGAGACCTTCGGAATCTGCTGTGGGCATCGATCGACAACGACGATTCGCTCGACCTCGATCAGCTTTCGGTCGCCGAGCAACTGCCGGCGGCGCGGTAAAGATTCTTGTCGCGATCGCGGACGTCGATGCGATCGTTCGAAAACAGTCCGCAATCGACGATCACGCGCGGACCAACACTACCTCGGTTTATACGGCCGCGGAAATTTTCCCGATGCTGCCGGAAAAGCTCTCGACCGATCTGACGTCGCTGGCGGATCGCAAAGACCGGCTGGCGATCGTGATCGAGTTTGAGGTTGGCGCCGACGGCGCGGTGGGGAAGTCGGATATCTACCGCGCTACCGTGACGAATCGCGCGAAGCTCGCTTACAACAGCGTCGCGGCGTGGCTGGATGGGGCAGGGCCCGAGCCGGCGCCGATCTCCAGGGTTCCCGGTCTCGACCAGAATCTCCGCTTGCAAGATCGCGTCGCGCAGGCGATGAAAAAGCGGCGGCATCAGAATGGCGCGCTGACGCTCGAGACGATCGAAGCGCGGCCGGTGTTCGACGGCGATTCGCTCCGGGATTTGCAGGCAGATCAGAAGAATCGCGCGACTGAGCTAATCGAAGATTTCATGATCGGGGCGAACGGGGTGACGGCGCGATATCTCGAGCAGAAAGGTTTTCCGGCGCTGCGCCGCGTTCTGCGCTCGCCCGAGCGCTGGGCGAGAATTGTAGAGCTGGCAAGAGACGAGGGCGGACGTCTCCCGCCGAATCCCGATTCCACCGCGCTCCAGCAGTTCCTCGAAGAGCGACGACAGGCAGATCCGGTGCACTTTCCCGACCTGTCACTTTCAGTGGTCAAGTTGCTGGGGCGCGGCGAATACGTGGTCGACTTTCCCGGCCAGCCGGTTGCGGGACACTTTGGACTTGCGGTGAACGATTACACCCATTCGACCGCGCCTAACCGGCGTTTTCCCGACCTGATCACGCAGCGACTATTGAAGGCAGCGCTCTCCGGGGCGCCCAGCCCGTACAGCTCCGACGAGCTTAACGATTTGGCTGGGCACTGCACGGACCAGGAGGACAACGCGAGCAAGGTTGAGCGGCAGGTGCGGAAGTCGGCGGCTGCGCTGTTGCTCGAGCCGCGCGTGGGAGATCGGTTCGACGGGATTGTCACGGGAGCTTCGCCGAAAGGGACTTGGGTGCGAATAGATCATCCGGCGGCGGAGGGAAGAGTGATGCGAGGATACAAGGGCTTTGATGTCGGAGACCATGTCACCGTCGAGCTGGTCGACACCGACGTCGAGCGCGGCTTCATTGATTTCGCGGGGATCCGAAAATCATGAAAGCGCGCAAATCGGATTCAGCTGCCAATGCGCCGCCGACCAATCCTCCGCTCGCTTACAAGGACGAGAAGTTTCTCGATAGCGATGAAGCCCGTCCGATGCGGATTCTTGCGGAATATCTGCAACCGCTTCGGATTTTCTGCCGCGAGCAGGTACACGAGACAATCGTATTTTTCGGCTCGGCGAGAATTACTCCGGACGGTCCGCTCGGACGCTATTACCAGGACGCGCGCGAGCTGGCGCGACTGATTACGATCTGGTCGAAGGGTCTTCGCTCGCAGTACTCACCGTTACGTGGTCTGCTCGGGCGGCGGTCCCGGCATCATGGAGGCGGCCAATCGCGGCGCGTCCGATGCAGGTGGACGGACGATAGGGCTGAACATCGGGTTGCCGCACGAGCAGCGGCCCAATCCGTACATCACGCGCGGTCTATCTTTCGAGTTTCACTATTTTTTCATGCGCAAGTTGTGGTTCGCGCATCTCGCGCGGGCGCTGGTAGTTTTTCCAGGAGGCTTCGGCACGCTCGACGAAATGATGGAGATACTGACCCTGCAGCAGACGCAAAAACTGGATCGACCGATCACGGTGCTGCTCTACGGCTCGCAATACTGGAAGGAGATCATCAACTTCGACGCGCTGGTGCGGCACGGCACGATCAGTCCCGAGGATCTCAAACTGTTCAGCTTTGCCGACGATCCCGCCACTGCCCTTCGCCTGCTGCAGAAGGGCCTCCGGGCGCATCCTGAGGAGGAGCCACCGGCGTTCGCGCATTCATGCACGCCTCGACGCCAAAACGGCTGAGCATTCCGGGAATCGCCGGCGTCAGGGAGAGGGCGCCGGCTCCCCGCTAGCTCCTATTCATTAGTTAGCGGACGACGACGGACCCTTGCCTGAGAGCTCCGACTCAATCACGTAATCCATAATTTTCCCGTCGGGCAATCCCACCACCGGAATTCCGTTTACGAAGAACGTCGGCGTCGATGAAACGTGAATCGAGTTGCCGTCGGTCTGATCCTGCTTGATGCGGGCCTCGGTCTGCGCACTCTCCATGCACGCCTTCAGTGAAGGCGCGTCGAGTTTTTGCAGTCTTCGCCAGTTTGTCGACGTTGTCCTGAATATTCTTCGCGTTGATCGATCCCTGGTTGGTGTAGAAGTAGCGCGCGAAGTCCCAGAACGCGTCCGGGTTCTGCATCCGCGCGCATTCGGCGGCCTCCGCGGCTTTCATCGCCCACGGATGCACGTTCAGCGGGTAGGCCTTGAAAATCACCTTCACCTTGCCCTTGTAGGTCGTGTTGACGAGCGTCTCGATCACGCTGAACGCATGCGCGCAGAACGGGCACTCGAAGTCGGCGAACTCAACGATGGTCACCGGAGCGTTCGCGGGTCCTTGCGTCGGCCGATCGTCGAGGCTGACTCCGCCCATATTGGTCCGTCCCCACGGCTCCCTGCTCGTGTCGATATATTGCCCGATGATCGCTTTGGTCTCATTTTTGTCGAAGAACAGCGAGGTCGAGACGTTCTGTCCCTGTTCATTGCTGACGATGAGCTGGCGCGCGAACAATCCTTCAATCGGCGTCCTGAAGGCGGGACCGAGTTTGATCAGATCGGGACTGGGAATCTTGAAGTGTTTCTGCAGGTAGGTCTTCAACGCCGCGTCTTTGGCGGGATCGGTGGCGATAGGAGCGGCGAGAGGGGAGACTCCGCCAGCTTCCTGCGCGAGCACCACGCCGCGCGATCCCAGCCAGATCATCGCGCCGAGCAGAAGAAATGCGCCGATCCGCACCATCTTCTTATCACGAGATAGGTTCGCATAAGAAGTATTATGTAAACTACGATTATTGGTCAAAAACCGAAAAAGGCCTGAAATCATTGATGCTTCAACGCTCCCCAGTTCAAGAGTAATTGTGTTCGACGTAGATTGAGACGGATATCGACGACGAATAATTCCGCACAGTTCTAGCTAATCGCGACGGCTCCGTACAGCGCCTGATTGCTTACGGGGCGTCGGTGGTTTGTGGCCGAGTGCGCGCAATGCGCTGCGCGCGATGAAATTTCGCGGCTCGAGCTTCAACGCTTCTTCATAGTACCCGGTCGCCGTCGCGGCCCGCTCCAAGCCAGTAGCGCATTGACCCATCGCGACCAGCACCTCGACGCCGCCGGCACCAAATTCCCGGGCGTGCTTGAGCGCCGTGAGCGCGTCCGCGAATTTTTCCTGCTCTGCAAGAGCCAGGCCGAGTCTCAACATCGCCTCGGCGTTCAGCGGATCGAGGTCGAGCGCGTCGCGATACATCGACAGCGCCGACCGCCTCGCGCCCTTCTCATATAAGTCACGCGCCACCGAGGCCATCCGCGTGCCCTCCTCGGGCCACCCGCGGAACTCAATCTTCCACCGTTATTTCGTCGTGCGAGACTTCAGCCTTGACCAGCTTCAGTTTCGGGCCGAGATATTCGCGGACGCGATCGAGAACCGCATCGCCGTCGGTTTCCGGCGACTCGAGGAACGCGAGCCCGACCGGATCGCCGACGTGATCGACGCGCCGGATCACGATCGTTCGCCGCGCGCGAGACCGCGTGGCTTTCGGTGGCGCCTGCTTGTCAGACGCGCTCATTGGGATCGAAGAGTTTGCGATACTCGTCGAGTGCGAAACGGTCCGTCATCCCCGCGATGTAGTCCGCGACCGCCCGCGAAATCGGCTCACCGTATCGCTCGGCGCGCGCCACCACGTGCTCCGGCATCTGACGCGGCTCCGTCATGTACGTTTCGAACAAGGCCGCGAGCACCCTGCCCGCTTTTTCGGTCATCCGGCTGACGCGGTAGTGCCGATACAGCCGATCGCGCATCACGTTCTTGATCTCGTCGACCTTCACACCCATCGCGGAACCGAACGACGTGAGCACCCTGCCTGCTTTGCGCACGTCGTCGACGCTGCGGATTTTATTGCGCTCGAGCTCGCCTGCGAGGTTGCTCATCAGGTCGGTGGACATCGCGTCGATCATCCTGATGACGGTCTGATAGCGAAGAACGCGCATCTCGGCCGACGGAGACGTCATCGCGCGCCGCCGCCGCGGACTCTCTGAAGAGCGCGGAAGCGTTGAGCTCCTCGACGCTGAGCATCTGCGCCTTCAACCCGTCGTCGACGTCGTGCGCGAGGTACGCAATTTCGTCCGCCAGGTCCACGATTTGCGCCTCCAGGCATGGATACGTGCTCGCGTCGAATTCCTGCGCGGCTGGACGTTGCTGGAAATGCGAATGTTTGACGATTCCCTCGCGCACCTCGAAGCTCAGATTGAGCCCGCGAAAATTCGGGTAGCGAATCTCTATCCAATCGACGGTGCGCAGGCTCTGCGCGTTATGATCGAAGCCGCCGTGCGGCGTCATCAACTCGTTGAGCACTTTCTCGCCGGCGTGGCCGAACGGCGTATGCCCCAGGTCATGCGCGAGTGCGACCGCCTCCGCGAGCTCCTCGTTGAGACCGAGCGCTCGCGCCACCGTGCGCGCGATTTGCGCGGCCTCGAGCGTATGCGTCAGGCGCGTGCGGTAGTAGTCGCCCTCGTGATTTACAAAAACCTGGGTCTTGTACTCGAGACGCCGAAACGCGGCCGAGTGAATGACGCGATCGCGATCACGCGCAAACACGGTGCGCATCGGATGCTCGGGTTCGGGAAAGCGGCGTCCGCGACTGGCCCGCGACGCCATCGCATACGGCGCCAGCGCGCGCGCCTCGATTTCCTCCAGCTCCTGCCTCGTCCGCAGCATCGCGGCCATTATCCAGCGGTTGCGTTCAACACGAGAGATGCTACCACGCGGCAGACCGCTCCCGAAGCACCCCGCTCGACGTCGGTGAACAGTTGCGGCTCTATGCGGCGACGCCGGGGTCCTTATAATTTGAGGGGGTGTAGCGGACGTGGGTGCCATTCGAATCGGGCGAGCGATCCCGCAAACATTTTTCTTGATAGCAATGACCGCTCTCTTCGCTGCATGCGCGACGCGAGAGGCGCAACTCCCGCCGCCAACTTCCGCAATTGCAGCACCTCAGCCAACGCCGACGCCGCAGGTAGTCGGCATGGCGTCCTGGTACGGCCCGGGATTTCACGGTCACAAAACCTCGGCCGGAGCGTATTACGATCAGGAAGATCTCACGGCGGCGTCGATCGATTTCCCCTTGGGTAGCCGTGTGATGGTCACGAATCTCGACAACGGCCGTTCTGTCGAAGTGACAATCACCGACCGCGGGCCGTTCATGAAGGGCCGCAAGATCGATCTCTCGCACAAGGCGGCGCGCGTGATCGGGATGCTCGATCCGGGCACTGCGCGCGTGCGCATCTCGCTCATCAGCAAGCCCGCCGGGACTCGCGAGGTCGGCGCGCCGTTGCGCTACGTCGTCCAGGCCGGTTCATTTTCCGATCAACAGAACGCCGAGCAGTTGCGAAATAAGCTGGCCGCGTACTATCCCGACGTCCACATCGATCAGCTTGATGCCGACCATCGGCGCTATTACCGTGTACGTATGGGCGCGTTTCCGACCCGCTCTGCTGCCGAGGCGCGCGCGTCCGACACGGCCAGATTTGGATTTCCCGCAGTAATTATCACCGAATGACGAGCCGAGGCATTTGTTCAGCACGACGGCTCTGGTGGCCAATCTGCGCTGTCGCCGCCCTGATTCTTCTGCGCGGGTGCTCCTACTCGCTGGTCAGCGGCGACCGTGTCAATTCGCAGCAAGCAGCAAAAATCGAGTCAGGCATCCAGGATATTCGCCAGCTTCGATTCAAGCGGCCGGTTCCGCTCGTCGTGAAAACGCCTGACGAAGCCGAGTCGATGATGGAAGCAGACCTGATGCGCGACTACACCGACAACCAGCTCGAGGCCGACTCGGTGGCCGGCGCCCTCACCGGACTCTTTCCTGCGGGCCTCGATCTCAAGACCGCGTCGCTCAAGTTGCTCAAGAGCCAGGTCGCAGGCTTTTACGATCCGCATGGCAAGGAAATGGTGCTCGTGGAAGGCGGCGCCGATCTCGGCATCTGGAATAGCGCGGCTCAGTTTATGATTCAGCGCGATGTGGTCGGCCAGATGCTGCTCGCGCATGAGCTCACGCATGCGCTGCAGGATCAGAATTTCGATCTGGAATCGAGCCTCGACAAGGTTAAGAACGACGACGATCGAGGCCTCGCGCTCAAGTGCGTGGCCGAGGGCGACGCGACCATCGCGGGCTTCGCCTACGCGATGGGCCGCATGGACGACAGCACAGCAGATGCGCTCACAAACAATCTCAAACAGCTCCCGCAGGCTCTGGCAGCCGAGGCGCCGCATACTCCCGAGGGTCTCAGCGCTCCGCTCCTCTTCCAATATTCCGAAGGCGTCCGCTTCGTGGCCGAGGCCTATCGGCGCGGCGGATGGTCCGCGGTCGACGCGCTCTACCGCAACCCGCCGCAGTCAAGTCATCAGATTCTGCATCCGTCGCTGTACTTCGACAGCAACGCGCCAGCGCCGCGAATCAATCTCGCCGGCTACGACCGCATCATGAGCGGATGGAAAAAAGCTGACGACGATACTTACGGCGAGTTGCTCCTGCGCGTCATCCTCGAGCGCAATCTCGGCAAAGAGTCGAACGAACTCGGCCTCGCCGCGCGATGGATTGCCGATCGCATGATCATCCTGCAAGAGGGCCACGCCGTGAACGTGATCTGGATGCTTGCGTTCAGCGACGCGCAGACTGCCAGCCATTTCGCCGTGGTCTACGAGACTCTGCTCGATCGTTTGCTCGGCGACTCGACTCCGCATCGCATCGACGCGCGCTCGAACGCGGTGCTGGTCGTAATCGGCGATGGCGCCGACTATTTCGAAAGTCTCGCGCCTGCTATCTGGAACGCGAGCGCGATCGAAACCGGCGGCGTCACCGCGCGCATCGAGCCGTCGGGAAACTCCCTACTCCAGTAAACCGCGCCCTACCCCACATCGCCGAGGCTGAAGCCCAGCGCCAGCATTTTTCTCACCGCCGCGCGCGCGCCCTCCGATTCCCGGCTCGCCAGCGACGGATCACGCGCAATCCATTCGTCCGCCAGCTTGCGCGCGCGTTCGATCGTGCGATGGTCCCGGATCAGATGCACGAACTTTAGCGGCAGCGCCCCGGTCTGCCGGGCGCCGAGCAGATCGCCCGGACCTCGCAGCCGCAAGTCGGCCTCCGCGACGGCAGCACCCGTCGTGCATTCACGCATTGTCGCAAGGCGCTCCAGCGCCACGTCGTCGGCATCGCTCGACCCCACGATACAGCATCGCGACGCTTTCTCGCCGCGCCCCACTCTGCCGCGCAGTTGATGCAACTGCGCCAGCCCGTAGCGCTCCGCCGCAACGATCACAATTATCGTCGCCTCCGGCACGTCGATCCCTACTTCGACCACCGTCGTGCAGACCAGGACGTCGATTGCACCATCGCGAAATTCACGCATCGCGTGATCTTTTTCCGCCGCACTCATCCTGCCATGCATCGTGCCGATTCTCGCGCCGCGCAACGCTCCCTTTTTAAGTCGCGCCGCCGTGGCTGACACCGACTTGGCTTCATCTTCGTCACCCTCGATAAAAGGTACGACGTAGTACGCACGGCCGCCGGCGCCGATCTCGGCGCGCAAACTGTCATGCACCCGCTCGATATCCTGCTCGGCATAAATCTCGGTTGCGATCGGCGTCCGTCCCGCCGGCATCTCGTCGAGAAACGACACGTCGAGATTCGCAAACAGGCTCATAGCCAGGCTCCGCGGAATCGGCGTCGCCGTCATCATCAGGAGGTTCGCCTTCGGCCCCAATGCTTTCATCTTCGCGCGATCGAAAACGCCGAAGCGATGCTGCTCGTCGATCACGCCGAGGGCGAGCCCGCGTATTCGCACTCGCTCCTGTATCAACGCATGCGTTCCGAAGACCGCGCCGATTTCGCCGCTCGCGAGTCCACGCAAAACCTGGTTGCGTGCCGCACCCGTCACGCTCCCGGTGAGCAGTGCGTGACGAACGCCGAGCCGCCCGCAGATACGCGCAAAGCCACGCCAATGCTGCTCGGCGAGCAGCTCGGTCGGCGCCATCATTGCCGCCTGATGCCCACATTCGATCGCGCGGAGCATCGCCCAGAACGCGACGAGCGTTTTGCCGCTGCCAACGTCGCCCATCAGCATTCGATTCATCTGGTTAGGGCGCGCAAGATCGGCGCCGATTTCCTCGATCGCGCGCGCCTGCGATCCGGTTAGATTGAACGACAGTTGCTCGATCATCTTTGCACCAAGGCTCTGCGAGCCATCGAGCGCGATCCCGACCCGTCGTGCGCTGCGCATCCGCTCAATCGAAAGCGCCAATTCAAACGCGAACAGCTCATCGAATGCGAGTGCGCGATGCCCGCGCGACTCGCCGTTCCACAACGCGTCGAAGTCGGCATCGGGCGGCGGATCGTGAAGATAGGTCAGCGCGTCGCGAATCGTCGGAACCTCGCCGCGCAATTCGTCAGGCATCGCTCCACCAATTGAATCGCCGGCCTCGGCAAGCGCACGCATGATGAGTCCAGCGAAAAGCCGTTGCCCAACGATCGAAGGCAAACGGTAAACGGGTCGAATTCCTTTTGGCTCGCCGTCCGACAGCCGATGCAACTCAGGTTGCACGATCTCGATCCCACCGTCCGCATACGCAGCAACTCGCCCTCGCACCAAAACGCGCTCGCCCCCCGGCAAATACCCGCGCATGTAAGCCGGCAGGTTGAACCACACCACGCGTATCTTGCGCCCGTCCACATCGAGCCATCCCGAAGCAAGCCGTCGCCATCGCGAACCACGCATAGGCCGCTCGGAAATTTTCCCAAGCTCCCCTTCAACGACGACGATATTCCCCGCGCGAAGATCTTTCGCAGACGATCGCTCGCGCCAATCCTGGTAACGAACCGGCAAATGAAAAATAAGATCGCCAACGGTAGCAATCCCGCGCGCTTCCAGAGCCATCGCGCGCTTGGGCCCAATCCCCGGCATGGAAGCTACCGCAGTGTGAATCCGAATCGCCCCTTTTCCTGATCCCTCGCCCGTTATTTCACGGGAGAGGTTAGGTGAGGGTTCTCGATTCATCCGAGTTTCGAAATTCAGAAGGTCTTAACAAACCAGAATTGGAGCCTCGCAGGAGCTGTCTCTCGCTGATAGAGAGGCACAGTATGACGGTCCCTTTATTCCCGATGATAATCCTGCAGCGCGCGGACTTCGAACTTCTCATGCTTCAGCGCATAGATCCCCTCAACCGCAGCCTTCGCCCCAGCCATCGTCGTGAAGTACGGCAGCCGCAACTCCAGCGCCGTGCGCCGAATCGAGAACGAATCTTTCGTGCCACTCGCATCGGGAGTGTTGACTACCATCGCGACCCGCCCCTCCTTCATCGCATCCACGATATGCGGGCTGCCGTCGAGCACCTTGTTGACGCCTTCGCACTTCAGTCCGAGATTCCGAATGTGGGTCGCGGTGCCGCGGGTCGCTATCAGATCGAACCCCATCGCAACCAGTGGGCGCGCAATCGGCTCGAGCTGTGGTTTGTCCTCGTCGCGAACGCTAATAAACACGAGACCCGCGTCCGGCAGATTCGACGACGCTGCCAACGACGCCTTCGCAAACGCCATCGCGAAATTTGTGTCGATTCCCATCACCTCGCCGGTCGACTTCATTTCGGGTCCGAGGATCGTATCAACACCCGGAAATCGCCCGAACGGGAACACCGACTCCTTCACCGCGACATGCGCCGGCACGCGTTCCGTGGTGAATCCGATCGCGCTGAGCTTCTTCCCTGCCATTACCAGCGCCGCATACTTCGCCAATGGCACGCCGATCGCCTTGCTGACGAACGGGATCGTCCGCGACGCGCGCGGATTCACTTCGAGGATATAAACTTCGCCGCGATAAATCGCATACTGAATGTTGATCAGCCCGATCACGCCGAGTTCCCGGGCGAGCATCTTCGTCTGCCTGATTAGTTCCTGCTGCAGCGCGGCTCTGAGGGTGGTCGGCGGAATCGCGCACGCGCTATCACCCGAATGAATTCCCGCGTGTTCGACGTGCTCCATTATCCCGCCAACCACGACGGTCTCACCGTCAGAGATCGCGTCCACGTCCACTTCGATCGCGCCCTGGAGGTAACGATCGATCAACAGCGGATGGCGCTCGGAGGCTTGCAGAGCCTGCGTGACGTATCGCCGCAGATCCTCTTCGTTCGGAATCACTTCCATCGCGCGACCGCCGAGCACGTATGACGGCCGAATCAGGACCGGGTACCCGACCATGGCGGCGCCCGCGATCGCATCATCGAGCCCGCGCGCAAGAACTCCCTCGGGTTGCTTGAGCCCCAACTTCGCGACCATCAGATTGAAACGCTCGCGATCTTCCGCGCGATCGATCGCGTCTGGCGTCGTCCCTAAAATCGGTACGCCCGCCTGCGCCAGTGGTACCGCGAGCTTGAGCGGTGTCTGCCCACCGAACTGCACGATCACGCCAACCGGACGCTCGCGCTCGGCAATCGCCATCACGTCTTCGAACGTCAGCGGCTCGAAGTACAGGCGATCCGAAATGTCGTAGTCGGTCGAGACGGTCTCTGGATTACAGTTCACCATGATCGTTTCGAAGCCAGCGTCCTTGAGCGCCATGCTCGCGTGCACACAGCAGTAGTCGAACTCGATCCCCTGGCCTATCCGGTTCGGGCCGCCGCCCAGGATGATCACTTTCTTGCGCGCAGTCGGCGGCGCTTCGTCCTCTCCTTCGTACGTAGAATAGAGATAGGGCGTGAAGGCTTCGAATTCAGCGCCGCAGGTGTCGACCGATTTGTAAACTGGCATCACTCCTGCGTCGCGCCGCGCCGAGGCCACCGCGGCTTCATCAATTCCGCGCAACTCCGCAATACGCCGATCAGAAAAACCCATCGGCTTGAACTCGCGAAAGTACGCCTGGCCCAGCGGCTCGCGCGCGACCCGCTTTTCTTCCGCGACGAGCTCCGCGACCGCATCGATAAACCACGGATCGATCTTGCTCAGCTCGTAAACTTCCGCACGAGTGATGCCGAGGCGCAACGCGTCCGCCAGATGGTACAATCGATGGCTGCTCGGCATCGCGACCTGTGCTCGAATCTGCGCGAGTATATTGGCGTTTGATGGCTCTGGGAGCCCGCTCTCGAGCCCATGCGATCCGATCTCCAGCGAGCGTAACGCCTTTTGCAGAGACTCCTTGAAGGTGCGCCCTATCGCCATCGCCTCGCCGACCGATTTCATCTGTGGTCCCAACTCGTCGGCTGCGCCGCGAAACTTCTCGAATGCGAAGCGCGGAATCTTGGTCACCACGTAGTCGATCGTCGGCTCGAAGCACGACGGCGTCATGCGCGTGATGTCGTTGGGAATCTCGTCGAGCCGGTAACCGACCGCCAGCCGCGCCGCAATCTTGGCTATCGGAAAACCCGTCGCCTTCGACGCGAGCGCCGAGCTCCGCGACACGCGCGGATTCATCTCGATCACGACCATCCGCCCCGTCGATGGCTCGATCGCAAACTGGATATTCGAACCTCCAGTGTCGACGCCGATTTCTCGAATGATTCGAATCGCCGCGTCGCGCATCAGCTGATATTCCTTGTCCGTCAGCGTTTGCGCAGGCGCGACGGTGATCGAGTCGCCCGTATGCACACCCATCGGATCGAGGTTCTCAATCGAACAGATGATCACCACGTTGTCGGCAGTGTCGCGCATCACCTCGAGCTCGAATTCTTTCCAACCCTCGACTGATTGCTCAATCAGCACTTCATGATTCGGCGATTGTTCGAGGCCGTACGTCACCTTGGCGTGATAGTCGCCCAGCTCGCGCGCGATCGATCCCCCAGTCCCGCCGAGCGTTCGCGAGGGCCTGATAATCACCGGCAATCCCAACTCGTCCAGCACCCGCTCGGCGTCTTCCCATGAGCGCGCAATCGCGGAACGCGGCACCTCGAGCCCGATTTTCAGCATCGCATTCTTGAACAGCTCGCGATCTTCGGCCTTCTTGATCGCCTCGAGCTTCGCGCCGATCAGTTCGCACTTGAATCGATCGAGTACTCCGGCCTCGGCCAATTCGATCGCCAGGTTCAGCGCAGTCTGCCCGCCGACGGTCGGCAGCAGCGCGTCAGGACGCTCGCGCTCGATAATCTTCGTCAGGACAGCCACCGTCATCGGCTCGATATATGTGCGATCCGCCAATTCCGGGTCGGTCATGATCGTTGCCGGATTCGAGTTGACGAGAATCAGCCGCAGCCCTTCCTCGCGCAGCGCCTTCACTGCCTGCGTGCCCGAGTAATCGAATTCGCAGGCCTGCCCGATGACGATCGGCCCGGAGCCAATCAGCAAAACTGATTTCAGATCTTTACGAAGCGGCAACTTGATGATCCCGATTTACAAACTTTAAGATTGCGCCGATGCCTCAGCGGCAATGATTCGCTCCAGCGCTTCCGCGCCATAACGCGGAAACGTTTCAACCAGTTTTCGAAACCGCGCAAACAGATAACTCGAATCATGTGGCCCAGGCGACGCCTCGGGGTGGTACTGCACCGAAAAAAACGGTACCCCGGTTCCCTGCAATCCTTCGACCGTGTTGTCGTTCAGATTCAGATGCGACAGAATCGCGCGGCCTTTCAACGACTCGTCGTTGACCGCGAAGCCATGGTTCTGCGACGTGATCTCAACCCGCCGCGTGCGCAGATCCATCACCGGATGATTCGCGCCATGATGCCCAAAGTCGAGTTTGTAGGTCTTCCCGCCCAACGCCAGCCCCAGCAACTGATGCCCGAGGCAAATGCCGAACACCGGTTTCTTGCCAAGAACGCCGGCGATGGCTCTGTAAGCATACGGCAGCGCCGCCGGATCGCCAGGCCCGTTGGATAGAAAGACCCCATCGGGATTGTGCGCGAGTATCTGCTCAGCGGTCGACGCCGCCGGTAATACCTTCACGCGAAATCCGCTCGCAACCAGGCGCCGCAGAATGTTCAGCTTGATTCCATAGTCGAGCGCCACGATCATCGGCGCATCGCGAGTATTTTCATGACTCACGCGAACGTGGCCGCTTCCTAATTTCCAATCCCCAAAGTCCCAGTCGTAAGCCTCAGCCGACGTGACTTCCTTCACGAGATCGCGTCCGACTAATCCAGGCGACGCTTTCGCCTTGCGCACCAATGAGTCGGCGTCGAGATCGACACTCGAGATGACAGCCTCTTGCGCGCCGCGCGTCCGCAGATGTCGCACGAGCGCGCGCGTGTCGATTCCCTCGATTCCGACGACGCCAGCATCCTCCAAGTACTTCCCGAGCGGCATCTCCGATCGCCAGTTCGACGGCCGCTCCCAATATTCTCTGACGATAAAACCCTCGACGTAGACGCGCCGCGACTCCGCATCCTCGGCGTTGATTCCGACGTTGCCGATTTCCGGATACGTCATGCAGACCAGCTGGCCCTTGTACGACGGGTCCGTCAGCACTTCCTGGTAGCCGGTCATCGCGGTGTTGAAGACCACTTCGCCGACAGTCTCGCCAACCGCACCGAAGGCGCGCCCACGAAAAATTCGTCCGTCGGCCAGTGCCAATATCGCTTCGCGCCCTTTGCTCATCGCGCCGCTACGCCTTCCTCGCGTCGTAAACGATTTCGCCCGCAACGATAGTCAGAACCGCCCGGCCCTTCAGCCGCATCCCAGCGAACGGAGTGTTACGGCTCTTTGACAGAAACTTTTCTGGTGCAACCGTCCATTCAAGATTCGGATCGATCACCGTGACGTCCGCAATCGCACCAACCGCAAGCGTCCCAGCCTCCATCCGCAACAACGCCGCCGGATTGACCGACATCATCTCAATCAATCGCGTTGGTTCGATCATCGATCGATGCACCAGCTGAAGCGCAAGCCCTAACGATGTTTCAAGGCCGACAACTCCGTTCGCCGCATGAGCGAATTCCTTCGCGCTCTCGTGGTCAAGCTGCGGGACCGGATGTCCCGGAGCGAAGTAAGCGCCCAGCTGGGGCATCCGCTTGGAATCGGGATCGTGCGGAGCATGGTCGCTGGCGATCATGTCGATAGTGCCGTCGCGAATCGCGGCAAGCAGGTTTTCGACGTCGCCGTGACTTCGCAGCGGAGGATTCATCTTCGCGTTGGTTCCCCAGATCATCGCGGCACTTTCGTCCAGGGTGAAATGATGCGGCGTCACTTCGCAAGTGACCTGTGCGCCATGCCGGCGCGCGGCGCGAATGAGATCGAGCGATTCGGCCGTCGACACATGGCACACATGAACGGCAGCCCCGGAACCGATCGCAATCGCGAGATCGCGCCGCACGCGCTGCGATTCCGCCGAATCGGAATAGCCGCTGACGCCCAGCCGCTTCGACACTTCGCCGGCGTTCAACGCGCCATTGCAAGACAGCGCGCAATCTTCCTCATGCAGCGCGACCGCATATCCGAGGCGCTTGGCTTCGTCCAACGCTCGCGACAGAACCATCGCGTCGTCGATGGGAATTCCGTCGTCGGAAAACAATCGCGAACCCGCTTCGATCATCGCTTCGAAATCAACCAGCTCGATTCCTCGAAGTCCATACGTGACTGCGGAAACCGGCACCAGCCGCGCCGAGTGAACTTCTTTCTCGCGCTCGATCATGTAAGCCGTGGTTCCGGGACTATCGTTTACAGGCGACGTGTTCGCCATCGCTGCGACTGTAGTGAATCCGCCGGCAGCAGCTGCGTGTAGACCGGTCTGAATCGTTTCCTTTTGGGGGAACCCGGGGTCGCGCAAATGGACATGCGGATCGATCAGACCGGGAACGATCCAGTATCCACTGACATCGACGACAGTTGCATTCGGCAAATTCGTCCGAGTGCCGGCTCGTTCCACCGCCGCGATCTCGCCGTCGCGCACCAACACGTCAAAGTCGCCGTCGATCGCGCTGGCGGGATCGATCACCCGCCCTCCTCTGAGCAGTATCGAGGTCAATGCGCCGCCTCGGGTTCTTTCATGGGTTCGACGATTGAATAAATCGTGACGTGATCATGCGTTTTGGCCTTCGGATCTTTGCCGCCTGTACCGAGGCGCACCTGTACGCGCTCCGTGCGCGAGGTCGGGATATTTTTGCCGACATAGTTTGGCCGAATTGGAACGGCGCGATGTCCGCGATCGATCAGCACCGCCAGCTTGACCGCGCCCGGACGCCCGCGCTGCCAGATCGCCGCCATCGCGCGCTGCACCGTCCAGCCGCTGTTAATCACGTCGTCGACCAGGATGATCGTGCGGTCTTCAACGACGAAATTTTCGGCGCCGTCGATCGGATGCAACGCGTCGTCCGGTTTGTACGCGTCGAGCGCGGCGCACGGTGGAAAAACTTTCGTCTTCGATCCGATCAGATCGCGCAACCGCAGCGCGATCATCGCACCGCGACTTACCACGCCCACAATCGACACTCCCGCCATATCGGCGGTATCGCCGATCACCTGGTCGGCGAGGGATTCGACCGCGCGAACTACTTCATCTTCATTCATGATCTCGCGCTGAGGACCGCGCTTGTACGGCTCGTAGCCGCCTTCCTCCGCCTGCTTCACACTGTCGAACACCGCGAGAGAGCCTTCTTCGATCCATTGCTGGACGTAGCCTTGCAGAGTGTCGTCGAAGCGATAGTAGCGATGCGACCGCGCGTGGCCGACATACTCAGTTTTCAGCTCGCGCTCGCAGAAGCCGCACTTCAGCGCGAACACGTTGTTATCACTGCTGCGGCCGAGCGTAAATCGCGGAGCCAGGTGGGCGCCCTCGAATCGCGTGATGCAGTTCAGATTGGAGCATCGCGGCGGAGCTTCAGCCTTGAAGCGAATCGGCTGGGCCACCGCACGCGCAGATGTAGAAGCGGCGGCGGCCCTTTCCATCAGCCATGCGATCAACGCCATGCGGACGGGCACTCCCGCCGCCGCCTGTTCGAAATAAACCGCGCGCGGATCGGCGTCGAGTTCGTACGCGAGTTCGCTGGTGCGCGGCAGCGGATGCATCACTACGGCTTCGTGCGTTTTACTGGTGCGAAGCGCGCGCGCGTCGAAGCGCACGTAGTCGGCGGCGCCGGCCTCCTTCCCCGACATGCGCTCCTTCTGCAAACGCGTGACGTAAAATGCGTCGAGCGCGGCGGGAGGTTCACCGGTGGGAATTTTGTGAAGCGCGGCATCTCCGGTAAAGAGCGCCATCTGATGCGGTGCGCTCGGCGTCAAATAAAGAGCGTCGAGGCCGCCCGCCAGCGACTTCAGCTCGTCCATCGTGACGGTCGAGAAGCTGTAGTTGCGCTCGGCGGCGAGCCGCTCGAGGACGTAGTCGGGAACGTCCATGCCGCTGGTCGGCACCGCGACGATATTCGCGCCGAAACGTGCGAGCGCGTAGATCAGCGAATGAACGGTGCGGCCGAATTTCAGATCGCCGCATAGCGCGACGGTGAGTCCCTTCAGGTGGCCCTTCTTTTTGCGCAGGATATAGAGATCGCACAGCGTTTGCGTCGGATGCTCGCGGCTGCCGTCGCCGGCGTTCAGCACCGAGCATGGCGCATACTCCGCGGCGACGCGCGCCGCTCCGTCATGCGGATGGCGCAGCACGATCAGGTCTGCATATCCGGCGACGACGCGCACCGTATCGGCCAGGCTCTCGCCCTTCGCTGCGGAGCTCGCCTGCATATCGGCCGAGCTGATGACGGCCCCGCCGAGCCGATGCATCGAGGATTCGAAACTGAGCCGGGTACGCGTCGAGGGTTCGTAAAACAGCGTCGCCATGATGAGCCCGGCCGCGGTCGTGATCTGTTCGCCGCGATCGAGCTGTTCGGCAAAACCGTCGGCGAGCGCGAATATGCGTTCGATGTCCGAGGTCTCGAGATCCTCGATCGAAACGACATCGAATTTTGCCAGCCGTGACACTTTAGTGTTCGTCGCGTGTTGAGTGCGCGCGTTCGACCTCATTTTCCGTTTGCGTTGCCAATCACCACCGCGTCGGCGCCGTCAATTTCAGTGAGCCGCACGTAGACGCGCTGGCCGCGTGGGGCCTGGATGTTTTTCCCGACGTAGTCGGCGCGAATCGGCAGCTCGCGTTCTCCGCGATCGACCAGTACCGCGAGCTGAACCGACTCCGCGCGGCCCAGATCGGAGATGGCGTCGAGAGCGGCGCGCACCGTTCGTCCGGTGTAGAGGACGTCGTCGACGAGCACGACGCGCTTGGCGTCGAGCGAGAACGGAATGTCGCGGCCGATTAGCCGCGGATCGCCGGGCGCGCCCTTGCCGTCATCGCGATAAGACGAGATGTCCAGCGTGCCGACCGGAACCTGGCGCTTGCCATTGGTGCGAAGTTCGTCGGCGATACGCTCGGCGAGCGTCGCGCCGCGCCGGACGATTCCGACCAGCACGACATTGTCGGCGCCGCCATTGCGCTCAGCGATTTCCATCGCGATCCGCTTGACGGAGCGTCCAACCTGCGCGGCGTCGAGCGCGACGTTGGATTGGCTGCTCATCGCGCCACCCAAAAAAAATCCCGGCTGCAAAAACAGCCGGGTCGGGAAGCATACACTTTCATTGTCATTCCTTTTCGCTATCTCAGTAGCGTTTTAAAGGTACTTAGAATTTATGATCGCAATGGATGTGCGTCAACCCCGCTGCTCTCAATCGCCGCTGATTGCGAATTTCATACAGCGCATGCATCGCTCAGCGGTTTCTTGTATAACCTCACTTCAACCCGGACAAATTGCACGCGACGGTTTCCGGTTCGAAGGGAGGAACGGTCATGCGAAACAAACACAGTGAGTTCGACTGCTTTTGAAGCACACCAGCAAGCGCCGCAGAGGTTTCGCTTCGGAGACCGCGGTGAAGCGAGGACGTCGGTTCGTGCACGGAAACAAGGAGCTGATGGAAAAACTCGGTCGAAATGATCTGTGTCCTTGCGGCTCCGGACGGTGCTTTCAAGCGATGCTGCCTTAGCGGCGGCCGTTACGACGGATCGATCCGCAACTACTACCTAAGAGAATGAAGCACAGGCGGGGCATCTCTGGATGCCCCGCCTTTTGCGTTGCGAATGAGGCAACTTCTGTTCAGTTTTCCTTTGGCGGCGAAACGCTAGTGCGATTTCTCGAACGCTTCTTCCATTGCGGCGGCTTCCAGCGAGAGGCCGCGGGTTTCTGGAAGTAAGAGTGCGACGATGATTGCGTTGGGGATTGCGAGCAGGCTTAGGTAGCCGACCACGATCGACAGGCCGCCGACGCGGCCGGCGAGAACGGCAATCAGGGTCTGGCCGGAGATTGCGGCGGCAGCGCCGATCAGCGAGTACCATCCCATCATCGCGCCGCGGATCGCGGTTGGGAAAAGTTCGGTCCCGAGCGAATTGCCGCCCACCTGCCCCGCGCTCAGGCCTGCGGTGAAGCAGCAATACGTGACCTCGATCCACAACCAGCGAAGGGGCAAGTGCGCCGGAGGACCCCAATAGAAGGCGAGCGCGCCGAGACTGGTCATCACGCCCGCGACGAAGATTGTCGGGATGCGGCCGTAACGCTCGCATCCTCGCGCGCCGAGCGGGAAGCCGAGCATCCCGACGCCGCCTCCGACCAGCATCAGGCCGCTGGCGACGCCCGGCGCCAATCCTACGACCGAGACCAGGTGGAAGTACGCCCAACTGCTGGCTGCGATGCCCGCGATATTGCCCAGCAACGAGCAGAACAGGACCGTGATCGCGCGGCGTCGATAGAGTTTTCCGAACGCGTCGTAAAAGCTGCTGGCCGAAGTGGTGCCGCTTGCGGCGGCGCGTTGCCATCGCCCGCTCTCCGGGATGAGCCGGGCCGATCTCCACAGCGCGACGACTCCCATCGCCGACGCCAGCACGAGCATCCATCGCCACGAGTGATGCCTCGCCACTATCGGCATCAGGGTCAGGCACAACCCTCCCCGTGCCCGAGGCCCAGCCCGCCCCAGCTTTGCCCTCGCGCGCGCAGCTCGATGGGAAGTTCCTCGGCAAGGATAACGACACCGCCGGAGACCGTCGCGCCGATGAAAGCGTAGAGCGCGATCTCGCTCAGCGCGAAGGCGACGATGTTGGTCGAGAACGCGGCGGCGAGCGCGCTGACCGAAGTGCCTGCCATGCACACCAGCAGCATTCGGCGGCGTCCCATCCGATCGATCATCCGCGAGAGTCCGAGCGCGCCAATCGCCGAGAACGAAATCCATGCGAACAGGCTCGCGATTCCCGACTCGCCGAGGTGAAAGCTTTTCGCGATCCAGGGTGAGCCGATGCCGTTGATCGACATCGTGAAGCCCTGGAAGCAGAACACGGTCGCGATCGAGGTGACGAGCTGGCGAGTGTTCGGCGCGGACTGCTGGTCGCCGAGTCCGCGCGGAGCTCCCGCAGCGTTGACGGCTGAACTCGCGTCAAGCGGGGCGACAGAAGCCATCGACGCTCCTTGCGCTCAAGCGATGCGCCGAGCGGCGCCGGCGTTGCACGTTGATAGGCAGAATCCTCCGATCAGAAGGCTGACACGAGGCGCAGTGAAAGACCACAGACGATCTGTTACTACAGTAACATCGTTCAGTTAATTTGAGGTCGCGCGAGTGCGTTGCTCACGAAGCGCCGCGTTTGCGTTCGAGCTTTCGCAGGCGTTGGTCCTGGTCGCGGGTTTGGACGGTGATTCGATCGTCGAAGCGGTCGAATTTGTGGGCGAGATTGGCGAGCGATTTGTTGGTTTGCTTTAGCTCGGCCGCCAGTTTCTTTGCCGCCATCTCGGCTGACGCCGCGATCTCGCGCTTGAGAACCTTGGTCGTATCGATCCCTGAGTCCGCGGCTTGCCGGCCGGTGGATGCGACTGCGCGCGCGGCTTCCTCGCGGAACTCGATCGCACGCGCGGTGAATTCACCGCGAAGTCCCTTCTCGGTGGCGACCAGCTCGTCGCGGAACTCGACGCGAGCCTTGCCGAGCGCCTCGCCCAGCCGCACCATCTCGGCGCCGAGATCGTCATGGGTGGCGGCGATACCTCGCCGATTCTCGGCGATCTGCTCGGACAGGAAACGAATCTGGCCGCCGACTTCCGCAAACTGCCCGAAGATCTCGTCGCGCAACGTGTCGAGGCGCCCGCCGAAACCCGAGACGGCCTCGACCACCAGATCGAACCGCGCGCCCAGCTCCTCGAGGATCGCGCCAATCCTGTTCACCGCTTCGTCGGCCACCTGTGCTTGTTCCCCTCCGGCTAGTGCACGATCATCCCGAGCCGATCCCACCTGACGTACTCGAACCACAGGAAGACTACGCTCAACGTCGAGGCCGCGTCCGCCTTCTCCTCATTCCACGGCAGATAAATGATCGTCGCGCGTCCCTCGACGTCGTTGAGATCGACGAAGCCCCAAAAGCGGCTGTCGTAGCTGCGATCGCGATTGTCGCCCATCATGAACAGCTTGCCCGGCGGGACGGTGACGGGACCGAAGTTGTCGCGCGGCGAGACCGGAGAGCGATCCTGCGGCGCCACCTCGAAATGCGCGTGCGGATCGGGCATCGGCGAACCGTTGAGCCATACGACGCCGTTCTTCACCGCGACGGTATCGCCGCCGACCCCAATTACGCGCTTGATGAAATCCTTGGTGCGATCGGGCGGAAATACGAACACGACCACGTCGCCGCGATGCACCGGCTCGAGATGGAAGACGTACTGGCCCAACGGGACGCCGGGAATCTCGAGGCCGAATATCGAGTCGGGCATCCGCAACCCGAAAATGATCTTGTTGACGAGGATGTGATCGCCGATGAGCAGCGTCGGCTCCATCGAGCCCGACGGAATCTTGTACGCCTGCACGAAAAATGTGCGGATGAAGATCGCGAGCACGAGCGCGATGAAGCATCGCCTCGCCATATTCGCGCGCGACGGACTTTTGCCCCGCGCGATCGGGCTCGCGGGCGTTGAGCGGCTGCGCTTTGGAAATGTTGCGAGCTGGTTCGGCCACTGTTGCCCTACTCCCCGACCTTGAGCAGGGCCAGGAAAGCCTCTTGCGGAATCTCGACGCGCCCAACCTGTTTCATCCGCTTCTTGCCTTCCTTTTGCTTCTCGAGCAGCTTTCGTTTCCGCGTGATATCGCCGCCGTAACACTTGGCGGTGACATTCTTGCGCAGCGCCTTGACGGATTCCCGCGCGATAATCTTGGCGCCAATCCCGGCTTGAATCGCGACTTCGAACATCTGGCGCGGGATCAGCTCGCGCATCTTTTCGCACAACGCCCGGCCCCGTTCGTAAGCCTTGTCGCGATGCACGATTATCGAAAGCGCGTCCACCACCTCGCCATTGATCCGAATATCCAATTTAACCAGAGGCCCTGCCCGGAAGTCCAGAAACTCGTAATCCAGCGACGCGTAGCCGCGGCTCACCGATTTCAGGCGATCGTAAAAATCGAAGACGATCTCCGCCAGCGGCAATTCGTAGTGCAGGATGACGCGCTTCTCGCCGAGGAAGCGCAAATCGCGCTGGATGCCGCGGCGATCCTCGCACAGCTTCATCACGGCGCCGAGATACTCCTCGGGCATGTGGATAGATGTGAGGATGAAGGGCTCCTCGATCGCCTCGATCGTGTTCTCGTCGGGCAGCAGCGACGGATTGTCGACGGTCGTCAGCTGGCCGGAAATGGTGCGGACCTGGTAGGCGACCGTCGGCGCGGTGACGATCAGGTTGATGCCGAATTCGCGCTCGAGCCGCTCCTGCGCGATTTCCATGTGCAGCAAACCCAGGAATCCCGCGCGAAAGCCGAAGCCGAGCGCCTGCGAGGTTTCGGGCTCGCAGATGAGGCTCGCGTCGTTGAGGCGCAGCTTTTCGATCGCGTCGCGCAGCGCGCCGTACTGATTCGCCTCGGTCGGATAGAGTCCCGCGAAGACCATCGGCTTCAATTCCTTGAAGCCCGGCAGCGGCGCGACCGCGGGATTGTCGGCGTCGGTAATCGTGTCGCCGACGCGCATGTCCGCGACGGTCTTGATTCCCGCGACGATAAACCCGACCTCGCCCGGGCCGAGCGTATCTGCCCGACGCTCATGCGGCGTGAAATGCCCCAGGCGCATCACTTCGCCGAGCTTGTCCGTGCCCATCAGGCGAACCTTCATGCCGATGCGCAGCTCGCCGCCGAACACGCGGACCAGGCCGATCACGCCCTCGTACACGTCGTACCAACTGTCGAAGATGAGCGCGCGGACCGTGTCTTCGTTCGTGGGTTTGGGCGCCGGGATGCGCGCGACGATCGCTTCGAGCACGTCGTCGATGCCGATGCCCTCTTTGGCGCTGGTGAGAATCGCGTCGGAGGCGTCGAGCCCGATGATCTCCTCGATTTGATGCTTGGTGCGCTCGATGTCGGCGCCGGGCAGATCGATCTTGTTGATCACCGGAATAATTTCGAGTCCGTGATCGAGCGCGAGATAGACGTTGGCGAGCGTCTGCGCCTCGACGCCCTGGCTCGCATCGACAACCAGCAGCGCGCCCTCGCAAGCGGCCAGGCTGCGCGAAACTTCGTAGGCGAAATCGACGTGTCCGGGAGTATCGATCAAGTTGAGGACGTAGCCCTTGCCGTCTTTGGCCGTGTAGTTGAGGCGCACCGAGCGCGCCTTGATCGTGATGCCGCGCTCGCGCTCGAGGTCCATCGAGTCGAGGAACTGGTCCTTCGACTCGCGCATCGTGAGCGCGCCGGTGCGCTCGAGGATTCGATCGGCGAGCGTGGACTTGCCGTGATCGATATGCGCGATGATCGAAAAATTGCGAATCGAGGCGGCTTCGGTCATTTCAACTCGAACGGTCGCGTTGCTGCTTGAAATATTTGAAAGTCTCTTCGAGTCCTTGATCGAGCTTCTTCTCGGGACGCCAGCCGAGTTCTTTTTCCGCGCGCGCCGGCGAGATGACCGATCGCTTTTGTTCGCCCGGTCGCTCTGCCGCGTGCACTGCCTTGGTCGGGAAATCGGCGATGCTTGCGAGCGTTGAATAAAGGTCGTTCACGTTGGTCTCGATGCCGGTGCCGATATTCATCGCGATTCCCGACGCGCTGGACTTCGACGCCGCCACCACGGCGCGCACCACATCGCCGACGTAAACGTAGTCGCGCGTCTGCGTGCCGTCGCCGTAAATCGTCACGGGCTGGCCGTCGAGGATTTTGCCGCAGAAAATCGAGATCACGCCCGCTTCGCCATGCGGATCCTGGCGCGGGCCGTAAACATTGCCGAATCTCAGCGCCAGGTAATCGATTCCGTACTCGACCTTGTAGAAAAACAGATAGGCCTCGGTCGCCAGCTTGGCGACGCCGTACGGACTCACCGGGCGCTTCGGATGGTCCTCGGTGCACGGGAACTCGTCCTGCTCGCCGTAAATCGCGCCGCCGGTCGAGGAAAATACCACGCGCTTGAGGCCGTGCTTGCGCGCCGCTTCGATCAGATTGAGAAACCCGACCACGTTCACCTGCGCGTCGAACGCGGGATCGGCGACCGATCGCCGCACGTCCATCTGCGCCGCGAGATGAACAATAATCTCGGGCCGGGCTTTCTCGACGACGGACGCAACCGCGGCGACATCGCGCAAGATCGATCTCGTAGAGCGTTGCCTTCGGGTTCACCTGGTGTCGCTTGCCGGCGGAAAAATTATCCAGCACTGACACTTCGCCCGCATCGGATGCGACCAGCGCATCCACCGTGTGCGAGCCGATAAAGCCGGCGCCGCCGGTCACCAGAATTCTCATAGAAGTGTCCTTGTCCTAAACCGGGTGGCGCCCGATCGAGTAGTATCGCATTTCGAGCGCCTTCATCAGATCTGGATCATACAGGTTCCGGCCGTCGAATATCACCGGCTGCTTCAGCTCGGACTTGATGCGCTGGAAATTGGGATGCCGGAACTCGTTCCACTCGGTCAGAATCAGCAGCGCGTCGGCATCCTTGAGCGCCTCGTAGTTGGTTTTGTGGTAGGTGACGCGATCGCCAAAAATCTTGCGCGCATTCTCCAGCGCTTCGGGATCGTGCACGCGGCACTTCGCGCCCGCTTGCAGCAGTTCCTCGACCACCACCAGCGAGGGCGCCTCGCGCATGTCGTCGGTGCGCGGCTTGAAGGCCAGCCCCCAAATCGCAAAGGTGCGGCCGCTCAGATTCTCTCCGAAATGCTGCTTAACGCGCGCGGGAATCAGCCGCTTCTGGCGGGCATTCACCGCTTCCGCCGCACGCAGCAGCGCGAAATCGAGATTGTGTTCGCTCGCGCTATGAATCACCGCCTGCACGTCCTTGGGGAAGCACGAACCGCCGTACCCGACTCCCGGAAACAGGAACGACGATCCGATGCGCTTGTCGGTGCCGAGTCCGCGGCGGACGGCATTGATGTCGGCGCCGACCGCGTCGCACAGCGTCGCCATCTCGTTGATAAACGAAATGCGCATCGCGAGCATCGCGTTGGACGCATACTTGGTCAGCTCCGCCGAGCGCGGATCCATCACCAGGATCGGATTGTCGGTGCGCACGAATGGATTGTGAATTTCCTTGAGAACCGCGGTCGCCTGCTCGCTCAGAGCTTCCGATCACGACGCGGTCCGGCCGCATGAAATCTTCGATCGCCGAGCCTTCCTTGAGAAACTCCGGCACCGAGCAAACGTCCGCGCGATGCTTGGCGACGCGCCCGACTATTTCCCGCACGCGATCGTTGGTGCCGACCGGGACGGTGCTCTTGACCGCCACGATGTGATAGCCGGTGACCGATTTCGCGATGTCCTCAGCCGCCTTGAAAATCGCGGTCAAATCCGCCGCGCCCGACGCGCTCATCGGAGTGCCGACCGCGATGTAGGAGACCATCGAATTCTTGATCGCGTCCGCTATATCGGTGGTGAAACGAAGCCGGCCTTCCTTCAGATTGCGGCGCACCAGTTCTTCGAGTCCCGGCTCGTAGATCGGAATCTTGCCCTCACAGAGCTGGGCGATTCGCTCCTGGTCGATATCGACGCAGACTACTTCGTTGCCGCTTTCGGCATAGCAGGTGCCGCTCACCAGTCCGACGTATCCGCTCCCCACGACTGCGATGTTCATCGATAGCCCTCTAAAACTCTTCCCTGATTACGTAGATCGGCTTTCCCTGCGATTCGTGATAGGTCCGCGCCAGCATCTCGCCGAGCAGTCCTATACTCACAAACTGTACTCCGACCACTACCAACAACACTGCCAGCAACAGCGCAGGCCGCCTACCCAGTTCGTATCCGAGTAGTATTTTCTCCATCACCAGGATGAAGGTCCACAGCCCTCCGAGTCCGCCGAGGATGATTCCGATCAAGCCGAACACTTGTATCGGCGCGGTGGAATAGCCGGAAAGAAATTTGACGGTGATCAGGTCGAGCAAGCGTGCGCACGATGCGCCACAGTCCATACTTCGAGATGCCGGCGCGGCGCGGTCGAAATCCAATTTCGACTTCCGCGATTCGCGCGCCCTGCTCCGCCGCGATCGCGGGAACAAATCGATGCATCTCGCCGTAGAGCTGCAGGCTGCGCGCAAGATCGCGGCGGTACGCCTTGAAGGTGCATCCGTAGTCGTGGAGCTTGACGCCGGTCATCGCGGAGATCAGCGAATTCGCCGCCATCGACGGCAGCCTGCGCGTGAATCGCTCCTCCTGCCATCGCTCGGTGCGCCATCCGCTCGCCAGATCGTAGCCTTCGTCGAGCTTGGCCAGCAGCCGCGGGATATCCGCTGGATCGTTCTGCCCGTCGGCGTCCATCGCGATGATCACGTCGCCGGTCGCATGCGAGAATCCGCACGCCAGCGCGGCCGTCTGCCCCGAATTGCGCGCCAGCGAAATCACGCGCACATTCTGGTCCGCGGATTTGATCTGCCGCAGCGCCTCGATACTGCCGTCGACACTGCCGTCGTCCACGAATATCAATTCGTACGCACGGCCGAGACTCTGCATCACGCGGGTCAATTCCACGTGCAGCGGGCCGAGACTATCCCGCTCGTTGTAGAGCGGAATGACTACTGAGTAGTCCATCTCGAATGGTGAGAATCGATCAGATTGATAAATTCCCGATAGCGATGATCTATTTCTTCCCAGCTCAGATCCAGCAGCCGCTCCAGCGAGAAACGCTCGACTCCGTAAGAGGCCACCACGCTGCCGTACACGACTGCGGTGCGCAGCGACGATTCCGTGATGCGCCCATGCCGCGCGAGGAATCCCATCATGGCGCCCGCGAACGTGTCGCCCGCGCCGGTAGGATCGACGACCTCCTCCAGCGGATATGCGGGCACCGCGAACATTCCTTCCTTGCTGAACTGAAGCACGCCATACTCGCCGCGCTTGATCAAAACTGTGTGGGGACCCATCTTCAGGATCGCTCGCCCCGCCTTCACCAGGTTGTGTTCGCCGGAAAGGATGCGCGCCTCGCTGTCGCTGCAAAGCAGGATCTGGATTCGCTCGAGCAGTTTCATCAGGCCGGGCCGCGTCTTCTCGATCCAATAGTCAAAGAGATCCGCCACCACGACTTTGGGACTGTGCACCTGATCCAGTACGTGTTCCTGCAGCTCGGGATCGTTTGGCGCGAGGTACAGATAGTCCGCGCGGCATTGATCGGGCAGCAATTCGGGCGTGAAGTTTTCCAGGACGTTGAGCGAAAGCGAGACGGTGTCGCGCATGTTCATGTCTTCGTGATAGCGCCCGTGCCAGCGTGTCGTCTTGCCTTCGCGCTTGACGACTCCGCGCACGTCGATATTCCGCTCCGTGAACAGCCGCATATCCTCGGCCCTGAAATCCGAGCCGACCACCGCGACGATACTGACCGGGGAGAAAAATCTCGCCGCAATCGCAAAGTAGCTGGCGCCGCCACCCAGGACTTCCTCGACTTTTCCGCTGGGCGTTTCGACCGTGTCGTAGGCTAGAAACCCGACCGCAACAATACTCATCTATATCGCACCTTCATCGTCCCGGATTTCGAGCGTCCTAGAGATACTTGCCTACCAGCGGCCGCAGGTCGTCGATCAAGCGCTGCGGAATTGCGGCGCGATCGGTAATGATCGTGTTCTTGAGCGCGTCCTGGCAGCTGCAGGTCCGCGGCCGATTGCCTAGAGTATGCGCCAGCGCCGACACCGCGCTTTGCGCCTTGTCCACGTTGAGGTTCATCACGCGCAGGATTTCGCCGATATCGACCGCCGCGACCGATTCGTGCCAGCAATCGTAGTCCGTCACCAGCACCAGCGCCGCGTAACACATCTCCGCTTCGCGCGCGAGCCGCGCTTCCTGCATCGCAGTCATGCTGATCACGCTCGCACCCCAGCTTCGGTAGAGATTCGACTCGGCGCGGGTCGAGAATTGCGGACCTTCCATGCAGAGATAGGTCCCGCCGTCGTGAACCTTCGCACCGCTCGCGCTGGTCGCGGCGACCAGATCCTTCGCAAGATTTGCGCACACGGGATCAGCCAGCGAAACGTGAACCACCAGGCCGTCGCCGAAGAAGGTCTCGGGGCGCTTGAAGGTGCGATCGATAAACTGATTTGGGACCACCAGCTCGCCGGGATGAATTTCCTCTTTCAGGCTGCCCGCTGTCGACACCGAAACCAGATGCGTCACGCCGAGCTGCTTCATCCCGAAAACGTTGGCGCGAAAATTTATTTCCGACGGCAATATTCGATGCCCGCGCCCGTGACGTGACGAGAAAAACCACTTCGATGTCGCCGATGCGTCCCTGGTAAAACGGATCCGACGGACGGCCGAACGGCGTCTCGAGCTCCATCAGCTCGACCTTGTCCAGCCCCTTCATTTGATAGAAGCCGCTGCCGCCGATCACTCCGAGTACGTTTTGTGGCATTTTTCTCTTTTCGGTTGAGGCTTTCAGGCCGGGATGTGCTGTTCGGCGTAGAGCTGGCCGCATGCCGCCGCAATATCGAGCCCCCGGCTTTCGCGGATTGTAGCGGTCAAATTACCGTGCTTGAGGATCGCTTGAAAGGCCTCGACCGCGTCGCGCGAACTGCTCTGCAGCGGCGATCCCTCCATCGGATTGTAAAAAATCAGATTAACTTTGGCGCGCAACGGCGCGAGCAGCTTCACCAGCCGCCGTGCATCTGCCAGCGAATCGTTCACCCCCGCGAGCATCACGTACTCGAACGTGATTCGGCTGCGCCGCTTAATCGGCAGGTTGCGGCACGCGTCGAGCAGCACTTCCAGCGGATAGCGCTGATTGATCGGCGCGAGGCGATCGCGAAGCTCGTTGGTCGTCGCATGCAGCGACACCGCCAGGTTGACCGGCGTCTCGCTGAGCAGCCTCTCCATCATCGGGACCAGGCCGACAGTCGACACCGTGATGCGCCGCGGCGAGATGCCCATCCCCCACTCCGACGTCATGATCGCGAGCGTGCGCGTCAGGCGCGGGTAATTCGCGAGCGGCTCGCCCATCCCCATGAAAACATAGTTCGTCAGCTCCTCGCCCGCGGCCAGTTCGCGTCGAGCGGCGAAGATCTGCGCGAGCATCTCGGAGCTGGTGAGGTTGCGATGCAATCCCATGCGTGCGGTCGCGCAGAATTCGCACGCCATCGCGCATCCGACCTGGCTCGACATGCAAAGCGTCACGCGTTTTTCGGTGGGGATGATCACCGACTCGATTTCTTCGCCATCGTCAAGGCGAATGAGCAGTTTTCGAGTGCCGTCCGACGAGCGCGAGACGAACGATGACACCGGATGCCCAATCGTGAAGTTCTGCTTCAAATAATTTCGAAGCGACGCCGGCAGATCGCGCATCTCGTCGAACGACTCTGCGCCGCGAGCGTGTACCCAATGCAGATATCTGGCGCGCGCGATATGAGCGTTCGCCCGCGCTCGCGACCAGTTGCTCGACTTCATCGAGCGTCAGGTCGCGGAAATCGGTGCTTACGGGCATCGGCTCGGCCGATGTTTGACGATTCGCGTTCACAGCCCGACTATTCTAGTCGAAACGTAACAGTGAAAGCAGGCGTGTCTTTCTAGGAGAGGATTTCTCGCGCGGCGAAGAAGAATGCGATTTCCTGCGCTGCCGTCTCGGGCGCGTCGGAGCCGTGGGTGGCGTTCTGCTCGACGTCGATTCCGAAGTCCTTGCGAATCGTGCCGGCGTCGGCTTTTTTTGGATCGGTCGCGCCCATCAACTGGCGCCATTTGCTGATTGCGCCCTCGCCTTGCAGCACCGCAACCACCACCGGGCCGGAGGTCATGTAGTCGCACAGCCCCTTGAAGAACGGCCGCGCCTTGTGCACGTCGTAGAATTTCTCGGCGTCGGCGCGCGAGAGTTGAATCTTGCGCATCGCGACGATCTTCAGCTCCGAGGCCTCGATTCGTTTGAGTATGTCGCCGGTGAGCCCGCGCCGGACCGCGTCGGGTTTGACGATTGCGAAAGTTCGTTCCATCGAATCTACTTCTTGCCCTCGAGTACCGATTTCATCGTCGAGCCGAGGTCAGCCGGGCTTTTCGCGACCGTGATTCCCGCCGCCTTGAGCGCCGCGATTTTATCCGCCGCAGTGCCCCGTCCGCCTGAGATAATCGCGCCGGCGTGGCCCATCCGGCGTCCCTTCGGCGCGGTCTGTCCCGCAATAAACGCGACCACCGGTTTCTTAAAGTGTTGCTTTATATATTCCGCGGCCTCTTCTTCGGCCGTCCCGCCGATTTCGCCGATCATGATCACCGCGCGCGTCTTCGGATCTTCGTTGAACAATTTTAACGCGTCGATATGCGTAGTGCCGACGATCGGATCGCCGCCGATTCCGATGCAGCTCGATTGTCCGATTCCAAGTTGCGTCAGCTGATACACCGCCTCGTAGGTCAGCGTGCCCGAGCGCGACACGACGCCGATATCGCCCGGCTTGTGGATGTATCCCGGCATGATGCCGATTTTGCACTCGCCCGGCGTGATGATTCCCGGGCAGTTGGGGCCAATCAGGCGCGACTTGCTGCCCGCCATGTACGCCTTCACTTTGACCATGTCGAGCACCGGCACGCCTTCGGTGATGCAGATGACGAGCTCGATGCCTGCCGCGACCGCCTCGAGCATCGCGTCGGCGGCGAACGCCGGCGGCACGTAGATCACGGTCGCGTTGCAGCCGGTCGCTTTGCGCGCCTGCTCGACGGTGTCGAAAATCGGGATGCCTTCGAAGTCCGTGCCGCCCTTGCCCGGCACCACGCCGCCGACCATCTGCGTGCCGTATTCTTTGCACGCGCGAGTATGGAGCTGGCCCGGTCGCGCCGGTAATTCCCTGCGTCAGCACGCGGGTGTTCTTGTCGACGAGAATACTCATCTGAAATCCTCAGGCTCCGATTTCTTTCACGATGCGCTTGGCGGCGTCGGCCATGTCGGCTGGCGGCAATCACCTTGATACCGGACTCGGCCAGAATCTTTTTGCCCTCGACCACGTTGGTGCCTTCCATCCTGACCACCAGCGGCACGTTGAGCTTCACCTGCTTGGCCGCCTCGACGACGCCCTTGCGCGAGCACGTCGCATCGCATGATGCCGCCGAAGATGTTGATCAGCACGCCTTTGACGCGCTTGTCCGCGAGCAGGATGCGAAACGCCGCGGCGACTTTCTCGGTGCTCGCGCCGCCGCCGACGTCGAGGAAGTTGGCCGGCTCCGCGCCGTAAATCTTGACGATATCCATCGTGGCCATCGCGAGGCCCGCGCCGTTCACCATGCATCCGATGTTGCCGTCGAGATGCACGTAGCTGAGGTCATACTTCGCCGCCTCGGTCTCGGCGGGATCTTCCTCGTTGGCATCGCGCAGCTCGCGGATGTCCGGATGGCGGAACAAGGCGTTGTCGTCGAACGACATTTTCGCGTCGAGGCAGATGACGCGACCGTCCTTGGTCACGACCAGCGGATTGATCTCGATCAGCGACGCGTCGGTCTCGATGAACGCGCGGTAGAGCGCCGCAGCAGCGTCGACGAACTGCCCGACTTGCTTGTCCTTGAGCCCAGCGCAAACGCAATTTTCCGCGCCTGGAAACCGGACACGCCGAGTAGCGGACTGATCTGCTCGGTGAGAATTTTTTCGGGCGTCTTCGAGGCGACTTCCTCGATATCCATGCCGCCCTCGGTGCTCGCGATCACGGAAACCGTTCCCGCTTTCCGATCGACCAGCATCCCAAGGTAAAGCTCGCGCGCGATGTCGCTCGCCTCCTCTATATACATGCGGCGCACGACGCGGCCTTCCGGCCCCGTCTGATGCGTCACCAGCGGCTTGCCGAGCAGCTTGGCGGCGAAGTCGCGGACGTCGCGTCGCGCTCGTCAGCAGCTTGACGCCGCCGGCTTTGCCGCGGCCGCCCGCGTGGATCTGCGCCTTGACCACAGCCTTCGGCTGGCCGAGCGCCGTGAATGCGGCCGCCGCCTCTTCAGGTGTCGTCGCGAACTGCCCCTTGGGAACGGGAACGCCGAAGCGCCCGAGAATCTGCTTGGCTTGATATTCGTGGATGTTCATTCAGTTTCCTGCGCGTCACTCATTTCATGAAAAGGTCGCGGAGCCATTTGATCGACGTCTGCCGCCCGACCGCGCCGATTGCCGTCGTGAGCGGGATTTCCTTGGGGCAGACCTCGACGCAATTCTGCGCATTGCCGCAGTCCGCGATTCCGCCCTCCGACATCATCGCGTCGAGCCGCTCGTCGAGATTCATCTTGCCCGTCGGATGCTGGCTCATCAAATAGGCCTGTCCGATCACCGCGGCTCCCATGAACTTCGAGTGCGAATTAACCTGCGGGCAAGCCTCGAGGCAGCATCCGCACGTCATGCATCGCGAGAACAGGTACGCGAACTCCTGCACGTGAGGAGCGATTCGCGGGCCCGGGCCGAGGTCGTAAGTCCCGTCGATCGGAATCCAGGCGTGCGCCTTCATCAGCGCGGCGAACATTTTTGATCGATCGACCCACAGATCGCGAACCACCGGGAACTTCGTCATCGGCTCGATCGTCGCCGGCCCATTGAGTCCTTCGGCAAGCTGCGAGCACGCCTGGCGCACACGTCCATTGATCACCATCGTGCACGATCCGCAAACTTCCTCGAGACAGTTGGCGTCGAACACCACCGGCGCGACGCGCTTGCCCTGACGAGTCACCGGGTTGCGCCGAATCTCCATCAGCATCGAGATGACGTTGTGATTCGCCAGGTACGGTATCTCGAACTCCTCGTAATACGGCTCGGAGTCGGGCATTTCCTGGCGTTTGATTCTCAAAACTTGCGTCTGTTCTGCCACTGCGATGCTCCTGCCGGGCTTAAGCCGCCTTCGGTTCGGTGGCGGACTTTTCGACGTCGTAGCGCCGCGGCCGCGGCTTGATGATGCTCACGTCAACCGGCTCCCAGCTGAAGCGCGGACCGTCGGACGACCACGTCGCCATCGTGGTCTTCAAAAAATTCGCGTCGTCACGCCCCGGGAACTCCGGCTTGTAATGCGCCCCGCGCGATTCGTTGCGATTGAGCGCGCCGAGCGTCATCGGCCGCGCGAGCTCGAGCATGTTCCATAGCTGGCGGACGAACAGCACTTCCTGGTTAGCCCATTTGCCCTTGTCGTTGAGCCCGATCCGGCCCCATCGCTCCTTGAACTCTATCAGCTTGTCGTCGGTGTCCTTGAGTTTCTTGTTGTGCCGCACGACGGTGACGTTCTCGGTCATGATGTCGCCGAGCTCGCGCCACAGGGCAAACGCATTCTCGGGACCGTCCATCTTGAAAATCTTGTCGAACGATTCGCGCTGCAGCTTCAGCTCCTGATCGAAAATCGTCGGGCTGGTCGCACTCTTCTTCGACTTCGCGTAGCCGATCATCGCTGGCTCGGCCACATTTCCGCCATGCATGCACGAGAGCAGCGAGTTGGCGCCGAGCCGGTTGGCGCCATGGTATTGAAACTCGCACTCGCCCGCCGCAAACAGCCCGTGCACGTTGGTCTGCTGATGGTAATCAACCCACAGCCCGCCCATCGAGTAGTGCATCGCGGGAAAAATCTTCATCGGAACTTTGCGCGGATCCTGGCCGGCAAACTTCTGGTAGATTTCGAGCACGCCCGCGACCTTGCGATTGAGTTCCTCGGGATCGAGATGACTCACGTCGAGGTAAACGATCGGTTGGCCGTCGACGCCAAGCTTCATCTCGAACACGACCTTGTGAATCGCGCGGGTCGCGATATCTCGCGGCACCAGGTTGCCGTACGCCGGATACATCTCTTCGAGGAAGTACCATGGCTTGCTGTCGCGATAGGTCCACACGCGTCCGCCCTCGCCGCGAATCGACTCCGAGATGAGACGAAATTTGTCCTCGCCCTGCATCGCCGTCGGATGCACCTGGATGAACTCGCCATTGGCGTAGGTCGTTCCAGCCTGATAGCACGCACTGACTGCCGATCCTGTATTCACCAGTGATTGCGTCGATCGGCCGAACACCAGTCCCGGCCCGCCAGTCGCAATCATCGTGGTATCGGAGGGAAACGCGCGCATCTCGAGCGATCGCGTATCGATCGCGACGATCCCGCGGCAGTCGCCTGATTCGTCCTGCACCAGACTCAGCATTTCCCAGCCTTCGAACTTGCGTACAAGGCCCGCCGCTTCGTAACGGCGAACCTGCTCGTCCAGTGCGTAGAGCAGTTGCTGACCGGTAGTGGCGCCCGCGAATGCGGTCCGATGATGCTTGGTGCCGCCGAAGCGCCGAAAGTCGAGCAGGCCTTCGGGCGTGCGGTTGAACATCACGCCCATCCGATCGAACAGATAGATGATCGCCGGAGCCGCCTCGCACATCGCCTTGACCGGCGGCTGATGCGCGAGAAAGTCGCCACCGTAAATCGTGTCGTCAAAATGGATCATCGGCGAGTCGCCCTCGCCTTTGGTATTGACTGCGCCGTTGATTCCGCCTTGAGCGCACACCGAATGCGATCGCTTGACCGGCACGATCGAGAACAGATCAACCTGCTCGCCCTGCTCCGCGAGCTTCATCGCCGCGGTCAAACCAGCCAGCCCGCCGCCTACTATTATGTGATGCCCTGGCATTGGTTTCTCTCCTCAGGCGGGTGCGCGGAATGCGATCAGAATCGAGACGCTGACGATCGCCAGTACGACGAACAGCAAAACGCACGCGCGATTGATGAGCGTTTGTGCTTTCGCGCCGGCCGCGATTCCCCACGTGATTGTGAATGTGAAAATGCCGTTGGTCAGGTGATAAACGCACGCCAGCGTCCCGACGATATAGACGGTCAGGATCAGCGGATTCATCATGAAGTTATGCATCCGCAGGTAATTGGTCTCGACTCCGGTCGCGTAGAAATAGGCGCGCGTGCTGAAGACGTGAAACCCGATAAACAGGAACGCGAGAATCCCCGTGATGCGCTGCAAGGTGTACTGGTAGTTGCGCTCGAATGGATAGTCGTTGGGCTGCGCGGTGGCTGTGATGACCAGTCCGTAAATCGCGTGATAGAGAATCGGTATCCACAGCACCAACGCTTCGACCGCGATCTGAAATGGAATGGTGCGGGTGAACTCGGTTTCCTTCCACCACGTGTCGCCGCCTCTCAGCACGAACGCGTTTTCGAAAAGATGGAAAAACAAAAATCCGCCGATCGGAATGATCCCCGACAGCGAATGCAATCTGCGCAGCAGCCAGTGCCGCTGGTCCGCCGTCATGCCAGCTGCAATCGGAGGCGCCGCAACTGCTTCTGCTTCAGCCATAGGTCTTCCTGAATCGCGCCTTAGTTTCCGGCCGCGATTACTTTGTCCATCGCCTCGACCAGCTCGCGCACGTGACCGACTGAACTGTCGAAAGCCTTCTTCTCAGCCTCGGTAAGCTGGATTTCCACGACGCGCTCGACGCCGCCCGCGCCGATCACGACCGGCACTCCCGCGAACAATCCCTTCACGCCGTATTCGCCGTCGAGATACGCCGCGCACGGCAGCACCGACTTGCGATCGAGCATGTAGGCCTCGACCATTTTGTAAACTGCGGTTCCCGCCGCGTAGTACGACGACGTCTTTATCAGCTCGACGATCTCGCCGCCACCGCCGCGCGTGCGCTTCTCGATTTCCTCGAGCCGCTTCGCCGCGATCAGCCGCTCGATCGGCTGGCCGCCGACAGTCGTGTAGCTCCGAATCGGCACCATGTCGTCGCCGTGCCCGCCGAGCACCATCGCGGAAACACTCTCAGTCGAGACACCAAGTTCCGACGCCAAAAAAGTCCGATAGCGCGCCGAGTCGAGGACGCCCGCCTGTCCAACAATTCGCCCTTTCGCGAAACCGGTCACGCGCTTGAGCTGGGTAACCATCGCGTCAAGCGGATTGGTCACCGCGATCACGAATGCGCCGGGCGCGTGCTTCTTGATTGCACTGCCGACGTCGGTCATCACCTTGGCGTTTATCTTGAGCAGGTCATCGCGGCTCATCCCGGGTTTGCGCGGCGATCCCGACGTAACGACGCAGCAATCTGCGCCCTCGATCTGCTTGATGTCGGTAGTGCCGGTGACGTTGATATCGATGCCGAGCACCGGCGCCGACTCGAGCATGTCGAGCGCCTTGCCTTGCGGCAACCCCTCGATAATGTCGTAGAGCACGATGTCGCCGAGTCCGCGCAGGAAGCATAGATGGGCACACGTCGCGCCGACATTACCTGCCCCGATGAACGCAATTTTCTTCCGAGCCACGCTTTTGCTCCCGCTCTTGATCTGAAGATTATCTTATATTCGCGTTTTTGTTAATGAGCAATACTTAAGTGTGTCGAACGCCCCAACGCCCGCCCACTTATCGCATCGGCATGCACCAAACGTGCGATAGATAGCAACGTTTGCGCAAGTTGTGAAGCAATCCGCCCAGTCCGGTCGAGTCGCAGTTTGAAATCCGAATAGAGTCTCGCGGCTGTCGCTCTCGCGCCAAAAAAAGGGGAGGCACGCCTGACTGGGGGAGTACGCCAAGCGTGCCGTCGGTCTGTTCGGGGAGAACTTCCGATAAGCTTCATTTAGTACCTGTCCGCAGTTACCGCTATCCACTGCGCGTGCCGAGAGGAACCATTGCGGACGTTCGCTTCAAGCTTCCTCCAGTGATTAGCAGAATTGCCCGCCGACTTTGTTAACCGCTTGGTTGTGGAGATGAAGTCTTCAGTCTGATGCAGTCGGATTCCGAGTGATTTTCTGACGGAACGAAGCTACCATTGGTATCTGAAGTCTCACCAAAACCAAAACAATGGGCGCAATGACTGACAGAAAAATCCTTGGTCTGCGCCATGCTTCCGCACTCGCGGTCCTGGGCTGGTTCCTGGTGGCGCCGCCTGCACCGACACACCGCGGCGGTAAAGCGTTCGTTGATACAAATGCCGCGCTATTGGAGTGGGAGGGAATCGGATCCCGATTCAATTCAATCAATGATTGTGAAAAGGCAAAGCAAAATTTGCAGACAAAGTGGCGCGATGAAGAAGAGCGAACCCTTGAGGGCGCAGCCGAAATGGATGCAAATCCAAGCTATCAAGCTGCCACCGCGTTCGAAGCTGCTCGCCTGACGAAATGCGTGTCGTGGGACGAATGGCGCGCTTCAGAAGAAACAGTGCGATCGCGTCGGTGAATATCCCGCTTGATACCGCCGAATTTCAAAACCGCCGACTACCGCCGAATGATGTTCGCCAGCCACTCTAATCAAGCGTGGCGCAGCCATCGCGACAGTTCGCGAAACGTCGGACGCTTGCCGTACATCAAAATCCCGGTCCGGTAGATTCGCGCGCTCACGATCATCGCACCGCCGATCGTTGCGACCAGCAGAATCAGTGACAGCGCGACTTGCCATAGCGGCGGATTGTGAACCGCGAGCCGCTCGAACATCAGGATTGGTGAGCAGAACGGAAACAGCGACGCCGCCACCGAGATCAACGAATCCGACGAGGTCGCGACCGGCAGAATCATCGCCGACGCGGCAATCAGCGGCAGGATGACCACGAAGTTCCACTGCTGCGCTTCGTCGATCGAATTGAAGATCGCGCCGACGCCGGCGAAAATCGCGCTGTAAAGCAGGTACCCGAGTGAATAGAACACCACGAAATAAATGATCAGCGACGGACCCACATCGAGCACCGTCATCGCCGTGCGAATGTACAGACTGCGCGACGCGCCGAACCCCGCCATCGTAAGCCACAGTCCGATCTGCGTCAGGCCGACGCTGCCGGTGCCGAGAATTTTCCCGGCCATCAGCTCCTGCGCACTCGCCGCGCACATCAGTACCTCGGTGATGCGCGAGCTTTTTCTTCCATGACCGATCGCATCACCATCACGCCATACGACAGCAGCGAGAACAGCATCACGAACATCAGGATGAACACGACAACGGCGCCGCGAACCTCGTTGTACACCACCGACGTGTTGCCCGCGCGCACCGCCGTGAGATCGACCGGCTGGAGTATCGCGGCTACGTCCGCGACGCTGCTGCCCTGCTTCACCATCCGCTGCGCCGCGAGCGCATACGACAGCGCGTCGCCCAGGCGGCCGCGCAGGATAAAATCGCCCATGCGGCGGGTAGTGAATACCACCTGGCGCGAAGCAATCGCGGCCGCGTCGAGCCAGACGTAACCTTCGATGTTGCCGTCGTCGAGCATCTTGTCGAGCCGCGCATGTTCGTCCGGCGACGTCGGCGAGACGACCGAAGGTTCGTACCGCGTGCCGTGCTGGCGCATCAATTCTCCGCTCGCCAACTCCGCCAGCGCGCGATTGTCCGACGCGATCACGACCCGCGCGGGGCGCTCGGAGTCGCGCATGATGCCGCGGGCCGTCGACGTGCTGATCAACGTGGGCAGGACCAGGAACGCCGCCATCAGCACCGGCGTCACGAAGGTCGAGAGCAGGAATGAGCGCGTCCGCACGCGCTCGAGGTATTCCCGCTTCGCGATGATCCAGACTTTCTTGACCGAGAACTCAGTCATGCTTGCCCGAGATACGTTCGATGAAGATTTGTTCGAGCGACGGGTCCATCACCTGGAATCGGATCACGCGCAACTGGCGCATCGCGGTCTGCAGCAGTTCCTGCGAATCCGCCCCGGGCTTCAGTCGCAGCTCGGCGTGATTGCCGTAGTCATTCAACGAGTCGACCAGCGGATTGCCGGCCAGGCACGATCCATCGCCTTCGTAATCGATTTGCACGAAGCGCCGGCCGTTGCCGTTTTTCACTTCGCTGAGGCTCCCTTGCAGCACCGACTTGCCGCGATTGACCAGGCAGATCGAGTCGCAAAGTTTCTCGACCTGGTCCATCCGATGAGTCGAGAACAGGATCGACTTTCCCGCCGCGCGAAGTCCCACCAGCACGTCTTTGAGTTGCATCGTGTTGACCGGATCGAGCCCGGCGAACGGCTCGTCCATCACGATCAAATCGGGATCGTGCAGCAGCGCCGCGATGAACTGGATCTTCTGCTGCATCCCCTTCGACAACTCCTCGACCCGTCGATCGACCCAGTCCGCAATCGCGAGACGTTTGGTCCACGCATCGACGCGCTCCTTCGAAGTCGCGATCGACAGACCCGCGAGCTGTCCGAGGAACACCAGGTTCGCACCAACTGTCATCCGTCGATACAAGCCGCGCTCCTCCGGCAGATAACCGACCCGGCGCAACGCGCGACGACGCAGCGGCTCGCCGAAAAGTCGCACGACGCCGGAATCGGGTGAAGTGATCCCGATCATCATGCGGATGGTGCTGGTCTTGCCGGCTCCGTTGGGTCCGAGCAAGCCGAAAATATGCGCGTGCGGAATCGAGAACGACAGCCCGTCAACGGCCGCAAAGCCGCCGTACGATTTTCGGACTTCGAGCAGTTCTACAGTCGGCGTCACTATCGGTCAGTGCGCCCACACGAGTTGCGGGTTGGTCTCCCAGGGATAGACGTGAACCATCCAGCCAAACACTTGTGGGAAGAAGCGGCCACCCGCGGCGTCGCAGGCTTCCTTGGTTGCGATCGATCCATTGGGACCGAACTTGGTCCAATCGGCGGTCTTCATGTCGGTGCCGCGCGCCGGGATGCAAAAATTAACGTGCCGATGCCATCGCGCGACGCTCAATGGTACGCGCTCGTTCAGCTCATCGAGAGTTGCGGCTTTACGATCGGTGTACATCGCGCCGATCAGCTTGTAGCCGCCATCCGGCGCGCGCTCGTAGAGCAGCGAGGTCGGCTCGGTCGGATTGAACGTGAACGCGGCTTTGAGCCCGTACCAGTTTTTGGTGAAATGCACGACCTTCTGCTGCTTGAACTCAGGATGAAACGGCTTGAAGCCGTCGGCTTCCGCGACGTGATAATCCTTATACTTCGCGAGCGCATGCTGCAGGTCGGTCACCAGCACCGCGGCGCGCGCCTTATCAGCGTCGTTGGCGGGACGCAGGTCAGTGTATGCCATGTGCAGCGCCATGTTCTTCATGTTGCCGTTGCCCATGTGCATGTCGTGATCCATTTCAGCGCTGTCCGACATTTGCGACATGTCACCTCCGCTCATGTCCATGCCCTTCATGTCCTGGGCGAGCGCCGTAGCAGAAAGCGCGGACGTCACCGAGAGTGCGGCGGCAATTTTCACAACCGAAATTCGAAACAGCATCACCCGATTTCCCCGCGAAAAAGTGTATGCTCTGTATGGATGGCAGCCAACAATCGAATGATTGGTTCCGATCAACGTCAAGTCAGTTCAGGAGAAGGATATGAAGCTTGGGACTTTAGCAGCAGCGGCCATACTGATTTGTTCTTTCACCCTGGCGCCCAACCTGGTCAGAGCCGACGAAAACGATTGGTATCAGGGGCAGCAAGGACAGTGGCAGAAGCACGGCAGTAAGTGGCGCTGGAAAAGCGCTCACGGTGACCAATGGTTTCAGGGAAAGCAGGGACACTGGTACCAGGACAAAAAAGGCTGGCACTGGTACGGCAACGACGGCCGTGACTATAGCGAGGGGCCCCACGGCTGGGCGTGGCATCGTTGATAGCGGCTTGAAGAGAGGCCCACACGCATAACGGTGCACCTCCTTCAGAGCTTTCGTGAATATCCTCCACTGTCTTGCGAATGAAATACGTCTGGAACTTCCAGGATGAAAACAAAGTCGGGCGCGAGTCAGAGCCAGGGCCAGTCTGCATCGGAGCTAATCTCGAAAAGGATCGCGGAACTCGGGGACTGGCGCGGGGATACCCTCGGCAGAATGCGCAAGCTCATCAAGCAAGCAGATCCGGACGTCGTCGAGGAGTGGAAGTGGATGGGCACTCCGACCTTCTCGCACGATGGCATCATCTGCACGGGCGAATCCTACAAGAAGGTCGTGAAGCTTACCTTCGCCAAGGGCGCATCGCTGAAAGATCCGGCCCGTCTCTTCAACTCGAGTCTCGACGGAAACGTGCGCCGCGCGATCGACATCCATGAAGGAGAAAAAGTTGACGAGTCCGCTTTCAAAACGCTCATTCGCCAGGCGGTCGCCCTCAACAGTTCTGGAAAATCAAAACCTGCAAAGAAAGCCAAGTAAGCGATGGTGCTGTCTGCAGTGAGTCTTGTATCTTGGCCGTGGAGAAATTTCGATGAGTAGTTGGAAGCATATATCGGTGAATCCTATCGCCGGGGCTTTGGGCGCAGAGGTTTCTGGAGTCCATCTTGGAGATCTCGGCGAAGACGCTTTCAACGAAGTGCGCGCCGCATTCGTTGAGCATCAGGTATTGTTCTTTCGCGATCAGGAAATCACGCGCGATCAGCACAAAGCCTTCGGTCGCCGCTTCGGCACGCTCCAGATTCATCCGTTCCTGCAGCCGCTAAAGGACGAGGGTCATCCCGAGTTCGTGGTCCTGCAAAGCGACGAGAAGCATCCGTACCTGGCCGAGGCCTGGCACAGTGACGTGACCTTTATGGACGAGCCGCCGCTAGGCTCAGTACTGCGATGCGCGGTGGCGCCGGAGTTTGGCGGCGACACGATGTGGGCGAGCATGTACGCGGCTTACGAGGCGCTATCCGACAAGATGCAGCGGATGCTCTCCGATTTGGTCGCGATTCACGATACCGCGCGCACCTTTTCGCGCACCGGCTACCGCACTGACCATCTCGGCGGTACGCCTTCGCGCGAAGTCCTGTCGGCGGAGCATCCCGTCGTTCGCACGCATCCGGAGAGCGGCCGCAAGGGACTGTTCGTCAACACGACGTTTACCGCTTCGATCAAGGGGATGAAGCCGCTCGAGAGTGCGGCGCTGCTGGGCTTTCTCTACAGACATATCGAGACGCCGGATTTCAGCTGCCGCTTCCGATGGCGTCCTAATTCAGTCGCGATGTGGGACAACCGATGCACGCAGCATCGCGTGGTCGCCGACAACCGCCTGGCCAACCGCCGGATGGAACGAATAACAATCAACGGCGACAAACCCTTCTAGTCAGCTTGGCCATTGCATTGTGTCATTCAGAGCGAAGCGAAGAATCCCGGATCCTTCTTTGCCTCGTGCACGTTACCCCGCCCTTGCTACTCGACTAGTTTGAATTGCTGGCCGATCACCACGCCTAAGTCCCACTATCGCGGCTGCCAGGCATGCGCCTATCAGGATGGACATTCCACCCGGACCCGCGAAGAAATACTCCCAGCCGATTGTGCTCATAAGGACCTCTGCTGCGAGCATAGCTACGATCATAGGCAATGCTTGCCGGGGTGCAGTCTTACTCAGGTTGCTTAGCTGCCAGATCAGTACTGCCAGCACTGCGAAGACCACGGTGATGAATAACTCATAGCCGCGATAGAAGTCCCAATGGCTGCGAGTAACTCCCGCAATCTGAAAACGAAAGGATTGCATCGCGGCAAACACCGCTTGTTCGGCCGGCCCGCGGCTGGGAGAGTCCATCGATGCGATCGTGTGAAGAACTGCGCCGAGGCCTTGAAGCGCAGCTCCTACTTTCAACCAGGTCCAAGGTTTCATGGCGTGACCTCCGTCATAAGAGTCACCGGCGGTTGATTTCTGCGCACTGAGATTTACCGCTCAGGCAGCGTTGGCCCGTGTACCGAAATTCTCCAGAATGATGCCCCATCCGTCGGAATAGCCTTGACCCTGCTTCTGCATGATCGGTCCCGCTTCCCATCCGCGATGTTCGAGCTCGATTCGTGTGCCAGCGCCGTCGGCACTGAACCTGACCTCGACCTCAGTCTGCCCCTCCCAGGTCGGATCCTTCCACGTGAACGCCACGACGTGCGGCGGCTGAAACTTGGTAATACGGCCGACTTCGAATTCGGTGCCGTCGGTAAATCGCTCGAAGAACCTGCCGCCGACGCGCCCTTCGATAAAAATGTCCTTGGCTCTTTCGCTGCCGAAAGAGAACCCTTCTTTCAATGGCCACCATTTGCCGATTTCTTCGGTGAAGACCCGGAACACGACTTCCGGCGAACGCTCCACCCGAATCGCTTTTCGAATCGTCATCGGTTTTCCTCCACGTAGCGTTTGAACGCGCTCAACGTGCTGTCCCAGAACGCGCCTACTTCTTCCAATGTTCTGATCAATTCCTGAACAGCGAGTTGGCCGCGCGGCGCGAGCTCGTAGATTCGCTCGCGCCCTACTTTCTTCGCCCTGATCAGACCGGCCCGCCCGAGCATCCGCGTGTGCTTGCATATCGCGGGACGGCTAATAGCAAACCCGCGCGCCAACTCTCCCGCCCGGCACGGCTTGTCGGCGAGACGCCGCAGCAATTCCCTGCGAGTGGAATCGGCCAGCGCCCCGATGGTCGCATCGATCAGCATCGAACAATATGTAACCTAATGGTTACACGTTTGTCAAGGCGTAGCCTGCGACGACTCTCCTTTGCTAGCTTCACCGCAACATCTCTATGGCTAATAAGAAAGTTATCGTGGTCGGCGCCGGCATGGCTGGGTTGGCGGCGGCTTATCGGCTCCGAAAGGCGGGAGTCGACGTGACTGTGCTCGAATCGAGCCATCACGTCGGCGGCAGAGTCGGCACCGAAACGCGCGATGGATACCTGATCGAGCGCGGCGCACAGCTGATCACCAGCACCTATCGCAACGCGCTCGGCCTGGTGAAGGAATTGGGCCTCGAAGCGGAACTGAGGCCGACCAGTCCGTGGATGGCGATCGTCAAGGACGGCAAGCCGCGCCGGATGCCGTCGGGCGCGATGTTTCCTATCTACGCACTCACGTCCGGACTGGTCAGCATCCCCGATCTCGCTCGTTTCATCTGGCATACGACGAAGCTCAAGTGGCCTCCGGTCGACAACTACGCGGCGTGGGCCGAGCTACGACGATATGGACACCGCTCGATGGTTCGCGCCGCGGCTCGGCCGCGCCACCGATTATCTGGTCGAGCCTCTCGTCGCGGGCGGCCTGCTCTGCGTGATGGAAGAAACGTCGCGGGCAGCCACGCTGGCGACGCTGGCGCTCACCGACAACGGCCGCGGAAAGGAGATGAGCCTCAGCCGCGGGCTGGGATCGTTTCCGGAAGCGCTCGCGTCGAAGGTCGATGTCAAGCTGGAGTCGCCGGTGCAGTCTATCGAGGTTCGCGACGACGGCGTCGCCGTGCAGTTGTCGGGCGAACAGATGCGCGCCGACCATGTCGTGCTCGCGGCGACGGCTCCGGCAGCGTCACGGCTCTATCGCGGCGGTGACGAGGTTGAACGTCGGCTCATCGCGACCGAGTACGTAACCGGGATCAAGATTGGTATCGCCACAAGCCGTCATTGGCGCAATGAACCAGGGCTCAAAGATGTATGGGGATTTCTGGTCCCGCGTCCCGACCGTCAACTGATCGCGTCGGCCACGCTGGAATCGGCCAAGGACATAACGCGCGTGCCGGACGGCGAGATGCTGAACGTGTTCGTCAAGAACGAAGCCGCCGGCGCGATGATGGATCTGTCGGACGACGAGATCGTCGCGAAAGTGTTGCCCGACATCGAGCGATTTTTTCCCGGCGTCACCGCTACGAAGCGCTTCGCGCACATTGTGCGATGGCCGAACGCGCTACCCAAGTCGCCGGTCGGACGCAGCCGCGACGTGGCGGAATATAGAAAATCGCGACCGTCAGCACCGCGCGTTCTGCTCGCCGGCGACTACATGGGCCTGCCTCATTTCGAGTCGGCGATCGAGACGGGCATGTGGTGCGCGGATCAGATCATCCGGCAACCTAACCCCTAACCCCTTCCCTCAAGGGAAGGGGAACAAATCGCAGTTGATTACATATTGTCGACGATCGCTTTGCCGAACTCCGAGCACTTCAGCAACTTCGCGCCGGTCATCAGGCGCTCGAAATCGTAGGTCACTTCTTTCTTGCTGATCGTCTTCTCGAGCCCGCGAATGATGCCGTCGGCAACTTCCTGCCATCCCATGTGCTCGAACATCAGCACGCCCGACAGGATCACCGAGCCCGGATTCACCTTGTCCTGATTGGCGTACTTGGGCGCGGTGCCGTGCGTCGCTTCGAAGATCGCGTGGCCCGTGAGGTAGTTGATGTTGGCTCCAGGAGCGATTCCGATGCCGCCGACCTGCGCCGCGAGCGCGTCCGAGATATAGTCGCCGTTCAGGTTCATCGTGGCGACGACGTCGAATTCGTCGGGCCGCGTCAGCACCTGCTGCAGCGTGATATCCGCGATCGCATCCTTGACCAGCAACTCACCGGCCGGCGGCTTGCCGTTGCAATCGTCCCATCCCACCGCCTTGCCCTTGTATTCGCGGCGGACGAGTTCGTAGCCCCAATCGCGGAACGCGCCCTCCGTGAATTTCATGATGTTGCCCTTGTGCACGAAGGTCACGCTCTTGCGCTTGTGTTTAATGGCGTAGTCGAGCGCGGCGCGGATCAGCCGCTCGCTGCCTTCGCGCGAGACCGGCTTGATGCCGATGCCCGAGGTGTTGGGGAAGCGGATTTTTTTGACGCCCATCTCGTCCTGCAAGAATTTGATGACCTTCTTTGCCTCGGGCGACTCCGCCGGCCATTCGATTCCGGCATAGATGTCCTCGGTGTTCTCGCGGAAGATGACGACGTCGAGTTTCTCGGGATGCTTGACCGGGCTCGGCACGCCGGCGAAGTAGCGCACCGGGCGCAGGCATACGTAGAGATCGAGCATCTGGCGCAGCGCGACGTTGAGCGATCGGATGCCGCCGCCAATCGGCGTCGTCAGCGGCCCCTTGATGCCGACCAGGAATTCGCGGAACGCCTCGACGGTTTCATCGGGCAGCCAGTTCTTCCACTGGTTGAACGGCTTCTCGCCCGCGAACACTTCCATCCAGGCGATCTGGCGCTTGCCGCCATAAATTTTCTTGACCGCATCGTCGAAGACGTACTGCGACGCGCGCCAGATGTCGGGGCCGGTGCCGTCGCCTTCGATAAACGGAATGATCGGGCGGTCGGGAACGTTCAGAGTGTGATTGGCGCCAAGGGTAATCTTTTCGCCGTTGCTGGGAACCTTGATGTGCTCGTATGCCATCGGTGTCGCAATTCGCCTCGTGTTTTAATGATAGAGCGCAAACGCGACGCGCGTCTCAATTTTTTCACGGCGTCCCGCAGCGCTCAGAGTATCCGGCTATCATATAGCAAAGGATTCGAGATGCCAGTATCGAAGATCGGCGTAGCGTTCAGAGCGGATCTACTTTCTCGGGCCGCCGATCGCGGATCCGTTTGGGAAAGTCGGCGGGAAGCCGCGGCGGGCTAAGCTCTGCCAGATCGACGAAGCCCTTTTTTTCCCCGCGCGATCGAGTCGTCGATGATTTTCCAGAAGCGTCGACCGCGCACGGCCGGCCGTTACGAGCTTCGCGGTTTGACGTTTCGGCATCGTCTGATATTTAGCATAGGAGCGTTCACCTGAGCGACGAGAGCGCAGATCCGCCGATAAATCCAAGCGGAGCATCCGATGGACTTTACTTACACGCCGGAACAGGAAAAATTTCGCGCCGAAATTGCCGGATGGCTCGAGAAGAACTCCGCCGAAGCTTTCGGGCGCAAGGGCGAAGGCCTCGGCGGCTCGACTGCGAGCCTGCTCGACGTGCGCGACGACGGGCGATGGGCTCAGCTCCTCGACTACCATCGCCGGCTCTACAAGGCCGGTTATGTCGCGCTGCACTGGCCCAAGGAATGGGGCGGTGGCGGCGCCAGCATGATCGATCAGGCTATCTACCAGGACGAAGTCCTGCGTCTCGGGCTGCCGCTATACGGCGCCAACCAGCTCGCGATCGATCGAATCGGCCCGACTATCATGCATCTCGGCACCGATCAGCAGAAAAAGCGCCATCTGCTCAAGATGCTCACCGGCGAGGAAATCTGGTGCCAGGGTTACTCCGAACCCGGCGCGGGCTCCGACCTGGCGGGCCTGCAGACGCGCGCGGTGCTCGACGGCGACACTTTCGTAATCAACGGGCAGAAAGTGTGGACCAGTTTGGCTCATCGCGCGGACTGGCAGGTGCTGCTGGTGCGCACCGACCCCGCGGCGCCGAAGCATAAGGGAATTTCGTACCTGCTGGTCGACATGCACAGCCCCGGAATCACGGTGCGGCCGCTCGTTCAGATAACCGGCGACGCCGGATTCAACGAGGTCTTCTACGACAACGTTCGCGTGCCGAAAGAAAACCTGGTCGGCGATCTGAACGCGGGATGGCAGGTGTCGATCGCGACGCTGATGTACGAGCGCGTTTCCGGCGGCACGCGCCATCCGGTGGAACGCACGATTGGCGAGCTGCTCGACCTCGCGAAGAAGGTGGACTTCCAGGGCGAGCCCGCGTGGAGGCATCCGTACGTACGCCAGAAGCTCGCGCAGTTCGCAGTCGAGGCGCGATGCCTGCGGCTGTCGCGCTACCGCTCACTATCGGCACAGCTCAAGGGCAAGGTGCCGGGCGCGGAGAGTTCATTCGGCAAGCTGTTCGCGACCGAGCTGAACCTGCGAGTCGCGATGTTCGCCGACGAGATGCTGGGCGCGTTCGCCAACGTCGAAGGCGGCAGTGCCGGCGCAGTCGAAGGCGGCCGCTGGATGCATCGGACGCTCGCGGCGCGCGGGCTGACGATCGCGGCGGGCTCGAGCGAGATTCAGCACAACATCATCGGCGAGCGCGTCCTCAAGCTGCCGAAGGGCTAGGACTGAAGAGCTCTTCATCGTATGTGAAACCCGCGCGATGGGTTTCACGCTTCCTTCGGCAGGGGTGACCCCTGCACCCAATGATAAGCGCGAAATGTCTGAGGACTAACCTTTCGCTCTCAGGTTCCGGTTTTTGTGTCAGTTCAGAGCGCCTCCCATAGCTTTGCTTCCGCCAGCCGAAGCCCTGAGCGCAGTCGAAGGGGAAGAATCCCGGCTCCTCCCTACCGCGCGGAATCGAGCAGCTTTTGCAGATTGCTCGTATCGCCCCGCTCGCTCGCGGTTTCGCCGGCGCGGTCGTAGAGAACTTTGCCGGCACTATCGATGACGGCAATCGTCGGGATGTACCCGCGGTAGTAGCGATCTATCAAGGCCTGCTGCGCGAGTGACGGTTTTCGCAGATCGACGACGACGAATTGAATTTTGTTTTTGTATCGCGGATAGAGCTGCACCAGCCGTTCGGCTTCACGCGCCGTGTTCCAGCAATTCGCGGTGCCGAAGAAGATTACGGTCGCATGATCGTTAGCGAGCGCACCGTTGGAAAGGTTCTTCCCCTCGATAGGAAAGTTGGGGCTGGAATCGTCGGTAAAAGAAAGATCGGGAGCCAGCTTCAAATCAGTCGCCGGCGGGCCGGGAACTTCGGTTGCGAGCGCTATGGCGAAAATCAAAGTGACGACGATCGAAGTCGAAATTGCGAGCGCCTTGATATTTGGCTTCATATCACATTAACCGATCGGCGGGGTTGTATAGTTCCGAGGATGCCGTATGCGAACACAAAATAAAAGTTCACAAGCCCCGTCCTACGGACCGCATGGTGACGGTGCCGAAATAGCGTATTCAATCGTCGATTCCGCCCTCGGACGTTTGATTGTCGCCGGCACGCGCCGCGGAATCTGTTTCGCCGCGATGGGTGAATCGGATCGGACACTGGCCGCCGAGCTGCACGGCGATTATCCGCGAGCGTCGATTCGTATCGCCGATCCGAATCGACCCGAGGATTCACAGATAGCGTATTGGGCCGACGCGCTCACGAAATACATCGCGGGACACTCGAAGATGCCGACGCCGCCGATGGATATTCGCGGGACTCCATTTCAGTTCGCCGTGTGGGAGCAGCTCCGCGCGATTCCGGCGGGCGAGACGCGCTCGTACTCCGAGATCGCGCGCCGCATCGGGCGGCCGCGCGCGATCCGCGCAGTCGGTACCGCCAATGGTGCAAATCCGGTATCGATCGTCATCCCGTGCCATCGCGCGATTCGAGCGTCGGGTCATCTCGGCGGATATCGATGGGGCCTGGAGCGCAAGCGCAAGTTGTTGGCGATGGAAGCTCAGCAACCTAACCCCTAACCCCTTCCCTCGAAGGAAGGGGGACAATTCGCTAGGGGTGGCGACTTCAGGACATCCCCTGGATTGGCGAGGCCCAGCGGGTGAAGACGGCCTCCGAAATCTTTTCGAGCGGCGGCAGGAACTCGGCCGCTTGAGCCATCATTCTATCGGCCGGGATATTCTCGCGGACTAAATCCTTCGCGAATGCATCGGCCATCGCGGCGACTCCTTCGCGCGTCACTTCGATATGAAACTGGAGGCCGTAGACCTTGTCGCCATGACGGAATGCCTGGCACGGAGTCTTGTCCGACGATGCGAGCGAGACCGCGCCGGGCGGCAGCTCGAAAATGTCGCCATGCCAGTGGAACGGAGTCATCGTCTCAGGCAGCCCGCGCATCAGGCGATCCTCTTTAGCCGAATCGCTGAGGCGGATCGGATGCCATCCGATTTCCTTGCCGGACGGATTTCGCGCGACCTTCGCACCCAATGCAGCCGCGAGAATTTGCGCGCCGAGACATACGCCTAGCACCGGCAGATTCATTTTTATCGCATCCTCGATCAGACGCATCTCGTCGCGCAGCCATGGATAGCGATCGGTCTGATAGACGCCCATCGGACCGCCCAACACTATTAGGCCTCCTGCGCCTTTCATGCTCGCCGGAACGGGCTGGCCCTGGTCGACGTGCACGTACTGCCATGCGAGCGCGGCGCCTTCGAGCGAGTCGGCGATGTTGCAGAGATTTTCGACCGGGTGATGCTGGAGAACATAAATCTTAGCCATCGGTGCATCTCTTCAGCGCGACAGAATAGCCGGTGCGCAACCATTGTGAAAACTGCAAGCGTTTTGCATCGCGCGTTGGCTATCCGGCGGCGTTCGTGGTTTGACCTTCGTCAGTATTTCCATGAATCGGATCACGACCGTGATCTTCTCTGGCTTGGTTGTCCTTCTGTCACGGGCTGAACTGTCAATCGCGAGCTAGCTCCGCAGAGTATTTCACCGCCGGCATCTCTGGGGAATGAGAGATTACCGCTGCGATCAACTCGAATAACGCCAGTACCCGCCTCACCGGGTGTATTGCTCCGGCGCTCACGCACTGTTACAAATCACTGGTTATGCCTCATATTCCCGTTCATCCGTCGGCCGAGAAACGACATCGGCAAAGTCTTAAGCGCGCCGAGCGCAACCGCGTCGTCCGCACACGTGCCCGCACGTTGGCCAAGACCGCCGCAGAAACTATCGCCTCCAGCAGCGACGAGGCTGCGGCCAAGGAAGCGCTCAAGCAGGCGACCAAGGTGCTGTACAAGGCGATCAGCAGCGGCACGATGCATCGCAATACAGTGCGGCGCAAAGTTGCGCGGCTGTCCGCCAGCCTGCATCGCAAGTTCAGCAAGAAAGCGTAGGTCGTCCGCTCGAGCGATGGCTTCCTAGTCGGGCGCTGTCATCAGATCGAGGATCAATCCGGCGAGCGCCTGTTCGCGATCCTTGATGGTCCCTTCCTTGAAGCCCGCGTCCATCGCGCATGCGCGCCAATAGGCTCGTTCCAGGCGCGCGAGCCCGAAGCGCCGCGCTCCTTCGATAGCGCGAGTTGCCAATCCGCTATGCGGCGGGAGGCCGAGCGCAGCCGCCACATCGCCCTGACTCCTTCGCGCGGCCATCATCGAGGCGGCGATCATCATCCGTCGCATCATCGGTATGATTTCGACCGCCAGAATCTCGAAGACTTCGCGCCCGAGCGCGAGCGCGCGGCCCAATTGCGCCAGCGCTGCCGAGGCTCTGCCGCGCGCGACGCTCTCCGCGAGCTCGAATGCCTCCGGCATCCGGCGTGCGCCCTCATCCAAATCAGCCGGCTGCACGGCCTTGTCCGGCTCGGAGAAAATCATGACTTTGCCGAGCGTGTTGGCGACCGCAGCCAAATCTCCGCCGTGACGCGAGATGATCAGGTCGAGCGCGGCGGTCGACATTTTTAATCCAAGCGAATTCGCAAACGCATTCACGTATTGTTCGATCTGATTGTCGAACGGGCGCATGCAGTTTACGAGCAGCGCCGATTTCTCCGCAGCGCGACGAACCTTGGCGGGCGCGTTGTCCTTTTCGTAGAGCAGGATGAGATGGCCCGGGCCGCGCGCGGTCTCGATTGCCGCGACCAGCGCCGCCTCCGAGCCGCCGCTCCCCGCCGCGCGCGCGTCGCCGGTATCAGCGTCCGCACCGGCGGTCTCGGCCTTGTCGCGACGCGACTTCAGGATTCGGCAGGCGATCGCGCGCCTGGGCGCAAACAAGTCGGGCGCCTGAAGCTCATTCAGCACGGCGCCGTAATCGTCACCAGAACCTATCTGAAAGCTGCGATACTGGCATCCGTCGCTGACGAGCTTGCGAACGATCGAATCAAGAACGTATTCGCGCAGAAATGCGTGCGGACCGAAGATCACAACCACCGGCGGGATTCGCTTTCGGTCGTCCCCGCCTGATCCTCGAAGATACGCGAGCGCGGTTTCAAGCGGCATGCGGCAGTGTTCCTGCGGGCGACGCCCGGTGAAAGTGAAAAACTAGAAGCCTTCGGCCATTTGAGCGTAAAGGTTCTGCGCGAGGCGCTGCATCATCACCTGGCGCGACGATGTAGTTTCCGATTGCGCAGTCTGGATATCGGTCATGTTTGCGATGTCGGCGCTGCGCAGATTCTGCTGCAGGAAAGTCGGCGTCGTGGCCACGGTTGTTTGCGGCACCACGGGAGTGTGTTCTCCGGCGCTGACGTTACTGGTGGTCCAGATTGTCTTCTTGGTGTGCATGTCTCGGAGCATCGCCGAGAGCACCACGCTCTGATTGTATTGAGTCGGCTCGAGGGCGGAGTTGAAGTTCGTCGGCGTTTCGTTAGCGAACCTGACGTCGCCCGACAACTCGAGATCGGCAGCGTCCGGGCTGTTGACGATTGTCA
>CAVUUH010000039.1:0-86066 GCA_963744545.1 uncultured delta proteobacterium
TCGTGTCGAGGTTCGCAGTCAGCCGATGGGATGCCCGCGACGCCGACGTCGTACACTCGCGCGACGCGATTTCCGAACAGCTCGGCACAGAGCGCGGCTTCCTCGGCGACGGGGATATCGGAAGTGCCAGGCGCTCATCACCATCACGACGCCTTGTCCCGACGGCACCGGCCTGGTTCTTTAACGACTACACCGATGCGCGCATCGGCATGATATGCGAGCGCGCGAATTTTGCGTTTGACCACGCGCGCCTTGTCCGGCGTCGAGCCGCGTAATTATCAGATTCGTTCCCGACGAAAGCATGCGCTGTCCGATCGCTACGAGCTGATCGGCATTTGTTGCCTTCGCCGAAAATACTTCTGGAATTCCGCGGCGGATGCTCCGATGATTGTCGAGCTTGGCGAATCCGAGTCCTTCGAATGGCAGCTCGCGAATATGCTTGAACGCCGCACTGGCGGTAGTCCTGGGGCGGCCACACCGTCGAGGATTTCACGAATTCGTTTTTCGGTCATTCGCCGCTTGAGAAGTTCCGGGCGGATCGGTCAGTGCAAGTTGTCAGCATCAGTTCGCGCACCGCGCGCGCGTCGCTGCGGGGTGACGGTGATCGTCAACTCATCCTCGATTAATTTTTCGCCGGGTTTCGGAATATGACCGAGTCGTTCGACCACCAGGCCACCGATCGTAGCATACTCATCCGCCTCCGAAAGCTTGAGGCCGAAGCGCTCGTTAAGTTCCGTAATCGGCGCGCGTCTCCACGACCGACAGCACGCGCGGACTGACGACTTTGTGCCAGCTCCTCGCCGAGGTCGTGTTCGTCCTCGATATCGCCGACGATTTCCTCAATCAAATCTTCCATGCGTCAGAATTCCGGCCGAGCCGCCGTATTCATCGACGATCACGGCCAGGTTTTCGCCGGTCCGCTGCATCGCCAGCAAGGCGTCATCGAGTGGCATCGACTCGGGAAAGTAACTGACCGGACGCATCACGTCGCTGACCGGGCGGCTCAAATCGGGCGCCTGCAGAAGATCAAAGACGTGGACCACGCCGACGATATTGTGATCGGCTCTTGAAGACCGGGAGCCGGCTGAAGCCTTCGCGGCGAACCGTCTCGATTGCCGCGGCCAGGCTGGTTTCCTCCGGGACCGCATCGACCCGCACCAGCGGCACCATCGCCTTGCGGGCGTCGGCGCGCGAGAAGCGAAAGATCCGGCTGATCATCTGCTGCTCGGCGGGCAGGATCGCATCCTGCGCCGATTCGCTGGTCTCGTCGGCGGCCGCCGGCGCATCATCGCGCGAGATCCTCGCGGCTCAGGAACACGCTCGCGGCGTCGGGAGGCAATCCTGCGACGCGCCGCATCATCCGGCTGATAACCGTTTCCGCGGTCAGCAGCGGCGCCAGCGCGGACAGCGAGCACGCGCAGCGGACGGGCCGCGAACAGCGCAAATTCATGGGGGTCTCGCAGCGCCAACAGTTTCGGAATCGACTCGCCCAGCAGCAGCGAAATCGGAGTCAGAATAAACGGCGCAAGATAGACGAGTGCGGTCCGAGCTGATGAAGAAAACTGGTCAGCAGCACCGCGGCGATCACGGTGGCAACGTTGGTGCCGGTAAGGGTCAACGCGAGCAGCCGATCGCGATTGAGCAGCAATCAAGCACCTGCGAGCGGGCTTGGCCGCCTTCGCTCCCGGCGCGAACTTTAAGTCGTCGGCCGAGACCAGTGCGATTTCCGAGGCCGCGAAAAACGCCTGTATCGGAAGGCATCGACCGAGCGGATGATCAGCAGATCCGGCATCATCGGGTGAGCCTCGCGAGCTCGACGGCGGCGCCGCGAACGTGTTCGACGGTCGCTTCGAATTCGGCAAGCCTCAGCTTCTCGCCCGAACGCGGCACCCGTCCGAGCCTGCGAAGGATCAGGCTGTTCAGGGTCTTGCCGCCGCCATAGATGTCGATAACCCGTGCCGGAGCCAAGGCGTCCGCGAGCTGCCCAGACCGACCGCGCCTGACGCGGTCCATTCGTTTTCGCGATATCGGTCAGTTCGGGCGTCGCTATCGAACTCGTCGCGAATTTCGCCGAATAGTTCCTCGAGCAGGTCCTCGAGCGTGACCAGTCCAAGCAGCCGGCCATATTCGTTGACCACCAGCGCAATCTGGAAACGCCCGCGCCGCATCTCGTCGAACAGCTCGCCAAGACGCTTGCCGGGCGGAACAAAATACGCCGGCCGGACCAGCCGATCGACCCGCGGCGGCGAAGGATCAGGCGCCGCGCTGCGAGATCCTTGGCATGCAGAATCCGACGATATTGTCCTGGCTGCGGCGATAGACCGGGACCCGGGAAAAACTTTCGTGCGCGATCTCGCCCACCAATTGCGCGACCGGCATCTCGATGTCGAGCGAGAAGATTCGTTCTCGCGGGGTCATCACTTCCGCCGCGCGCCGCGCTCCGAAGTCGAACACGCGATGGATCATTTCGCGCTCGGCGGCTTCCACCTGACCCTGATTCTCGCCGAGCCTGAGCAGCGTTTTGAACTCAGCTTCGGAAACCGGGTCCGGCCGAGGAGCTTCTTGAGTCGGCGTGAAGTGTCTTGCGATCGGATGAACGAGATCGGTCAGGACCGCCAGCGGCCGAGCGGTCATCCAGCGAGCGCTGACGGAAATCCAAGCGCGAACGTCTTGGGCGTAATGTCGCAGAAGAAAGTACGATCAGGAGCATGGTGGGCGCCGCGACGACGGGCCAATTGGTCGCCGAGCCAGCCGCAGGATGATCGTCGCAAGACAGTCGGCGAAGATGTTGCACGCCTCGTTCAGGCCGATGATGACGATCAGAGATTCGAGCGGCCGCCGCATCAGGCGCTCGAGCGCGCGCTGCACCGGCGGACTCAACTGCTCGCGAGTGTGCTCCATCCGGGCGATCGAGAAGAGTGCGGTCTCGGAAGCGGCGAGCATGCGCGCTCAGCACGATCAGGATAGGACGAAGCCGGAGGAAGGACATCATCGTCCGTTTACTCCGGAACGCAGCTGATCCCATCCGGCGATTATCGGGGCGCTATAACCAATCACGTTCATCCGTGCCCCGAAGATCGTCCGATCCGCCGCACCCCGACCCGCAAGCGACGCGAAAGCTCGGATTCGCTGTGCCGGCCTCGCGCAGAAGATCAATTCGTAATCCTCGCCGCCGCCGAGCGCATGCTGAGGTCGTCGCCCATCACCGCGCGATAGGCTGGTGAGACCGGCAGTCGCGAGCGTCGATTTCCGCGCCGACGCCGCTTCGCTCCAGAATGTGGCCGAGGTCCTGCAAGAGTCCGTCGCTGACGTCGATCGCGGCGGGCGCGGGCCGGAGCGCCGCGAGACTTGCCCCGCATAAAGCCGCGCGTGTGGACTCAGGAATCGCTCGACCAGATATTTTCTTGCCGCGCGAGCTTCTTTTGAATTTCTACGAGCCTTCAGCTTCCCCGCCAGATTCGCCAGCCGAGCGCCGCATCGCCGAGCGTGCCGGTCACGAAAATTTCGTCGCCCGGCCGCGCTGAGTCTCGCCGCATCACTCCGCGTCCGACCTCGCCGAAGAGTGCTATCGTGATCGACAGCTCGACGCGCGCGTAATATTGCCGCCAACTATATCGGTGGAGGCTTCGTGCGCGGCGTCGCGTAGTCCAGAGTAAATTCGCCCGAGCGTCCGCGACGCAATCCCTTCACGCGCGGCGAGGTTTACGACGCAGGCGGTCGGCCGTCCTCCCATCGCCGCGATGTCGCTCAGGTTGACCGCGAGCGCGCGCGCGCCAAGCGGTTGCGGCGGGCACCATCGCAGATCGAAATGAACATGCTCGACCAGGCTGTCGATCGTAAACAGCGTATCCCGGCGCGGCCGCGAGATGATCGCGCAATCATCGCCGACGCCCAGAATCGTGCGGGGGCTGAGATGGATTCCCGCGCTCAGTCGCGCAATCAATTCGAATTCGCTGGAGAGTTTGCCGGACGCGTCGGACAGTTTCCTCACGGCGTGCGCGCTTTGGTGTTCGTCGGTTCCACAATCGGAAATTCCACGACCAGAGTCAGTCCTCGCCTGCCATCGGCGAAACGCGCGTGCCTCCGTCCTCCTGCCGCTTCCGCCATCCTGCGCGCGATGTAGAGTCCGAGTCCGCGCGCGGCACTGCTATTCCCATTTCGGTTCGGGCGCTGGAACAGCGCGTCGAGTTGCTCTTGCGAAAGAGTAGGGCCGCTGTCGGTGACCTCGATCGCGATGGCTTCATTTCGCACTCCGGCCCGCAGCGTGACGTCTCCGGTCGCCGTCCTTCCGAGCGAATACGCGAGCAAGTTCCTCACTATCCGCTGGAAGTGGCGGCTATCGAGCATGCACGCCGGCAGCCGGGTGATCTCGATGCGAAGATTCAAGCGCCGACGCCGAGCCTGCAACCCACAATCGTCCGCGATTTCGGTGAGCAGTTGATTCGGATCCAGATCGGCCGGGGACGCGACGATGTCGTCATCCTGCGCCTCGTAGTAGTCGAGCACGTTGCTCACCACCAGGTCCATGTTCCACGCGGTCGAACGATTCGTCCGAGCAAGTCGGTCCGTTCCTTCGGACTCGTGTCGGCGTCCTCGAGCAGGTTGACGTAGCCGCTCAGGGCAGCGACCGGACTCCGAATGTCATGCGCCATCGTCGCCATTTGCGTCTGCCGAAAGCGCGCCGCTACCTCGAGGTCTTCAACCTGTTTCCTCAGACGCCGGCGGTACCGCTCGATAAAGATCGACGTGTATTGGGCGAAGATCACCGCGGCGAAAAGGCCCATCCAGCGGTACATGCGGTAAGGCGATTCGATCGGCACGTAATATTCACCCGCCGCGTAGCCCAGCACGGCCATCGCAGCCATCGTGAACTGCCAGCGCGTGCCCCAGCTAACGAACGCCGCGGTTGCCAGCGGACACAGCATGATCGCGATAAAGCGCGACTCGGGATCTCCGGTCTCCGGGCTGATCAATATGAACGTCCCGATCAGAACCAGGTTGTAGAGCAGGATCCAGAATTTCCAGTGGCGCTTGAACGGACGCGTCCATGACAGACCGAATAGCAGGCAGGTGGCGGCCAGGATCAACCAGTGCGGGTCAGTCCCCGGCGCAGACCTTCCAGCACCTGCTGATCGTACGCAAGATACGCCAACAGCATGAAGATTCCGAGCGCGCCGGCGAGCTTCAGGACTCGCAGCGATTCTTCGTCATCTTCGGTCCAGTTGAACTCCGAAGTGACGCGGCTGCGCCCTGAAAGTGTCGGCTCCGATGAGCCGTTGTATTTGCCGCCTTCCGCCACCAAGGCTCCCCCGGCAATTCCCCATGCCGGTCCCCGAACCCCTAATCGTGACCTCAGCACCTGATTGCATCAAGCGCTTTCGTCATTGCGATCATTGCAAAATTTACCTCGTCCGTTGCAATCGTCAGCACCGGCGCAAGCCGCACCACGTTGTCCGCATTCAGCGTCCAGTTCACGATCACTCCGCGCGCCAAGGTCGCAGCCACAAACCGATGCGCCATCGCCGAATCGCGAAACTCGATACCGATGATCATACCGAGTCCGCGCACTGCCGCGATTTCCGGCGCGTGCATCGCCAACAGGCGTCGCACGATCTCCTTGCCAATCGTCGCCGCGCGCTCGTGCAGGTGCTCGCGCACGATCACGTTCAGACTAGCCAATCCGGCCGCGCAAGAAAGCGGATGGCCCCCGAACGTCGTGATGTGCCCGAGCGGAGGATCGTGCGAGAGCGTGCCAAGAACGTCGTTGCGGCTGCATAACGCGCCAAGCGGCAGGCCGCCGCCGAGCGCCTTCGCCATCACGATAATGTCGGGCACGACGCCGAAATGCTCGAGCGCGAACATCTTGCCGGTGCGGCCGAAACCCGTCAGCACTTCGTCAAAGATGAGCAGTGCGCCCGCGCGATCGCATCGCTCACGAAGCGCGCGAATGAATCCTATCTCCGGGATGCGCACGCCGCCCTCAGCCTGAATTGGCTCGACCACCACTGCGGCGATTGTCGAATCGATTTTATCGAGCGAGCTTTCGTCATCGTATTGTAGATGCGTCACCGGTCCGGGCAGTGCGCCGAACGGCTCGCGCATCGCGCGATTTCCTGCCAGCGCGAGCGCGCCCATCGTGTCACCGTGATACGCGCCGTCAAACGCGACGAAGCCCGCGCGTCCAGTGAACTTGCGCGCCACTTTCAGCGCGCATTCGATCGCCTCCGCGCCGCTGTTGGTGAAATAGACCCGCTCGAGCGGCCGCGGCAGCAGTTCGACCAGACGCCGCGCCAGCATCACCTGGCTCTCGATCACGTACTCGCCGTATACCATGACGTGCAGATGGCGTCGCGCCTGCGCCGCGATAGCCTCGAGCACTTCGGCATTTCCATGGCCGAGCGCAGACACTCCGATCCCCGCGATAAAATCGAGATAGCGCCGCCCGTCCGCCGCGATCAGCCACGAACCCTCGGCGCGCGAAATCTCGAGCCCGATCGGCGAGTCGGAAGTCTGCGCCAGGTTCTGGTGGAAGTAGTCGCCGAGCTGACGTCATCGCGTCCCACCATCAGGTCGAGGAAACCGCCGCCGCCGTGCCGCCAATCAAGCGGCGGCGATTGCATCTCGCCGGGCGCGCAAACGTACGGTATTCCCATCGCCCGTGCTTCGATTTCGCAATCGTCGCCGGCGACCGCCATCGCTTCGATCCGTCCCGACATATTCCCGATGCAATCGCGAAACTCTGCGAGATCGCGCACTGCGGTCACGTGGACTGTTCTGAATCCCGGCGAGACTCTGAAGGAATCTGCCTTAGCCTCGAAAACCACCGTCCATTCGAGTCCACGTCCCTCGAACAGCTCGACCGGCTCGCCCGCAATCGCACGCCAACGCGCGCGCTCGCGCACTCCGCGTATTTCGGCCGCGTCGCGCAACGGAATGCGCGCCGGCAGCATCGAAACCGCGAGGCGTTCGAGTGCCTCCGACATTCGGACCGCCAGGTCGCGCGCCGCGCGACCATCAGGACTCACGACGAACACATGATGGAGCGACAAGCAGCCGAGTTGCTCGAACAACGCGACATCGCGCGCTAGCAGTTCTGCGACGCCGTCGAAGCAGGACGCATCGATAACGCCGCACTGACCCGGCTGCCAAATCCAATCACGTCGGACCGGCTGCGAAGCGACTCGATCGTCGCATCGTCGCCGTACGCAACCACGCGATCGCATTTCGCAATCAACTCATCGGTAAGGTCGGTGCGCGCGCGGCTCCAGTTGAGAACTTCGACACGCGCGCCAGCCTCGCGATCGACTTCGGCCAGCGTCCGCGCAAACTCCGCGAAAAATATCGGCTCGGCCGACGCCGTTTTGATCAGCACTCGCGCGCCCGCAATCAGCGCGATCGCAATCTCATGGATTCCCGCGCCTGCAACATTGCCCGCCGCGATAAATCCGACCGTCTTTGGTTTGACGTCCTGCCGTCCGCCGGAAACCCGCGCTGCCATCGCCTTCAACGCGTCGCTTGTGAACGGTTTCAGCAGCGCGTCGATCGAATTCTCGAGCATCGCGACCGAATATCCCGCCGAGTCCGCGATTGCAGCGATCGTATCGCGTCGCCGCACATAATCGCGGTCGCGCCAGAGCTCGAACGCGCGCGCGAGTGCATCGGCCATTCGATCGGCGCAAGGCGCGACAGATTTCCGCTTCCGGCAGGCGCATCGCGCCTGGACGCTGATGTGGCGCTCATCGATATCCTCCGCCGCTTCAGTCGCCGAGAATTGCCCAATCCCCAGCGCGCAGCCTCGCGCTTCTCCCGCCGCTCTGCCAAGCACGCGAACCCGCCCACGCTCGACGTATCCCAGGTCCTCCGTCATGACGGCGGACACCGATCCGACGTTGGCGAGATCGAAAAACGTCAGCATCCCGACTCGCCGTCCGCCACCGGCCTAAGCGTAACCGGATCCCGCGCCGTCACTCGCAGCCACGGCGGTGGAATTTTGTATCTCTCCTGCGTATTTGACATGCCCGCGCAATTGAACGACGTCGCGTCGTAAAGCTGCGAGCACAATTCCGTCATCCCGTATTCGTTGATAACCATCGCAGGCGCGATCGCCAGCAAATCTCCCGCCTGCGCGATAACCTCCGAGACTTGCATCGGCACGACGCTGCCCCTTCGCCCCGCCGGTGTCCATCATTCGCGAACCCGCCGCGAGCCGAATTTTGCGATCACCGCTGCTCAGCCCGGAAACCAGCGCCGCAAAGGCCGCCGTCGTCCCCATGATGCAGACCGGCTCTCGACGCGCCTCGCAGTCGACAAGAAATGCGATCGCCGCTGCTACATCGACCCGCTCGCGCGACGCTGCCGCAAAAATCCTGCGCGTCCCGAACTCTTCGATACTCCAACTGATCATTGCCGATAGCGACGACTCTGGCATCACATCGGCCGTCGGATGCATCGCGAGAATCGCCATGCGGGGTGCGTCGGGGAATAGCATCGTGCGCAGATGCGCGATCGCCGACGCGCGATAAATCTCGGGCCGTGCTACGACATGACGTCCGCGCCGCTCCCGCCCTTGCGTGGTCCCGCTGGTGAGAAAAACGGCCGCATCAGGCGATTGCTCCGCGCCGCGCCTCGCCAGGTCGGCATACTTGAACGCGACATTGCTGACCGCCGGGATATCATCAACCCTGCCAACCGCATCCGGCTCGACGCCTCGCGCCACGCAATAGCGCCGATACGCGTCGACTGTTTCGAATTGATGACGAAAGACGTCCATCGCGAGCCGATCGAACGATTCAGGCTCAGGCCTGTGGATAAACGTGAGGACCTGTTTGTGGATGGACATCGGCTTCTCGCCACGGCTGGACGCGCTCGATCATGGCACCGCCGCGCGCGCCCATTCAATCCTGTCGGTCCCAGAAAGCACCATTTGAGGCCCTAAATCGTCATATTTACCTTGGTCGTAAAATGTTCTACACTTGGGTCGGTTGATGGGTGGCGGGGATGCCTCGGTGGTGGTCAGAGGACCGGGCGAGCGGGGCTTCGGCAGGTTACAGCGAGATTACGCAAGCATTGCCGTTCTATTTCACACCCAATCTTGGATGTAACGATTTTGCGACAGATACGTAATCTTGCTAAACGAATTGTAATCGGATCCGGGAGAATCATCGCGAAATGAAGAAATTCGCAGCCGGCGTCATGCTTGGCTTTATGGCTAGTTGGGCCTTAGCTTTCGCGTCCCCCAATGTGAGTCATAATGGCAGTTTCTGGAACCGCCTCAACGGTGCCGCGAAGGACGGTTACGTCAACGGCTATTCCGACGCGATGCGGGTCAGTGTCGGCAAGCTGGACGTGCTCAATTCCGCCGCCGATCTGTTTCATTGGAAGGGCGCCCGCCGCATCATCCATCAGCTCTCGGGACAACTCTCGATGGGTGACGTAAGTGCGAACCAGGCCGTCAAGCGGCTCGACGAGTTGTATTCCAATCAGAAGTACAGCGAGCTCGACCTCGGCGAAGCGCTGCAGACCCTCACGATTCGCGCCAATGAAACTGCGATGCCCGACGCACCGACGCAGAGCGCGAAGTAAGACGCCACTCATTCTTATTTCCGAGGCGGTCTCGCGAGGGATCGCCTCTTTTTTCCGATCACAATCGCGCTTGAAACCACGGGTGCCGGTTCTAGCCTAATTCGCAAGGACTTCGCCGTGAACGCACCTCCATTCCTGCTCGAGAAAGTTCTGCGCGCCACCGTCGGCGTGCATTCGCATATTCCGCCGACGCACGTCTCGACCGCGATTGGCCTCGGTACCGACCGCCGCGGCACCGGCACGGTAGTCAGCCCCGACGGCTTGATCCTTACCGTGCACTACCTGCTGCTCGGCGCGAAAAACGTGATCGTCACGATGCCCGGCGGCGAACAGCTCGAAGCGAAAATCGTCGGCAAGGACTACAGCACCGGCATCGGCCTGTTGCAGATCGATCGCGACAAGCTCCCCAGCGTCGAAGTCATCTCGTCGGAAAAATGCGTCGCCGGGCAGGAGGCGTTCACCGTCTCGAGTCTCGGCGGCGAGAAGCGATGCGCCGATTGCGGCATCATCACCTACCTCGGCCCCTTCGACGCGGTCTGGGAATTCGTGCTCGACAAATGCGTCTGCGTCACCGCGTCGTCGCTCAACATCGGGATGAGCGGTGGACCGATTTGCAATCTCCAGGCGCAGGTGATCGGCATCAACTACCTGAACTTCGCCGATTTGAGCCGCGCGATTCTTGGCGTGCCCGGCGAGAGCTTCCTCGCCGTCCGCGACGAGCTGATCAAACACGGCCGCCGCACCACCGCCACTCCCCGCGCATGGCTCGGCGTGCTCTCATACACGCTGCGCGAGCACGTCGTAATCGCAGGCGTCATGCCCGGCGGCCCTGGCGAGAAAGCCGGCCTCCAGCAGGGCGACCTCGTCATCTCGATCGACGACACTGACGTGAACGACCGGCGTGTGCTTTACGAGGCGCTTCGCAATCATCGCCCCGGCGAAAACGTCAATCTCAAGGTCCTGCGCAACAATCGCGTCTACCAGCTCGACATCCCCGCCATCCGCGCCGAAGATTACTTCGCTTAAAATAGTCTCAGGAGGGGCCTCCCCGATGAATGAACAAAGATCGCGGCTGCGCGACTTGCTCGCCGGCCCCGAAATGGTCGTTGCGCCGTTTGTGTTCGATTGCCTGCAGGCGAAACTCGCGGCAGCCGCCGGCTTCGATGCTGTCTACATGACCGGATTCGGCACGGCAGCCGCGCGCGGATATCCTGACCTCGGCCTGCTCACGATGACCGAGATGGTTGCCAACGCGCGCGCGATCTCTCAGTCGGTAAACGTGCCAGTCATCTGCGACGCCGACACCGGCTACGGAAATCCGCTCAACGTATGGCGCACCGTACGCGAGTACGAAGATGCGGGAGCCTCGGCCCTCCACATCGAAGACCAGGTGTTCCCCAAGCGATGCGGTTTCCTCGCCGGCAAGCAGGTCATCCCGATGGAAGATATGGTCCCGAAGGTACGCGCGGCCTGCGACGCGCGCCGCGACAAGAATCTGGTTATCATCGCCCGCACCGACGCCCTCGCAGTCAACGGATGGGACGACGTAGTCCGTCGCGCGCACGCCTATCGCGAAGCCGGCGCGGATCTAATCTTCGCGGATGGAATCAAGACCCTCGACGATCTGAAGCACTACGCCGAAAAACTAGGCGACCTGCCACTAATCTACAACGGCGACCTGCTGCCCATCGACGAATTGAAAAAATATCCATTCAAGGTGACCATCCACATCGGCACGATGCTGACGATATACGAAGCAATCCGCGCCGCGATGACCGACCTGAAGCGCACCGGCAAACTCAGCGTCGGCACCAACTCGAACATCTTCGAGGACTTCGTCAAGACTATGGGCGTCGCGGACTACCAGTCACTCGAAAAGAAATATACCGACTAGGAGAAGGTTAGATTTGCACGGATCGTTGAAAAGTCGCGCCGTATTCTTTTTGTGTCATCCTGACGACGGGAGCGTTAGCGACGGAGGAAGGACCTCGGACAGCTCCGCGTCAGCGGAGCCGGTACCGTTTTTGAGATCGCGCAGCGCTCCTTGCCGACGTGGTCACCGCTGGCCGCATCGCGGCCAGCGGTGAGGGTTCCGCGATTCGAGCAGAAAACTATACGTCCTTGAACGCAACCTTCTTCTGCGATGCTTCGATCGCCGCCTGCGCCGCCGCTAGCCGCGCGACCGGAATCCGGTACGGCGAGCACGACACGTAGTCCAGCCCCAGGCGATGGCACAGCTTGACGCTCGCGGGATCGCCGCCATGCTCTCCGCAGATTCCAATTTTCAATTTCTTGTTAGCCTTGCGCCCGCGCTCGATTCCAATTCGCATCAACTCGCCGACGCCCACCGGATCGAGCTCCGCGAAAGGGTCTTTCTTATAAACGCCGGTGCGAATGTAGTCCGGCAGGAATTTCCCCGAGTCATCGCGCGAGATGCCATAGGTCATCTGCGTCAAGTCGTTGGTCCCGAACGAAAAGAACTCCGCAACCTCGCCGATCTGATCCGCAACCACGCATGCGCGCGGCACTTCGATCATCGTGCCGATCGTGTACGCTACCTTGATCCCGCGCTCCTTGAAGACCGCGTCCGCCACTTCGCGAATCTGCGCCGCCAGGATGTCGAATTCGCGACGCTCGCCGATCAGCGGCAGCATGATTTCCGGCATCGCTTTGACGCCTCGCTTGCGCAGCTCACACGCCGCCTCGATAATCGCGCGCGCCTGCGCCTGGTAAATCTCCGGGAAGCTGATTCCGAGCCGCGACCCGCGATGCCCCAGCATCGGATTCACCTCGAACAGGCTCTGCGCGCACCTGCTTCAGATGCTCGAGCGTGGTGCCGATTTTCGCCGCCAGCTCGCGCAGTTCATTGTCCGCGTGCGGCATAAATTCGTGCAGCGGCGGATCGAGCAGACGGATCGTGACCGGCAATCCCTGCATCGCTTTCAGGATTCCGACGAAGTCCTCGCGCTGCATCGGCAGAATCTTCGCCAGCGCGCGCCCGCGCTGCTGCGCGTTCTCCGCCATGATCATTTCGCGCACGGCAGAGATTCGCTCGGGATCGAAAAACATGTGCTCGGTGCGGCACAGCCCGATTCCCTCGGCGCCAAAGTCGCGCGCGATCGTCGCGTCATCAGGAGTGTCGGCGTTCGCGCGCACTCCCAATTTGCGCACCGCGTCCGCCCACGACAGAAATTTTTTGAAGTAGGACGGCATCTCGGGCTCGACCGTCGGCACGCGCCCTTCGATCACCTCGCCCGCCGATCCGTCGAGCGTGATGTACTCGCCGCGACGAATCACCGCGCCGTTGGCCGACACCGTGCCCGCGCCGTAATCGATTTCCAGCGCCGACACACCAGCCACGCACGACTTGCCCATCCCGCGCGCGACCACAGCCGCATGACTGGTCATCCCGCCGCGCGCCGTGAGGATTCCCTCCGCCACCTGCATCCCGTGGATGTCTTCCGGCGAGGTCTCCAGCCGCACCAAAATCACTTTGCGCCCGGCTTCCGCGACGGCGACAGCTTCGTCCGCTGAGAACACCACTTCGCCGTTGACTGCGCCCGGCGACGCCGGCAGCCCGCGCGCGATCACGTGCTTTTTACTCGACGGGTCCAGCCGCGGATGCAGAAACTGCTCGAGTTGTTCGGGCTCGACGCGCTTCAGCGCCGTCTTCCGATCGATCAGCTTCTCGTCGGCCATGTCGACCGCGATTCGCACCGCGGCCTGCGCCGTCCGCTTGCCGTTGCGCGTCTGCAGCATGAACAGCCGGTTGCGCTCGATCGGTGAATTCCATGTCCTGGGTATCGCGAAAATGCTTTTCCAGCCGCGCCGAGATTTGCAGCAGCTGTTTGTAGACCTCGGGAAAACTTTCCTCGAGCGTCGGATATTGCGCCGCACGCTCAGCCTCATCGATTCCCGCGCGCTTGGCCCATTCGCGCCCTGCCTTCACGCTGATCTGCCTGCCGGTGCGGATTCCCGCGACGACGTCCTCGCCCTGCGCGTTGGGCAGATACTCGCCGTAAATTCCCTTCTCGCCGGTGCCGGGATCGCGCGTGAACGCTACGCCGGTCGCGCAATCGTCGCCGAGATTGCCGAACACCATCGATTGCACCGTGACCGCGGTGCCCCAATCGCCCGGGATGTTGTTGATCTTCCGGTACGTGATCGCGCGATCGTTGTGCCACGAGTCGAACACCGCGCCAATCGCCATCCACAGTTGCTCGCGCGGGTCCTGCGGGATGTCGCGCCCGACGCGCGATCGAATCAGCGCGCGAAACTCGCTGACCAGCTCCTGCAAGTCGTCGACGTTCAGGTCGGTGTCGTTCTTGACCCCGCGCGTCGCCTTTTTGTGATCGATAATTTCCTCGAACGGATCGGGATCGTTCTTGTTCTCCGGCTTCAGCTTGAGCACGACGTCGCCGAACATCTGGCAGAACCGCCGGTACGAGTCCCACGCGAAGCGCGGGTTGCCGCTGATTTCCGCGAGTCCCTTCACCGTCTCGTCGGTGAGCCCGAGATTCAGCACCGTGTCCATCATCCCCGGCATCGAAACGCGCGCGCCCGATCGCACCGACACCAGCAGCGGATTTTTCGCGTCGCCGAACTTGCGCCCGAGCGCCTTCTCGACTCGCGCGACGCTCTTCGCCACGCCTTCGGTCAGCCCCTTCGGATACTTGTGCCCGTGATCGTAAAAGTAGTTGCAGACCTTGCGTCGAGATAGTGAATCCGGGCGGCACCGGCAGCTTGAGCCGCGCCATCTCGGCGAGATTCGCGCCCTTGCCTCCCAGTAAATTGCGCATCTCGGCGCGTCCTTCCGCCACGCCCGCACCGAAAAAGTAAATCTCAGGATGAATGCGACCCATGTGAAATCGTTGCTCCCCTCACCGCGTCAAAACCGTGCGGCGACAATTTTAAATTTTTAGTTTTTAACGCGTCCAGCCGATTCGATCTGTGATCACTTCGACCAGCCGCGCGACCGGCACGCGCTCCTGCGTCATCGCATCGCGATCGCGAATCGTCACCGTATCGTCTTCCATCGTCTGATGATCGATCGTCACGCCGTACGGCGTCCCGACTTCATCCTGACGCCGATAGCGCCGGCCTATCGATCCCGCTTGATCGTAGGCGACCGTGAAATGCCGCTTCAACGCGTCGCGAATCGCGATCGCTTTTTCCGGCTGTCCGGCCTTGCGCAGCAGCGGATACACCGCAACTTTGATCGGCGCGAGTCGCGGATCGAGCCGCAGCACGATTCGCTCCTCGTTATCGACCACGTCCTCGTCGTACGCGTCGAGCATGAACGCCAGCATCGCGCGATCGACGCCGAGCGCCGGCTCGATCACCCACGGCCGAAAACGCGTCTTGGTGTCCTCGTCGAAATAAGTCAGGTCCTTGCCGCTGAACTTCGCGTGCTGATCGAGGTCGAAGCTGCCGCGCTTGGCCACGCCCTCGAGCTCGCCCCATCCGAACGGATACAGAAACTCGATATCGGTAGTGCCGCTCGAATAATGCGACAACTCATCGGTCGCATGCTCGCGCTTGCGCAGATGGTCGGTCTTGATTCCGAACTTGACGTGCCAGTTGAATCGGAAATCGACCCAGTAGCGATACCACTTCTCTTCTTCCTCGCGATCGGGACGGACGAAAAACTCCATCTCCATCTGCTCGAACTCGCGCGTGCGGAAAATGAAATTCTCGGTGGTGATTTCGTTGCGGAACGATTTGCCCTGCTGCGCGACGCCGAACGGCAGCTTGACCCGCTGCGTATCCACGATGTTCTCGAAGTTCGAGAAAATTCCCTGCGCGGTTTCCGGCCGCAGGTAGACCACCGCCGCGGTCTCTTCGACCGGCCCCATGAAGGTCTTGAACATCAGGTTGAAATTGCGCGCCGGCGTCAGCTCGCCGCCGCACTCGGGGCATTTGTCGCCTTCGATTTTATCGGCGCGAAAACGATTCTTGCACGCTTTGCAATCGACCATCGGGTCGGTGAAATTTTGCAGATGCCCCGACGCTTCCCACGTCCGCGGATGCTGAAAAATCGCGGAGTCCAGCCCCAGCACGTCGCTGCGGTACTGGACCATCTCGCGCCACCACGCTTCCTTGACGTTGCGCTTCAGCTCGACGCCGAGCGGGCCGTAGTCGAAAGTGGATCCGAGTCCCCCGTAGATGTCGCTGGTCGGGAAAACAATTCCGCGCCGCTTGCACAGGTTGACCAGTTTTTCCATCGTGACCGCGCGTTTGGTCGCGGGCACTGCGTTTTCCGCAGACAACAATTCCTCCTGGATCGCTCGTGACCGCCGGCGCTAGCCCAGGCTGATTATTTCGGCGGAGACTTCGCCGCCGTTTCCGATTTCGAGTATCGCGACCGTTCCCGGCACTCCGACCAGATTGCGCGGCAGCGTCGCGCTGCCCGGATTGACGACCAGCGTCGCGCCGAACCGCGTCACACCCTCGACGTGGCTGTGTCCCTGCACGACCACGTCCACCGGCCCGCCGAATTGCGTATTCATCGCGCGCGCGAACACTTCCTCCGACGTCTCGTCCGGCGTCGGAATCGCATGCACCAGCCCGATTCGCACGCCCGCGATCTCGACCAGATGCGCCTCGCGCACGCGATCGTCGGCCTCGAGCCGATAGCGATGCCCATCGAGGCCTTCATCGCCATTGCCGAGCGCCGCGATCACCGGCGCGATCGCCGACAACTCGTCGAGCACGCGATTCACATACACGTCGCCCGCATGCATCACGAGATCGATCCCCGCAAACACCTCGAACACCTTTTCCGGAAGATGCTCGCAGGCTTCGGGGATATGAGTGTCAGAGATCAGGCCGATTCGCATTACGATTTGCTCCGGGCGCTTACGCCCGCCGAGCCGAATCGCGAAGCCTATCACGCCCCCGAATCCCCCGCAATTTTCGACTTCAGCAACTATCGAATTTCTCCACAGAAAGATATGGCCGTTTTCCTGAAGCTCATGCTAGAACCCGCGATAGAGGTGAACTCTCGATGCGAATTTCGACGATCGTCATCTGCGCATTCGTGATCGGAGGCGCGCTCGCGCTCGCCGGATGCGGTCATAAACTGGTCGCGCACAACGGCGAGAACACCGTAGCCGTCTATCCCGACGAGAACACGTTCATCAAACTGGTCGATTTGAAAAAGCAGGGCGGCGTCGGCGGAATGATCGGAGGCCTCGGCGAAGGCCTCGCCGCCAAGCAGGTCGACAACAACACTCCCGTGCGAATCGTCAGCAGCGACGACAAGGGCGCACAGATAGAAGTCCTCGACGGCGCGTTCAAAGGCCTGAAAGGTTTCGTCCCGAAAGACAACGTCCGCTAATCCAATCGGCCCGCCCACTGAGGACGATCATTTCCCACGCGATATGCCGCGGACTCGATCCGATCACGCCGATCCGCTCGAGCTCCGCAGATCTCATCGTCAGTCATCCCGAGCGTCTCCGCGAAGACCTGCCGGTTATGCTCGCCCAACAGCGGCGCAGGAGTATCGGCGCGCAGCGGAGTATCCGGGATGCGCGCGACGGCGCCCGGATAGAGATGCGTCCCGACGACGGCGCGATCGATCGCGACGAAATATTCGCGGCTCTGGATTTGCGGATCGGCCATCACCGCCGACGCTGGATTCACCGGCGCAGCGAGCACTCCCGCCTCGCGAAGACGCGCGACGCAATCGTCGGCGTTCAGCGGCGCAATCGCGCGCGACAATTCCGCGTCGAGCGCATCCTCGTTGGCTTTCCGCGCCGACGCAGTCGCGAAGCGCTCATCAGTCGCTCGATCCCCAGCGCATGCGCGAGGCTTCGCCACTGATCGTCAGTCTCGCAGGCAAGCGCGATCCAGTTGTCGTCCCCCGCGCACCGGTAAATTCCGTGCGGCGCATGCTCGCGATGCCGGTTGCCGCGCGCCGCCGGCACTTTTCCAGTGAATTGAAAATCAAGCATCGCGTCGGCGACGAACGGAATCAGTGACTCGACCTGCGCCAGCTCGATCAATTGCCCGCGCCCAGTTCGTTCGCGCTCGCGCAGCGCCACCATCAGCGCGAATACGCCGTGCAATCCGCCAACCGGATCGCCGAGCGCGTTGCTGAGCGTGTAACGCTGCCCGTCGCCGTCGTGGTAGCCGGTGAGTCCCGTCACTCCCGCCATCGCCTCGACCGTGTTGCCGTAGCCGCGCGCGTTGCATTCTGGGCCGTCGCTCCCGAACGACGGCATCGAGATCATGATGAGCCGCGGATTAATCGCGCGTACAGCTTCGTAGCCGAGCCCGAGCCGATCCATCACGCCCGGACTGAAATTCTCGACCAGGATGTCGGAGACCTCGATCAGCCGTTTCAGGATTTCAATTCCGCGCGCGCTGCGGCGAGGTCGAGCGTAACTCCTCGCTTGCCGCGATTGGCGGTGTTAAAGACCGCCGCGCGCTCGATCGGCTGCATCTCCGGCGGCCCCATCGAGAGCGAACCGCGCCACCAGTCGAAGTGATGCGTGTCCTCGACCTTGATCACGTCGGCGCCCATCTCGGCGAACATCTGCCCGACCAGCGGCCCCGCCCATCCCATCGAGATGTCGAGCACGCGAAGCTTGCCGTCGAAGATCGAGTTCATATCGTGCCCGCTCTTTTCAGTGAATCTCGATCGCGCTGTCGCTGAGTCCCAATCGCCCGCCGAATATTTCGCGATTGTGCTCGCCGAGTCGCGGCGCCGGCCGCGACGCTTCCGCGCGATGCGACGTCAGCCGCAGCGGAGTCCCCGGCACGCGAATCTTGCCGAGCACTGGATCGTCGATCGTCTCGAAATAATTGCGCGCCCGCGTCTGCTCCCACTCGAGCACTTCGGCCACGCTCGGGATCGGCACGAGAGGAATCGCGCGGCGCTGCCCCTCGCGGTACAGCCACTTGCGCTCGCGCCCGATGAAAAATGCTTCGACGATTTCAAGCAGTGCGTCGTTGTTGAGCATCCGGTTCAGCGCGGTGTTGAACCGCGGATCGGAAGCAAGCTCGCGCCGCCCCATCAGATCGCACAGCCCTTCGAACTGTTTGTCGGTCACACAATGCAGGCCCGCGTATCCGTCTTTGCATTTCAGCGTGACGATCAAGAACGGACCGACCGCGAAGCGCTTGCCCGCGCGGTTGCGCTAGGATGCCGGTGTACTGAAACGTGACGGTCTCGTAGATCATCGTGGCGACTGTCGCCTCGAGAATCGACACGTCGATATGCTGTCCGTGCCCACGTCCTAAATCGCGCGCCGCCAGAGCCTGCATCGCGGCAATCGCGCCATACAGCGCCGCGACATATTGCGCGAGCGAGCCCGGCGGCGTCAGCGGTTCGCGATTGGGCTCGCCGACTGGAAACGTCCATCCGCCGCGCGCGAACAGCACCAGGTCGTTCAACTTGCCGTCGCGCTCCGGCCCGTCCTGCCCGAAATTCGAAATTGAAACGACCGACAGCTTCGGGAACTTTGCGATCAACTCGTCAGGTGCGACTCCAAGCGCAGCCAAAGTGCCGGGCGCGAAATTTTCGATCAGGAGATCGGCGTCGTCGAGCAGTCCCGCGAGAAGTTCGCGGCCGCGCTCATGCTTCAGGTTCAGCGTGACGCCGAGTTTGTTGAGATTGAGAAACGCGAACAGGCCGCCGCGATCTTCATCGGCCGCGCGATGCGGCCCCAGCTTGCGTCCGCCGTCGCCCCATGGCGGCTCGACCTTGACGACGTCGGCGCCCATGTCCGCCAGCAACTTCGTCGCGTACGGTCCCGCAATGAAGTGAGTGAGGTCGACAACCCGAACGTCGCTGAGCGCGCGGTATCGCATCGTCAGCGCGACCCGCGTTCGAGGGCGTCGATCATGCGCCGGTAGTTCCGCTCGGCCAGTGGCATATGCACGATTTCGAATTTCAGCCGGTCAGGCCCGAGAAAGTAGAAGGCGTAGTAGCCGCCGGGTCCGAACGGGAACTCGCCCGGCCCGTCGAGAATTTCGGCGCCGAGAGAACGTACCAACGCACACGCCTCATCGACCTGCTGGTGCCGCTGGACGTTGAAGGCCACGTGATGCAGTCCCGGCTCATAGACCTCGAACGGATGGTCCATCTTCGCCTGCCAGACGTTGAACGCGGTTCCGTTGGACTCATTGATATTGAACGTGAGGCGTCCGCCGGTTCGCGTATCGTCAAAAATTTCGCCGACCGTGTAGCCGAGGAATTTCAGCATCGGCCCGAAAAATTTCATCGCCGCCGGAAGATCGCTGACGGTGATCGAGACGTGATTGATCGATCCGTGAAGATCGGGTTTGGGAACCGACGGCGCAGGTTCTGCCATCGCTCGAATTCAGCGCATCGAGGCGCGCGCTGTCAAATGAAATTGCTGTACTCAGTCAGCTAGAGTGACGCAAACTGAAAAAATGAAAACCAGACAGCTTGGAAGAAGTGGATTGACCGTGTCGGCGATCGGCCTCGGATGCATGGGCATGTCGGATTTTTACGGGCCGCGCGACGATGCGCAGTCGATGGACACTCTCGAGCGCGCGCTCGAACTCGGCGTCACCTTCTGGGACACCTCGGACGCCTACGGGCCGCATCGCAACGAGGAGCTGGTCGGCAGAGCGATTCGCGGGCGGCGCGACAAAGTCGTAGTCGCGACCAAGTTCGGAATCGTGCGCAAACCTTCTGATCCCACTTATCGCGAAATCAACGGCCGCCCCGAGTATGTGCGCATCCGCTTGCGACGCGAGCCTCAAGCGCCTCGGCATCGACACGATCGATCTTTACTACCAGCATCGCGTCGACCCCAACACGCCGATAGAGGATACGGTCGGCGCGATGGCGCAGTTGGTGAAAGACGGCAAAGTGCGTTACCTCGGCCTGTCCGAAGCCGCCCCGGAGACGATTCGGCGCGCGTGCAAGGTGCATCCGATCGCGGCGCTGCAGAATGAATACTCGCTGTGGAGCCGCGAGCCCGAAGAGGGAACGCTCGCGACCTGCCGCGAGCTGGGAGTCGGGCTGGTCGCGTATAGTCCGCTCGGGCGCGGATTTCTAACCGGCCAGATTCGCAAGTTCGACGACCTCGCGCCCGACGATTTGCGGCGGTTCTCGCCGCGCTTCCAGGGCGAGAATTTCGACAAGAATCTCCAGCTCGTCGCGCGTATCGAAGCGATCGCAAAAGACAAGCACTGCACGCCCGGGCAGCTCGCGCTCGCGTGGGTGCTCGCGCAAGGCGAGGATATCGTGCCGATACCAGGTACCAGGCGCCGCAAGTATCTCGAAGAGAACGTCGGCGCGCTCGATGTCGTGCTCACTGCCGACGACCTCAAGCGAATCGACGAGGTCGCACCGAAAGGCGTCGCAGCCGGAGGTCGATATCCCGCCGCGATGATGGCTTCGCTCAATCGCTAGCGGCGGTACTCGAAGCTAGACCTTGGGCACTTCCATGCCCTTCTTCACGGCGGGACGCTCGCCGACTGCGGCTAGCCATCGCGCGACGTTCGCGCCTTCGCCAACTGCGTCGGGCTTCACCGCCTTGATGGCAGGGAAGCCAACGACGACCCAGGGATAGGTGGCGATGTCCGCGATTGAATAGGCGCCAGCCATGTATTCGGTATTCGCCAACTGATTGTCGAGTACCTTGATCAGCCGCGCTGATTCGTTGGCGTAGCGATCGATCGCGTACGTAATTTTTTCGGGCGCGGCGTTAACGAAATGGCCCGCTTGACCGAACATCGGACCGACATTTGCCATCTGCCAAAAGAGCCATTCGAGCACCTTCGCACGTCCGGGATCTTTCGCCGGCAGGAACTTGCCGGTCTTTTCCGCCAGATGCACGAGTATCGCGCCCGACTCGAAAATCGAGACGCCCGCGTCGTGATCGACAATCGCGGGAATCTTGCTGTTCGGACAAATCTTCACGAACTCGGGCTTGAACTGCTCCTGCTCGCGAATGTTCACGGGATGAACCGAGTACTCGAGCCCGCACTCTTCGAGCATGATTGCGGGCTTGCGTCCATTGGGCGTCGTCCAGGTGTAAAGATCGATCATAGTGGTGCTTCCTTTCTGCGCAGCGTGATTATTCGTTGCTATCACAGCGCGTGATCGCAGCCCACCGTACTTCTGTTTGCGCAGGAGTTCGGAGCAGAGCAGAATCGTGAATCGCGCGCGAAATAGCGCGCTGTATAAGGACCCTCACCTTGATCCTCTCCCTTGCAGGGAGAGGGGATACAGTCCTGAGCGACTCCGCTCACGGGGAGAACTACGATGCAAAGTGTTGCTGAAATTGAAGCTAGTCCCGAAGTACAGGACCTGCGCAATCGAGTTTCCGGATTTCTGAACGAGTTGATCTATCCCAACGAGAAGATTCTCGAGCGGGGCGGAGAGGACGCGTCGCGCACGTTCAAAGCAATCCAGGCCGAGGCGAAAAAGCGCGGGCTGTGGGCGCTCGGGCTGCCAAAGGAAATCGGCGGCGGCGGACTCGAGTTCATGCCCTATGTGTTCGTCAATGAAATCGTCGGGCGCAGCGAGTACGCGATCGCCGGCCTCGGGACGCATTCCGCGCAGGACGCCACCATGCTGCACCTGTACGGAAATCCCGAACAGAAAAAACGCTGGCTCGCGCCCCTGGTCAACGGCGACATCTATCCGAGCTTCTCGATGACCGAACCCGAAGTGTCCGGGGCCGACCCGACCGGATTGCGCACGCGCGCAGTGCAGGACGGCGACGAATGGGTAATCAACGGCCACAAGTGGTTCACCAGCGGCGCCAACGTCGCCGCATTCTCGACCGTGATGTGCGTGACCGAGCCCGACGCGCCGGCGCACGAGCGCTTCAGCATGATAGTCGTGCCGACAGACACCAAGGGCTACCAGATCGTGCGCATCGTACCCGTGATGGGCGAGACGTCGGGCGGCCATTGCGAGATCAAATACACCGACGTGCGCGTGCCGCTGACGAACCTGCTCGGCCCGCGTGGGCAGGCGTTTACGATCGCGCAGAAGCGGCTCGGCCCGGGACGCATCTACCATTGCATGCGATGGCTAGGGCAGGCGCAGCGCGCGTTCGAACTGATGGTGGATCGCGCGATCAATCGACAGGCGTTCGGCGGCCCGCTGTCCGACAAGCAGACGATTCAGAACTGGATTGCCGACTCCGCCGCCGAGATCCAGGCCGCTCGATTGCTCACGCTCAATGCGGCGGCGAAGATCGACGCGGGCGACGAGGCGCGGGTCGAGATATCACTGATCAAATTTTTCGGCGCGAAGGTGTTGCACGACGTGATCGATCGAGCGATCCAGGTGCATGGCGCGATGGGCGTGTCGGAGGACACTCCGCTGGCCCGGATGTACCGTCACGCGCGCTTCGCTCGAATTTACGACGGACCCGACGAAGTGCATCGGATGGTGGTGTCGCGGCGAATCGTGAGCGAGTTCAAGAAGGGTCGCAAGTGGGACTTCGGCCGCGGGGTCAGGAAGACAGAAAAATAATCACCTCCGCGGTGGGCGGCAGGGGTGACCCCTGCACCCAGTGGAAGAAAAGACGCGAAATCCGCGCGGCGCGTCTTTCGCGAAAGGTTATCGGACGGAGTTGTTAGAGTGCGTTGACGCCGCGCTCGCCGGTGCGGATACGCACCACTTCTTCCATTGGCATGACGAAGATTTTGCCGTCGCCGATTCTGCCGGTTCGCGCCGCGCGCTCGATAGTCTCCACCACTTGGGCCGCCAACTCGTCCGAGACGATTATTTCGAGCTTGACCTTGGGCAGAAAATCCACGACGTACTCGGCGCCGCGGTAAAGCTCGGTATGCCCCTTCTGACGGCCGAACCCCTTCACCTCGCTGACCGTGAGACCCTGCACACCGATACTCGACAGGGCCTCTTTGACCTCATCGAGCTTGAACGGTTTGATGATCGCCTCAACCTTCTTCATAAGTCTCCTCTCGGTCGCTCAGATCCGCGCCGCGCGCTCGATAGTGTCGACGACCTGCGCCACCAGCTCGTCCGAAACAACTACTGCGAGCTTTACCTTCGGACGGCCGGATCTCTCGACCTTACTGACCGTGAGACCCTGCATCACGATGCTCGACAGGGCCTCTTTGACCTCGTCGAGCTTGAACGGTTTGATGATCGCCTCAACCTTCTTCATAAGTCTCCTCTCGGTCCCTGCTCAGACTGGCCGCGCGAGCACATGCCGGCCCTGGCTTCCATCCCCCATAACCATTCTCTTCGGATGCGGCTGGTTCAAGACCCTCGTTTCGCGCGCGCGGCAGGACGGTTCCGCGGGGCGCGTTAATTGCTGAAGAAAACCTCCCGGGCGTGATTGGTATCGCAATACTCGCGGACTTCGGCAATCTTGTCGCCGTCGAAGCGAATGTCGAAGTGGTAGCGATTGTTGTATTTCTTCCCGTTAGCCGCGGTGGTGTTCGATTCCGCCTGAATTGCGCAGCGGTCGCCTTCGCAGATGATCGTGTCGATTTTGAGACCCAGACCGCCGGGCATCATCGTCTTGATCCCCTTCGCGAGAGTCTTGAGTCCCTCATGCCCTTTGACGGGAGGCATGCCCGGCATGTTGGTCATGACCTTCCACTCGAAGTCGTTGGCGGCCATTGTGGCGAGCCGCACCGGATCGGGATCTTCGAACTCACTGAGAAATTCCGTGGCTAATTCCTTTTTTTCCGCTGAAGTCATAGGCCTATCTCCTATTGCTACAGACAGATACCTAGTCCATCCGGCGGGATCGCGGCAACATCCGGCGCAAGGGCAACGCAAGCGCAGTGCCAAGGGCCAACGGCGTTGCGATACGCACGGCGGCATCAGAATTGTTCGCAGGCTTGCTCCAGAGAACTGACAGGGTGCTTAACTGGCGGGCGTCCGATTAATCGGCAGGCACCCGTCAGGACGCAGCGCTGCCGCTGCGCCGGGGCTGAAACTTCGGCTCCTCGCCGCGCGTCAGCCGCTGGATATTCTCGCGGTGGCGGAACAGGGCTAGCGCCGTCATCAGGATCGCCAGCAGCAAATAGTGATGCGGCAGGCCGAGCGCAGCGACTGTCGGCGGAAGCGCGATAGCCGCGACCATCGAGGAGAGCGACATGATTCGGCTGATCGCGAGGGTCACGGCAAAGGCCATCAGGGCAATCAGGATGGCCATCGGCGAGATCGCCAGCCAGATACCCAGCGCGCAAGCGATGCCTTTCCCTCCGCTGAAGCCGAGGAAGACAGAGCAAATCGCACCGATAAATGCGGCCAGGCCGACCCACGCAATGGTCGCAGGAGGAAAGCCCGCGGCGCGGGCGACAATCACCGGGATCGCGCCTTTGAGCGCGTCGCCAACCAGAGTCATCACCGCAGCACTCATACCGCCGGCGCGGATTACGTTGGACGTCCCGATATTGCCGGACCCGACCGCGCGCGGATCGAAGCCGCGAAGGCGTCCGACGATCACGCCGGTGGGAATCGACCCCATCAGGTACGCGCCGAGTATCAGAAGGAGCTCAGTGATCACGTTTGTGCTGGCTCACCCCCGGAGGGCAATTCGCTGAAAAGAAAGAATCGGGGTGACTGGATTTGAACCAGCGACTCCTGCGTCCCGAACGCAGTGCTCTGGCCAGGCTGAGCTACACCCCGTCTCCGGTTGCGCGTAATCGGGAAAGTACAGACGAGTGTTTATAGCATCCGAGGGGATGGCGCGCGAGTCCGGCGAAAATCCTTACAGGGCAAAGAAAATCGAGATGCTGCCGAGCAGAACCAGCATGATCATCACGCCGAGAAGGGCGAAGCTCAGAAACGGCGGGGCCCAGAAGGGATCTGGATCCGCTTTGACTCTCAGGCGAGGGGTTCCGAGGGCAAGTGCGCTTCCGTCCGCAAGCACATTTACGTCCAACACGTACCGCCGTCCGCTTTGGCCTTGGAAATTTCCGAGTTCACGAGATACAGAATCTTTCATCCAGTCACCGTATCTATGGTCATCGCTGGAGCCTTTCGCGACGGTCTGCCCATCGCTCGTAAGTAACCAAGACGCCTTAATGACAGGTGGTTGGTCCGGGCAGTCCTCAAACGTCCCAGAACTTCCGACGACCCTTGTCCCGAGCAGACAATTCAGTGTCTGAATCGGGATCGTCTTTTGTACTTCAATGTCGATTGTGTACGGCATATCCACATTGACCTTAAACTCCCGTGTGCGGATATGACCGATCGCCATCGAGATCGGAATGTTCACTGGAGCCATGGTGCGAGTCTTGAGCCACGCGACCGAGGTTCCGTAAGCGCCGATACCCAGAAAGATAAGAGTGAAGCCTGCGAGTCCCGTTTTCTTTCGTCGCATGGTCAGTGAACGGTCGGCTAGACTTCGGGAGGCGTGTGCGCGACCAGGTCGCGCATCTCGCCCATCACCTTAGCGTAGTCGGGCTTGCCGAAGATTCCGGAGCCTGACACAAAAACGTTCGCGCCGGCCGCCTTCACATCCACGATATTGTCGAGCTTCACGCCGCCGTCGATCTCGACGTCGATGCTGAGTCCGCGACGCTTCAACTCGCGCCGGATGTAGCGCAGCTTGTCGAGCGCGGCGGGAATGAACTGCTGGCCGCCGAAGCCCGGATGCACGCTCATCACGAGGATCATGTCGAGATGCTCGGCGAAGGGCAGCACCTTGTCGGCGTCGGTCTCGGGATTGATCCCGATTGACGCGCGCGCGCCGAGGTCGTGGATTCGCTTCGCCATCGCGGGGATATCGGGGCATACCTCGCAATGCACCGAAATCGAATTGGCGCCAGCCTTCACGAATGCTTCGACGTATCGCGCGGGCTCGGAAATCATCAGGTGCGCGTCGAGCGGCAGCTTCGTGACCTTGCGCACCGACTCCATCACCGGGATTCCAATCGAGATGTTAGGCACGAAGTGCCCGTCCATCACGTCGAAATGAATCATATCGGCGCCGGCCTTTTCGACCGCGCGAATTTCCTCGCCGAGCCGCGCAAAGTCCGCGGACAGAATCGAGGGAGCTATCTTGTCGTGAAGATCTTCGGCGGAGGGAGCCATGTGCAGAGATTAACCGCAGCGTCAGACGATTGCGAATCCCGCCTTTCGTGTCACCCAGCCCCCGAGCACGGCGCGACTACTCTGTCACCCTGACGACCCGAGCAACCGAGGGGAGGAATGGGCCCCGGACAGCTTCGCGCGACGCGAAGCCGGTTCCGGTTTCCGAGTACGCGCGTTTGCGCGCGCTCCACAAAACGCAACAATCAGAAGCGCGGAAATGCGCTCGCGAGCCATGTGCCGATGGGATTTGAGACTGTCCGCGACGAAGTGTAGCGAGTGTAGTGATAGTGCCGGCGTCTGACCGCGACGTACGCCGGCCGCGACGAGTACGAGATGTAATTCACATGGCGCGACGGGGTGACGACAGAGCTTTCAGCATACGTCGACGTAACTGAAGTCAGCGCCGGCGTGCTGCTGGCGGTAGGCGTCACCTGCACTCTGCCTACTCCCTTGCCGGTGAGCCCGATTTGTTGCGCGGCGCCATGCGAGAGGTCGAGCGAGCGCCCGCGCACGTACGGTCCACGATCGTTGATTCTGACTACCACCGACCTCCCGGTGTCGGGATTCACCACTCGTACGTGCGAGCCCAGGGGCAGCGTGGTGGACGCAGCCGTCAGACCTTCGGGATTGTAAACCTCGCCGGTGCTCGTGCGTCGCCCCGCGAAACCCGGCCCATACCATGAAGCGACTTCGGTGCGAGTCGTTCTATAGGTCTCGTGCGATGGCGCGTAGTAGCTGGTGCCAGAGAGCGGCGCGGGCGTGTAATTCTGCGAGGAACATCCGGCGAGCATGATCGTAAGCACGCCCAGCGCGAACGCCAGCGTCCAGCTGTTCGGACCCAAATGATTCGGATTCGAATCGTGACCGGCTTTGGCAGCCCCCGCGATCATCGGTCGCCGCTCGGTCCGAAGATTATGAAGTGCTCGTCCACGTGCTGCGCCGTAGTTAACAAAAATTTTAGCGCCGAATCAATCGCGCGGCAAAGAATCCGTCGAGCCCGCCGAGGTCGGGCCGCGTCTTCATGAATCCTCGCGCATCGATGACGTCTCTAAACTCGTCTCGACCCGATAAACCGCGATCGATTGCGAAGTCGGCGTGGCGCGCGAGAAATCCATCGACCACGCCTTCGCCCTCTTCGGGCGCGATACTGCAAACCGAATAGACGATCGCTCCCCCACGACGTACCAGCGCTGTCGCGTTCTCGAGCATCCGCGACTGAATCGCAGCCATGCGCGCCGAATCGGTCGGTTTCAGGCGCCACTTTATCTCAGGATGTTCTCGAAGTGTCCCGAGGCCAGTGCAGGGCGCGTCGAGGAGCACGTACTCGACGCTCGACGGCGCAAGCGGCGCCGATCTGGTCAGATCGGCGCAAACGAACTCGACATTGCGATGCCGCAGGCGGCGCGCCAGGTCGCGCGCGTTCTTCAGTCCGTTGAAATTGAGGTCCACGGCGATAACTCGACCGCGCTCGCCGACCATCTCGGCAAGATGAGTCGCCTTGCCACCGGGCGCCGCAGCACAATCGACAACCGTCGCGCCTGCTCTGGGAGCCAGCATCCGCGCGATCATTTGCGAGGCCTCGGATTGTGCATGGAACAAGCCCTCGCGATACGAAACCGACTCGAATCGCCCCGCGCTCTTCAGCACGATCGTTTCGGGCGCGCGTCCGTTCGAGCCAATCTCGAAACCGTCCGCGGTCAGCTTCTCGATTAACTCTGCGCGAGGACCGCGCGTTAGATTTAGCCTGATGACGTTGGGCGCGGCGTCGTTGTTCGCAGTCATCAGGCGCTCGGCATTCTCGACCCCGAACCAATCGACGAATCGCTCGACCATCCAGCGCGGATGCGAATACGCGACCGCAAGATAGCTCTTCTCGTTGTGTCCGCGCGGCGGCATCGGCGCGGTCTCGCGCGTCGCACGGCGCATCACCGCGTTGACGAAGCCCGACGCTTTGCGCGCCGTGGGAATCCGCTTGGCGAGACTGACCGCGGTATCGACCACAGCGTGCTGCGGAATCCGGTCGAGAAATCGAAGCTGAAAAAGCCCCATCCGCATGATCGCCAACGCCTCGGGCTGAATGCCGGCGAGCTTGCGCCCAGTGAGATGCGTCAACTCGAAGTCGAGGCGTCCCTGCCACGCGAGCGTCCCCAGCACCAGCCGCGTGATCAGCCTTCGGTCGGCGGGAGCAAAATCAGGCAGCCGCCCGCCGAGCAGAACGTCGGCGTAGCCGGACTCCTGATCGACTCGATAAAGGATCTCGACCGCAGCCATCCGCGACGCGAGCCCTTCGTCAGTTCGCGCCGCTCCTGCCGGTGCGTCCGTCATGCGCCGAATCGCGCCCCGGCTTCCACGCGTTTGCCGCGGAGGAAGTCAGCCGCGGACATTCTCTTGCGCCCGGGCGCCTGCACTTCGATCAGCTTCAGTCGGCCGGTTCCGCATTGGACTACTGGATTCGGTTTCATGCTCACGATGGTGCCGGGAGGCGGGCACGGCGGCCCGCCCCACTGAGATTCATCCTCGACCGCGGCGCGCCAGATGAGAACTTCGTCGCCGCCGAGTCGCGTGCGCGCGACTGGCCACGGATCGTATGCTCGCGTCATCCGCTCGATCTGCGCGGCGCTCAAAGTCCAGTCGATCACTGCGTCCTTCTTTTCGATCTGCGACGTGTAGGTGGCGACCGATTCGTCCTGCGGCGTTTCGACCAGCGCGCCTCCTGCGGCGAGATCGATCGCCTCGAGCATCGCGGACGCTCCGACCTCCGCGAGTTTTTCCTTCAGCGTTCCCTGCGTGTCGTTCGGCTCAATCGGAATCTTGCGCTGGAAGTACATCGGGCCGGCGTCCATCTGCTCGACGATCCGCATGATGGTGACTCCCGTCTCGGCGTCGCCCGCGAGGATCGCGCCTTCGACCGGAGCGGCGCCGCGATGCCGCGGCAAGAGCGACGCGTGTACATTCATCGGCGCGATCTTCGGGACGTCGAGGATCGAGTTCGGCAGAATTCGTCCGTAAGCGGCCACCATCAGGAGATCGGGCTCGAATGCTTTCAGCTCGCTTAGAAATTCGGGCGTCCGAATTTTGACCGGCTTTAGTGTCGGAATCTGATGCCTCGCCGCGACCGCGCCGACTTCGCTCGGCTCCATCCCGAGCCCGCGTCCTCGCGGCTGATCCGGACGCGTCACGACTCCGACGACTCTGAAGATGGCTCCTGAAGCCGTCACCAGCCGCTCCAAAATATGGGCCGCCAAGCCCGGAGTGCCCATGAAAACGATCCTTAGCGGGGTGTTGGGCAAGTTTTTGAACCTTCCACTAGTGCTATCTGATCACCGTGCGTAAAAGATGCTGCGTTCCTTGATCTTCTCTCCCGCTCTTTTGCGGGGGAGACAGAGAGGGGGAGCAGGCTTTTGACCTATCAAGAGCCTGCTAGTGGTTCGGCGATTTTAGATCCGCACCGAGGAGGGACTGACGCTGTCGGCCTTTCCCTCCTTGATTAATTTCTTGAGCTTGCGCTTGTAGAGCTCGCGCTTGATGCGGCTGATGCGATCGATGAAGAGCTTGCCGTCCAGGTGATCGATCTCGTGCTGCAGCGCGACCGCGAGCAACTCATCGGCCTCGATCTCGATTTCCTTTTCGTCAGGCGTCCACGCGCGCACCAGCACGTGCGCCGCGCGTTCCACGTCGGCCGTGTAATCGATCACCGACAGGCATCCTTCTTCCCAAACGATTTTGCCCTCGGCCTCGACCACCTGCGGGTTGATCAGTTTCAGCAGATGCTTGCCCGGATTTTCGTGATCGGTGTCGAGCACTATGATCCGCTTCGACTCTCCGACCTGCGGCGCCGCGAGACCCACGCCCGGCGCGGCGTACATGGTCTGCACCATGCTGTCGATCAGCCCCTCGACGTTGCCGTTGATATTCTTGACCGGCGCGGCCGGCTCCTTGAGCGTATCGTCGGGAAACTTGCGAATTTTCAGCAGGGCCATCTGTATTTACAAATCTATCAAAGGGTGGCTGGCGCGGCGAGTCCGAGCGGCGCGAGAAACGATTCGACCGCGCGGATGCACTCGGCGGGACGCTCGATTTGAAGAAAATGCGTCGTCCCCGGAATCGCTTCGTACGGCAGCCCGAGCTCCTCGGCCATCGCGCGCCCGATCAGCGCCGGCGGCATCACTTCGTCGAGAGTAGGATCGCCGCACACGAGTTTCACCGGCACCGGGCAATGCGCCATCTGCGGCCACAGGTCGGGATTCGCGCCGCTGGAAAAAACGTGCGCCTCGTATTCGCGCGGACACGCGAGAATCCAGTCGCCGCTCGCGCGATCGTGCCGCAGCGTCGCGCGCGCCATCAGCTCGTAAGCGTCAGGCACCCAGCTTTTGAAGCGCCTCGCAAACTGCTTCGCCAGTTCCAGCGGATCCTTGTACCGCTCGGGCCGCCGCGCTGCGCGCGAGGCGAGTGACTCCTTGTCGGACTGCTGCAGGTATTGAATCGGATGACCGGCGCGCGGATAGACCGGCGGATCGAACAGCACCAGCGCGTCGAATCGCCGTCCGTACTTGAGCGCATGCATCGCAGCGGTGACGCCCGACAGCGAATGGAACAGCCCGGCGGCCGGCTTCGCTCCGAGCTCGCGATTGACCGCATGCCAGATGACATCCATGTCCGCGATGAAGTTCTGCCACGTATGTCCTTCCGCGCCATGCAGCGGGTTGTGCCCGTGATTGCGGAAGTCGAAGACAATTACCTCGTAGCGCGCGCGCAGCGGTCCCCAGAATGGAAAGTAGCCGTCGATCGCGAGGCCGTTGCCGTGACTGAGCACGAGCCGCGGCGCGCCGGGGATACCGTGTTGGCGAACATGAATCGTCGCGCCGTCGTGCATCTTCACGTCGAAGGCATGACGCGCTCGCGGCACATGATGAATCAGGTGAGGTTCGTTCGTCTCGTTCATTTTCTCAGTTCTCACAACATCCTTACCGGATCGATATCGATCGCGAGGAATATATCGTCGCGCTCGGCTGACGGGCCGACCTCGGCGCGCATCGCGGAAATCGCGGCGCGCATCGGTTTCAACTCGCGCGATTTTATCATCACCTGCCATCGGTAGCGCTGCTTGATCCGTTCGATCGGCGCCGGCGCTGGTCCCAGCACGCGCATTCCTTCCGGCGTCGTGTCCTTCGCCAGCGCCTTAGCGACCGCCTCGGCTGCACGCCTGACAATTTGCGGCTCCGCGCCCTCGACTCGGACCATCGCAAGGCGCGCAAACGGCGGATACATAAGGTCGCGGCGCAGTTCCAGCTCGCGGCGCATGAACCGCGCGTAGTCCTGATCCCTGGCGGCGCGGACACTGTAGTGATTCGGCGCGTAGGTCTGGATGATCACGCGGCCCGGACGCTCGCCGCGGCCCGCGCGTCCCGCGATCTGCGTCAGCAGCTGAAACGTGCGCTCGGCGGAGCGGAAGTCGGGCATGTTCAGCGCCATGTCGGCGTTGACGACCGCGGCCAGCGTGACGCCGGGAAAATCGAAGCCCTTGGTGATCATCTGCGTGCCGACGAGAATATCTATTTCGCCGGCGCGAAGCTCGGCCAGCATCCGCGCCCGCGCGCCGCGCACGCTGCTCGTGTCAGAATCCATCCTCTCTATACGCGCGCCCGGCATCAACTCCGCGAGCGTCTGCGTGAGCCTCTCGGTGCCGAAGCCTTGCCCCTTGAGCCCGTAGCCTTTGCATTCGGGACAGGTGTCGGGCGCGGCGATGTGATTGCCGCAGTAGTGGCATCGGAGCGAGCGGTCGCGCATGTGAAACGTCATGCTGACGCTGCAGTTCGTGCACGCAATCACGTTGCCGCAGATGTGGCATTGCAGAAAATTGTGGAAGCCGCGGCGGTTCAGAAACACCATGCTCTGGCCGCCCGACGCGAGATTTTCACGCAGCGCTGCGACCAGCGAGTTTGATAGCGGCACGGTGTCCGGAATTTCCGGCGCTTGAGAATTTTTTTCGCCGGGCCCCGCTCCATTAGTAGGTTTAGACGCCGCCAGCTTGCGCACGTCGGCGACTTCGCGGCGCATATCGACAACTTCAACCGATGCCATCGCGCGATCGTTCACGCGCCGCAACAGGCGCAGCAGGCGATAACGTCCGCGCCGCGCATTTGCATACGACTCACTCGATGGCGTCGCCGATCCGAGCACGATGGGGCAACTCGAAAATCCTGCGAGAGCGACCGCGAGATCGCGCGCGTGGTAGTAGATGCCTTCCTCGCTTTTGTACGACGCGTCGTGCTCCTCGTCGACGACGATCAGTCCGATGTCGTGCATCGGCGCGAAAATCGCCGAACGCGGACCGATCATCACGCGCGCCTGCCCGCCAATCGCCGCCATCCAGCTGGCCCATCGCTCGGTCACGCTCTGCGCGCTGTGCGCGATACCTACCAGCGATCCGAAACGCGCGCGAAACGAGCGCACGATTTCGTCGGCCAGCGCGATCTCCGGCACCATGATCAGAACGTTGCGCCCGGCCGCGAGCGCTCGCGCGGCGAGGTTCAGATAAATTTCGGTCTTGCCGCTGGCGGTGACGCCCCACAGCAGAAACGCTTCGTAGCGGCGATGCTCGATCGCCGGTGAGATCGCATCCAGCGCGACTTGCTGCTCGTCGGTGAGATCAAATCCGGCCGCCGCGCCGCTGTTGGATGCCGCAGGCGCTGCTTCGATCGCGATCAACCCGCGACTCGCGAGACTTTTCAGCGTAGCGCTCGCGCCCTCGATTGCCGCCTTCAGATTTTCGACGCGTACGCCTGCGGCACCGGCGTTCGCGATCGCACCCAGCACCTCGCGTTGCTTCGCGCCGCGAACACCGTCGACGATTGCGCCATCGACGAGTCGCGCGACCAGATCCGCCGTCTCGCGATGCCGCCCGGTGGTCGCATTGCGGCGCTCGAGGATACCGTCCGCGACGAAGCGCGCAATCGTAGCGCGCACCTCGCTCGGCGGGCCGACTTTCTCGAGTTGGCGAGTAGTCGCGGCACCCTTCGCGATCTTTTCAATAATCGTGCGCTCGACTCGCGTGAAGGTCGCGCGTGCCAGTGCGTCGGGCGGCGTCGCGAGAGTGTACGCCATCCTGGACTCGACGCGCGCGACCGCGGGAATCACGCTGCGGTACGCGTCGGCGATTGAAACCATGTAGTAAGTCGCGAGGAACTCCATCAGTTGCAGATGCGCGCGATCAAACAGCGGCCGCGGCTCGAGCACCTCGAGGATGGGTTTCAGCTCGCTCGTCGAAAGTCGCTCGCCGACTTCGGTGACCACGCCCGTCACCTTGCGCGAGCGCAGTGGAGCGAGCACGCGATGCCCCGGTTGAACGCGACCGTCCAGCGCCTGCGGAATCGAATACGTCAGCGTTTCGAATCCGCGCGTCGCTCCGACGATCACAATGTTGGCCTGCATCTCGTGTGTCTCTGCGCATGCAACTTACACCCCAACCCGGCGATTTGCGCGTTCACACCCGCTTTCGCGGACGCGTCCAGTCTGGTTGAATCGGGGGCATGACGCTCCGATTTCTGACTGCCGGTGAATCGCACGGCCCCGAGCTGGTCGCGACGGTCGAAGGCGTTCCCGCCGGTTTCGACATCGACATTGCCGCGATCAACGCCGATCTCGCGCGCCGCCAGAAGGGCTACGGCCGCGGCGGCCGCATGCTGATCGAGAAGGACGAAGTGCGCCCGGTTTCCGGCATCCGCTTCGGCAAATCGCTCGGCAGTCCGATCACTTTCATCATCGAGAACCGCGACTTCAAGAACTGGGTCAAGAAGATGTCGGCCGATCCTGGCGATCGCGGCGCGGCTGACGTCGTCACGCGCGCGCGTCCAGGTCATGCCGACCTTGCGGGCGTGCTGAAATACAATCTCGAAGATATTCGCGACGTGCTCGAGCGGGCGTCGGCGCGCGAAACCACTGCGCGCGTGGCGATTGGCGGGCTGGCGAAGCAGATTCTGCTGCCGTTCGGAATCGACGTGCTCGGCTACGTCGCGAGCATCGGCGCAACCGAGGCGAAGACTCATCCTGAGTTGAGCATCGCCGAGTTGCGCAAAATAACTGAAGCGTCGCAGGTTCGCGTGGCCGATCCCGACGCCGAAAACAAAATCATTGCCGAGATCGACGCGTGCAAAAAAACCGGCGACACGCTCGGCGGTATCGTCGAGGTGGTTGCGACGGGCTTGCCGGTCGGCCTTGGCAGTCACGTGCAATGGGATCGTAAACTCGACGGACGCCTGGCCTTCGCGTTGCTCAGTCTGCAGGCCGCCAAGGGCGTCGAGCTGGGCCTGGGATTCACGGCAGGACGGATTCGCGGGTCCGAACTGCACGATGAAATCGGCTACGACGCTGAGCATCATCGCTTCACGCGTCATTCGAACAATTCCGGCGGCACCGAGGGCGGCATGAGCACGGGCGAGCCGCTGCGCGTGCGCGTTGCGTTCAAGCCGCTGTCGACCCTGATGCGTCCTCTGCGGTCGGTTGATATCAAAACCAAGGCGGAGGCGGTCGGCGCGATCGAACGATCCGACGTATGCGCGATACCAGCAGCGGCGGTTATCGCGGAAGCGGTGGTCGCGTTCGAGCTCGCGGCGGCCTTTCTCGAAAAGTTCGGCGGCGATTCGCTAGTCGAGATTACGCGCAACTTCGAAGGCTTCCTCGAACAGGTCCGCAACTACTGAGCGGAGGCGCGCGACTGGATTCGCGCGACAACGCAAATGACGCCGAAACTGATCCTCACCGGATTCATGGCCACCGGGAAAAGCTCGGTCGGCCCAATTGTCGCGCGCCAGCTCGGATGGGAATTCGTGGACGTCGACATGATCGTAACCGCGCGGGCCGGAAAACCAATCGCGCAAATTTTCGCCGATGACGGCGAGGCGCACTTCCGGCAGCTCGAACGAGAAGCGGTCGTGCAACTGACCAGCGATCGCCGGCGATGCCCGCATTGCCACGGCCCATTTCCCGAAGTGATTTCGACCGGAGGCGGCGTACTGGTTGACGAATCGAATTGCGTGGCGCTCAAGCGGGTCGGCGTGATCGTATGCCTGACGGGGAGGCCCGAAGTGATAGCGGCGCGCGTCGAACGATCGAAAGCCAGGCGCCCGAAACTGACCGAGGGCGGAAAACCCACGCTCGCGCGGGTCAAAGAACTGATGGACGAACGCGCTGACGCGTACGCTCGCGCCGACGTGCAAGTCGACAGCTCCGACCTCACAGTCGAGCAACTGGCCGACCATGTTATCGGCGCTTTCGGCGTGCATGCCGCGCGGCGAATCCTGCCGCCCGCCTAGCGATGCGAACTATTCGCATAGAACTCGGGCCCGCGTCGCACGACGCTCTGGTCGGCGCGAACATCCTCGACAATCTTGGCGAACTCGCACGCGGCGCAGGTCTGACGCCGGGTTCGTGCGCGGTCGTCACTGACGCGACGGTCGAGAAATTGTACGCGGCGCGCGTCATGGATTCACTTCGCAAAACTGGCTTCTCGCCCGCCGTAATTTCAGTGCCTCCCGGCGAAGCCTCCAAATCGCTGCCGACGCTGGAGCTTTTGTACGATCGCATGACTTCGATCGGGCTTGATCGCAACAGCGCGGTGTTTGCGCTCGGCGGTGGCGTGGTTGGCGATCTCGCGGGATTTGCGGCCGCGACTTTTTTGCGCGGCGTCCCGTTGGTGCAGGTGCCAACGACGGTGGTCGCGCAGGTCGATTCAGCACTGGGCGGCAAGACCGCGATCAATCATCGTCACGCCAAAAATCTTATCGGTGCATTTTACCAGCCGCGGCTGATTGTCGCCGACGTCACGACGCTCGCGACGCTGCCTGACCGTGAGTTTCGCGAGGGCCTGGCCGAGGTCATCAAGTACGGCGCAATCATGGACGCGCCGATGATCGCCGACCTCGAACGCGATCTCGATTCGATCCTCGCGCGACGATCTGATCTGCTCGAGCAAGTCGTCGCGCGATCGCTGGCGCATAAGGCCGCAGTCGTGTCTGCCGACGAGCGCGAAGGCGGGCTGCGCAAAAGCTTGAACTTCGGCCACACCATCGGCCACGCGATCGAAGCGAGCGCCGGCTACGGCAGCTACTTTCACGGCGAGGCGGTCGCAATCGGGATGGTCGCGGCGTCGCGTCTCTCGAGCAAGTATGCCGGCTTCTCGGCTGACGAAGCATCGCGGCTGCAGCGCTTGATCGAGCGCGCCGGTCTGCCGACCGCGATGCCTGACGGATGGCGCACCGACGATTTTCTGCGCGCGCTCGGACTGGACAAGAAGCGCGCCGCGGGCGCCATCGAATTCGTGCTGCTCGATCGGCTTGGTCACTACTTGACAAAAAGTCTCTCGCCTGATGACATCATGTCACCTCTGAGTTGATCGCCTGCTCGAATTTCTGACATTTGTGACTAGAAGTGTTCTACAGGTGACAAATTGTCGCGAAAATTCCGCGTGTATGCTTGGCGTCTCTACGATGTGTTCAGTATGTTTTTAGTAGCGCACGCATGACTGTTTCAACCCGTACATCGCCAAAGGCTGAGAAGGACGGGATAAACGCGCGTAACGCGAAGGAGCCACATGGATCGATTCGATGAAATGAAGGACAAGGTCTTGACCGTGCAGGAGGTGTCCGCGTACCTCCGAGTGCATCCCTCCACCATCTACCGGATGCTCAAAAAGAACCTGCTTCCCGCGTTTCGCGTCGGCAGCGACTGGCGCTTTACGGTCGAGGCGATCGACAAATGGCGCGCCTCGGTGGAATCGGGGGTTCGCACTCCCGCAGCGACAACATCTGAGGCGCCTCAGTCCGACGCGCGCGAGTAGCTCCTCCGCTGGATGAAAATCGGCGCCGGTCCGCTAATTCTGGAAATACCGGCGCGGATTTTCTACCAGCATCGTGCGGATTTTCGCATCTCCCACGCCTGCTCGCTTCAGCGCCGGCACTATATTCTTGAAGACGTGCGTCGGCGTCCAGTTCGCCACCAGCTTGGCCGTCTCCGGCGTCAGATCGAGTCCGCGCCCCAGCCAGCATGTGACGGTATCGTGCGAGAGCACGAGCTGATTTTCGTAGCCGACGCCGAGTAGTCCGATCAAAGCGGCTAGTCGCAGCTTGTCGGGATGCAGGAAGTCCAGGCCGAAGCGATCGAACCCCAGCGTGCATCCGCGATCGAGCATCGCCGTGTGATAGCTGAGGTCCGACGACCCGCAACTGTGTCCGATAATCACGTGACTCAGGTCCGCGCCCTCCGACGCGAAAATCTCCAGTTGCTCGCGGCCCATCGTGCCGTCTTCGGTATGCGTCGTGATCGGAGCGCCGGTCGCCTTATGCGCGCGCGCTGCCGCCCGCAGGCACATTTCTTCATACGGCGTGACCTGGCCCTTGCCGGTCGCGCACTTGATGATGCCGGCTTTGATGCCGGTGTCGCCGACGCCCTTGTTGATCTCGCTGATGTAGACCGACGCGATGTCGTCGACGGTCCGCTGCTTGAAGTACGCGGTGTTGCCGAGGTCTTCCTTGTACAGGCCGGTCGCGCAGATTATCCGCACGCCCGACGCCGACGCCACCTCCGCCATGAAGTTTACGTCGCGGCCGATGTCCATCGGGCACGGATCGACGAAGGTCTCGAGTCCGAGGTCGCGCACCTCCTTCAGGCGCTCGACGCAATTCTTGAGCGCGGCCTTGCGCTCGAATTTCGGCGCGGCGCAATCGAGCTCCCATCCGGCCCAGCCAATCAGCAGATGCTCATGCATGAGCGTCGTGCCGAGCTGCTCCGGACTCGCGGTTCCAGTGACGGTGTTGATTGCTTTCATCACGACAACCTCCACTCTTCGATTTTGCGAAGCTAGACCCGCAACGCCGCTGCCGTCAAATGCGCCGCGTCGTCGTTCTGCTAGCTAATCGGAATGGCTGGGCTGGGGTTCGTGGTCGCGGCCGAAGATCGTCACGAGCAGGATCAGCACGACCCCAATCGAGATCGCGCTGTCGGCGACATTGAAAATCGGATAGTTCAGGTCGTAGTAATGCGCGCGCATGAAGTCGATCACGCGGCCGCGAATCGCTCGATCAATCAGATTGCCACTCGCGCCGCCGAGGATCAGCGCGCATGAAACTGAGGTAAGCGACACGCTCTCCGCGCGCACGATTATGAACAGGAGCACCACTATCGCCGCGCACGCCATCGTCAACAGAAAAGCCTTGCGGACCCACGGCGGAGCGTCGGCCAGCATGCTGAAAGCCGCGCCCGGATTCTGCGTGTACGTGATGTCGAGGTAGTTCGGGATGATCGCGATACTCTCGTACAGCGCCATGTGCGCCTGCACGAACAGCTTGGTCGCCTGGTCGAGAATGATGACAGGAATCGTGATCGCGCCGAGCAAAAACAGAAACGGCCTGCGCGGCGGCGCCGACGCGGTCGATTCGCTCCCAGTTTCGAGCACACGGGGCAAAGGCTTGGCGCTGGACTGCTCGGCCATCGGCTAGGCTCCCACCACCGCGCGGCATCTGGCGTCCAGCGTTTCGCCGCCGGCGTCATCGAAGTATTTCCAGCATCGCGCGCACTTCGCGCCCGACGCATGACGTCCGACCAGCGTGATTGCAAGATTCGCGGCCGCGCGCGTGAAGGTGCCGTCGAGGGCGAAATCCTCGCGACCGTTGGCTCGCTGTCTAATTTCGGCCGCTTCTGCATCGGCCAAAATCGAAACGTCGGAAACGATAAACAAGTCTTTCAGCTCGTCACGATAGCGCTTGAGCGTCTCGGCCAGGCCGCTGTCAGAGCCACCGTCAGCGCCGAGACTGATTGCGGCATCGAGCGGCGCGCCGATCGTTCCCGACTTGCGCATCGCCTCGAGCAGTTTGAGCGCCTCGTCGCGAACCTTGAGCAGCCGATCCCATCGCGCTTCCAGGTCGTCATCGCGCCACGCTGGATCCGCGGGATGCATCGTGGTGAGATGTACAGTTTCGAGGCGCTTCCCCGGCATGTAGCCGTAAATTTCCTCCACCGTGAACGGAATCAGCGGCGCGAGCATCCTGACGAGCACGTCAAGAATATTGAACAGCGCGGTCTGCGCCGAGCGGCGCTCGCGCGAATTCTCCGCCGCGCAGTAGAGACGGTCGCGCGCGACGTCGACATACAGCGAGCTCAAATCGACCACGATAAAATTCTGCATCACCTGGAACGCGGTCTGGAACTCGAACGCTTCGTACGCGCGGCGCACTTCGGCCTTGAGCTTTTCGGTGCGCGCCAGGATGAAGCGATCGAACTCGAGCATGTCCTTCAATTGAACGGCGTCGCGGTCCGGATCGAAATCAGCCAGGTTGCCTAGCAGGAAGCGGCAGGTGTTACGGATCTTTCGATACGACTCCGACACCGCGCTGAAAATCGTCTGGCTGAGCGTGATATCGGACGTGTAGTCGAGTGACGCGTACACCAACCGCAAAACGTCGGCGCCCATGCGCCCGGCCGCATCGACCGCGTCCTCCGAGTTGCCGAGCGACTTGGACATCTTGTGTCCCTTCTCGTCGACCGTCAGCCCGTGACTGATGATGCTCTTGAACGGCGCTTTCCCGCGCTCAGACACGGCGCAGAAAAGCGACGAGCTGAACCATCCGCGCGCCTGCTCGACTGCTTCGAGGTACGCGTCCGCCGGCCATTTCAGTTCGGGCCGCTTGGCGAGCACCGCGGCTTGCGACGAGCCCGAATCGAACCACACGTCGAGGATGTCTTCTTCCTTGATGAAGACCGAGCCGCCGCACTTCGCACATTTGACGCCTTGCGCGACGAAGTCGGCCGCGGGCCGCGTGTACCATGCGTCGGAGCCTTCGCGCGCGAAAATTTCCTCGACCCGATCCATCGTAACGAGCAGCGGCGCGACCTCGTCGCATTCGGCGCATCGCACCGCGGGAATCGGCACGCCCCACGCGCGCTGACGCGAGATAGTCCAATCGGGCCGCGTCTCGGTCATGTTGCGAATTCGATCGCGCGACCATGCGGGATACCACTTCACCGAATCGATCGCGTCGATCACCTTGGCGCGCAGACCGTTATGATCGACGCCGACGAACCATTGCTCAGTCGCGAGAAAAATCAGCGGATTGTGGCATCGCCAGCAATGCGGGTAGCTGTGCGTGAATTTTTGTGAATGCAACAGCGCGCCTACTGTGCGCAGCTTCTCGACGATCGAATTGTTGGCCTTGAAGACGTTCTGCCCTTCCCACTCGCCACCGTCGCGCGTGAACACTCCGCTGCCGTCGACGGGAGTGAATGGCGTCAGCCCGTACTGTCGGCTGACGACGAAATCCTCGTAGCCGTGCCCCGGCGCCGTATGCACGAGGCCGGTGCCGGTGTCGGCGGTGACGTGCTCGGCATACATCAGCTTCACGTCGCGCGGCAAAAACGGATGCCGAAAAATATCCTGGCCGTCGTACGCTTTAATCGCGGCGCGGCTGAGCGGGATTCGTTTTTCGACTGCCAGCCCGCATTCTTTCGCGACGTTGTCGGCCAATCGCGTCGCGACAACGTAGTAATGTGCGCCAACTTTCAGCGCGACGTAGTCGAACGTTTCATTCAGCGAGATTCCGAGGTTTGCCGGCAGCGTCCACGGTGTCGTCGTCCAGATTACTGCCGACAGTTTGCCGGCTTTGTGCGCGGCCGCGAGATCGGCGCGGTCGTTGGCTTCTGCAGCCAGCGCGCCCGCATCTTTAAGATTCGAGTTGAACGGGAACGCCACGTAAATCGACGGCGAAACGTGATCGCGATACTCGACTTCAGCCTCCGCCAACGCCGAGCGACAGTCGAAGCACCAATGCACCGGACGCAGGCCGCGATACACGTAGCCTTGCTCGACCATGTTGCGCAGCACGCGAATTTCCGCGGCGTCGTACTCGGGCGCCATCGTGAGGTACGGATGGAACCAGTCGCCGATACATCCGAGGCGCCGAAAGTCCGAGCGCTGCAGGTCGACCCATTTCTCAGCTTCGGCGCGGCATAGCTTGCGCAGCTCGAGCTTGGGCGTCGTGCGCGCCTTGTCGCCGCCGAGGTCGCGCGAGACCTTGTACTCGATCGGCATCCCGTGACAGTCCCATCCGGGGACGAACGGCGTGCGAAATCCCAGCATCGAGCGCGACCGCACGACGAAGTCTTTCAGAATTTTGTTGAGCGCGGTGCCGAGATGCACGCGGCCGTTGGCATACGGCGGCCCGTCGTGCAGCACCCACGACTCGGCGTCTTTGCGCGCTTCCATCAGTCGCGAGTAGAGGTCGAGATCGTCCCAATGCTTGAGCATTTCCGGCTCCCGCTTGGGCAGATTCGCCTTCATCGGAAAGTCGGTTTTGGGAAGTTTCAGGGTAGATTTGTAGTCGGTCTCAGCCACTCGTTTGTCCAGTACTAAAGATGCGTCCGATCAGATTAACGCACGCGGCGTTCCTTCGCGAGTATCGAGCGCTCAATTCGCTTTCGCTGCCTCCAGGTAGCCGAGGATCTTCTCGAGCCTTTCGACGGAGTTTGAAATTTCCAGTAAGCCCTGCTGCTCCTCAACTTGAATATCCAGATGACGCGCGATTCTGTAAGAAACGATCGAGGGATTTTCAACCTCTATCCCATCCGTGACCCACGGTATGACCCTCTTCTTGCGGATTGCATAGCGAGGAACCGCGTAGAACATCGAGGAAATGAGCGCTGGGCTGCGACCGGAGCGGTCTGCCGTCTCTTTGATCTCTTCTACCTCAGCCTTTAAGAATGTCTGATCGAACACAAACCGAGTGACTCTCGCGCGCCTCCTGCCTTCGACGATGATTTTCGCGGTGCCGTCTGAAAGGCGATCGCGTTCGACGATGACTGCCAGGGTGCCGACTTCGTACATATCGGCGGGAGAAGGTGCAACAACTTTCGCGTCGCGCTGAGCTACCAGCAAAATCGGAGAGCCCGCAGCGACCGCATCGATCGCGCTCAATGACATCTGACGCCCGACAAAGATCGGATAGGCCTCGTGCGGAAACGCGACCAATTCTCGCAGCGGCAAGACAGGTACGAATCGGGACGATACTGCCCGCATCAGCTCAGCCCAGTTCTTGTAACCGTACTCGATTGCGAGACGGCGCTGCGCGGCCGCCAGTTGCAGGTCCTCCTGCGCGGCGAGTCGCTTGGCTTGTTTGCGGAGATTTTCTTCGGACGGATTTTCCGGCAGCCGCTTACGCGGCCCCTGCGATGTGCTCATAGCGAACCCCTTCCTTATGCCCGATGTCCGCTAACGGGCAGGAAAAGGTTTATGTTGATCGAGCAACCAGGGTGGGCTTGGCCCTCTCCGCGGACAGGTGGCCGCCTGACGGCCAACAGAGATGCTAGTTTGCATCCAACGGCAACGCAAGAAATTCGGGATAGGCGAGTATACTTTGCAGTTTCAGGATAGGAGCAGAATTTTGAATAGCGCGCGAAAATGCGCGCTGTAATCGGACCCTCACCTTGATCCTCTCCCTTACAGGGAGAGGGGGAAGAAAAGCATTCGGGGTCCCGTTCGTGTTAGATGGACCGCATGAAGAATCCGGCTAAAAGACCTCCCTTCATCATTTCTGGCGCGCCAATTCCGGAGACGAGTCACCAATATCCCAATAGCGACGAGTACACCGGTCATCAGCGGAGCATCGGCAGGTATGCGGGGCTGCGAAGGATCGGCGTGAACCTGATGCGGCTGGCGCCCGGCGAGCGAAGTTCGTGGCCTCATGCCGAGGAGAAGGAAGAGGAATTCGTGTACGTGCTCGAGGGTGAGGTTGACGCCTGGATCGACGGCGTTATTCATGCGATGCGGCCCGGGGACCTCGCGGCCTTTCCCGCAGGGACCGGCATCTGCCATTGCTTCATAAACAACAGCGAGCAGGATGTTTTGCTGATCGTCGGAGGAGAGGCTTCAAAGAGCGACAATCGCATCTACTATCCGCTCAATCCTCAACGCCGCGACGACCTGCCATGGAGCGAATGGTGGGACGACGTTCCGAAGCGCCGCCTGGGACCGCATGATGGGATGCCGGATGCGCTCAGGCGTCGCAAACCCAAGCGCTGAGGTCGATGCCAGCAACCTAACCCGCTGACCCCTTCCCATAGTGGGAAGGGGAATCAGAGTTGCGAGAATCGTCGCGTCCTATCCCCACTCGCCCCCTTTCCCGGATGGAAAGGGGGAACAGATTTGTTAAGAGTGAAGGGCCTCTAGTTCGTTTGAATCTCGGCGCGAGCCTCCATATCATTTCTCGTTCATCTAATCGCACTATCGTAGAAAGAAATTATGGCACTCAGAAAAGTAACTTTTTTCGATAAGGAAGGGACCACGCTCGTGCCGGTGGACGAGGATGGTCAGGCGAAACCGGCGGTGATGGGCGTGCGATGGGTCAATCCCGACACGTTCGAAACGATTCGCGTGGTCGGCGGCAAACGCACCGGGCCGAAGAACGAAGTGCTGATGGAAGTTCCGCCGACGCTCGACACCAGCGCGTTCGCAATCGAGGATCTGCCGCCGCCGAAGGTCAAGGAAGAGCTCAAGGAGATTGAGGCTCCCGCCGCGCCGAAATCGACGGAGAAGCCGTGACCGAGCCGGGCGCCGGCGCGCTCGCGGGCCTGCGCGTCCTCGATCTGACGGGGCATCGCGCACAACTTTGCGCGCGGCTGCTGGCCGACATGGGCGCCGACGTTATCAAGGTCGAGCCGCCCGCCGGCGACGACGCTCGTCGCATCGGCCCGTTCCTCGACGATTTGCCGCATCACGACCGCAGCCTGTTTTTCTGGTTCTACAATCTCAATAAGCGATCGCTGACGCTCGATCTCAAGCATTCGCGCGGCGCCGACATCCTGCTCCAGCTCGCTCGCTACTGCTGATGTCGTGATCGAGAGCTTCGCGCCGGGCACGCTCGACCAGCTCGGGCTTGGCTGGGACATTCTCCATCGCGAGAATCCCGCGCTCGTGCTGTGCTCGATCGCGCCGTTCGGACAGACCGGCCCGTATCGCGACTACGTCGCCGACGATACCGTGCTGACCGCGCTCGGCGGGATGCTCTACGTCAACGGTTTCCCGAATCACGCGCCGGTGCGTCCGCTCGGTCTGCAGGCGTATCATTCGTCGGCGTACTTCGGCGCGATCGCCGTGATGCTCGCGCTGCTCGCTCGCGACAAGTACCGCCGAAGGCCAATGGATCGATCTCAGCATGCAGGAGGCCACCGCGGCGGCGGTCGAGCACGTCGCCGGCGGATACTTCGAGCGCAACGAGGCCGAGCCGCGCCGCGGCACTCTGCATTGGAGCCGTTTTTTTCGCGTCGGCAAATGCCGCGACGGTTACATCATGCATTGCACGCTCGGCGACTGGACCTCGCTCATCGAATGGGTCAAGTCCGACGGCAAGGCGGCCGACCTCGACGATCCGAACTACCAGCAGCCGATGTATCGCTACCTGATGGCCGAGCATGTGTTCGAAGTGCTCGACGATTGGGTCAAGGATTATCCGCGCGACGAGCTGCTCGAGCGCGCGCAGCTTTTGCGCCAGCCGTACGCGACCGTGCGTCCGCCCGAGGCGCTGTTCGACGACGAGCAGCTTATCGAGCGCGGCTACTTCGTCGAGGTCGAGCATCCCGAGCTCGGCCGCAAGTTCCGCTATCCGGGCGCGCCGTATCTTTTCAACGGCACGCCGTGGCGCGTCATCGCGGCGGCCGCCACTGGTGGGCGAGCATACCGGCGAGATTTTGCGCGACGAGCTCGCGATGGCTCCGGAAGCGATCGCGGTGCTCGCCGCCGAAGGAGTGATCTGATCGATGTGCGCGATGCCGCTGGACGGCGTGCGCATCCTCGACTTCACCTGGGTCGTGGCCGGGCCGGTCGCGACGCGCATTCTCGGCGACCACGGCGCGCAGGTGGTCAAGGTCGAGCGCAAGGATCCGCCGCCGATGGGCAATCGCAAGCTCGGCCTGCAATGCGACCTGCATCGCAGCAAACTTTCGGTCGCGCTCAACATGCAGCATCCGCAAGGCGTCGAACTCGCGCGCCGGCTCGCCGCGATGAGCGACATCGTGATGGATAATTTTTCCGCGCGCGTGATGCGCACGTGGGGGATGGATTACGAAAGTCTCAAGCGCGGTGAAGCCCGACATCATTTGCATCAGCATGTCCGGCCTCGGCCACACCGGCCCGCGCTCGAGCTACGTCAGCTACGGGCCGACGCTGCAGGCGCTCACGGGATACACGCAGTTGATGGCGGAGCCCGACGGCACGCCGGCCGGCTACGGCTATTCGTACGCCGACATGTGCGGCGGATACTCGGGCGCGCTCGCAGCGCTGGTCGCATTGTGGCATCGACGCCGCACGGGCCAGGGCCAGTTCGTGGACCTGTCGCAGTTCGAGGCGGTCGCGAGCGTGATCGGTCCCGCGCTGCTCGACATCTCGGTCAACGGCCGCACGCAGACGGCACCCGGCTACAATTCGCAGGAAGGGCCGGCCGCGCCGCACGGGGTTTACAAATGCCGCGCGCTCGACGGCGACGACGATCGATGGGTCGCGATCAGCGTCGGCACCGGCCCCGAATGGCGCCGATTCGTCGTCGCGATCGGCTCTCCGGAGTGGGCCAGCGAGACAAAATTCCGCACGCTCTACCTGCGGATGCAAAACAGCGCCGAGCTCGACGCCCACGTCTCGCGATGGACCGCGCGAGCACAGCGCCGAAGACGCGATGGCGATACTGCAGCGCGCGGGAATCGCAGCCGGCGTCGTCGAGAACGGCGTCGACCTATGCGCGCGCGACCTCAACTAAAGGAGCGCGGCTTCTGGCCCGAGGTCTCGACCAAGAAGGGCGCGACGACTCACGTCACAGGAATCCCGTTCAAACTTCGGGCGGGTCGGGAGAAGTCAGCACGATCGCGCCCGAAGTCGGCGAGGATTTCGACTACGTCCTAGGCGAGCTGCTGGGACTGGGCAAAGCGCAGCGCGAGGAGTTAGTCGCTGAAGGCGCCGTCTGGCCCTGAGGGCCCGGTAGGCCCGATCGCGATTCCCTCAGGAAAGTTGAGGCCCGTGAAGGGGCCGCCGACGGACGCGATTGGCGCGACGTCGCCGTTGCTACCAGCGGCGAATTTGAGAATTTGGATTTTGGAGAAAAGCTCGACGTTCTCGAAGAAGCCGTCACCACCGCCGAAGCTAGCGCCGTAGCCATCCAACACATATATATTTCCATTCTTGTCGAGAGCTATGCCGGTTGGGGACACGATTTTTGTGCTTTCGCCAGCGATCGTGGCGATCGGCTTTTGGTCATCGTCGCTCCCAGGCGGGTAGATAGTGATGCTTCCAGGGCCGGCTTTCGTGGGCCCGACAGTGATGATTATTGAGCCAGTCTGAGCGCCCTCTTTCGTGGGACCCTCGTTAGTCACATACAGATGCCCGTTTTGATCCACAGCGAGTGCCGAAGGCGAAGCGAGGCCGGTGTCGGGACCGCTGATGAGCGCAGCCGGTTTGGCATTTCCGTCGCTGCCGGCTCGGTAGACTATTACCTTGCCAGGACTCGTCTGATGACAAGATCGTCGACGACATATCACAACACCGGTAACGGATACGTATATTTTGCCTGAGCCCTCCACTGCGAGGCCGGTGGCCGCGGTGTTCTTACCGCTATTGATGCTAAGGGTCGCGATAGGCGTAGCGTTGCCAGAGCTACCCGCCGCATAGGTTGTCACGGTGCCGTTGTCGTTTAGAACCGAAATATTGCCGTTCGCGTCCACTCCTACACCGCGAGGGAAACTTAGCGCGGTGTTGGCTCCGGAGATCGTTGCTATCGGTGCGCCGACCGCATAGCTCCCGGCAGGATAGACGGTAACGCTGTCGGGACGGCCGTTTCCCTGAAAGTTCGCTACATAGATCTTCCCGGTGGAATCCATCGCAAGTTTGGAAGCTCCACCGGCTATTCCCGTGAAGTCGCTGGTTATCGTTGTGAGCGGGGCCGCATCGCTGCTCGCGCCGGATTGATAGACGGTAACGCTGCCGCCGCCGGCGCCACCAAAACTGTTCGACACATAGAGGTTCCGATCGGAATCGAGGACCATGCGATTGGGTCCCGCGAGCCTCGTATCAGCACCGACAATGGTGGTTGTCGGCGCCACATTGCCATAGCTCCCCGCTGCGATCACGCTAATCCCATCGCCGGCCTCCGACGTACCTTCGGTGTACATACTTCCGCTCGAATCGACGGCAATCCCGTAGGGATAGTAGATACCTGCGGCCAAGCCGTTGACGGTTTCGAAATATCCCGCGTCGCCGGTGCTACCTGCAGGATACGTCACGATGCTTGGGTCCCACGCGACTAATTTTGTCCTGCTGATGGCATTGGCCACGTAAATGTTGTTCTCAGAATCCAGCGCGAGGGAAAGAGGATCGACCAAGTCGGTCGCGACGCCACTAATAGTCGCGGTCGGCGTAACGTTTCCGTTACTGCCCTCAGCGTAGATAGTGACGACGCCCGGCGCGAAACGCAGCGGCTTGCTCGGACCGCCCAGGTGGTTGGCAACGTAGATTTCTCCGTCGCCGGTGACTGCGATATCCGCGGGACTGAGCAGCTGCGTTTTCGATCCGGCGATAGTGGCGATCGGAGCCTCATTGAGGACGCCGATGCCGGCGTCCAGTGGCGCGTAGACGGTGACGCTGCTGGTAGAGCCGTTGAGCACGTAGATTTTATAGGAGGCGTCCAATACGACGCCGATCGGGTCGGCCAGCCCGGTGTTCGAACCGCCGATCACGGCGATCGGAGAGACGTTGCCGCCGGCATTTGCCGCATACACAGTGATGGTGTTGGTTGCCGAATTCGCGACGTAGATTCGGCCGGCCGAATCTCGTGCGATGCCGTTGGGAGAGGCTATATCGGTCGTCACCGCTATCGGTGGGACATCGCCTCTATTGCCGACCGGATATGCAGTTACGTCGTAATTGTTTGCGACGAAGATCGCTGCCTGCGGAGCTTTGCCTGAACCAGATCCGGCCACCGCATTACGCAGAGCGCCAATAACGCCAAGCAGAAGTGCGGCGACTGCCGCGGACTTTGCGAACCTCATCCCCCTTGTTAACCGCGGCGTATATTACGCGGCGGCTTGGATTTGCGATAGCTCCGGCTTCGAGGTTGCCAGCCCTAGCATCGCGGTGTAGCCGGGTTGGAGTTCCATTCGGGGGGCGTAGCCTTTTGCCAGCAATATCTCGTGGGCGCGCGGGAGGTTGTAGCACGGGACTGCCATCAGCAGGTGATGCTCGAGGTGGTAGTTCACGAAGTAGGGCGCGACGAGGGCGCGCATCAGCCAGTTCGCGTGGGTCGTGCGCGTGTTGCGGAAAGGATCGTCGTTGTCGGGCGCCATCGAATGCTCGGCGATACTGCGAATGCGCACGACCAGCTCGTGAAACGTCATGTACGGGAACACCCATAGCGCGAGGAAGAGCCACCAGTGTCCCGGTCGCGGCGAGGATCGCGAAAATGATTGCGTTGGTGACGATTGCGCCGTGCAGCCGCTTCCATCCCATCGCGAGCCGCTGCGATGCCGGCATGTCGGGATGTCCGAATGCGCGGCGAATCAGCGCCGCCTTCTGCTTGTAGGCCGTCTGGCCGGTGAGATCGCGAATGACCTTGCGCCGCATGCTGCTGCGCGTGATCGGAAACGGCGCAGTCAGCCCGAGGTCGGGATCGTTTTTCTGCTGCGTGAAGCGATGGTGCCCCGCGACGTGGTAGGGCCGGTACGCGTACATGTCGCCGAACAGCGCGTAGTCCGTCAGCCAGGTGCCGGCAAAATCGTTCAGCTTCATGTTGCGGAACAGCAGGCCGTGCGACGCGTCATGCGAGAGAATCGCGAGCCCGAGTTGACGCGCGCCGATTATCAAGGTCGCGGCGATGAAGGTCAGCGGATTCGGCCACCATACGAACAGCGCCATCGCGCCGAAGATCACCGCCCACGCGTGAAAAATCATCCACGCCGCGCGCCACTGCGATTTGCGCTTGAGCATCAGCAGTTCTTCGTCGGAGAAAACGCTACGCGCCTGGAACATGATATCCTCCAATCTTCCGTGGAAGTATCGGGGCGTTGAATTGGTGCCTCACGAATGTTTATGTAACAGAGAATGGCAGCGATTGCAAATCCTCGTTATGTGCCGCGACACCTCACCGCGCGCGAGCTGGTGATCGATTTCCTGTCGAATCGATATCCGCGCGAGATGTCGGTGCAGGAAATTACGGGCGTCGGGATTGCGCTGGGATTCACCGAGCAGAGTTTGCGGATGGCGCTGACGCGGCTGGTCGAGCAGTCGGTCGCCGCCAATATCGGTCGCGGCCGCTATCGCTTGAGTCCGTCGGGCGAGGCGATGCGCGACGAAGTTCGCAAGTGGCGGCATCTCGGCGACCTCGCCAGGCCGTGGTCGGGTGCGTGGATCGGGGTGTTCGACGCGAGCGTCCCGCGCAGCGATCGCGCCGCGCTACGACGTCATGAACGCGCGATGCGTCTGCGCGGATTTCGCGAACTTCAAAGCGGTCTATGGATTCGTCCCGCCAATCTGCGCGACTCGGTTGCCGAACTGCGCGAGCATCTGCGCGCGCTGGGGCTTCATCCCGCGGCGCTGGTCGTTGGCCTGCAGCGATCTCGACGACGATGCGCGCGCGAAGGCCACCAGCCTGTGGGACACTGCCGCGATGCTCGCGACGTATCGCGCGCTGGCCGACGAATTGCTCGCGAGCAAGGGCAAGCTCGAGCGTCTGCCGCTGGATACGGCCGCGGCGGAATCGATGGTGCTGGGGCGCGACGTCATTCGGCATATCAATCTCGATCCGGTGCTTCCTGAAGAGCTGATGCCGCAGCGCGCGCTGATTAATTTGATCCGGGTGATGACTGACTACGATCAGAATGCGCGGCAGATCTGGCGGCGCTTCATGCGCGCGCATGCGCCGCGCGAATAGTTGGACGACAAGAGAGCTGAAGAGCCGATGGTTGGTGGTGTGATCCAGCAACCCTCACCTACCGTCCGCGATGCGGCCGAAGCCTCCTCTCCCGTAAAGTAACGGGCGAGGTAACAATGTACCTCAGTGACACGCATCGCTCGCGGGCGCTGAGTTGCGCTAGTGTCAACTGGCTGTTAGCAGGGAAGGCTATTTTTGCACGCAAGCGTAATATCGAGCGCGCTGGTTGGGGTTGACGCGTTTCCGGTCGAAGTCGAAATCGACATCGGCGCAGGAGTGCCGCCGCATCGGCTGGTCGGACTGGCCGAGGGCGCGGTCAAGGAGGCGCTCGATCGGGTCAAGTCGGCGCTCAAAAATTCCGGCTTCGAATTCCCGACGCGCAAGATGACTATCAATCTCGCGCCCGCCGACACGCGCAAGGAGGGATCGGCGTTCGATCTGCCGCTCGCGCTGGGGATTCTCGCCGCGCAAAACGTGCTCAAGGATCGCGCGCGCCTGCGCGGCTACCTGATTCTCGGCGAACTCGCGCTCGACGGGCGTATCAAGGGGATCAAGGGTGCGCTGCCGACCGCGTTGCTCGCGCGATCGGCCAAGTTCGCAGGCGTGATGCTCCCGCGCGAGAATGCCTCCGAGGCTGCCGTTATCGGCGAGGGCACCGCGGTGCTCGGAGTCGAGAGTCTGCGCGAGGCTTTCGAATTCTTCGAGGGCCTGCGTCCGCTGCAATCGATTCCGGTCGATCTCACCACCGCGTTCGGCGACGCCAACGTTTACGACGTCGATTTCAGCGAGGTCAAAGGACAGGAGCAGGCCAAGCGCGCGCTCGAGGTCGCGGCGGCCGGCGGTCACAACGTCCTGATGATCGGGCCGCCCGGATCGGGCAAGACGATGCTCGCCAAGCGGCTGCCTTCGATTCTGCCGACGATGACCTTCGAGGAGGCGATCGAGACCACCAAGGTGCACTCGGTGATGGGCCTGCTCGACGGCCGCGCGCTGATCACGACGCGTCCCTTCCGCAGCCCGCATCACACTATCTCCGACGCGGGCCTTATCGGCGGCGGCTCGATTCCGCGGCCGGGCGAAGTCAGCCTCGCGCATCACGGCGTCCTGTTCCTCGACGAGTTGCCCGAGTTCCGCAAGAACGTGCTCGAGGTCCTGCGCCAGCCGCTCGAGGATGCGCGCATCACAATTTCGCGCGTGATGGGCACGCTCACGTTCCCGGCCTCGGTGATGCTGGTCGCTGCGATGAACCCGTGCCCGTGCGGCTTTTACACCGACCCGCAGCACGAATGCTCATGCTCGCCGATCGCGATTCAGCGCTATCGCTCGCGCATCTCGGGCCCGCTGCTCGATCGAATCGACATCCATATCGAAGTGCCCGCGGTGAAGTACAAGGACCTGACCGATCGCGTCGCGCGAGAGCCGTCGCTCGCGATTCGCGAGCGCGTCAACCGTGCGCGCGAGGCGCAGCTCGCGCGCTTCAAGGGGATGCCGTTTTTCTGCAACGCGCAGATGCGCGCGAGCGATCTTCGGTCAGCATTGCCAGATCGAGGCCGGCGGCGAGCGCCTGCTCGAGCTTGCAATCAACCGCCTCGGACTGAGCGCGCGCGCCTACACGCGCATCCTGAAAGTCTCGCGCACGATTGCCGATCTCGACGGCGTCGGCCGCGATCGCCGCGCATCATGTGAGCGAGGCGATTCAGTATCGCTCGCTCGACCGGGCTACTCCCTAGATAAACGAAGCGGGCGACTCGATCGCTCGAGCCGCCCGCCTGCATCGACTGCCTGTTCAAGAGCTTAGTGCATTTCGTACCCAGCCACGAACTGGTCGAGGCTATCGGTCTCGTGCTTCACCACGAACGTGCCCGAGGCTACCGTATCCGGCCGTGAAGAAGTTCTTCAGACCTGTGTTGCGCGTTGCCCAGCGCGTTGGTCGGCACCGCGATACCCGTATCCACGTCACCCGAATCGTCGAGCGGCCGGAAGAACAACTCGTAGTTGGTGCTCGGATTCGCGCCCTTCAATCTCACGTTGACCTGGCCGGCCTGCGTTCACCTCGTACGAACCCTCATCCAGCGGATCGCTCCCGCAGTCGCCGAGGATCGGATCGGTCACGCTGCCGCATGGCAACCAGGTTCGAGGCCGAAACTTCCGGCCGCACGAACTTCTCGTCCACCTTGAATCCGGACACGAATTCGTCGGTGCCGCTGCTCTGCAACACGACTTCGCCCGAACCTATCGTGCTCGCTGCGAAATGCAGCCGGTTCACAATCAGCGTGGCGCTGCCCTGCCTTGTTGGTCGGCCCAACTGTTCCGAGCGGGGTCGAGGTGCCACTTGGCGAAAGCAGGATCGCGGTATAGCTGGTGCTGGGACGCGCGCCGCTCACATGGATCGACAGGGCGCCGTCGTCGTTTTCAATATCGACATCGGCCGCCGGTCAAAGAGTCGCTTCCGCAATCTGAAAGAGTTCCCGGCACGGTCACATCGGTGCAGCGCACCAGCGCGGGCTGGAAGTCACGGGCCGATTCGAGACCGTTGCTCGAGATCGACAGCCCGGTGACGAACTCCTCGCCGCCGGCGCTGGTCAGAACCACGTTGCCGGCGCCGACCGTTCCGAATTTGAAAAATGCATCCTTGCGAACGCGCCGTTTCCCGCGGCACCGGTCTTCAGACTGCCAATCGCGAGCGGTCTGAGTGCCGTCGTTTGAGACGAAACTGACGGAATACGTGGTATTGGTCGCCGCCCCGAAGACGGTGACCGTCACGTCGCCTTGATCGCTGATAGTGGCGCCGCCCCGCTTGAGCGGATCCTGGACCGTCGCGCAGGTTGGAAGCGGCGCCGGCGTCGTGACCGATTGGCATTGAACCAGCGGTGCGTCGAAGGTTTGCGCGCGCGCCAATCCTGATCCGAGCCCAAGCGCAAGTGGCACGGCGAGGAAAGCTGCCGGCCATTTTCGTGGTGAATTGAAACATACAGATACTCCTCCTGCCTGTACGTCGATTGCGCGTGCAATCGGATAAAAAAATTTGCGATTCGAAGTGTAAGACGCGCCGAAGTGTCAAGGTCGTTTACAGGTGACTCAGAGAATTTGCCTCCCCAGCATTGCATGCGATCACAGAACCCTCACCTACCGACCGCGATGCGGCCTTCCCTCCCTAAAGTAACGGGCGAGGTAACTCGTTTCACCTTCAATAGCCGTTCCCCCGATCCTACGGCTGCTGCGGATGCTGGCGCCATAATCCCAGCCGGCGACGCGCGTCGCGCCGCTGCTCGGGCGTCATCTGCTGCCATCGATGCCAGTTCGCCATCATCCGTTCGCGCTGCGCCGGTGGCAGCTGCTCGAATTGCTGGTATCGCTTCATCATCCGGTCGCGCTGATCCGGCGGCAGCCCCCGCCAGCGCGCGTAGTCATGCTGCAATTCATCGCGCCGCGCCTGCGGAAGCTGGCGCCATCGGCGCAACCCTTCCATCACTCGCTTGCGTTCTTCGGGCGGCAGATTGCGGAACGTCTGGAAGTTCTGCTGCACCTTCTGCCGCTCTTCGGGCCGCATCGATTGCCATCGCTGATAATTCTCAAGCACGCGCTGACGTTGATCGGGCGTAAGGTTGGCCCATTCCCGCGGATGCTGCGTCGCGAGCGCGCGCTCGGCGTCGCTCGACGGCGTCGATAGCGCGGGTGGCGGCGACGATTGCGCATAAGCGGGAGTTGCCGGCGCAAATCCGCACAGGATCAACGCAGCGACGATGAATGCGCTTGCGATATGCCTGCGACGCCGTCATTGCTGCGGCCCCTCGACGTCGATAGCTCGGACTGGCTCGACGGCATCTGCCGAGGCGCTTGCGATGGCGCGACGTCTTCCGCGCCCGGTGCCGCGCCGCACCGCATCGGCGGGAGGCGGCAAATCACCCGCGTCAGCGTCGTCGTGATTTCCCAGGTAACCCATCGCGTCGAGCGTGCGTATCTGATCGAGCATCGAGTCGTCGCCCGGCGATGCGGCCGCCGCCGGCGCACCTTGCGCGTTGTTGTGACGCGGCTCGAAGAGGTCCAGGTTCATCAGCATTCTCAAATCCGGTGGCGCCTCGTGCGTAGCGTCCTGCGCCGACGCCCGCCGCGTTTCGCCGCACACAACCATCGTCCCTATCAGTACCAGCGCAGCCACTTTACGACGAAGATTCATGGTTCTGGCGGTCCTCGGGCCCCAACTCGTCCAGATGCTCGATCACGTCATAGTTCTCGAGCAAATCGAGATGCTCGACGACGTGATAATTGGCGAGCAGGTCGACGTCCGCGCTGCTCAGTTCCTGCTGCAGCTCGAGCTGGTCGACGCCCGGCGCTTGCGAGCTTCCCGGCCCGCGATGCATCACGATTGCGATCGCGAGCACTGCGACTGCGGCGGTGCCGACCGCCATCGACGGCCAGCCGAAGACTGGCAACCGAAGGTCCTCGCGCCGCCATCGCCAGCGCCCGCGAACGGTCGCGCTCCCGGCCTGCCTCGCGCGCAGCTTGCGTTTAAGCTCGCCGCGATACTGAGCCCAATCCGGCTCGCGGACGTCATCAACCACTCGCGCGATATTCGACAGTATGGCAGCCGACGCGTCAGCCGAGTCACGGCATTGCGCGCATCCCTCGAGATGCGCCCCGACTCGCGCCTGCTCATCCGCGCTCAACTCTCCGCGCAGGTACGGAACGATTTCGGTATCCGGGTGATTCGTAGCCATCGTAGTCAGTCGTTCGCCATCAATTTGCGGAGCTGCGCGATCCCGCGATGCACATGCACGCGCGCCGTCGCCTCCGAGCACTTGAGCACTTCACCAATTTCACGGCTGCTGAAACCTTCCTGCGTCTGCAGCAACACGGCGGCACGCTGCTGCGGCGACAGCTTCGCGAGCGCGGGACGAAGCCGGCGTATTGATTGCTTCAGCATCGCGTCGTCCTCGGGGCCGGCCTCACTCGACGGCGGGTCGAATGCGCGCTCGTCGGGATCGTCGGCGCCGGGAGTCGCCAAGCGGCGCGAGCCGCTTCCACCATCGATTCTTGCGCTGATGGTCGATGCACAAGTTGACCAGTATCCGGTAGAACCAGGTCGAAAAGCGCGAACGCCCGTCGAAGCGTCCGGCCGATTCGTACAGCCGGATAAACGCGTCCTGCGAGACGTCGCGCGCGTCGGCCTCGTTGCCGAGGATCGACGACGCGAGCCGGTACGCACGCGCCTGATGGCGGTCCACCATGAGCTCGAATGCGTCCGCATCGCGCTCGGCGATTCTGCTGCACAACTCCTCATCGGAAGGATCCACCGTAATCAGTCCCGGGACGCGCCAAACCACAATCGGCCCGCGACCGATATAACAAATTCCCGACCCATTTGACGAAACAACCTGAATGTTCGTTTACAACTCTCCGACAAAAATTTCGCTGATGCGTCGTAAACGAATCCGCGATGCACACCGTCCAACTCTCATCGCAGGAACAAAAACGGCGCAAACCGCGCGTTGATAGAACAGGAGATCAATCATGAAAAAATCCATCACAACTATAGCGGCGATAGCCTTCGTCGGCGCGCTTAGCGCGACCGCGTTCGCCGGCCCTGTCGGCCGCTTCGACAACGGCTACCTCGACGAGCATCCCGAAGTCGCGCAGCAACTCGGCCGCGATCCGCGCCTGGTCGACAATCCGCAATTCCTCGCCACTCATCCGGGCCTCGACGAGTACTTCAAGAACCATCCGGAAGTGCGTTCGGACCTGCAGAGCCATCCCGACCGCTTCATGGCGCGCGAGGGGTACTACGACAGCCATCACGACTGGCACTATGGACATCCCCTAGCGACCACCGATCGCTACATGGACTCGCATCCCGATGTGTCGAGGCAGCTCGAGAAGGACCCGGCGCTGGTCGACAATCGCGGATACGTCGACAGTCATCCCGGTCTGCACGAGTACCTTGAGAATCATCCGATAGCGCGCCGCGACTGGAAGTCACATCCGTACCGCTACATGGCAGCCGAGCGCCGCTACGATCAAAAGCACTAACGAAAGACTACCCCGCAAAGGAAAGGCGCCGAGCGATCACAATGATCGCTCGGCGCCACTTTATAGATACTAAGGTGCAGGGGTTACCCCTGCCCAAGGAAGTGTGAAACCCACGGTGGGTTTCACATTCAATCAAGTTGGCCCGGGCGCTTCATATGCCATGTAGCGCGAGATCTTCCAGCTACCGTCGGGCTGGCGCCTGAATATGTCCATTCCGGGTTCGCGCGTCGTCTCCTCGGGGCCGCCGTCTTTCGGGCGCACCTTCAGCGTCCACACCAGCCTTACGACTGCGAGGTCGCCCGAGACCAGGATTTCCTTGATTTCCAAATCGTAGTGATAGGTCTTGGCCGGGTCCGTCAACGCCGCCTGCATATTGGCGCACAGAGAGTTGTAGGTGTCTTCCGGCTGACCGCGAAAATTCGAAATCAGATCCGGCGCAAACAGCCCGCACACCTGCGACGCATCGGCAGCGTTGAAATCCAGCTTCCACTTCTCCAGCTCGACGCGAATTTGATTCTGCACGGCCGCCGAATCGTCATTCACTGCAGATACGCGCGACGCGAACAACAGCGTCGCGAGAACGCACGCGGTGATCGCTCCACTCAGCCTGGCTTTCAGTTTCATAGCAACGATTTCTCCGCCTTCCGGGATCAACAAGCAATTCGCGCCTGCCCGGCGGCGATTTCGCGCGCGCGTCCGCTTGTCTATCCTGACAGCACGGCCATCAACGTGAGCGAAGCGCCTCCCGAATTCGTTGCACAGTACGCCCCTGCACTCGCGCGTCTGTGCAAACGCGCTGGCGGCGCGCGATGGAACGTCGGCGACGAATCCCTTCGCGATGCGGCCTACAGCGGTGCGCGCTCGGCGGGCGTCCTCGACCGAGGCGGCGTCGATTCGTTTATCGACGCGCTTCACGCTGAAGACTTGTGCCTCGCAATCGCGTGCCAGGCGGGGGAATCCGCGCCGTGGGATCACTTCATCACCAGCTTCCGGCCGGCGCTGTACGCGGCAGCGCGCGCGATCTCCGGCGACGAGGCGCGCGGGCGCGAACTCGCGGATTCGATTTGGGCCGAGATGTACGGGATGGAAATTCGCGACGGCCGCCGTCGCTCGATCCTGAGTTACTTTCACGGTCGCAGCTCGCTTCTCACCTGGATGCGGGCGGTACTGGCGCAGCGCCACGTCGATTACATTCGCTCCCAGAGCCGCCTCGCGCCGCTGGACGATCATCTCGATCATGCGACGAACACCGGCGACGATCATGCCGACGCGCCCGACTCCGATCGGGCGCGTTACGTCGCGATGCTGGGAAAGGCCCTCGATACCGCGCTCAAGTCGCTCGCGCCGCGCGATCGGATGCGGATGGCGTATTACTACCGGCATGATTTGTCGCTCAAGGAGATTGGCCGCCTGATGAACGAGCATGAGTCTACAGTGTCGCGCCGGCTGGCGCGCACGCGCGACCAGCTCAAACTCGCGATCGAGCGCACGCTGCATGAAGGCGGCAAGTTGAGCCAGGACCAGATTCGGCTGTGTTATGATTGGGCTGCGGGCGATTTGCAGATCGATCTGTCGCGCGCGCTCCCGGACGTCAAATGAAACGGCACGCCCAGTGCAATTTTTCGGCGGCTGCTCGTTCAAAGAATAAGGAACTGTGACGACGTGACGCCGGACAATAGAAATAACGATCCGCTCGACCCGATTCTGCGCCGTGCGATGCGCACGCAGCCGGGTCCGGCGACGCCCGAATGCGCCGATGCGGAATCGCTCGCGGCGTACAGCGACCGGTCGCTAGCCGCGACGGAGCGCGAGCGTCTCGAGACGCACTTTGCCGATTGCATGCGATGCCAGCTAATGTTGGCGGATATCGCCCGCGCCGATGAGAGCGCCCGCGCCGCGAGTGCGGCATCTGAAATCCCGTGGTATCGAAGATGGCGCGTCGCGATTCCCGCGCTCGCGGCAGCCGCCGCAATTCTCGTCTTCATTGCGATCAGGCGTCCCGCGAACGAAGAGTCGCAAAGGGATGAGCTCGTCGCGATGGCGAAAAATGAAGCGCCACACGCAGAATCCGCGGAACAGGAGGCGCCCGCGTCGCCCCCACAAGCTGCTCCGCCAGCGCCAGCCCCGGCCGCGGCTGCGAGCGTGCTCGCGATGAATGAAGCGCGCAACGCGATCGCACGACGTGAAGTTCGGGGGATGTACTTGTCCAAACCGGCGCCCGCGACAGCTCCTCCCGCCGCTCCAGCATCGCCACCCGCAGCGGCCGCCTCGGCGCCGGCTGCGTCGGCTTCGAACGTGATCGCTATGAATGAAGCGAAGACTGAGTCCGCGGCGCGCGGCGAAGCGATTAGTGCGTACTCTTCGCAGGCATTACACAGAGAAGAGCCGGCTCCCGGTGCGAGAGCGTTCTCTGCAATGACCGGTGCGGCTGCTCCGAACGCCGGCGCGCTCGCATACGGAAGCGCGTTTGCTCCCCGCTCCGCTGCCGTCGGCGCAGGATCCGGGGCTGTTGCCGGCGGCGGTACGGCGCTCAGCCTGAATGAAACCGCGTCGTCCGCTCGGATGCTCGTGACCATTTCGACGCCCGGCGGATCTGTCACGTGGATCGCCGGCAAGGATGGCTTCGTGCAGCGACATGACGCCGATGGCGCGACGCGCACGCAGCACAGCGGTGTGAGCACGGACCTGGCCGCGGGATCGGCGCCGTCGGCGACGGTGTGCTGGATAGTGGGCCGCAGCGGAACAATCATCCGCACCACCGATGGAGAGCATTGGGAGCTGATCACCGCGCCCACCGCGGAGAATCTTGCGGCGGTATCGGCCAGCAGCGCGAAGGACGCCATGATCACGACCACCGGAGGACAAAGTTTCGCGACCTCAGACGGCGGCGCAAGCTGGCATCGGCAATGAAGTGAGTTAGTCGAGAAAGCGGGCCGCGTGAAAGACCCGGGATTCTTCGCTGCGCTCTGAATGACACAAGGACAGAACCCGAGAGCAAAGTAGTGCGCTGCGCGCGACTTTGCGATTGACATTGGGTGCAGGGGTCACCCCTGCCGAAGGAAGTGTGAAACCCACCGCGGGTTTCACACTTAAATTGAGTTTACTGATTTGCCGCCGGCGGCGTACGGGTTCGGGTCCATAGGACGAAATGATCCGTTGTGAGAGTGGGGCGGAAGCCGTTGCTCGACAGGAAGTCTTCGGGGACCAGTACCAGCGGGAGCAGTTGAACTGGTGAGTCGCTGATGACGGCGGAGACTTTTCCGCTGGCGATTGCTGCGCGCATCTGGTCGGTCCAGTAGTGACGCGTGTCCGAGATCAGCTGGAAGAAATCGGCGGTGCCCATGCGGCGGCGCGCGGCGAAGAAGCCGTCGCGTTCGTATTCCGCTTTTGCTTCGCGATACACGCCGTAGGTTTCGGGATAGCGGATCAGTTCGCGGCGGCTGGCCTCGAAGCAGATGAATGACGGCGCGATTACGTCGTCGTCAGGCTTGCTGGCGGCGCGCAGTGCGTCTGCTATCTGCGAGATTTCCGCGCGCGGCACGAAGCCGAATCCGTAGACGGCGCCATGCAGCCAGTTCTCGTTGATGATCGGCGAGATCCAGAGAATACAAATCGCGATCAGCGCCACGCCGCCCGCGACGAGCGGCCATCGATGCGGGCAACGTCAGGATCGCTTGCGCGAGAGCAATCGCGCCGACTCCCGCGACGATCGCGATGAACGGTAGCGGCTCGAGATAGTTGTGGGCCCACGCGGTCGGGCTCATCACGCCGTAGAATGCGTACTCGGCGGCGACGATTGCGAGCAGCATGATCACGCTGCGATTGAAAATGCGATCGGCGAATATTTGCCAGCATCCGAGGACGAACAGCGGCACCATCACGTCGAGAATCATGCGCGGGAAGAGCGCGGTGTTGAGGCCGAGGTCGCGCCCTTTCAAGAAAGTGAAACACGAACGTCTGGAAGATGAACTCGTTGCCGTAGAGTCGGTAGAGAATCGCGCTGAAGGCAGCCAGTGCGAGCATGAAGATTGCGCCAGAGATGGCGGCGCTCGCGACTCGGCGGTACGCGACGGCGATAAACAGCAGCATCACTGGAAACGGAATCACGGCGGTCAACTTGATTGCGCACGCGACGAAGAAGATTGCGGCGAGGATGACGGCCTGGCGCATCGCGGGCATCGTATCGTCGAGCGTGACGATCGCGCCGAGCAGAATAAGCGGTGCGACGAAGCATTCGCGCTCGTAGGCGTGGTAGCGAAAGACCAGCGAGCTGTAGGCGTACAGCATCGACGCGGCGATCGCGGTCGGACGGCCGGCGACACGGCGGGCGAGCGCGTAGGTCAGGATGCTGGTCGCGAAAATCGCGGCTTCGTTCAGGATTTCGATCGACAGATAGCTTGCGCCGAACAACTTGAGGTAGCCTGCCGCGATCCATTCGAGCAGCGGCATATGCGGTTGAACGAAATCGAGGTACGGGCGCATCCCGACGCTCACGAGCCACGCGCTCTCGAGGTAGAAATCGTCCTCGACCCATATTTCCGGGTAGAGCATCCGCAGGATGCGCGGGACGAGCCAGTACGACGATGAGCCACGCGCCGATGCGCGCGGAGTCGTTGCAGCGGATGAGTCGCGCGAAGTCATCGAAACAGCCTGCCGCAGCGGCGGCTCACGTTTCCGGAGCGCTGAGCAAATTCGAAGCGGTGATCGTCGCGGCGATCCTGCTGCTGCTTTAATGTGATGGTCCAGTGCTGCCGGCTTTCGACGCGGGGTCGAACTGATGCCGTGGCCGGATGGACTCGAGTACGCCGCGTCGGCGGTGAACCTCGCGAAGGGTCGCGGTGCGGTGCTGCATTTCGGTGGATATACTTACCCGTCGCGCTATACCGCGGGCTACCCGCTGATCCTGGGATTCTTCTGCCGCTTAAACGGCGGACACTTTCTGCGACTCGCTTTCCTCTCGACAATTCTCGCGACTGTCTCGATCTTCGGTGTTTTCATACTGGCGCGCCGCCTATTCGGGCGCGCGGCCGCCACAATAGCGGTGCTGGTGCTGGCGCTGTCGCCGGTGTTCATCACGTATTCGTCGCTCGTGATGAGCGACGTGCCGACATTGTTTGTGACGATTTGCGCTGCCGTGATGCTGGTGGTTGCGACCTCGGACTACATGAACCAATCGTCGAGCTGGATGCGGATGTCGGCATGGTTGGTATTCGGTCTCCTGGCCGGTTTCTCGACGATCATTCGGCCGACCAACGCGACGATTCTTGTCGGCCTCGCGCTGTGCGTCGTGATGGTGCCGCTGGAGAAGGGCGAACTGTCGAGCCTGATCAAAGCAGGCATCGCAGCGGCACTCGGGTTTGCGATTCCGGTTGCGTGGCAGATGCATCAGAACGCGATCAATCTCGGGAGCCCATTCGCGAGCGGTTACGCCTGGTGGGTGCCCGAGGTTTATGGCGCTGGCGGTAGGACCTTCAGCGTCGCGTACCTGTTCGGGTCCGACGATGCCGCGAAATCCGCACGGTAACGTAATCGTTTACCTCACCACACTGCTCGGCCTCGATGGAATGCTCGGCGATCGCGGCGACGCGCGATACTTCCTGTACCCGTTCGCGGCGGCGATGTTCGCGATTGTCGGGTTCATCGCGATCTTTCGCGCCGGTACATCCCCCGCCCGCCGCTTGGCGTGGTTCGGGCTCGGATACCTCGCCGCGCTAACAGGGCTCTACTGTTTTTACCTCTTCACCGACGTGGCCTTCATTCTGCCGGGTGCGTTTGTACTCTTCATCGGGGCTGGCGCGGGCGCCGCACTCGCGAATCGATGGATGCGCGACGTATTGCGCAACAGGAATCGAAGAGCGGGCCAGCTTGCGGCGGCTGGCGGGCGTGATCGTGCTCGATATACTACTGGTCGTGTCGCTGGCTTCGGAAGCGGCCGTGCGGTTGAGCGCGCGCCCGGAGTCCTCCGCGATGGTTGAATCGCTCCAGTCGTTGGATTCCAGCCTGCCGCGCGATGCGACCGTGGTCAGCAACATCTCGCTGCAGTTTCTCGATTTGTACCTCGCAGAAGACCGCCGCTACGTCGGTCTCAACTCGCTCGATCCCGGCGAGCGTTTCACCGACTACCATCTGCATCGCCTTTACGAAAAGCGCGCCGCAGGATGGACCGGGCCGGTGCCGCCAGTAGCATTCGTAGGCGATCAAATGTCCCCGGCGGAAGCCGATTCGCTCGCATCGACGCTCGACGCGAAGACGCCGGTCTTCCTTCTGATTGCCGCCCCGGAATCGCAACAGTATGCGGACGTCTTAAAGAGTGAACTCGATGCGCTGCAGGGAAGATTTGTCATTGAGCCGGTCTCGCAGAACGAGGCGGTCGCGGTGTATCGGCTGAGTGCCCGGCATTAGCGCCGCGGCCGTTCTGTGGCAGAAGCGGAATCTTGAATCGCGCGCGAACAAATCGCGCGCTGTATAAGGACCCTCACCTTCGATCCTCTCCCTTGCTGGGAGAGGGGAAGAAAAGCCGGCGACCTTTGTTACTCGATGAGACTGGTTGGAGGGACGTCGATTGCTGGTGGGCCGCCGTAGCGGCGGCGACAGATCGAGTAGGCCGGCCAGACGAAGGCGCCAAGTGCTATCGCGAGGATGAAGTCCTTTTTCGCTACGCCGGCTGAGATCGCCAATCCGAAAGTTGCGGCCCACGTCATGATGGGAAGCGTTACGATCAGCGCGAGGCCGATACTGCCGCCGCTGATTGTGAACATCCCGGTGCGATCGGGCATCAGTTTGCGCAGGCGTAGCAGTGCGAACAGCTCCAACGATAGCGCAGCCATATAGAAGAAGACGTCGAGCACTACCAATGCGACGAAGCCGACTGGCACCAGCAGCGTGAAGACGATGCAGCAGAGCAGAATCGATTTGCCCGGGGTTGCGGTGGTGGACCACAGTTGCGCGAGCGGCGGCGACAGGTAGCCCTCGCGCGCCAGCACGAACGGCATCCGCGAGACCCACAGCATCGCGGCTTCGAATACCGCGAACGACATCACGGCGCCTCCGATTGCCAGCGCGCCGCCGAGCGCGCGTCCGCCGATTGCGCTGCCGACGTGCGAGAACGATCCTGTGCCCCAGTCGGCGGCGGTGGTGGCGCCGGAGACCGAGACGGCGAGCGGAAGAACGTACCCCGCGACGATTATCGGCATCGCGATCAGAATCGCGCGCAGATAGTTGCGCCGCGGATTTTCAATTTCCGCCGACACGACGCTCAGGTTTTCCCACCCGCTGAAATTCCAGATCACCACCGTCAATCCCGCCGCAAGCGCGCCCCACGGGTCCGTGCCGAACAGCGGCGGTGTCGGCATCGCGAAGTGCACGAGCCGCGGAAGCCCGACCATCACCAGTATCGCGAACGGTGAGACGAGAATTGCGGCGAGTATTATCGACGCCATCCCGACCGGCCTGACGCCGAGAAAATTAAGCCCGCCGGCGAGCCATACAAGCGCGACGCCGATCGCGATTTGCCCCGCCGGCCCGAGCGGCATGATGAACGAAAGGTAGCCGGCGAAGAGTACCGGATAAATCGCCATATCGACGGCAGTGTATAAAATTGTCAGGTAGGCCTCGGCGAAACCCGCGAACGGACCGAGCGCTTCCTTGACCCAGAAGTAGAAGCCGCCCTCGACCGGCATCAATGCCGTCAGCTCGGCTGCCATCAGAGCCGTCGGCAGGCTGAGCGTTATCGGCACAACGAGGCATAGCAGGAGCGTCAGCCGCGGCCCCGCCATCCGCACCGCATCCTCGAGCCCGTACGCGCCACCGCTGACGACCAGGTACATCACGCATACCAATGGAATCAGGCCGAGCTTGCGCGGCGATCGTTGTGTATGTGCCAGCCCGCCAGCCGCCGGGGGTGTTGCGGGGTGCGGGCTTTCGGTGCTGAGATGCTGCAATTGGGAGGCGGCTCCTGCGCCTCTGCCTATCCGAGGCGATGCGCGGTGGCAAGAAGGCATTAAATCAAATGAGTCTTGCCCTGTCGCATCTGGTAGCGGATTTCTTGTATTGTTGAAGATGCGCAAAGGTCCGCGATCGTCTGAAGGGAGCCGATACACCTCTGCGCTCACAATCGATATAGTGTGGTGCGAGCCCCAATTGAGAAGCTCTCCCGGGAATTGTTTTTAGCGATGATTTGTTTCAGCACACGCGCGATAATCGCACTCGGCGTTGCGTCGGTTGCGTTTCTGGGTTGTACGTCAATCACATCTGCGAAGCCTGAGCTCATCCGCAGCGCGAGCGTCGGCGGGGATAATCCCTTCGGCGGCGCGCCGGCCGTGGATGTCCCCTCCGACGCGCGCGCGATGAGCGCGTTCCTGCGCGCCGAGGTCGCGATGAATGACGGCGACCGTGAAGTGGCCCTCACCAACTACGCCGAGGCGGTCCAGTACGATCCCACCAACGCCGCGCTCAAGGTTCGGCTGGCGACGCTCTACGTCCGCGACGGGCGGCTGAAGGAGGCGCTCGAGCAGGTGAACCAGGCGCTTGCGCTCAATCCCGATTCTGCCGACGCGCGTCTGCTCGGCGCGGGGATCAGCTCGGCGCTCGGTGATGACGCCACCGCGGAAAAAGACTACCGCGAGGTACTGCGCCTCAATCCCAAGAATCAGGAAGCGTATCTGTATCTCGGCACGCTCTACGCCAAGCGCGGCGACTACGGCGAGGCTCAGAAAACTTTCGAAGAGCTGATCAAGCTCGATCCGAATTCGTTCCTTGGCTACTACTACGCCGGCAAGGTGATGGTGGCCTCGAAGAATTACACCGAAGCGGAAAAATATTATCAGAAGGCGCTCGACCTAAATCCTCAGTCGGAATTGGTCCTGCTTGATTTCGCCCTACTGCGCGAACGACAGGAGCGTACCCAGGACGCGCTGGTCTATTACAACAAGATCACGCAAATCAATCCGAACAACGAGCTGGTGCGCAAGCGCAAGGCTGAAATCCTGGTCGGCCAGAAGAAATATAACGAAGCGCTCGACGAGCTGAAGCGCGCCGAGCAGGTCGAGACCAATCCCGCCGACACCCGGACGAAAATCGGCCTGCTCTACGTCGAGCAGGGCAACTTCGACGATGCCGCCACCGAGTTCAATCTCGTGCTCGGCTCCGAGCCCAACAACTACCGCGTACATTATTACCTCGGCACCGTCTACACCGAGCTTTCCGAGAACGACAAGGCGATCTCCGAATTCAACAAGATCCCGACTGACAACGAGCATTACGTCGAGTCGCGCCTGCAGCTCGCGTATCTCTACGACAAGCAGAACAAGTACGACGATGCCCTCGGCGCTTTGAAAGATGCGCTCTCCAAGAAGCCCAACGACCCCGAGATCATCGGCTTCATGGTCGGCGTCTACCAGGAAAAGAAAGATTACCCGGCGGCGATCGAGCTGGCGCGCAAGATGGTCGCGGCCGATCCCAAGAGTGACAAGTTCCACTTCACGCTCGGCGCGGCGCTCGATCAGAACAAGCAGCGCGACGAAGGCATGGCCGAGATGAAGAAGGCGATCGATCTAAATCCCGCCAACGCGCAGGCGCTCAACTACCTCGGCTACAGTTACGCCGAGCAGGGCACCAACCTCATCGAAGCCGAAAAGCTAATCAAGCGCGCGCTGGACATCGAGCCCGAAGACGGATTTTACGTCGACAGCCTTGGATGGGTTTACTATCAGAAGGGCGACTACAAAAAGGCGGTCGAGGAGCTGGAGAAGGCGGTCAATCTGACCGGCAGCGATCCCACCATCACCGAGCATCTTGGCGACGCGTATCGCAAGCTCGGCAAGACCAAGGAAGCCGGCCACGAGTACACCGACGCGCTGAAGAAGGCGCAGGAGACCGACCAGGTCGCACGCCTCAAGGATAAAATCCAGGTCCTCCAGAATGCCGCCAGCGCGGGCCACTGAACGGGCGCGCCGACGAAAACGAAAAACAGTTTCGTTCGCGGCGCTCGCATCGATACTTCTGATGGCGATGGTCGAAACTTCCGGCTGCATCATTGTCAAGACTCCGCCGATCCCGCAAAACCCGGCGCCAATCTCCGGACAGGACGAGCTCAAATTTCAGGTTCAGAAAGCGATCGCGGCGCTGGTTGATCGTGACCGCAGGCTCGCATCGGTGCAGAGTCCGGCCGTGATGGAATATACCGCCGGCACTCAGCACCTGAAGGCGAAAGAGGAAATCGTCGCCAAGCGCCCCGGCAATCTGCGGGTTGAGGCGATGTCGCCGTTCGGGGTCGCGTTGCTGCTGGCGGCGCAGGGTCCGGACCTCACAATCTTCGAGCCGAGTCAAAATCGCTTCATGCGCGGGCAGGCGAACGCCGACACTCTTTACAAGTATGTGCGAATCCCGATGGCCCCGACTGACGCCGTCGGGCTGCTGATCGGACTAGCGCCGCCCGCGTTCGATCTCGGCAATGACCCCGACACGGTGTCGAAGGACGGCGACATGATCGTCGCGACTTTCGGCAAGAGCGCGTCGGGAACTCATCAGCTCGGATTTTCCGACGGCAACCTCGCGATGGTACGCGAGACCGGCGCCGACGGCCGCATTAACTACGAGGTCCGTTACAGCGACTATCATGATATCGGCGGCGTGATGTTCCCGTACGTCGTCGACGCCACCTTTCCGGAAGCCGGCAGCCACGTGACGTTTCGCTATCTCCGGCCGATCGTCAACGGAGTCATCCCCGACTCGACCTTCGTGCTGACACCGGCTCCAGGAGCCACTATGATGAACCTGAGCCGCTACCATGCCGGCACCTTCTCCAATGAAAGCTGACAGCCGGCGCAACCGGGTTTTATCGGTAATCACCTGCGCGATTGCGCTCTCGTCGCTCGCGATTTTCGCTGGATGCCGCGTGAACCGGCCGGCGAATGATCATGCGGCGACGCAGACGCTCTACACGGTCGCGGGCAGCGACCCTCGCACCTTTAATCCGATTCTGATCACCGATGCGTCCTCGGGCCAGCTCACCGGCGACTTGTTTGAGGCGCTGATCCAGACCAACCCTGTCACGACGCTGCCGGAACCCCGTTTGGCCGAGAAATGGGACATCGCACCCGACAACAAGACGATCACGTTTCATCTCCATCATGATGTGAAGTGGTTCGACGGGCAGCCGGTAACGGCGCGCGACGTGCTCTTCACGCTCGACGTGATTTACGACCCAAAGGTGCCCAACAGCATCCGGCCTGCGATCACGATCGACAAGAAACGCATCGAAGCGGAGGCGCCCGACGATTACACCGTAGTGATGCACCTGCCGAAACCGTTCGCGCCCTTGCTCTATTCGATCGGCATTACTGTTATGCCGGCACATCTGCTGGAAGCGGAGTGGAAGGCCGGAAATTACAACCACATGTGGGGTATCAACACCGCCCCGGACAAGCTCGTGGGCAACGGTGCGTACCAAATGACGCATTACACCCAGGGCCAGGTGGTGAATTACGTGCGCAACGATGGCTTCTGGATGAAGGATGAGAATGGCGGCCAATTGCCGCGCCTGCACGCGCAGAATGTCACCATCGTGCCCGATCAGAACGCCGAATATCTGCGCTACCTGTCGGGGCAAATCGACATTTACAGCCCGCGGCCCGAAGAGGTCTTTCCGCTGCAGCAGAAGCAAAAGGAACTCGGCATCCAGGTTGACAAAATCGGGGTCGATACCGGTTCCTTGTTTTTCAGCTTCAACCGCAACCCACGCCATTTTGTGAATAATGGCGTCACCAATCCCAAGCTGACCTGGTTCACCGATCTGAAATTTCTGCAGGCGATGGCGCATATGATCGATAAGAAGTCGATCATCGACCTCGTCTATCATGGACTCGCCGAGTCGGCGGTCGCGGACATCTCGCCGGAGAACAAGATTTTCAGCAACCCGAATCTCAAGGACTACGACTACGATCCCAAACTGGCTGCCGACATTCTCGAGTCAGCCGGCTATCATCTCGTAAACGGCGTACGCACCGATCCCAAAGGCAATCGCCTCGAATTCGATCTCACTACCAACGCCGGCAATCACGAGCGCGATCAGATGTGCACCATCTTCAAGCAAGACCTCGAGAGCCTCGGTATCAAGGTGAATTATCGGCCGCTCGAATTCACCACGCTGGTCGACCGGCTCGATTCGTCCTTCGATTGGGATTGCATCCTGATGGGATTCACGGGCGGTATCGAGCCGAACGACGGACAGAACTTCTATCGCTCATCGGGCAACCTGCATATCTGGAATCCGAATCAGCCCACACCCGCGACGCCGTGGGAGGCAGAGATCGACACTCTGCTCGACCAGGGCGCCTCCGAGATGGATATGAGCAAACGCCCGCAGTACTACTGGAGGATTCAGCAGATCCTGCACGACCAACTGCCGATACTCGAGACCGTGCGCCAGCAGCGTTACGCGTCGTGGAAAAATTCTCTGAAGAACTATCAACCTAAGGTTTGGGGCACCTACCATCCCGAATGGATGGAATTCAAAGCCGACTGAACATCCGGCCTCGCGCGCACGTCGAAATAACAGGCACCATCCCACGATGACCCGCTTCCTGATTCGTCGCCTGCTCAATATGATCCCGCTGATCCTCGGGATCACCTTCATTTCGTTTCTCGCGATGTCGTTGGTCCCCGGCGACTTCGTTTCCAATCTCAAGCTCAACCCGACTATCACCCCCGAAGTGATTCACCAGCTCGAGGCGCAGTTCGGCCTCGATCAGCCGCTGATGGTCCGATATTTCAAGTGGCTGTGGGGCGTGCTGCATCTGAACTTCGGCTTCTCCCTGCAGTACCGGGTCAGTGTCACCGGCCTGATCGCGTCGCGCGCGTTCAATACGATCATTTTGGCGGCCAGCAGCATGCTCTTATCGTGGCTGATCGCAATACCGATCGGAATTATCGTCGCGGTGAATCAGAATTCGATCTGGGATCGTGTCCTTTCGTTTCTCGCGTTCTTCGGGATGTCGGTGCCGAGCTTTTTCTCGCCTTCCTTGCGATGTACTTCGCGCTGAAGACCGGATGGTTTCCTATCGGCGGCACCTACTCGCCCGACTACGCGACGCTTGATCCGATGAGCCAGGTTGCCGATCGCATCCAGCACCTCTATCTGCCGGTGTTCGTGCTCGGCATCTCGGGCACCGCTGGGCTGATGCGGTTGATGCGATCGCAGATTCTCGAAATCAAGAATTCCGAATTCGTCCGCACCGCGCGCGCCAAGGGTCTCAGCGAGCGCGTGGTCATGTACAAGCACGTGCTGCGCAACGCGATGAACCCGTTCGTCACGATGGCGGGATATTCGCTGGGCGACCTGCTCGGCGGCGCCGCCCTGGTCGAGGCCGTGATGAACCTGCAAGGGCTCGGCCTCCTTATGCTCGAGGCAGTGCGCTCGCTCGACATCTACCTCGTCATGGGATCGGTGCTGATGGGCACGATCCTGCTCCTCGTTGGCAACCTGCTGGCCGATATCTTGTTGGTGGCCGTCGATCCGCGCGTCGATTTTTCATCGGTGACGACCGAGTGACATGAACGCAGTGCCCGCATTGCAAGCGAATCTCCAGGGCGCCGCGATATCCGCGCGCAAACCCTCGAGCCTCGCGCGCGAATGGCGTCTCGCATCTCGAACCGTCCGCTTCTCAGCGATCTGCCTCATATTCTTCTACCTGCTCGCCGCCGCGTCGCCATTTTTCGCGAGTTACGATCCGGCTTATCAGAACCGCGAGATGCCCGATTGCCCGCCCATGTCGCTTCACCTGAGCGCGCCGTCCGAGTGGTCGCGCAGCCTCTTCTACACGCATCCGATGCACATGCAGGACACGAGTGCGCGCATCTTCGCCCCCGACAATTCCCAGCGCCTCGACATTCACCTGTTCTCGCACGGCCACTTATTCACCACTGACAGCGAGAATGAGCCGTACTTCATGCTCGGCAGCGACGGCCTCGGCCGCGACCTCTACTCGCGCATCGTGTACGGATCGCGCGTCAGCATGTGCGTCGGCCTGATCGGCGTGCTGATCAGTTTCTCGCTGGGCATCACGGTCGGCGCGCTCTCCGGCTACATCGGCGGAACCGTCGATTTCCTGATCATGCGATGGTCGGAAATCGAGATGTCGCTGCCGTCATTTTATTTTTTACTGGCGCTGGCAGCCGTGATTCCCTCAGGCCTGAGCGCGGTCACGACGTTTTTCATGATCGTCGCGATCATGAGCTTCATCAGCTGGGCCGGCTTCGCGCGAATCATCCGTGGGATGGCGTCCTCTGTCCGCTCTCGCCCGTACGTCGAGGCCGCCCGCGCGCTCGGCGCCTCGCGATGGCGCATCATCACCCGCCACATCATCCCGTCAGTGATGGGCTACGCAATCGTCGCCGCGACGCTATCGATCCCGGGCTTCATCTTAGGCGAAAGCGCGCTGTCGCTCCTAGGTCTCGGCATCCAGGAGCCCGCCGCCAGCTGGGGCAACCTCCTCGCGCAAGCGCAGGACGTCCAAAACCTCGCGCGCTACCCGTGGATACTGATCCCCGGCATCTTCATCTTCCTCGCCGTAATGTCCTTCAACTTCCTGGGCGACCACCTCCGCGACCGCCTCGATCCCGCCAACGCCGGCTGATCTGATACGCTGAGTTCACGTGAAACCGCTGCTTGAAGTTAAATCGTTGCGCACCTCGTTCTTTACCGACGTGGGAGAAGTTCGCGCGGTTGACGGGGTTAGTTTTTCTGTCGCGCCGGGGAAGCTGCTCGGGATTGTTGGCGAGTCGGGATCGGGGAAGACTGCTAGCGTGCTTTCGATCATGCGGCTGCTGCCGGAGTCGGCGCGAATCGTCGGCGGCGAAGTAATTTTCGAAGATCAGGATCTCTTGAAGCTCAGCGAAACTGAGATGCGGCATATTCGCGGCGCGCGGATTGCGATGATCTTCCAGGAGCCGATGACCTCGCTGAACCCGGTCTTCACTATCGGCAGCCAGATTGGCGAGGCGGTCCGGCTCCATCAGCACACCAATCGCGCCGAGACCCGCAACCGCACGATCGAGGCGCTCCGGATGGTCGGGATTGCCGACCCCGAGCGGCGCATCGACGACTATCCGCATCAACTTTCCGGCGGGATGCGCCAGCGCGTGATGATCGCGATGGCGCTGTCGTGCAATCCGCGCCTGCTCATCGCCGACGAGCCGACCACCGCGCTCGACGTGACCATCCAGGCGCAGATTCTCGATCTGATCCGCGAACTGCAGGTGCGCCTAGGCCTCGCCGTGATTCTCGTCACGCACGATCTCGGGATTGTCTCTGAGTATGCCGACGACGTGACGATTCTCTACGCCGCGCGCGTGATGGAGCAGGCGCCGAGTGCCGAGCTTTTCCGAAATCCGCTCAATCCGTACACGCGCGGGTTGCTCGAATCGATTCCCGGCATCGACGGCAGCCGGCACCATCGCCTGCAGGCGATTCCCGGCTCGATTCCGAGCTCGTTGAATCCGCCGGCCGGTTGTAGATTCCATCCGCGATGCCCCCGCGCAATTCCGAAATGTTCCGAGGTCGATCCACCGCTCGAAAACAAGGCTCCCGACCACTATGTCGCCTGCATCCGCGCCTAATCCCATCGCGTCCGCCGGCAATGCTTCGTCGGCGCTGGTTCGCGTCGTGAATCTCAGCAAGGAATTTCCGGCGGGCTCGACCGGAATTATCGGCGGAACAAAACTTTCGATAAAAGCGGTCGCGGGCGTCAACCTGGAGATTCAGCCGGGTGAAACTCTCGGATTGGTCGGCGAATCCGGCTCAGGCAAATCGACGCTGGGGCGGCTGATTCTGAAACTGCTCGAGCCGACGCATGGCGCCGTCTATTTCGACGGCGTCGATCTCTCGACGCTGGGCCGCGCCGAGCTTCGCACGCTGCGCCAGCAGATGCAGCTGGTGTTTCAGGATCCGTACGCGTCGTTGAATCCACGGATGCGCGTGCGGTCGATCGTCGGCGAAGGAATCGAGATTCACAAACTCGCGCGCGGCGCGGAAAAGGAGCGGCGCATCGCAGAGTTGCTCGCGATGGTCGGTATGAGCGCCGACGCGATGGATCGTTTGCCGCATGAGTTCTCCGGCGGCCAGCGCCAGCGAATCGGAATCGCGCGGGCGCTCGCGGTGAATCCGCGGTTCCTGGTGCTCGACGAGCCGGTCTCCGCCCTCGACGTCTCGATCCAGGCGCAGATAATCAACCTGCTGCAGGACCTGCAGGAGAAGCTGAAGCTGACCTACCTGTTCATCGCGCACGACTTGCGGGTGGTCGAACACATCAGCAATCGCGTAGCCATCATGTACCTCGGCAAGATTGTCGAGATCGCGACGCGCGACGAGATCTATTTGAACCCGCGGCATCCCTACACGCGTGCACTCCTCTCAGCCATTCCGACAATCGATACCGCGCACAAGCCCGAGCGCATCAAACTTCCCGGCGAAATGCCGAGTCCGATGAATCCGCCGTCCGGCTGCGCCTTCCATCCACGATGCCCTTATGCGAAAGATGTTTGTACAAACGTCGAACCGAAATTAGAAACCGGGCGCGGTGGCCACGCGGTGGCGTGTCACGTATTCCCGGCCCCGTAGTACCGCATGGAATCAAGAGAGATACCGCAGGATGCAGGCGCAGCGTGGGCCGAGTCGCGGACGCGCGTGGCAGTCGGCCGCAACGTCAATGTCTCAGGCAAACTGATCTTTCACGAGGCGGTCAGAATTGAGGGCCGCTTCCGCGGCGAGGTTCGCTCGGTCGAGTTGGTCGTCGTCGGCGAAGAAGGAATGATCGAGGGCAAGGTCTCTGCGCCGCGACTGCTGATAATGGGTGAACTGCGCGGCGACCTCGTCGGATGCGATCGCGTCGTACTAGGGCCGCATGCCAAGGTCTTCGGCAATATCGAGGCGCGCAGTCTGACGGTGTCCGAAGGCGCCTACCTCGACGGCAACGTACGCATGTCGCAACTGGTCGATCTGACGCCAGACGCTATCGACAGATAATCGAAAGCCGGCCCGTCGCTCAGGTCGCGACGTCGAGCCTGGCCGCTTTGCCAGACAGTCCGCGCAGATAGTAGAGGCGGGCGCGGCGCACGCGGTTTCGGGTGAGCACTTGCAGCTTGTCGATTCGCGGCGAATGCATCGGGAAGATTCGCTCGACGCCGACGCCGTAGGAAACCTTGCGGACGGTGAAGGTCGCGCGGTTGCCGCCGCGATTTATTTTGATCACGATGCCTTCGAAGGACTGGATGCGCTCCTTCTCGCCTTCGACGACTTTGACGTGAACGCGAACCGAGTCGCCGACGCGGAATTCAGGCAGGTCCTTGCGCAGGCCCCGCTCTTCGAGCTTCTGGATAACGGTGTTCATGGGAAAAAAGACCTCGAGTCGAGCGATTAAACCTATCCAAATGCGGGGCGCCGCTCAATGGGTGCGTCGATTTGGCTATCCGGCTGGCTGCAGGGCAAAAGAGCTAATCCCTCGGAGTCTATCTCCATGACCCTTCATCTTCTCTCCGTACTAGCGCTGGGCCTGATGTGCGGCAGCGAATTGAACGTGGCCGCGTTCGCGCACCCGATGCTCAACCGGCAGCCACTGGGTGTACACGTCCGGATGCGCGCATCGTTGGCTGCATTGTTCGGTCGCGTGATGCCGTTTTGGATGGCGGGCTCCACGCTCCTGAATCTTCTACTGTTGCTACCCCTCGAGCACTTGAACGATTCCGCATGGCGCTTCGCTGCGGTCGCTTTCACAATCCAGGTCTTCGCGGTCGTGCTTTCGCTCGTCGGTCCGGTGCCAATCAACAACAGGATTGCCAAATGGACGCCGGACTCTCTTGCTGAAGACTGGCAGGTACAGGAGCATCGCTGGGATCAGTACCATTGGATAAGAACGGCCGGGCTGATTGTAGCGTTCGCGGTTCTTGTTCTCAGTGTCAGAGCGCGTTAGCGAGTAGGCGCAGATGGCGAATCCTATGCGCGACGAGATCGATAAAATAGTTGCGGCAATCGAGCCGCTCGACGACCTCGAGCGGGAGCATCGCGACTCGACGCTCCTATGGATTCGTTCGGGTGCACCGATCTTCAGAACTCAGAAACCCGACATGCCGCCCAAGCATCTGGTGAGTTATTTCGCTCTCATCGATGAGCAGCGCGGAAGGATACTGCTGGTCGATCACAAGCTCGCCGGCTTGTGGCTGCCGAGCGGTGGCCACGTCGAGCCCGAAGAAAACCCGCGCGCGACTGTGGTTAGAGAACTAGCGGAGGAGTTGAACCTTGCGGCGGAGTTCATCCAGTCGAACCCGCTGTTCATCACGGTGACGCGGACCTTGGGGCATGGTGACCATACCGACGTTTCGCTTTGGTATTTACTTCGCGGCGACAGTTCGCGCGCGATTGAATTCGATCACGGCGAGTTCCATGGCGTGCGATGGTTTGGATTTGACGAGATCCCGTTCGAGCGGTCCGATCCGCACATGCGCCGCTTCATCGCGAAGATGCGCGCGCGCTCTGCATGACTTGGCGCTGCGCTCTTCCCCTCTCCCGACGGGAGAGGGTTTAAGGTGAGGGACCTTATGCAGCGAGCGATTTTTTCGGTCGCGATTCAAGATTTTGGCCCGGCCCGGCGTTATGTAAAACCTCCGTGCCTAGGACCGATTTGCTTTAGCGCCGCGTGCTCTCGGAGCAGAAGCGGAATCTTGAATCGCGCGCGAAAAATGCGCGCTGCATAAGGTCCCTCACCTTCAATCCTCTCCCCGCGGGAGAGGGGAAGAAGGCCGCGCCGAGTTGTGCAAGGGCCTCCTGATAGAGAGAGGCTGGGAATTACTTGCCGCGGAGGCGGTCTAAAATAATTCCCGCGGCGGACCGTACTGACAGGTGGTTGTAGTCGCCGGGGCCGACTATTGGGGCGAGCACGATGTCGGCGCGTTGTGCGACCTCGGGGGACATTCCGAATCCGGTGCCGAAGAGGATCATCATTGGCGGCGCGTCTGGAGCCTCCAGCCGCGCGCGCAAGTCCACGTAAGTGGTGCCGCCCTCGGTGCGGGCGGAGGTGTGTACGATTAGCGGGCGCGTGCCTGAGATTCGCGATGCTTCCGCGATTGCATCGTCGAGCTCCGGGACGATCTGCACGCGCTCGAGCGCCTCGCGACGGCGCGAATCGTGCGCGCGGCCGAAGTCGAAGCGCCAGTGATCGATCACGCTGGCGGCGAATTTTCGCTGCTCGGGAATCGGATGCACGATGAATACGCCGCGTACATCGTAGGTGCGCGAGGCGCGCGCGATGTCGTGGATGTCGAGGCTGGTGATCGCCGACGTTACGATCTCCGCGTTGCGATTGACGACCGGGTGGTGAATCAGCGCTACAAATAGATCGGACACGCTTAGAACTTGCGCCGCTCGAGCAGGTCGGGGCGGCGACGCGCCGTCCGCCGTTTCGCTTCGGCCTCGCGCCACGCGCGAATCTTGCCGTGGTCGCCGCTCAGCAGGATTTCCGGCACCGTCATGCCGCGAAACTCTTCGGGGCGCGTGTATTGCGGATACTCGAGCATGCCGGCGGCGAACGATTCCTCGTCGAGTGATTCGGGATTGCCGAGCACGCCCGGTAGCATCCTGCCGACCGCCTCGATCACCGCCATCGCGGGGATTTCGCCGCCGCTCAGCACGTAGTCGCCGATTGAGATTTCCTGATCCACCAGCGAGCGCACGCGCTCGTCGATTCCTTCGTAGCGGCCCGCAACGATCATCAGGCCGGGCGCGCGTTTGGCGAGATCCCGCGCCATCGAGTTGTCGAACACTTCGCCCTGCGGCGTCATCAGGATGCGCCACAGTCCAGGATGCTGCGCGTCGACTGCGTCGATTGCGGCGGCGATCGGCTCGGGGCGCATCACCATCCCGCTGCCGCCGCCGTATGGAGCGTCATCGACTTGCCGATAGTTGCCGAGGCCATGCTCGCGCAGCGGATGCGCCTTGATCGTGATCAATTCCTGCTCGACCGCGCGTCCGATCATGCCGCCGCGAAACGGCGACTCGAACATCTCGGGGAAAAGGGTGATTACGTGAAATTCCATCGCAGCAGCTCAAGCCTATCCGGGCGCCGGTCGCGGGGCCATAAGGTGACGATCCCGCTCCCCCTTTCCAAGTGGAAAGGGGGCAGAGGGGTTAGGACAGCGAGGCTCTTCGCTGCTGCTCTCCCGAGTCGGAATCGCGCCGCGCGATTCCGACTCGGGAGAGCGGAGTGGGGCGGCGTTCGTCGCGTCCTATCCCCCTAACCCCCCTTTCCAATTTGGAAAGGGGGAACAAGCCACAGCGCTGATTTACCGGCAAAAGGGTAGTGCTGTCCTGTCCCCATTTTCCAATTCAAATTGGGGGGACCATCCAGAGCGCCAAATTCCTTTCCGCGAACAGATACAAGAAATGCGCTCTCGGCTAACGCATCGATCACTAGTCGAGGAGGCCGGGGATTGGCTCGATCGTGACGCGTTTGGCGGCGAGGTCCATCGACTTGACGACGTCTTCGATAACCGGGACCAGCACTTCGCGCTCGCTGTCGCGCACCACCCAGATGTCCTGCGCGCCGTTGGAGAAAACTTCCTCGATCGCGCCGAGGCGAGTGCCGTCGGTCAGAAAAACCTCGCATCCGATCGCTTCGTAATAGTAGAACTCGCCGGGCTTGGCGGGCGGGACGTCCTCCGTCGCGAGCATCACGACCGCGCCCTTGAGCGCCGCGGCCGCGTCGATATCCGCGATGCCATCGAGCGTGATTCGATCGGTGGTCGGGTTGAGCGGCGTCACTCCAGTAACGCGGAACTCGCGTGATTCCCCGGAGCGTTCCAGGAAAATACGCTTGACCTGTTTCAATATGTCGGAATCGGGGTTGTCGGGACGGAATCGTAGCGCGCCCTTCAGTCCGTGGGCGCCGCTTATGCGGCCGACGCGCAGCATCGACGCTGGAGAGTGAGTCGGATCATCGCGCGGGCGGACTCCCGCGCGATCACCGGTCCTCCACGATCTCGAGGACGACCTTACGATTGGTGCGCGATGCGACCGCGTTCAGGATCGTGCGGATCGACTTTGCGGTCCGCCCCTGTTTGCCGATCACGCGTCCCAAATCTTCCTTCGCGACCCGCAGTTCAAGTACCGAGGCGGTGTCGCCCTGGGTCTCCTTTACGTCCACCGCGTTAGCGTCGTTAACTAGCTGTTGTGCGAGGAATACGACGAGCTCCTTCATAGGACAGCTCCGTTGCAGCGGGTTCACATCAGGCGGAGACCGTTGCTGTTTCGGCCCGTTTAATAAGCTTTCTTACCGTGTCACTGGGCTTTGCGCCAGCCTTGAGCCACTGGTCGGCCACGTCTTTTTTGATCGTGACGCGCGGTGGATCGAAAGCCGGGTCGTAGGTCCCGACCTGGGCGACAAAGCGTCCGTCGCGGGGCGATCGCGAATCCGCCACCACGATACGGTAAAAAGGTTTCTTTCGCGCTCCATGCCGGCGCAAGCGAATTACAAGTCCCATTCAGTTCTCCTTGTTACCCAATCTTATTCTAGCTGCCGAGCCCCAGTCCGCGCATCATCATTTTTCCCGCACCCATGCGGGTGATTTTCTTCATCATTTTGCGCGTTTGCTCGAACTGTTTGAGGAAACGATTCACATCCTGGACCGAAGTACCGCTGCCGCCTGCGATTCGCGCGCGGCGGCGTCCATTGATAATCAGATGATTACCGCGCTCCTGCAAGGTCATCGAGTCGATAATCGCCTGGATACGCCCGAGCTCGAGCTTGGCATCTTCGGAATCGGCCGCGCCCGCGAGCTTCTTGAGCCCGGGAATCATGCCCATCAGCTCGCCCAGCGATCCCATCTTTTTGATCGCCTTAATCTGCTCGGCGAAATCCGTGATGGTGAACTCGTTCTTCTTGAACTTGCGCTCGAGCTCCTTGGCCTTGGTCTGATCGTAATTCTGCTGCGCCTTTTCGATCAGCGTCAGCACATCGCCCATCCCGAGGATTCGCGAGGTCAGCCGGTCGGGATAGAAAATCTCGAACCCGTCGAGCTTCTCGCTCGTCGCCGCGAACAGAATCGGCGCGCCGGTAATGGTGCGCACCGAGAGCGCCGCGCCCCCGCGAGCATCAGAGTCGAGCTTGGTCAGAATGACGCCGGAAATTCCCAGCCGCTCATGGAATCCGGCCGCCACGTTCGCGGCTTCCTGGCCGGTCATCGCGTCGGCAACGAATATGATGTGATGCGGGTTGAGCGCCGCCTTCAGCCGCGCCAGCTCGTCCATCAACTCTTCGTCGATCTGGAGGCGGCCGGCGGTATCGATCAATATCGCGTCATGCCCACCGGTTTCGGCCCGCGCCATCGCGCGCGACGCTATCTCGATTGGATCCTGCTTCTCGTCGCTGTCGAGGACCGGGATTTGCGCTTGTGCGCCGAGCACCCGAAGTTGCTCCATCGCAGCCGGGCGGTAAACGTCGGTGGACGCCAAAAGCGGATGACGCTTGCGCTCCGATTTGAGCCATCGCGCGAGCTTGGCGATGGAAGTCGTTTTGCCGGCGCCCTGCAGGCCGACCACCATGATTTTGACCGGCGGTTTAACCTTCAGATCGAGCTCGCGCGCCGTGCCGCCCATCGCGTTCTGCAGCTCGGTCGCGACGAACTTGATCAGATGCTGTTCGGGCGAGAGCGAGCGCAGAACTTCGGCGCCGAGCGCCTTATTCTTGACGTGCTCGATAAAGTCGCGGACGACTTTGATATTGACGTCGGCCTCTAGCAGCGCGAGGCGGACTTCGCGGAGCGCATCCTCGATATTGCGCTCGGTGATCCGGCCTTGGCCCTTGAGTTTCTTGAAGACTCCTTCGAGGCGGTCGCTGAGCGTGTCAAACATGCGAAAAAACTCGGTTTTCGGAAGGTCGAGGAAAGCGGATTTTGCCCAGTCCGCTAATTTAAATAATATACCAAACCGGCAAGGGTAGGGTACACTCGGGTAACCGTCAATGAGACAATATGAGCCGTTACTGACGGAATTTTCCAGTTTGTCAGTTTTAAGGTTCTGGCCATACCAATCCATGCTCTAAGCCGTTCAGAATATATTGCCCCTGCTACAATCCCGCTAGTTGCGCAAATTCGGAAATCGAATCTCTAGATGGATACGGCGAAGCCTATTGACCCTCGCGACGACGTTTTGACCTGTTCAAAATGCGGCGCGAAGACCATGTTGATTTATATCGAAGAGGGCGAAGTTCAACGCGTCAAGTGTGCGAGCTGCAATGACCTGGTCGCTTACACGGAGAATTCGATCAGGATCCTCGGGAAAAGCTTTCGGTTTGATGTGCGCCTCGTAATACGGGCGCATCGATCGTAACGCGCGCATCTGATGATAGGCGAGTTCGTCGTCCGGATACCGATGCTCAGGGCCGATGACGCATCCGGCGCGCGCGTGGCATCGCGGGGTGCAATCTTGCTCGACTTCGACGCGATGGGTCAGGCATTTCGGGATGTCCCATCCCGATTCGACGCTCACCGCGCTCGCCGGGCACGCAGGAATGCAGGTGCGCACGGTGCATCGGGGACACGGGTCGAAGCCGAGCGCCTCGCCGGGCGAATCGAGGTCTTCGTCGAGCAGGAGCGCAGCGCGAAATGCGATCCACGGTCCATAAACAGGATGCACGGTGACGCCCAGGATGCTTGGTCCGGCGATGCCCGCGACTTTGCCCAGCTCGATGAAACTGAGCGTGCGGCCGCTGCTCATGAAGGGGTAAACTGTCGTGCATCGAAGGCCCAACGCGCGCAGCGGGGCGGCGACGTCGCGCTCGACGACGTCGCGGGTGAAATCGTCGAGCGGATTTTCACGATCCCACCATCCGGGATTGCGCGCGGCGTGGGATTTGAGCGCGTTCCATAAAGCGCCGCCGCCGTTCCCGATTACGACGATCGAGCGTGCGAGCGGATCTATCGCAGACGCGCGCGAAATCTCCTTGACGATGTCGTCATAGCGCGCGACCGGAGTTGCCGCGACCAGGTTGAGTCCGTGCGGCTCAGCGGCGCGGCGGATTATGTCCAGCGTCGACGACATCCGCGCAGCTCATGGAGCAGGAGGCACGAGCGCGAAGATCGCGCCGTTCCCGCATTCGCCGCCCACTTCGGTCATCCCGTAGAGCGTGTTGTCCAGCAGGATGACGTTGTCGATCGGCTTGGCAGCGTCGGGGGCAGGCTGGAACTCCCAAATTCGATCGTACCCGGTGCCGTCGGTATTGATTTGAAACACGCTGCCGTTGCCCTTGCTGCCGCCCAACCTGGTCGTGCCGTAGAGCGTGGTGCCGTTCAGCAGCAGCGAGCCGTAAGGGTTTATCCCATCGTTGGAACCAGGATTGCCGAAGCTCTGCAGGATTTTGAAATGCGATCCGTCGGTATGCATCGTGAAAAGAGTGCCAGCGCCGTATTTGCCGCCGAAGGTCGTCAAGCCGAACAGCGACGAATTGCTTTGGACGAGCGTGCCGTGGTCGGGAGTGGCGCCGTTGTTGTTGGCGACGCACATCGGGGCGCCATTGTTGGGGCAAGCGAAGTTGTGCAGCACTTTGTATTTATTCTTGGCCATATTGAAAGAAAAAACGACCCCGACGTTCGCGGAACCGCCGACGGGCGTCATGCCGTAGAACGTGGTGCCGTTGGGATCCAGAATGAGCTGGCCGTGCGGGGCGAAGCCGTCCGCGCCGTTGAAGGAATGGACACGCGTGTAGGTGTTGCTCGTTGTATCGAAGGAGAAAATAACGCCGTCGCCGGTCAGGCCTCCCTTATGGCCGCCCTGCGAGGTCATGCCATAGAGCACGCTGCCGGCCGCGACGAAATTGCTGTAAGGCATATCGCCTGCGTTGTTCGCGGCGCTGGTGGGGAAGTCGAACAGCAGCGGTGACGAGTAACCGGTGCCGTCATCGTTGATGCCGAATATCGAGCCGTTGTTATGCTGACCGCCGGTGAGTGTCGTGCCGTACAGAACGGTCCCGACCAGGGTCATCGAACTGTGCTGGGGATCGCTGCCGTCGGATTTCGTGCCGGTGAAAGAGTGATCGATCAAGTAGCCGGCGCCGCTCGGCATGATCTGGAAGATCGTGCCGAGGCCGTTGCCCTCCGAGGTGGTGGTCGAGGTAAGTCCGAAGAGCAGCCCGGTAGCGGAAACGAAGGTCAGCGAACCCTTGGGGTCGGCGCCGTCGCTGACTTTGCATTTGCCGGCGGTGGGTCCCTCGCCGAAGGAATACAGCACGGTCTCGGTGCCGGTTGGCATGGCGTCGGGGACCGCGTTCTGGGCGACGGCCGCAGGAGCCATCGTCAGCGACAGCGCAACGGCGAGCATCGCGACCATGGCGAGGATACATCTGCCGTCGAATGGAATCCGAGAAAACATATTCGGGTAGCCCCCTTTTTTTGAGAAAATCAATTGTAGTGAAACACGCCGCGCGTTTCAGCAGGGATGATACATGCACGCAGCCTCAGAAAAAGAAACTTCTTTTTCCGTTGCTCGGTCTTTGTGTCATTCAGAGCGCAGCGAAGAATCCCGGAGCAATGCGTGCAACGGCGACGTTTCCCTGATCTTCATAGAGTGATTGAAAAGGATCCGGATTCTTCGCTGCGCTCTGAATGACACAAGGACGGGAACGAAGATGAAGAAAAGATCGGTTTTCCCTGCCTATCTCTCACGCGATTTTGTAGGTTACCAGCGCGTCGGCGATCAGCGCGTCGGAGGCGTCCGCGATCTCGACCGCGAGACTCGCGATGCGCTTGCCGGCACGCTTCACCCGCGCGCGGGCGATCAGATCGGAATTCACGGCGAAGCCGGTGTAGTTAACCGTAAGCGAGATGGTTGCGGTGCGCGTCGTCTCGGCCAGGCTCCATACCGCGGCGCATGCCGCGACGTCGGCGAGCGCGGCAATCGCGCCACCGTGAATCGGCGCGGCGGGCCCGCCCTCGTTGAGAATGCGCAAGTCAAACGGCATCCGCACCGTCGCGGAGCCTCCCGCGGCCGATTCGATCTTCAGCCCGAGCATCGCGGCGAAAGGCGCTAGTTCAAGTGCCTGGATAAAGGAGCTTCGATCCTCAGCGGCCATTCAATTTCCCCGTCTTGAATTTGATTTCGCCAGCTTGAGCGCGAGCGCAACCGCGTCGGCTGGCGTGTCTGCGCGGTTCAGTCCGTCGATTTCAGGCCACGAATCGAGCGCGACGATTGGTTTGCCGAATTTTTTCGCGAAGCCGATCTCGGCCAGCGTACCGCCTTCGCCCGCCAGCGCAATTATCGCGTCTGCGCTTGCGACAATCACTGCGTTGCGAGCCTCGCCGATGCCGGTGGCAATCGCGAATTCGATATGACGGTTCGCAGCGCGGCGATCGTAGCCGGGCAGGATCCCGATCGTATGCCCACCGAGTTTGCGCGCGCCGGCCGCCGCGGATTCCATCACGCCCGTCCGCCCACCGTTCAGCAAAACGGCCCCGTTGCGAGCGATCTCGCGGCCGAGCGCGAACGCGAGCCTGCGGACAGCGGCGGGAGCGTCACCGGCGCCGATCACCGCGACCACTTGCTGCCGTTTCATTCTCTTCGGTGAAACCGGCACCGGCGGAATTGCTCCTACAGGCCGAGCGCGGCGGGGAGTTCTGCGAGGTCCTGGATAATTATGTCGGGCGCGGGGATTTTGTCGGGCAGCTCGCGATTGCGCGTGCGAATCCACGCGGAATGCATCCCGACGCCCTTGCTGCCGAGAACGTCGTCGAGCGGAGTGTCGCCGACGAACAGGATGTCGGCGGGCTCGAGCCGCATCGCGTCGAGAAGTTTTTTGAAGATGAGCGGGTTGGGTTTTCGATATCCGGTGTCGGCCGAGATGATTACAGAAGTGAAGAGCTCGCGAATGCCAGTATCGCGCATGATCTGATGACCTGTTTCGGAATCGTCGAAATTGGAGATGAGGCCAAGGCGATGACTATTGGCGATTTTCTTCATCGCGTCGATTCGCGCCGGCGGCGCCTTGGTGACCTCGCGCACGCGCGCCATGTGGATTCGCCGCAGATCCTCGGCCAGCGGTGCCGCGATGCTTTCGTCGACGTTGAGGATTTTGAGCGTCCGTGCGAAGCGTTCGAGGCAGGTTATTTCGAGGGCGTCGGCCCTGGCTCGCTCAGAGAATATGTCGCTGTAAACTGACGCGTGCGCCTCCGAGAACTTCTCGCGGTCGAAGTCCTTGCCCAGCGCGGTTTCCAGCGTCGAGTAGAGCAGGGGAGTCGTGCTGCGAATCTCGCGCCCGCGAAATTGCATCAGCGGCAGCCCTTCCGGATTCCAGGTAACCAGCGTGTCGAACAGATCGATCACAACCGCTTTGTAACGATGCTCAGCCACGCGGAATCAATGCTCCCGAGGTGCCGACGATAGCGGCGATGTTCAACAGCAGCACGGTACCGTTGAGAATCACCGACTCGCGATGCAGTTTGTCGAACTCAGCTTTTCTGGCGAGGTCGGGATTTGGATCTTCGTTGACGGTGCGAATAGCGTCGGCGCGCGGGAGGATCACGGTGCCCGCGTAGAAGGTGATTCCGAGCGCGATCGCGAGCGCGACCGTCGTGCCGCCCCACCATATCCGCGGGCCGCGCACCGCGGTGAAGTAGATCGCGAGCACCAGGCTGATCGTCCCGACGATGTATCCGAGCATGTAGTAGCGCGGGAAGATTGCGCTGATCAGCTGGCCGGCCTCGGGTCGCGGCAGAACCGTGAAGACCGCGGGCGCGGTGAAGAACGAGAAGAAGACAATTCCCCCAAGCCAGCATCCGAGTGCGGCCAGGTAAATCGTCAACACTATGATCATTGTTCAGTGACTCGAGATTGGCGTCGCGATCAGTTGAGGTATCTGTTCGGCGCGCCAGGCAACGGCTGACGCTCGGAGAATCCACTATCGACGCTGTGCCATGCGATGACCTTCGACTCGCCGAACTGCCAGCAGAGGAAAACGATGTCGTCGCCGGCGTCGTAGGGAAAATCGATCAGGCCCAGGTCGATGTCCTTGAGGATGCATCCGAAGGACTCGATTTGCTCGGCGGCCTCGGCCATGTTGGTCGCGAACGACCGCAGCTCGGGATAGCGCCCCACAATTTCGCTCATCGCAGAGTGCAGAATCGACGGATCGTCGACCGACAATTCCTCGATTCGCGCGCGCAACGACGTCGCCTGCATCTGGAGCTGGCGCATCAAAATTTCCAGCCGCGGAATCAGCTCGTTCGCTTCTTCCTCGCTAAATAGCTTATCAAATCCAATATTAGGCAACGTTTTTCCGTTGGTAGCGCAAACTGATGACCGTGATTAGCTTCTTACCTAAGAGGTAACCTTGTCTGCATCACAACCGTATATTACGGTGAAATTCGGGTTGCGGGGAAGCGGGGCATTCGCGGCGGGGTCCCTCCTTACGAGGTTCGATTGATCTATGGCAGATAAACCCAAAGGGGAAAAACGTTTCGAGATTGAAGAGGACCTGAGCAAGGCCGAGATACCTGATATTTTGCCGGTGCTGCCACTGCGCGGCATCGTGATTTTTCCGAGTCAGATACATCCGTTCCTGGTTTCGCGTCCATCCTCACTCAAGCTTATCGAAGAATGCGGGCAGACCAACAAGGTCATCGCGCTCGCAGCCCAAAAAAATCCGGAGGACGAACAGCCTGCTCCCGAGGGACTGTTCCAGAGCGGCACCGCGGTGCGCATCCTCAAGATGCTGCGTTATCCCGATCAGAGCGTGCGGGTGCTGGTGCAGGGACTCGCGCGAATCAACCTGGGGCAATTCACGCAGCGCGAGCCTTATTTCCTCGCGCACGTTACGCGGCTGGTCGAGCCGGTTTCGTCCGACAAGGAAATCGACGCGCTGCATGCGCACCTGGTAAGCCAGTTTTCCAAGTTCGTTTCTCTCGTGCCGTACCTGCCCGATGAATTGCAGGTGATGGCCATGCAGGTGAAGGAGGCCAGCCGGCTCGCTGACATGGTCGCCTCATACCTGAAGATACCGATCGAAGAGGCGCAGGATCTGCTGGCGACGCTCGACGTTCGCGGGCGGCTGGAAAAGCTGATCGCGATCCTCGGGCGCGAGATCGAGATGCTCGAACTCGGCACAAGATCCAGTCACAGGTACAGACCGAGCTCAATAAAAATCAGCGCGAGTACTATCTGCGTCAGCAGCTCAAGGCGATTCAGAAAGAGCTCGGCGAAGGTGACGCGCGCTCATCCGAAGTCGAAGAAATCGAAAAGAAGATCGAAGAGGCGAAGATGTCGCCTGAGGCGCGCAAAGTCGCCGACAAGGAACTCGAGCGCCTCAAGATGATCCCGCCAGAGTCGGCCGAGCACACCGTCGTGCGCACCTATCTCGACTGGCTGGTGAGCCTGCCGTGGGGCGTCTCGACCGAGGACAACCTCGACATTCGTCACGCGCGCCAGGTGCTCGACGAGGATCACTACGACCTCGAAAAAATCAAGG
>CAVUUH010000040.1:0-14103 GCA_963744545.1 uncultured delta proteobacterium
ATTCCAGTGTAGGTGCCGCCGCCGAGGCTGTAGGCGCGGAAGAAAATCACCGCGAGCGCGAACATCCCCATGCTGTTGGCGCTGGCGTGGACCTCGCGCACGGCGTGGCCGACGATTGACGGCAGCTCGGGCGCGCGGCTGAGAATCGCGTAGCCGACCAACCACGCATGCATGATGATGAACGCGATGAAAATCGGCAGAAGCGACAACACCGATTCCTTCACCCCGCGAAGATTCATCAAGACCATCAGCGCTACGACGAGAATGCACAACCAGAACTTGAAGGGCAGCCACGAGACTGGCAGGAAGCTGAAGATCGCGTCGGCGCCGCTCGCGATTGAAATCGCGATGGTCAGTACGTAATCGACGACCAGCGCCGATCCAGACACCAGGCCGAAATACTTGCCGAGCAATTTGGTCGCGACCAGGTAACCGCCGCCGCCGGTCGGGAAGAGGTCGATGGTTTGCGAGTACGACGCCGAGATGATGAAGACGGTCAGCGCCATCAGCATCGCGAGGAACACTGCCAAGTATTGATGGTGTCCGAGCGCGAGGAAGGCCTCCTCGGGGCCGTAGCAGGAGGAGCTCAGGCCGTCGGAGCCCAGGCCGACCCACGCGAGAAATGCGACCAGTGAGAGGCTGTGGAAAATTTCGGGATCGCGGACGTCGCGCGGCGGTCCGATCAGGACGTCGCTCAGGGTGCGTTTACCCGATCGCTCGCCGGTTGAGCTGGTAGTCTTCGAGCCGGTGGTCGGTGATGCCATTCGAATTGCGCGGGCGGTCCTCTAGTGCAATTTGCAAATGTACGGGAAACGCGAACCTTGCGCAAAGCAATGCGCCTCGGTCCTCTCAGACGGTATACACCGCGCGCGGCAATCCGAGTTGATAGCGCGTCGCGTCGATCAGGTTCTGCATTAGTGCTGCCACGGTCATCGGACCGGTCCCGCCGGGGTTGAGCGTGATCCAGCCTGCGACTCCTTTCACGGCGTCGAAATCAACATCGCCAACGAACTTGCCGGGACCGACGCGGCGAAAACCAACGTCAATCACGCATGCGCCCGGTTTCACCATGTCGGCCGTGATCAGGTAGGGCTGGCCGGTGTCGGCGCCGACGCATGGAATGAGAATATCGGCCTCGCGGCAGATTGCGGCGAGGTCGCGGGTGTGGCGATGGCACCACGTGATCGTCGCGTTGCGCAGCCGCCCGCCTAGAATCAGCGCGGTCGGCTTGCCTGCGATATCGCTGCGTCCGATGATCGTCGCGCGCGCGCCGTCGACCGGCACCTTGTAGTAATCGAGCAAGGTCAGCACGCCACGCGGAGTGCATGGAATGAAGCGTCCCCACTCGCCGCGGTAGAAGCCTCCGACGCTGGCTGAGCTGACGGCGTCGAGATCTTTCTCGGGCGCAATCGCGTCAAACAGGCGGAAGCGGTCGACCGAATCGGGAATCGGCAACTGGAGCAGGATCGCGTTGACGCCCTTGTCGGCGTTGAGCTCGCCGATCACATTCAGCAACGAATCGGTAGTCGCCTCAGCCGAAGTCATCCGCACCATGCGGCTCTCGCATCCGAGTTCGGCGGCGACGCGCTGCTTGTTCTTAACGTATTGCCGCGATGCTGGATCGTCGCCGACCAGGATTGCCGCCAGCGTGGGCTTGCATCCGTAGCGGCTTTTGAGCTCGTCAACGTGGGCGAGCAACTCCGGCATCAGATGCGCGCTGAGCGCCCGGCCATCCATGATAATCGCAGCCATCGGGTATCAGTCGATTATAGCACCGTGTCGCGGCGAGCAAGGCGCTGTGGACAGAAGGTCGGTGGCTGTTGGCAAATCACGCGTGGTCTCTCGTTCGCCTGAAAACGGTCTGTTACAATTTTTGCGCTGATGAATGCGCCCAAGCGCACTGTTCTATTCGACCTTCACCAGAAACTCGGCGCGCGGATGACCGTTTTCGGTGGTTTCGAGATGCCCGTGAGTTACAGCGGGATTATCGAGGAGCATCTTGCGGTCCGAAATTCGGCGGGAGTTTTCGACCTCAGTCACATGGGTGAGTTTGAAATCAGCGGACCGCATGCTCTTGAGACGCTCGAGCGCGCGTTCACCAATTCCGCCGCGCGGCTCAAGAATGGGCAGGCGCAATATACGATTATGTGCGCGGAAGACGGCGGCACGATCGACGATCTGATCGTGTATCGCCTCGGACCGGAGCGCTACATGCTCTGCGTCAACGCGTCGAACATCGACGTCGATCGCGAATGGATCGTCGAGCTGAACGGCGGGCGCGCGAAGTTCGAAGATGTGAGCGACGCTACCTCGCTAATCGCAGTGCAGGGACCGGTGGCCGTCGCGATATTGGCGACGCTCGCGGAATTTCCGATTGCCGATGTCGCGCGCTTTGGCGTCGCCGAAGGAACTGTCGCCGGAATCGCGTGCCTCGCGGCGCGCACCGGATACACCGGCGAAGACGGCTTCGAGTTGTTCGTGGACAACAATGGCGCGCGCCAATTGTTCGAGGCGATTCTCGGCGTTGGCGCTGCCGCTAATATCAAGCCGGTCGGGCTAGGCGCGCGCGACACGTTGAGGCTCGAGGCGGGCCTGCCGCTCTATGGTCACGAACTCGATCGCAATTCGTCGCCGCTGGAGGCGGGCCTCGGGGTGTTCGTGAAGCTGGGGCGTCCGTTCGTCGGTGATAAGGCGCTTTCAGCGCAACGCAATCACGGACTGAAGAAGACGTTAATCGGCTTGCAGACCGACGACGGCAGGATGGTCGCACGGCAAGGTTACCGGGTACTTCGAAACGGCGAAGAGGCGGGAGTCGTGACCAGCGGGACGTTCGCGCCGTCGATTCAGCGGCCGATTGCGATGGCATATCTAAATGTCGAGGGAGCGAAAAATCCGCCCGCCGTCGGCGAGCCGGTCGAAGTGGAAATTCGCGAGCGCAAAGCGCGGGCTACCATCGTGCGACGGCCGTTCTATCGTCGCGACGACAACCATGCGGCATCAACTGCGAACGTGTGATTGAATTGTAGGCCAAGTGGAGGCTGAGTGGGGTCAAGGAAAAGCTAATTACATGAGATTCATGCCACATACCGACAGCGATGTCGCGTCGATGCTCGAGACGATCGGCGCCAGGCATCTCGACGACCTGATCGCGCACGTGCCGGCGAATTTGCGCGCGAGCGCGACGATCAATCTCGAGCGTGGGCGGAGCGAAGCTGATGTAGTACATGAGATTTCAGCACTCGCCGCGCGCAACACAGGAGCGTCAGGTTTCGCGAGCTTCCTCGGAGCCGGCTATTACCGACATTACGTGCCTGCCGCGGTGCGCGCCGTCATCGCCCGCGCGGAATTCGCAACCAGCTATACGCCGTACCAGGCCGAGGCGAGCCAGGGGACCACGCAAGCGATTTTCGAATTTCAGACGCTGATCACGCAGCTCACCGGGATGGAAGTCGCCAACGCCAGCATGTACGACGGCGCGTCGGCCGCGGCGGAGGCGGTGCTGATGGCGCGACGGCTGATGCCGAAGCGCTCGGTCGTCGCACTCTCGCGTGCGCTGTGGCCGGACTATCGTGCAACCATTCGCACCTACCTGAGCGCGCTCAAGGCAATCGAAATTGTCGAAGTTCCGTTCGACGACGCGACCGGCGCGACTGACGCTGCCGCGCTCGATCGAATCGCGAACGATCGATTGCTGTGCACCGTCACCGGCTATCCCAACGCCTTCGGGGTGATCGAGCCGCTCGGCGCGATTACCGAAAGAACGCATCGCGCGGGTGCGATCGCAATCTCCGCCACTGCCGAAGGCATCGCGCTGGGCCTGCTGCGCGCGCCGGGCGAGCTAGGTGTCGATATCGCGGTTGGAGAAGGTCAGAGTTTCGGGCTGCCGCTTCAATACGGCGGACCGGGCGTAGGCTTCATGGCCGCGCGAACCGCACATCTCAGGCAGATGCCAGGACGGCTGGTCGGACAGACTCGCGATCGCGACGGTCGCCGCGCATTTTGCTTGACGCTGAATACTCGCGAGCAGCATATCCGGCGCGAGCGCGCGACCTCGAACATCTGCACCAATCATTCGCTGTGCGCGCTGGCCGCGACGGTCTATCTCTCGTTGATGGGCCGCACCGGATTGCGTGAGCTCGCGGAAAGAAACGTCGAGCTGTCGCATCAGGCGGCTGACACGCTCGCGGCTGCGGGCATCGAGCGACGCTTCTCGGGACCGTTCTTCAACGAGTTCTCGCTGAAGCTCGTGAACCCCACGACGGCTCTGGAAGCTGCGGAGCGCAAGCAGATCCTCGCGGGCGTCCCGCTCGGCGACGACTATCCCGAACTTTCCGACGCGATCCTGGTTTCGGTCACCGAAATGAATCGCGGAGATGAGTTCGCTCGGCTTGCGGCGGCAATTTCGGGAGGCCAACCGTGATGGCGAGCGCGGGCAAAGTCGGACCAATCGCGGCACCTGAGGCCCCTTCAACCGTCGAACGGATCGAAACGACGGCGGGCGTACCGCTTATCTTCGAACTTTCGTCCGAAGGCCGGCGCGGAACCGATCTATCCCCGCGCACGGCTGACAGACGCGGCGCGGAACTGTTGGGCGCTGAGCTTTGTCGCGAGGATCTTCCCGGCTTCCCCGAGCTCAGCGAGCCGCAAGTGCTGCGACACTTCCTGCGTCTGTCGCAGCTCAACTTCGCGCAGGCGCTCGAATTCTATCCGCTCGGATCGTGCACTATGAAATACAATCCCGTCGTGAACGACGAGCTCGCGGCGCTCACAGGATTGGCGGGCCTGCATCCCGCGACGCCCGCGCATCTGGCGCAGGGCGCGCTCGAATTGATCGCGCGGATGGAAGCTGCGCTCGCCGAAATCACCGGCATGGACGCCGTCTCGCTGCATCCCGCGGCCGGCGCGCAGGGCGAGTTGACGGGACTGCTGATGGTCCGCGCGTATCATCGCAAGCACGGTGAGGTGCGGCACAAAGTGATCATCCCGGATACCGCGCACGGCACTAATCCAGCGAGCTGTACGCTCGCGGGCTTCGAAGTCGTCGTCGCGAAATCGAACAAACGCGGCTATCTCGAAGCGGCTGAAGTTCGCCGGTTGATGAGCGACGACGTGGCCGCGATGATGGTCACCAATCCGAACACGCTCGGAATTTTCGAGCCGGAAATCCAGGAAATCGCAGCCGCCCTGCATGAGCACGGCGCGATGCTCTATCTCGACGGGGCGAACATGAACGCGCTGCTCGGGGTCGCCAAGCCGGGGCACATGGGCGCGGATATCGTGCAACTGAACTTGCACAAGAGTTTTTCGACTCCGCATGGCGGTGGCGGGCCGGGCGCGGGACCGGTCGCAGTGAGAAAGCATCTCGAGCCGTTTCTGCCGCTACCGCGCTTGAAGCATTCCGACGCCGGGTACGAAATCGACGCGAATCGGCCGGATTCGATCGGACGGATGCGCTCGTATCACAACAATTTCGGGATGATCGTGCGCGCCTATGCGTATATCCTCGCGCTCGGCGGCGACGGCCTCGGGATGGCGAGCAGGCTCGCGATTCTCGGCGCGAACTACATACGCAAACGGCTGGAGCCGCACTTTCCGAGTGCGACCGGCGAGCCGTCGATGCATGAATGCGTGCTCTCACATGACCTCGAAAAGCGCGCCGACGTGAGCACGCTCGAGATCGCCAAGCGCCTGCTCGATTTCGGGATTCATCCGCCGACGATCTATTTCCCACTGGTGGTGCCGGGCGCGCTGATGATCGAGCCGACCGAGACCGAGAGCAAGCAAATCCTCGATAGCTTCGTCGATACGATGGAGCGCATCTACGATGAGGCGTTGAACGATCCCGAGCGGGTCAAGAATGCGCCGGGGACCTTGCCGGTATCGCGCGTCGACGAGGCGCTGGCCGCGCGCCGGCCGATTTTGAGGTGGGAGAAACCTCTCCCCTAACCCCTCTCCCTTTTGGAGATGGGAAGATCCGGATTATTTCGCGAGCCCTGCCAACTCGAGGGCGCGGCGGTAATCCTCGGGCGTGTTCACGTTGAAGAAGCTGGTGAGCTGCGGGTCCAGCTTTCTGACTTCTTCTTCGCCGACTTTTCTTGCGTTGATCGCGCTGGCGCTGGCAGTCAGGCGCTTCTCGCCGCCGGCCTCGAGCGACTCGATCGCGTTTGCACATCGCTTGCGATAGACGGCGTGCAACGGCTGCAGCTTGCCCCCTACTTCGGGAATCACTGCGTCAAAGTCGTCGAGCAGCGCGACCAGGTCGGCTGCGACGTCGGAATTCAGCATCGGCAGATCGCATGAGCACGCAAATGCGATGCCGTGATCGAGCGCATTCAGACCGCGCCGGAGCGCGTCGAGTGGGCCGGCGAATGCGGTCTCGTCGTGAACGATCTTCAATCCGGGAATTTCGATGTGGGGTAATGCTTCGGACTTCGGCGCGGCGACGATCACAATTTCGTCGAACCACCATTTGAGCTCGATGACAATCCGCGTGAGCAGCGGCATCCCGCCGAAGTCGAGCGCGGCCTTGGGCCGGCCCATCCGCAAGCTTCGCCCGCCGACCAGCACGATCGCGCCCGCTTCTTTCGCTGATGGCATCCGATGAGTTTAGAGTGCGCGGAACGGGCGCGCCAGCGCTTACGCGGCGGCTCGGCTTTCGGGTGCGCGATTTGCGCGCAACTCGGTGCCGATGATTCGCAGCGCTTCGGGGTGAAAGATCAGCGCGAGATGCCCGACGTCGTGCAGCGTGACGATCTGCCGGAACGCGGCGCTATTCACCATCGACTCGATCGGCGCAGGCACAATAGGATCGTCGTCGCCGAAAATCCCGACCTCGGTCGGACTCCACTGGCCGTATGAATACGGCGAGCCGAGCGTAATTAGCGAGCGCACCGCGCTTTTCGGCGCACTGGTGGTATAGCGCCGCGCCACGGTACCGCCGAAGCTGTGACCGATCAGATGGACCCCATTGCCGCCAGATTTTTCATCTGCGACGCGCCCGAGTTGGGCGGCAGAATCGGCAAGCGACTGCCATCGCGGATACTCGAAATAAGAAACGTTGTCGAATCCCGCGAGCCGCAGATACGCCGCGAGCGCCAGCAGATTGGAACGGCTGCCGCCGAAGCCGTGAAGTAGGATGACGGGTTCACTCGACGGCTCGCAGAAGTACGGCTCGCCTCGTTTGACCAGCCAATCCATCGGATACGATCCGAGCAACGCGCCCGCCGCTGCGATTTCGGTAATGACAGTTGTAGATTTCACTTTTTTAGTGGCTCACCAGCTTGCCACTCAAAAGCTAACCACCTCATATAGCGGTCGCAACCAGCTTCGGCGGGGTTTGGGCATGTGCATTAGTTTCCGTGCTACGGAACTTCACGCTTACGAATGAGGTATTTTGAAAATCAAAGGTATTTTCCGGTATATACGCTAGACGGGCGGCTATCTCGGAGGGGGAATCGCGGTGACTCGAAGATTCGCGAGCGGCAGCTTCAAACTCGATCTGGTTCTGCTGGTGTTCGTAGCGATGCTGTTGTTCGGGCCTGGCGCAGTTACCGCATTTGCGCAAAAGCCCGTAGACGTCGTCGGCGATTGGAGCGGTACTTTGAAACCGCCGGGCAGCTCGTTGCGGTTGGCTCTGCACGTCAGTACAGACTCAGCTGGCAAGTTAAGCGTCACCCTCGACAGCCTCGATCAGGCCGCGATGGGCCTGCAGGGCAGCAATGCCGTGCTCAGCGGTAACGGTTTCAGTTTCGATATTCCTAGCGTGTCCGGCACGTACAGCGGAACGCTCAGCACCGACGGCAAGAGTATCAGCGGTACCTGGAGCCAAGGCACTCCGCTGCCGCTCGTTTTCACTCGACAGAGGGCCGCTCAGCCGAAGGAGGTCGTCGGCAATTGGAGCGGTGCTTTGCAGGCGAGCGGCGGCTTGCTGCGCCTGGCTCTGCATGTGAGGCACGACACTGCGGGCGAGTTGACCGTCACGCTCGACAGCCTGGATCAAAACGCGATGGGCCTCACCGGCAAAAATGCCGTGCTCAAAGGCGATAGTTTCAGTTTCGAAATTCCTTCTGTGTCCGGCACTTACACGGGAACGCTCGGCGGCGACGGCAAAAATATCAGGGGCACGTGGAGCCAGGGCGTTCCGTTGCCGCTGGTTTTCACTCGCCAGAATGGCGGGCCCATGCCAACCGCGATGCCGACTCCAACGCCGGCGCCTGCGATACCTCCTGTTGCGCTGGACAATCTCAAACCATCCTGGACCGCGAGTTAGCTCCCGTTCTCTGAACATGGATTGCTCAGCAAAGCGAGCGGCGGCGGATTGGTGATCGGCGTGATGGATCACGGCCAGCGGCGAATCTTCGCTTACGGCAGTCGCGAAGCCGGATTCGATTTTCGAGATCGGATCGATCACCAAGACGTTTACCGGGCTGGTTCTCGCGCAGATGGTGGTGCAGAAAAAAGTGACGCTCGATACTCCCATTCGTACGCTGCTGCCGGCAGGCTTTGTCGCAAAACCCGACGGCGCCGAAATCACGCTGGTCGATCTCGCGACGCAGCATTCCGGCTTGCCGCGGATGCCGGATAACTTCAAGCCGCAAAATCCAGTCAATCCATATGCCGATTACCATGCGGCGCAATTGCAGGAGTTCATCGCCAGGCACGGCGTCGCGAAACCAGCCGATGCCGCGTTTCTCTACAGCAATCTCGGTTTCGGATTGCTCGGTTACGGGCTTTCATTGCGTGCCGGAGTTCCGTACGGACAGTTGGTCGCGACCGAAGTCACCGGTCCACTGCACATGAGCGACACCGGCGTCACGCTCTCGCCGGAGCAGCGCACGCGGCTGATCCAGGGTTACGATAGCGAACTTCGATCCGACGCCGCCGTGGGATCAGGACGTGTTCGCCGGCGCCGGTGCTATCAAATCGACGGCGGCGGACATGCTCACCTATCTCGATGGGAACCTGCATCCCGACAAGTACGCGAGCGGCGCGGCCGCCGATTCACCGGCGGCAACTCTGCCGGCCGCAGTCGCCCTGGATCATCAAGTGCGCGCGAACATCACCGTGAACGGACGCGCAAGATAGCGCTGGCCTGGTTCTTCAATCCGAAGGCGGATCCTACTTCCATTCCGGCGGCACCGGCGGATACAGGTCACAGGTCGCTTTTGATCCTTCTCAGGATCGAGCGATCGTGGTGCTCTACAATCGTGACAACCAGATCCCGCAGCGCCACAGTTGGTTGAACGGGTCGTGGAAAACATTGATGAGCTGATGACAGGAAAGCCGTCGATCCCGTTGGATTTCGTTTCGGAGAATGAACGCCTCGCCTGCTTCCCCCGACTTTCACGGACAGCTCGATCCAGGGCCCGTATCATTGCACTCTCACGGCGTTTCCGTTGCCGGCCACGATCAAGATCCCTTCAAGGCAGCGGCGACCGGCGATATTCATGCGTTGCCGACGGCAAAGGCAACTCTCGCAGGGAACCTGGGTTCATCATATCCAGGCTCCTGGACTCGATTTGACGTGCAAGCTGAAGATGGTGTCCGGCAGCTATTCGGTCACACCAGACGGAACCGGCACCGAACATAGCTCGTGGAAACTGGTGACCGAAGAATCGCCGCGCGCATGCTTTGCGTTCTTCTCGCCGGCACGGCCGCCAGTCACGACTGATTCGGAGCTAATCATGATGGATACCGCCGGGAAGACCTTCTACTCGACTTCGATCAATCGTTTCGCGGTACTGAGCACCGTCTGCCAGAGCGAGCCTCGATGAGGGTTTGCGCATCCGCCGGATGACGGCGCACAATTCCAGATCGCGACGCCCCTACCATCAGTTAGGTGCAGCGGCGCCCAGGCGAGGTGACGGCAATGAGCGAAGCCAAGCGGGAATCCAAAGGTCCGGTGCGCGGATACTTCTTCGACAAATCAGTGGTCGTGACCGGCGCGTCGAGCGGCATCGGGCACGACGTCGCGCTCGCGTTCGGCGAACAAGGCGCGCAGGTAGCGCTGCTCGCGCGCCGGCGCGTTCAGCTCGAAGAACTCGCGCACAAAATTAATAAGTCCGGCGGCAAGGCGCTTGCGCTCGATTGCGACGTCACCGATCGCGCGCGCGTTTTCTGGGCGGTGGATCAGGTCAAAGAGGCCTTCGGCAAAGTCGACATCCTGATCAACTCGGCGGGCTTGCTGATCGCGGAAACAGTCGAGCAGATGCGCCCCGAAGACCTCGAAAAAATGATGGCGGTGAACGTCTTCGGCGCGCTCAACGCGATGCAGGCGGTGCTGCCGGTGATGCGCAAGGCCAAGTCGGGGAACATCGTGAACATCTCGTCGCTGGCTGGGCGGCGCGGTGTCAGCCCGCTCGGAGGATACAGCTCGACCAAGTTTGCTCTGGTCGGAATGACGGAAGCGCTGCGGGTCGAGCTGTTCAACACCGGAATAAAAGTCTCGCTGGTGATGCCGGGCGTGATCGACACTCCCATGGCGCGCAATGCGCTCAAGCACGACACGCTGAAGGGCGTATCCGCGATGATGGCGATGCCGGCGCGATGGGTGACGTGGGCGGTGCTGGCGGCGGCCGCGTTCGGACTCACCGAAGTGGACGTTCCTCCCGGCGCCGCAGTTGCGGAAAAACTTGCGTCGCTGTTCCCCGGCGTCACCGACGCGCTCCTGAGCGTCGGCACCAGGGTCATGCAGGGCGCGGCTACGTTCATGGGCGGCAGCAAGGCGGAGCAGAAGGCGAAGTCCTAGAAGGCTACGTCCAGTTCGCGGGACAGGAACGCCAGCTGATCCGCGAGCTCATCAATCGTCGCGTCCATCGGTAGAGTCGCCATGTGCCCCGCTTCTGCGCGGTAGTGAAGTACGATCGGGTGGTTTGACGCCGACGCCCATTGCAGTATCGCAGCCATTTTCCGTGCGTGCATCGGATCGCATCGCGTGTCTGAATCTCCGGTTACGAACATCACTGCCGGGTACTTCGTTCCGGCGCGCACGTTGTGATAGGGCGAGTACGCGAGCAGGTACGGGAAGTCATTCGGATCGTCGGCGCATCCGTATTCTCCGATCCAGTAGTGACCCATCGGGTCCTTGTGATGCCGCATCATGTCGAGTACTGGGCGATGGCAGATAACGGCGCGAAACAGATCCGGGCGCTGCGTCAGGGCGGCGCCGACCAGCAGACCGCCATTGCTTGCGCCCGTAATCGCGAGCTTCGACGGTTGCGTATAATGATTCGCGATCAGCCATTCCGCGCCTGCGATGAAATCGTCGAACACGTTCTGCTTTCGCTCGCGCCGACCGGCCTGATGCCACTCCTCGCCGAATTCGCCGCCGCCGCGGATATTCGCCGACGCGAAAATCCCTCCGGCTTCAGCCCAGAGAACCGCCATCGGTCGAGTAAACCGGAGACAGGCAGAGGTTGTATCCACCGTAGCCGGTCAGCAATGTCGGCCGCGCGGAGTCGAGCGCAACTCCACGCTTGTAGAAGAGGTACATCGGAATCCTGGTTCCGTCCTTCGACGGATACCAGACTTGCCGCAATTCGAATTGCGCGAGGTCGGGAATACCTTGCTGACGCCACCAGACTTCACGCTCTCCGGTATCTGTGTCGTAGCGGTAGATCGTCGGCGCATGATCGAACGAGGTGAAGTAGAAGAAGGATTCGGTGCGGTCCCATCGCCCGGTAAATTGCACGAGGGTGCCGGCGCACGGCAACTCCACGTCGCGGACAAAGGTTCCGTCGGGTTCGAACACTCGCACTCGCGAGTGCACGTCCTCCGTATAAGTCGCTATCAGTTTACCGCCGACAGTAGAGAAGCTTTCGATCGTCGAGGGACCTTCGGGAATGATCTCGCGCCAGTTGTCGCGCGACGGATTGGCGAACTCGACCCGAATGACGCGGCGCCTCGGCGCTTGCCAGTTGGTCACCATGATAAGCGCGTCGCCCGCATCGGAACCGAACGACGCAGCGTCGAGGTCGTCGGCGATTGGAACGATCTCCCCTTCGGGGTCGAGCGGTTGAAAATACAAGTCGTTGCGATCGCCGCTGTTAGTGCTCGCGGTGCGGTAACCGCAGCTGATGATGAGGTATCGTCCGTCGTCCGACACGAACGCGCCGGCCCATCGTTCGGGTCCCCAGTTTGATCCGATTATTTCGCGGTCTTCGGAGACCCCAGTACCCACGCGATGGAATCTGATGCGCGGACCCTGGTCGGTTCTGACCACGTAGTAGAAACCGCTGCCGTCATGCTTCCATGACGCGTTGAGGTACCTCGCTCTCGGAAGCCGGTCGGCTAATTCACGGCGAGACGCGACATCGATCAGATTAATCGAAAACTGGTCTTCGCCACCGTGCCGCACGCCATAGGCGAGAACCGAACCATCGCGCGAAATACCGACGATGTGAACGCTGATCATCCGATCCGCGCTCAGCGCATTTGCGTCGACCAGGACTTCTTCTTCCCCGTGCAGTCCATTTCGCCGGCAGATCGAAGCTGTGTTGATCGTCGGCGTGTCTCCGTGAATAGAAGTAGTAACCCCTTCGCTCGACCGGAAAGCCCATCGCATCGACTTTCATCAACTCGGTGAGTCGCGCGCGGATGCGTTCCCGGCCAGGAGTGTCTAGGAACAGCCGGGCGTATTCGTGCTGCGTGGCGAGCCATGCGCGGGTCTCCGGCGCTGCTCCATCTTCCAGCCAGCGAAAAGGATCCGGCACTTCGACGCCATGCAGAATTTCGCGGAAGTCCTCGCGGCGGGTGGTTGGCGGAGGCTGAAACTGATCGCTTGATGCCATTGCGGTTACCTCCGGCGCGAATGCGCGACAGCTATCGTAATCAGGGGAAATGGTTAGGTAAAACTTCAGGCTTCTGGATGAATCGCAGCACCCTCACCTAACCAAAGGCTTCCCCGTGAAATAACGGGCGAGGGATTGACTACATGAAATATGGCTTCGACATTTCGTCGAATCGGCCGTACATCAGCCAGACCTTGACGTTGAATGCGTGCGGATGCTCGACCGGCTCGCGGCCGACCGTCTTCAGGCCAAGCTGTTTGTACATCTCGTAGAGCGGCTCGATCGGATTCGTGATCAGCAGCTTGGGGCGTCGCGAGAAAACAAACAGGCGCGCCGTGTCCGACATCATCTTGACCAGGCCCTTGCCCTGGTAAGTCGGGTCGATCACCATCCCGCCAAACTCGAACACTTCCGACGCGAGCATCCCCTTGAACAACTGCGCGGGATACAGATGGCCGAGCGTCAGCGGCGCGTCCGCGAGGCATCGCGCCCAGAACGCGCCAATCAGCGGGGGCCGACGACGCTCGCTGCCTGCGCCCACATTGTAAAGGCCAAAATGAATCGCGAGCGGCCATAGCAGCACGTGCACGCGCTTTTCCTGCACGTTGAGCATCTTCCAGGTCCGCTTGTGGAGCGCGGCCAGCTCGCGCAAACCCAATGGCGTGCCTATCGGACGAACTTCGAGGCGCGCTTCGAGGGAAGAATGCGTCGGAGGTCGCAGCGGAGGAGATCGAGGCTCGCGCGCTGCACGCTTGGGCGGTTCTGGCGAAGGTTTTTCTTCCGCCGGAGGATGTTCGGGCGCCGGATCGTCGGGATTTGCGGGAGGGTCTGTTTGATCACCGCGATCAGGCGCCTGCGCCGAGAGCATCGCCTCGATCGGATCGTCGGTTTTTTCGACCGCCATCAGTGAACCCCGCCGCGCCGCGGGATTTCCTGCGACGCGATTTCACCACCACCCAACTTAATGCCGTCCCGCGGGACAGCTCATCCACACGTCGTGAGACGCGCGCCGGCCGCGATCGGTTCAATGCGGCTCGACGCCAACCACCACTGGCTCACTACTGTCCAATAATAAGGAATCGAATGACAAAATGAAACACCGTTATGTATCAAATTTGTGATTTCTTTACGCTGGCGCGAGAAACCGCATCGGCCTCTCGACACAGGGCGAGGCCAGAAAGAAACCGGGATTCTTCCCCTTCGACTGCGCTCAGGGCTTCGGCGGGTGGAAGCGGAGCTGTCGAGAGGCGCTCGGAATGACACAAAGAAAAAGAACCTGAGAGCAAAAGGGCGTCCTCGCCATTTTGCGATTAAT
>CAVUUH010000041.1:0-23688 GCA_963744545.1 uncultured delta proteobacterium
AGTTCGACCAGCGCCTTGACCTGGCGTTGGCGCGCAATAATACCGTCGCCGGGAGCCGCCAGATCGCTCAGATGTCCGGTACCGACCGCGGACAGCATGACGCCGCCCGGACCTTTGACATCGACCACACGCCGCCCTGCCAGGTAGCGTTTCAGGGTGCGCTGCGCTTCTTCTTCGATTTGAGCCCAAGCGCCGTCCGAGATGGGGGCAAGCTCGCGGTGCAGGTTATTCATCGCGCGATTCTCCTTTCAATGAGCCGATGCCGAGCGAGCCATCGGTCGCACGCGGGGCGTCTGGCGAAGAGCCGGTCTGACTGGAAACGGCTGCGGGTGCGGCGGCAGCCACTGCGCCGGTGGGCGTTACGCTGTCGAGAAACGAAGACGGCGGCGCGAAGAACAAGCTGCCAGTGACTGCGCGGCTGAAGTCCAGTATTCGATCGTAATTGCCCGGCGGGAGTCCAACGAACATGTTCTGCAGCATCTGCTCGATCGTCCGCGCCGAGCGCGCATAGCCGATGAAGTAGGTGCCGAACTCGCCCTGTCCCGGCCGCCCGAAGATGCCGTTGGCGCGGAAGATCTTCTTCTCGACGCCATCTTCAACGATGGTCGTAAGCGCGTTGTGCGCAGAGGTCGGTTTGACGGTGTCGTCCAATTCGATATCCGCAACCTTGGTGCGGCCAATGATCCGCTCCTGAGCTTCCGTCGGCAGCGCATTCCATCCGGTCAGATCGTGGAGATACTTCTGAACGATCACATAACTGCCGCCGGCGAAGGCTGGATCGTCGTCGCCGACCAGCGTGGCCTCGAGCGCCTCGTTATCGACCGGGTTCTCGGTGCCGTCCACGAAGCCCAGCAGATCGCGATTGTCGAAATATCGGAAGGCATGGATCTCATCTTCAACCGAAACCGCGTCGCCGAGCGCGGACGTGATCTGCGTCGCGAGCTCGAAGCAAAGATCCGTCCGCTCGGCGCGTATGTGAAAGAGCACGTCGCCCGGCGTGGATACGGCGTGGCGCGAGCCGGCCTGGATCTCGCGGAACGGATGGAGTTCCACAGGCCGTGGATCTCCGAACAGCCGGTCCCATGCCGCGGAGCCAAAGCTCATCACGCAGGTAAGCTTCGCCGAGGTGTCGCGGAACCCAACAGCGCGCAGCAGGTTGGCCAGGTCGGGGCATAGCGAGCGGACTGCTGTCGCGCTTTCAGGGCGCGGGTCAATCGTAACGACCAGAAACACAGACGCCGCCGTCGGTCCCATCACGACCGCCTGTGGCGAGGAAGGCTGAGGGTAGGTCGCAGTCCTGGGGGAGTCGGCGTTAGGCACAGCGCAGCATTTGAGCACGATCGCAAGGTTGGAAAAAGCCGATCGTCACCCACCTCGCACCGATTAGAATAGGAGAAATCCTGTACTTCTAGAGCCGGTCGATCTATGACTCTTAAATCCCTCGCAGGAGGCTCACCATGCACGTTGGCTACGGAGCAGTATTCCAGAATCCCAACAACGCCCTTCCTGATGCCGAAGTTTATCGCAACGAGCTGCGACTCGCCGAGATGGTCGAGCAGCTTGGCTTCGATTCCATCTGGGGCGTCGAGCATCACTTCGACAACTACACGATGTGCCCCGACGTGCTGCAATTCCTCTCCTACATGGCCGGCCGCACCTCGCGCATAAAGCTCGGATCGGGCGTGGTCGTGCTGCCGTGGCACGACCCCATCCGCGTTGCAGAGCAGGTCGCGCTACTCGATCACGTTTCCAACGGGCGCGTGATTCTTGGCCTTGGTCGCGGTCTCGCGCAAATCGAGTACGATGGCTTCCGCCTCGACCAGAACGAAGGTCGCAACTTGTTCGTCGAATACGCCGAGCTGGTTTTGGACGCGCTCGAAAACGGCTACATGGAAGGCGGCAAATTCACCCGCCAGCCGCGCCGCGAGATTCGTCCACGCCCCGCGCGCTCATTCAAAGGGCGCACCTACGCCGCCGCAGTCTCGCCCGAGTCGATGCCGATAATGGCGAAGCTGGGCGTCGGCCTGCTGGTGATTCCGCAAAAGCCGTGGGACGCCGTCAAAAAAGATTTCGAGGTCTACCACAAGGTCTGGCGCGAGGTTAACGGCGACGCGCCCGCGCCCAAGCCGCTCTCAGGCGGCTTCTGCGTCGTCGACGAAAACAAGGACCGCGCCGAAGAGCTGGCGATGAAATGGGTCGCCGCCAACTACCACACCGTCATGAAGCACTACGAGATGACGTCGCCGGAGTTCGGCACCAAGAAGAGCTACGAATTCTACAGCAACGTCAGCAAGTTCATCAAAAAGACCGGTCCTGACGTTGCCGCGCGCGACTTCGCGATGCTGATGCCGTGGGGCACGCCCGACCAGGTGATAGAGAAGTGCGCGTTCATCCGCGACACGATCGACGCCAACGGTCTGTTCTTCAATTTCAGTTTCGGCGGGATGCCCTACGAAGATGCAGAGCGCAGCATCAAGTGCTTCGCGAAGTATGTATTGCCGGAACTCAAGAAGTGGGACACGGCTCCACTCACCGAGCCGGCGCCAATTCCTTCGTCAGCCGCCGCCCGCTGAGCCGGAGGTTCAAACGCCGGGCTTTTCAGCGTCGTGCGCGTGCCCGATCGCGTGGCGGAGCTTGCGATCGAGCTTGGCGCAGTTCAGCACTACCTTCTCTGAATGCACTGCCTCGACAGCGCTGAGCGGGACCGTGAAGTCGCCCGCATTTTCGACGTAGATAATCAGCTCGGGCCGGCCGCCTGGAGCAACCTGGCGAACCGCGCCGAACTCCTCGCCGCCGTCGGAAACAAAGGCCTGGAATCCAACCTTGATTTTTTCCTGCACGAGTGTTTCTCCTGTTCCTACTTCCCGACGAACTTCGGCGCGCGCTTTTGTTGAAAGGCAGAGATGCCTTCCTTATAGTCCGCGGTTTTTCCCGCCGCGCCTTGGGCTTGAGCTTCTAGCTTCAGAACCGCGAAGAGGCCCATCGCTTCTTCGTCGATTCTGCGCACCAAATGCTTCGATTGCATGAAGGCCGCGGTTGGACCTTGCGCAACCTGCGCCGCGACTCTGCGCGTCTCGGCGACGAGCGAATCCTTCGGCATGCTGCGGTTTACGAGTCCCAGTTGTGACGCTTCGACACCTGAAAGCAATTTGCCCGTATAGATCAGCTCGAGCGCGCGATGCGTTCCCAGGCGCGAGACGAAAAACGAATGGCCACCCGAGTCGAGCACTGCGCCGATACGCGCGAAAGGCGATCCAATCTTCGCGTCGTCGGCGACATAGACCACGTCGCATCCCAGCGCGATGCCGAGGCCCACTCCGAGGCACGCGCCATGAGCAGCGGCGAAGGTCGGCGCAGGAAACGAGGCTATCCGCTTGATCAGAGGATTGAAGGTCGTCTCGATGATCTCTTCGGCATCCTCGTCGCCCGGATGCGCATCGGCGAGATCACGACCCGCGCAGAACGCCGGCCCTTCGCCGCGAATCATCAGGGCGCGCACGCCTTGTGACGCGGCGCGCTCGAGCGCGCCGTTGAGTTCGGCCACCATCGCGTCGTTCAACGCGTTCATCTTGTCGGGCCGGTTGAGAACGATTTCCCCGAGACCGCCTTCGACCGACAAATCGATGCTCATATTCGTGGCCTCAAAGATTGTTCTAGAACACCGGGATAATGTCCTCGGCGGTGATATCGCCGACGTCAACTCCCTCAATATCAAGTTCGGGAATCGCGGGGAACTGGATGTCCCATCGCTCGACCAGCTTGCGCACGCGCGCGATCGCCAGGCGCCAGTTGTCGGCCTGCTGTTCGTAGGTGAGGATTCCGAGTCCCGCTTCGCGCGCGGTGCGCAACAAAATCCGGTGGTTGTGGAGAAAGTAGCTGGGCAAATCCCAGAACTGCGCCGGCGGCTCCCACAGCACCATCGAGAGGAACACGAACCCCGCGCGCAGCTGCTTGGTGATGAAAGTCTTGTGCTCGTCGGTGAGGCCGGGCCACTCCTTCTCGAGCAGGTTGATACAAATCTGGAGATGTCGCGCTTCGTCGCGTCCAATCTTGGTGAAAATTTCGCGGAACACCGGATGCGTCGTTGCGTGCGCCATCCCGTGGAACAGCGTCGACGACGCCACTTCGCCCATCATGAACGAAGTGAAGATCACCGCGAGCGGATAGCGATCGATCGCGCGGTTGTAACCGGTCCAATAGCGGCCACCGTTATGATACAGCCAGCCGATATTGTTGAGCGCGACGCGCTGTAGTTCGCTGGTCGGCGTAAAGCCTTGCGGCCCGTTGGGCACCAGGCGCTGGATGACGCGCTGGCAGGTCTCCTCGTGATTGGTTTCGTCGCGGGTGATCGAGAAGAAGCATTTGCGGACCGGATCTTCCTCGTGCATCTCCCACGCGTGAATCGTCGCGCGCGCAAACACCGCCGGCCCCGACGAGTCGAAATTCGACAGGAGGGCCCACCAGTACATGATCGCGACCTTCTCGTCGTCGCTCCATGCCTCGGGCGAAAGTTCGCTCCAGTTGATGTCGGCGGGATTGAAGCCTTCGCGCTTGGCGCGTTCGTAAATCTCCGCGAGCTTCGGCGTCTCGCATCGCCATTCGATCGGAAAGATATTCGGCTGGGCAACGGCGGGCGCCTCGATCAGGCCGCCTGCTGGAATTTCGAATTCGCTCATCGGCGTTAATCTCCTGAACCCAGTTTACCTACCATTTGGTTGATTTGTCAAAACCCGACTCCGAGCGCCCTGCCCCATCCCTTCGAACGCAATCCGGAAGACCGCTTCAGCCACTTCAGGCGCGTCGAGGCCGCCTCCTGTCCGGTACCATTCAGTGATCGAGTTGAGCATTCCGAACAAGAGCCGCGTTGCCAGGCGCGGCTCTATATCGGCGCGCAAATCGCCCTGGCGCTGCGCATTACGCATCAGCCGGGCAATCAGATGGTCAAACGTGCGGCGCCGCTCCATGATCCGTCGCTCGACCGGAGTGTTGCCCCGAACGCGCAGCAGGAGAGCCACTTCGGGCAGTTGCTCGACGGTGATTTCGATCGTGCGATGCACGATGTACCTGAGGCGCGCTTCAGCGCGGCCGCGCTTGGCCGGCCGCTCGTCGAGAACGGCGAACAACGCGTCGTGCGCGCGTCCGACGCCGCGCGCGAGCAGCTCTTCCTTGCTGCGGACGTGATAGTAGATGCTGGCCTTGGTGATTCCCGCGGCACGCGCGACGTCGTCGAGCGTGCTGCCGTCGTAGCCGCGCTCGCGGAACACGCGCACAGCAACGTCGAGAATCGCGTCGAGGTTATAGGGTTTGCGCTGCTTCGCTGATGGACGGCCCACGCGTTTGTCGCTCCAGTGGCCGAGTAGTTTGACTGGATGCGCGCACGCTTGCCAGTCTCTCTTTTCAGTGTCAGTGGTGTCGCCTCAGTGTCAGTGGTGTCGCCTCAGTGTCAGTGCCGTCTTAGTGTCATTGGTGCGGCTCAGTGTCAGTGACGTCGCCGGAGTAACTGCCAATGAAATTCGGAATCGCAATCCGCAACATGGGTCCGCAATCCAATCGCACCACGATTCGCACCTGCGTACGAATCGCGGAACAAGCCGGCTTCGACGCGCTCTTCGTATCGGATCACTTATGCATCCCGCCCGACCAGACTGAAGGTTCCGGCGGGCGCTATCTCGACGTGCTCGCCACGCTGGCTTTCATCGCCGGCGCGACCGAGAAAATCCGGCTCGGTGTTTCGGTGCTGGTCGTTCCCTATCGGCCCGCCGTGTTGACCGCGAAGCAGGTCGCGACGATCCAGGAACTATCCGGCGAGCGAATGATTCTCGGCATCGGCGTCGGATGGATGAAGCCTGAGTTCGATGCGCTCGGAGTCGAGTTTCGCCGTCGCGGCGCGATTACCGATGAAACATTGAACGTGCTTCATCATCTGTTTGGCGCCGATGTGCCGGGTGCGTACAACGGGAAGCTCGTGAAGTTTCCGTCGTTCGTTTTCCAGCCGAGACCCAAGCGCCCGACCATCTGGATTGGCGGCAACGGGGCGGCCGCGATGACTCGAGCGGTAAAATTCGGCGACGGATGGCATCCGATGCTGCCCGCGACAGAACTTAAAGCAAAAGTTGAAGAATTGCATGCGGGTGCACTCGCAGCAGGACGCGCCGTTCCTGAAATCATCGTCCGACGAGGACTCAAGCTCGACGATACCGCCGCGGCGCGCACAAAGGTTGCTGCAGAGCAGGAAGCCGGCGCGACCTATTTCATCCTGGACCTGGGGCGCTATCCGGACGAGCAGTCATTCGGAAAATCGGTCGAGACCTTCATGGCGAAGGTCGCGAGCTAGATCACTTTGTCGCGGCGGAGCGATTCGAGATCGTCTGCGCTGACGCCCAGCATCTCGCGATAGACGCGATCGTTGTCGTGGCCGATCGGCACCGAGCCGCGCGTGATTTTTCCCGGCGTCACCGAGAACTTCGGCGCGACGCCGATGCCCTTCACCTTGCCCACCTGTTCGTCTTGCCATTCGACGTGCATCCCGCGCGCGCGATATTGCGGGTCTTCGGCGATGTCCTTGCTCGTCATGATCGGCGAGCACGGCACGTCGGCGGCTGCCATCGCCGTCACGACGTCCTTCACTGTGCGCTCGGAAATCCATCCGCGCAGGATCGCGTCGAACTCGATTCCTTCGATCGACTCGAGTTGCGTGCGCGCCGTTTCCCATTTCGGGTCGGCGGGATCGAGCCCGATCACGCGGAGCATTCGCGAATACACGTCGCCGATCGCGCCCATCACGACCCATCCGTCGGACGCTTGAAACGTGTCGAGCGGCTGGAATCCCTGTGCGCGATTTCCAGAACGCTCGCGAACAATGCCATTCTGGAAGTACTCGACCATCGTGCCGCCCAGCGTTTTATGAATCGCCTCGTACTGCGCGACGTCGATCGACTGACCTTTGCCAGTCGCGCGCGCGTAGGTCAGGCCGGCGAGCGACGACCACATCGTGAACAGCGCGGTGATGTAGTCGCCGGTCCACGGTGCAGCGCGAGTCGGCGGCGTCGGATCGGGAAAACCGGTCTGGCTCATCATGCCGCCGACCGCCTGCCCGACCACGTCATACGACGCGCGATGCACGTAGTCGGGATCGCCGGTCTGCCCGAAGCCGGAGACGTGAGCGATCACCAGCTTCGGGTTGACCTTCCAAACCGCGGCATCGTCGAGGTTCCACTTTTTGCAGGTGCCGGGCTTCGAGCTTTCCATCCAGATGTCGGCGCGCGCGATCAGGTTCAGGAAGATTTCACGGCCGCGCGGCTTCGACAGATCGAGCGAGATGCAGAATACGTTGCGGCGTTCCTGGATCCAGGTCGTCGCGACGGCGGATGTGCCGTCTTTGGTCGCGAGCCTGATGCCGATATTGCGCCATCCGACGTCGCCGATTCCCGGCCGCTCGATCTGGATTACTTCGGCGCCCATCTCGGCCGCAAGCTCGGCGGCGAATGGTTGCGCAATCAAGGTCCCGGTCGAGACGATTTTCACGCCCTGTAGCGGCCCGAATTTTTCGGTAACGAGATTTTCAATGCTCATGGTTCCGGCGATGATGCCTGTTTTCGTCGGACCTGAGCAATACGAGTGCGCAGCGTAGTGATTGCGTGCAGTTCAGGGAGAGCGTTTTCCGAGGCTAGGTTGCAGGCTATTATTTGATGAGCATATTTGGTGTAGAGGGCCCGTGAATTCACCTCTAGCTCTTCTCAAAAGCGATTCTCTCAACCGGCGCGAACTCACGCTCAAAGCTCTTGCGGGACTGTGTGGCGGCGCGATCGGGTGGCTGCCGGTCGAACTCGCCTCGCACAACTCTCATCTCGGCGAGGCGCAGACCACAGGTGCATTGTTCGCGTACTACCTATCGGCGGCGATTGCTGCAGGCTTGATTGGCGCGTTTATCACCGCAGTCGACACGTCCGAGCTTCGAATAACGCCGGAGACCCAGCGACGCTTCATCCGCGGATTTTTGATCTGCGCGGGGCTGTCCCTGGTCTCGACATGGCTCGGAAATCTCGTCTTCAACTGGGTCTTGCAGGCTGGCGGCGTCATGTTCAGCCCGAACGGCGAGCTGGTTTCGGGATCGATCGTAACTCTCGTCATCGCGAGATTGATGGGATGGGCAATCGACGGGGCGTTGGTGGGCGCCGGCGTGGGATTGGCGACGCTCACGATGGACAACGTCCCCAAGGGCGCAGTGGGCGGATTGGTCGGCGGAGCTGTCGGCGGAATCGCCTTCGACTTGATCGGCTCGATCGCCGGCGGCGGGCTGGCGTCGCGCTTCTTTGGCGAAGCGGTCACCGGTCTCGCAATCGGACTGTTCATCGGACTGGTACAGGAGCTGACCAAGGCCGCGTGGGTCACGGTCGAGCAGGGCCGGCTGCGCGGACGTCAGTATCGAATCGAAGGCGCGCGCGCGACTATAGGGCGCGCCGAGGAAAATCCGGTCGGCCTGTTCGGCGATCCGTCGGTGCAGCAGCGGCACGCGATTATCGAGCGACGCGGCGCCGATTACGTGATCAGGAATATCGCCGTGCAGGAAGGCACCTTCGTCAACGGCAAGCGAATCGAGACTGTAGATTTGCACGACGGCGATAGAATCAACATTGGCGGCTACGAAATGATGTTCCATCTGCGTGGAACGTCGGCGCCTGCGCGCGAACAGGCTTCCCTCGCGGCGGATGCGGTGAATCCCGCGCATATCGCGACGCGGCTGGCGGGAGCGAATGCCAAGGTGGACGGGCCGAGCCTGATCGACGCGTCGGGGCAGGCCTATCCTGTCCGCGCCGGCACGGTTACGCGGGTCGGGCGCGCGCTCGACAACGAAATAGTTGTGAGTCATTCGTCGATCTCGCGGCATCACGCGAGTATCGAAAATTCCAACGGCTCGTTCGTGGTGCGAGACCTCAACAGCCAGAACGGAACGTTCGTCGGCAATCGGCGCGTGACCGAGCCGACGCGAGTGAACGACGGCGAACCGGTTCGCTTCGGCGACGCGCAGTTTATCTTCCGTGGCTGAAGCTGATTTCGAAAAGCCCAGGTTCTGTTCGCGATGCGGTGCGCCGATCGTCGTCGCCGAGGCGAGCTTCTGCAAATCATGCGGCGCGCCGGTGACGCGTTTCCCGCTGCTGCAGCGAACTCCGGGGTTCAACCCGGTGCTGGCGCTGGTTTTGAGCATCGTTCCCGGCGTCGGCCACATCTACCGCGGCAAGCCGTTCAAGGGAATCATGTGGTTTTTCTTCGTATCGATCGCGTATGGAATGGGGCCCCCGTTCGGTATCCTGATTCACATCATATGCGCGGCGAATGCTGCCTTCTCGGACACGATCCGCGAAGACATGCTGGCGCGATGATCACAAGGCGCGCTCCGGCTGCTATAAAATTGAGTAGTGGTTAGATTCTGATTGCAGGGATGATTGCGTCCAACACAATCGTCGGCGGACGTTACCGCGTGATGAGGCCGCTGGGCGGTGGCGGGATGAAACTTGTGTATCTCGCCGAGGACCTGCGGCTGGCTTCGCGCGAGTGCGCGCTGGCCGAGATGGTCGATACTTTTACCAGCCCCGAAACTCAGAAGGCTGCCGTCGCCGCGTTTCAGCGCGAGGCCGATATGCTCGCGCAACTGAGCAACGAACATATCCCGCGCGTGTTCGATCGCTTCAGCGACCAGAACCATCACTATCTCGTGATGGAGTTTATCGACGGGATAACGCTCGAGCAGAAACTTCAGAACGCCGGCGGCAAGCTTCCCGAGGGCGAGGTGATCGATGTAGCGCTGCAGGTACTCGACACGCTCGAGTACCTGCACAACCTCGAGCCGCCCGTGATTTATCGCGATCTGAAGCCGTCGAACGTGATGCTCACGCCGTCGGAGCAGGTCAAGCTGATCGACTTCGGAATCGCACGACTGTTCCAACCGCTGAGCAACGCGACGATGATCGGCACGCAGGGCTACGCGCCGCCCGAGCAATATCGCGGCAAGGTCGAGTTCCGATCTGACCTGTACGCGCTGGGCGCCACCATGCATCATGCGCTGTCGGGCCGCGATCCAGCGGTCGAGCCGCCGTTCAGTTTTCCGCCGCTGCGTTCGCTATGCCCCGACATCACTCCCGCGCTTTGCGAGCTGGTCGATCAGGCGCTCAAGTACGACGTGGTCCTGCGGGTGGCCGACGCGGCGGAATTCAGGCAGCGGCTGATGGCGATCAAGTCGGGGACGCCGATCACAATGCCGGAGCGAAATGCGTCAACTGCGGCGTCGTCGCGTCCGCAACTCAAGCTGCCGCTCAGCGGCGTCAAGGGCAGAGAGCAGCAAGCGTCCGCGCCGACGATGCTGAGCAATCAGATCGATACGCAATGTCCGCGATGCGGCCGCAGCATCCCAGTGGATTCGAATTACTGCTCGTTTTGCGCGGCGGACGTGACGGGACGACTGTCGGCGATGGATCGCGGGGCGACGCCCGAGGCCCAGACGATCATACTCGATGACGTCGCTTCGCCTCGCGAGTTTCCGGGTCCAATCTTTCATGAGCGTCATCGCCGGCGGCGTCCGGCGCGAGCGCTAGCGCTGGTGATCGGCGGATGTTTTCTCTTGGGTTACCTGATTTTCCATTCGTCGCAGCCGCAGCCGTCCGACGGCGATACCGGGCCCGGACCCGACTACGGTTCAGTCCCTGCGGTGCCCAATCCTGATGCGCCTGTACCAGGAGAACCGGCCGAGCCAGCACATACCGAGCCGCGGGAAATCGCGCTGCGCCGTGCGCTCGACGCACAAGGCTACAACTCGGTCCGTTTCAAAATGGAGGGCGACACGATCATCCTGTGGGGCTCGGTGCCGACCGAAGCCGATCGCCTGATGGTGCAGACGCAGATCTTCCTGGTCGCGCGAATTTTCTCGATCGAGGACCATCTCCAGGTGCGCGATAACTTCTTCGCCGAGCCATAGCATCCACTTCATGATCGCCGACCTGCACGTCCACACCAAGCTTTCCTCCGACTCGAACGTCGCGCCGGAGCAGTACCTCGAATTCGCGAAGACGTCGGGCCGCGGCCTCGGCGCGATCTGCTTCACTGAGCATCGGCTATTCCCGAACGACGTCGAAGTTGAGCGGCAGTACGCGGAACTCGCGGATCGTTTTCAAATTGCGATCTTCAAAGGAATCGAAGCCGACACCGACCTCGGTCATTTGCTGCTGTTTGGCGTCAATGCCGAAGTGATGCGTCGATTCGATCTGACGGCGCGGATGCTCAAGAGTGACAGCCTGATCGAAGTGATTCATCACGAGGGCGGTGTCGCGATACCGGCGCATCCGTTTCGCGATTCGGGTTACGGTTCGCGCCTCGACGCCCTGCTCAGCCGCCACGGTGCGGCGATTGGCGCGGTCGAAGTGCTGAACGGCCAAAACTCTATCGAGGAGAATCGGCGCGCGGAGGACGCGGCGCTCAAGCTTGGGCTGACGGCGGTCGGCGGCAGCGACGCGCATTTCGCGACGGCAAAATGGTTCATGACAGTGGCTACGGAATTTGAGCGCGACGTGAAGACGGTCGAGCAGATGTGCGCAGAAATCCGCGCTGGACGCGCGCGTCCCTACGTCTTTCCCGATCCGCTCGATTGAGCGGAAGCTCGCCCCGCTTCGGCGGGCACGATGCTCTCCAGCTCGTGCGTGAATTGCCGGATATCCTGTGAGCGCCCCGCGACGACTAATTCGTCGCCCTCCTTGAGTGGGCGGTCAGGCGCGATTGGCGCGAATCCGCTATCCGGATTGTTCGCATCCTGAACCGCCAGCACTGTCACGCTGAATCGCGCGCGGGGGTCGAGCTGACGCAACGTTTTCCCCGCGGCGTTGGCAGGGACGTCGATGCGGGTCACGCGATAGCCGGTCGCCCAGTAAATATTGGCGTCGCGCGTTGCGAGCGTCGAAAGCGAAACCGAGACGCGATTCAGGGCTTGCGCAATTTGCCGGCTGGTGACCATCCCGAGGAAGCGCCGAGTCACACGCTCGACCACCGGAATCTCGTCGAGACCGTCGTGCTCCATCAGCTGGCTCGCCTCGTCGAGATTCGCATCGAGCGTCACAGTCGGGCCGTGCACGTTGCAGATATCAAATGCGTTCACCAGAGGCCCCAGCTCCTGCCCGCCGCCGATCACGCTCAACAAATCGCGCACGACGATTGTCCCGGCGAGCTCGCCGTCGCTGGTAAGCACCGGCAGAGTGGATTGCGCTGTCTCGCCCGCGGTGCGCAGCACCTCCGCCAGCGAAGTGTTCTCGGTTACGATCGTCACGTTTTTGGTGACCACCGCGCTGACCGGAATGAGTGCCAGCGCGAGGCGTTCGCGGCCGATTTGCAGGGTCTTGCCCTCACGGGCGAGGCGGAACTCGTCGATCGATTCGGTCTCGATCGCGCGCGCCACCACCAGCGCGGTGATCGTCGCGATCATCGCAGGCAACGCGATAGTGTCGCTGTGCGTCATCTCCCAGAGCAGGAATAGCGCGGTGAGCGGCGCATGGGTGGTCCCGGCCAGAAACGCGCCGAGCCCAACCAGCGCGTACGATCCGCGCGGACCCGTAAGATGTGGAATCGCCATCGCCGACACGCGCTGGAACAAACCGCCGGCCATCGTGCCGATGAAAAATGTCGGGCCGAAAGAACCGCCGGGCGCGCCGCATCCGAGCGACACGCTGCTGGCGAAGATTTTCGCGCAGGTCAGTGCAGCCAGCATCCCGATGCCGAACTCGCCCGCCATCGCGCGATTGATCACCGGGTATCCGTCCGAGAGATTTTCAGGAAGCCAGATTGCGATCACGCCAACCACCGCGAGTCCCGCCTCGAGCTTGACCCAGACCGGGAGATTCAGCCGGCGAAACCACGCTTCGGTTGCGTTGAAAAATCGGATGTAGCCAGCGGCAAGGGCGCCGAGAGCCGCACCCATCAGCGCATAGGTCGCCATCTCCCAGTAACTGCGCAGTATGAACTCCGGCACGGTGAAGACGACCGCGTTGCCGATAATCGCGCGCGACGTGATCACGGCGGTGAATGTCGCGATGATCAGGAGAGTGAGATTGGCGATCTCGGTGTGGCCGAGCAGGATGATCTCCTGCGCGAACATCAGGCCGCCAATCGGCGCGTTGAAGGTCGTCGCGATGCCCGCGCCCGCTCCCGCCGCTACCAGCACCTTGGCGCGATCGGGCGACAATTTTCGCAGCTGCGCAATCGTCGAGCCGATCGCGCCTCCTACTTGCGCGATGGGACCTTCGCGTCCGACCGACGCGCCCGAACCCAAAGAAAGCGCGGCGCCCGCAGCTTTAACGAAGATCCAGCGGCGTTTGAGCCGCGCGGTGCCGAGGTTCACCATCTCGAGGAAATTCGGAAAGCCATAGCCGAGCACGTCGCCGGGAAAAATACGAGCCAGCACCAGGATTGCGACGCCGCCGCTCAGCAGAATCGAGCGGAATCAGTGCGCGATGGAATCCGCCTTGGTCGATTCCGAGCGCGTGCCATTCGAGCCCGCGAAACAGCCACGAGAAAAGTTCGATCAGTTGGCGAAAACCCGAGATTTCCCAGCGCGGCGAGCACGCCCACAATCACCGCCAGCAGGATCAGCTGTACGTATTCGAACTGATCGACGCGCAGCGACAGTGTAGGTCGTCGCATCAGCAGCCCCGTCCGGTGATCGCGCTATCTGCCACCAACTATACGCCGAGAAAGCGGTGCGCGACTGCCAGGAATTCGTCGAGGCGATCGTGATGCACCCAGTGACCGGCCTTGTCGATCGTCACCGACTCCGCGTGCTTGAACGCCTGGATGCGCCCGTCCTTGACCCAATCGCCTGCCCACGATTCCGTGCCGCGAATCAGCAACGTAGGACACGTGATGCGCCCCCAGATTTCGCGCGCGTCGCGGTTGTTGAACATGTACGGCGAGGTGGCGTGAACGTAGTTGTCGAACTTCCACGAGTAGGTGCCGTTCTCGTTGCGGCGGATTCCCCAAATCGTGAGATGGCGCGCCTGCTCGCGGCTGAGATGCGGATTGGCCTCACGCATGCGCGCTAGAGCCTCTTCGATCGACGGATACTCGCGCACCTTGCGCCGCGCGAGCGTCTGCATCTGGCCGATCCAGTTGTTCATACGCTCGTAGGCGGGCGTGTCCTTGATCATTCCGGGCGGCGGACCCATCCCTTCGATCGAAACCACGCGCTTGACCGCGTCGGGATGCGTTCCGGTGTATTGCAAAACGATTCCACCGCCGAGCGAGTGGCCGATGAGCGTCGCGGGCTCGGTGGACACGGCGTTCATGAGCTGCGCGAGATCGAGCACGTAGTCGATCATCGAATAGCCGCTGCCAACAGCCCAGTCGGAATCACCGTGACCGCGCAGGTCGGGCGCGATGATGTGAAAGTGCTGGCGCAGATCGAGCGCGACCCAATCCCAGTTGCGGCAATGGTCGCGGCCGCCGTGCACCAGCACGAGCAGCGGCTTGTCGGGATTGCCCCAATCGACGTAGTGCAGTTTCAGGCGCTGCGAATAAAAATAATGCGAAGTCGGCCCGATGATGCTATCGGCCATGTGCCGGTCTCTCCACGATTCCTAGACGTGCGTCAAACGCTACAGGTTAGGCTGGATCTCGTCGAGTGCCGCGCGCGCTGTGCGAATGATGAATTCAATTTCCGCGTCACCGATGATGAACGGCGGCGTAATCATCATCGCGTCGCCACCAGCCTTCCCCGCCATCCCGGTCGCCGGATAAAAGAACAACCCTTTTCGAACCGCCGCGCCGAGCACGCGATTGGTGACTTTTTTTTCGGGCGCGAAAGGCATGCGGGTCGCCTTGTCTTGAACGAGTTCGATTCCCCAGAACATCCCGGTGCCGCGGATGTCGCCGACCATCGGATGCCCCGACAGTTCTTCCTTCAAGCTCGAGCCGAGCCGCGCGCCGACTTCTGCCGAGCGCTCCACGAGCCGCTCGCGCTCCATGATTGCCAGCACTTCGTCGGCAACCGCGCACGCCACGGGATGCGAGCTGTAGGTGTAGAACATGAACTCGGCCTTGGCGTGCTCGACTTCCTCGACCAGCGATTCCTTCACCGCGATCATGCCCATCGGCATGTAACCGCCGGTGAGGCCTTTGCCGCCGACCAGGATATCCGGCACGACGTCCCAATGATCGACGCCGAAACGCCGACCCGTGCGGCCGAAGCCGGTCATCACTTCGTCGGCGATCAGCAGCACGTCGTAGCGCGTGCAGATCTCGCGAATCTTCGGCCAGTACTCTTTGACCGGAGGCACGACGCCGCCGCTCGATCCCATCATCGGCTCCGCGATAAACGCAGCGATCGAGTCGGCGCCGTTCTTGAGAATCTCTTTTTCGAGCGCGGTCGCGCAGTCGAGATCGCATGACGGGTATGTTTTGCCCCACGGGCATCGATAGCAGTACGTCGGATCGATCTTCGGCCAGTCGAGCAAAATGTGTTCGTAGTCCGCGCGTCGCCCGCTCCCGCCCGCCGACAACGCCGCAATCGTGTTGCCGTGATACGAGAAGCGGCGCCCGATGATCTTGCTCTTCGACTGTTTGCCGCGAGCCTTGTGGTAGAGAATCGCAAACTTCAGTGCAGCTTCGACCGCCTCCGATCCGCCGCTGGTGAAGAAGAACCGCGACAGCCCCGCCGGAGTCCATCGCGTGAGACGCTCGACGAGTCTCTCGCGCTCGGCCGAAGTCCAGACCGGCACAATATAGTCGAGCTTCGAGATCGTGCGCGCAGTCGCCTCGGCGATTTCGCGGCGTCCCTGCCCGATATTCACCACCACGGCGCCACCGCCGGCGTCCAGAATTTTGTGGCCGTCGGAGGTGTAGAGCCATGGGCCTTCGGCGCGCTCGATTCGAATCGGATCGTGCGGACCGCGCATGAACATGGGAACTGGCTGTGGCATAGCCGAATCTTAACTGTGATTCGATGCCGCGGGCAACGCAGCGAGCGCTGCCGCCGGGATGCGCTCGCTACTACTTGATAGCGCCCGACTCGCGCCAGCGGTCGATCTCGTCCTTGCTGTAGCCGAGCTCGCCGAGGATTTCGTCGGTATGCTGGCCGAGTTGCGGCGCGAGCGACCTGATCGAAGCCGGGCGTATCCGAGAATTTCGCCGAGATGCCGACCTGCTTGAACTTCCTGCCGCCCTCGCCTTCGACCTCGACGATCATATTGCGCGCCTGTACCTGCGGATCGTTCGGCACTTCGTCGAGCGTGAGCATCCGGCCGACGCAGATATCGTTCTTGCTCAGAATCTCAAACCACTCATCGCGCGTCCTGGTCTTGAAGGTCTCGGTGAAGCACCTGCGCGATTTCGGCGCGTTTGCTCGAATCAAATTCATGCGGAATAAAATCTTCGCGGCCGAGCGCGCGGCACAGGTTGGCGAAGAACCACGGCTCGATCGCCGCGATCGTAATGTATTTGTCGTCCTTGGTCAGATAGACATTGTAGTTCGGAATCCCGCCGTCGTTTATCGTCTCGCCGCGCCTGGGCACTTTCCCGTTCGCGAAAAATGTCGAGAACGCCTGCGCCAGCAGCGCGAGGCTGCCGTCCATCATCGAGATATCGACGTACTGTCCGCGCCCGGTCTGGTTGCGCGCGACCAGCGCCGCGAGCACTCCGATCGCGCCATGCATCCCGCCACCCGCGTAGTCCGCGACCACGTTGTGCGGAATCGTCGGCGGCTGGCCCGGGCCGTCCGAACATCGAGAGCACGCCGGCGGTCGCGATGTAGTTGATGTCGTGGCCGACCAGGTCGCGATACGGCCCGGTCTGCCCGAAGCCCGTGATCGCGCAATAGATCAGCCGTGGGTTGCGCGACGAGAGCTTCTCGTAATCGATTCCGAGCCGCTTGGCGACGCCCGGCCGGTATTCCTCGACGATAACGTCGGCGCGCTGCGCGAGCCGGCTGTAGACTTCCTTGCCCGCGCCGCTCTTCAGATTGATCCCGATCGACTTCTTGTTGCGCGCCAGCGCGTTGTAGGGCGAGCTGTTGAAGCTGTTGCCCGGCCGCGCGCGTACCGGCGGCGCCCGCTTGCTGCGCGCGCCTCCCGGTGGGAGGCCCCGGCTCCTCGATCCTGATCACGTCGGCGCCAAGGTCGGCCAGGATCATCGTGCAGAATGGTCCCGGCGCGAGCTTGGTCAGGTCGAGTACTTTGATTCCGTCGAGTGGTGCAGGCATCGTCCGTCCCCCGGACAGAACTATTGAGCAAGCAAATGCGCGAGTCGCGCGCAGCGCTATTGATATGGGTTCACTGGCTGCGCAAATGCGATTCATCTGCGGCTGTCGCGGTTCGCTCTCGGATCGTTGTCGGGCGCCGAGGACCGTCGGCGGAATCTGTCTGCTCGGTCGCCGGCTGCATTTTGATCGGTCTGACCGTTGTCGCCGTTCTGACCGTTGTCAGCGTTCTGATTGTCGTCGGCGTTGTCGTTTGCATCGTTGTCGTTGTCGTTGATCGTTGTCGTTGTCATTGTCGGTGGTGCCCATGCTGGGTTGACCGTCCTGAGCGTCCTGCGCAAGGACTATCCCCGATGGCGACTGATGCGTCCGGCAGAGTTATCGGTGCGGCGTTCGCAGCGTCGTCGAATCGAAGCGCACGCCATCGGTGGCGCCATCATCAGAAGAAACGCGGCCGCCAGGCTGATTTTCGGGATCATACCAATCTCCCATTCATTCCGATCAGATGCGTCGAAGCTCTCGCCGATTATAGAACCGCGGCGCGCACCCGCGCCATTCTCTCCGCCAGCGACTTGAGCCCCTTCACCATGTGAACGCCGTACCAATGCAGGTCGCGGCCGCTGACTATCAGCACGCGCCGGCTGAGCGCGGGCGGCAGCAGAGTCTTCAGCTCGGCGACGTCGGATCATCGAATGCATACGGCTCGTCGGGAAGTATCACGATATCGGGCCGGAGTTCGACCGCGTCCTCGAGCGTGGTGACCGGATAGCGCTCGCCCGCCGACGCAAAGATATTGTTGTAGCCAAGCATCCGCAGCACGTCATGCGCATAGGTGTCGGCGTTGAACGACATCCACGGCTTTTTCCATATCGGGCAGAAAACCCGAAGCCGCAGTTTGCTCCACACGCCGAGCGCCGCCTCGATGCCGCTGACGCTCAGCGTGATTTCCTTGGCCAGCGCGGCCGCCTGCGCTCTCGCGCCGAGCGCCCGGCCCAATCTGCAGGATCGATTCGACCGCGCCCGGCACCGTGCGCGGATAGGTCGTGAACACCGGGATACCCGCCGCGCGCATTCGCTCGACATCCTCGCGCCGGTTCTCCTCGGCGTTGGCGATCACCAGTCGGGCTCGAGCTTCACGATCGCGCGCGATGTCGGGATTCTTGGTGCCGCCGACTTTTGGAATCGACGCGACCGCCGCGGCCGGCTCGACGCAAAATTTCGTGACGCCCGACGACTTCGGAATTGAAGCCCAGCGCGAACAGCGTCTCGGTCCAGCTCGGCACCAGCGACACGATTCGCGCCGGCGGCCGCTCGAGCTCGACGCGAAAGCCCATGTCGTCCGCTATTTGCATCGACGCCGCCATCATAACCGCTTCGTCACTTCGCCTTGCGCTTGATGATCTCGTCGAGCTGACGCGCGATCGCCGGGCGTCAGATCTCTCCGAGTCGTTGCTCGGTCGCCCGCGTCGCTTCGCGACGCGGACGGCGAGTCATCTGCTCTGCGGCTGATCGGGCGGTCGATACGCGAGGTAGTGGACGGCCGACGGAATCATCATTCGTTTCGCTAAAAATCCCAAAATCAGCGCCGCAAGCAGAGACAGCCCGAAGAATCCGAGCCGCGCGTCCGCTTCTTTTTCGCCGGCCGCTTCGCACCTCTGCGCTTTCGCGCATGCGCCACTCGTACTCGATCCGCCACCTGTTCCTCTCCACCGCGAGCGACCCAAAAATGCTACCGCACGGACTCACCTAATAGAACCGCACGCAGCCCATCGAGCGACCAGGCGCCGCGTAGGCAGCTCGTCGAGATGCCGCGCGCCGTTGTACCAATCGACGCCAATCTCCTGCGCGCGGCGGCTGATGCGCGCGATTCGGAAGAACAGCCGATGATGCGGGCCGTAAAAATGGCGCGCGGCAAACGCGAGCTTGCTCAACTTTTTTCCCACCGCGCCTTCATGCAGCGCGCGATCGTAATCGCGCAGCGCGTCGCCGTCGCCGTCGAGAAATTTGCAGATAGCATCTCGCGGCCAGCTTGCCGTGCTCGAACGCGCACGAAATGCCCTCGCCCATCAGCGGATCGACGCCGGCCGCGTCGCCGGCGAGGATCACGCGCCCGCGAGCATAGCTGTCGCGCGCGTCGAACCATCGAATCGGAAACGATTGCCATCGCGTCGCGTGCCGCTTCAAGCCGTCGAGCGGAAGTTCGGGAAACGCCGCGCGCAGATCCGCTATCATCCGCGACTTGTTCGCCGCCCGTTTCGACGAATTCGTGCGGATGCTGATCGTAGATGCCGACATTGAGATGCGGGCGCCGCCGATCAGGCACGGAAACGACCAGCTGTAGCCGCTGATTCCGCGGCTCACGCATCGGAAGTCGAAGCGATAGCGCTGCTTCGATGAATTCGGGCGTGCGTTCGGGATCGACCGCGATATCGGTCATCAGCGCGCGCCCGATACGTCTCCTTGCGAGCGCCGAATACCGCGCGACGCACCCGGCTGCCCGAGCCGTCGGCGCCAACCAGCATCGGCGCTTCGAAGATCGCCGCGCTCGGTGCGCAACGCGCACGCCGCTCGCATCCTGCGTCGACGTCGAGCACGCGACTTCGCTCGACGATTTCGAGCCCCGCCTCTCTCGCGGCCCGCGCGAGCATCGCGTCGAACTGGTCGCGCCGAATCACGGTGCAGAGCACATCGCCGTCGCGCGACATATCGACGCTCGCCAACCGGGGTCGCGCGCTTCGCCGCGAATCACCTCGACCGCGGGAACGTCGAGCGCGAGGCCGAGCTCCTCGAGCGCGAGCATGGTCTTGGGAATCAGGCCGCCGGCGCAGACCTTGGATCGCGGATGCGCCGATTTCTCGATCGCGACCACTCGACCCGTCAGAGCTCGGCCGATGCTGCGCGCAGGATACAGCGCGGTCGCCAGTCCCGCCGGACCGGCGCCGGCGATCAGCACGTCGCATTTTCGCGAGGCTTCCATACCGAAGGCTGCATCGATATGCCTGACGCATCGCGCAAAAAGACGCGGCGAATCGAATTCCAAAAAAGCGCGGCGCTCCGTGACGCCGCGCCTTACGACTCGATTAGCCTTGCGCTTGCGCCCAGCCGGCTTGATCACCATGTAGAGCGTCGCGCCGCCGCGCTGCACCAGCAGCAGCGCCGGCTTCTTGTTGGTCTGCGCGTCTTTGGCCTTGGCGAGGAAATCCTTCACCGACGCGACCTTGTCGTGATTCACTTCCAGCACGACGTCGCCCGGCTGCAGACTCCGCATCCGCCGCCGGGCTGTCCGGCGCGACCTGCTGCACCACCACGCCCTTGGTGCCTTCGAGATGGAACTGCTGCGCGATTTCCGGCGTGATGTCGCCGACCTGCATGCCCCAGTTGCTGCCCGGCTCTTCGGCCTTGGCCGATCGCCACCGCGGTTCCTTGAGCTCGCCAATCGTGACCTCGAGGGTCATGTGCTTGCCGTTGCGCACCACCTCGACCGGCACGTTCTGATTGATCGGCGTCTGCGCGACCAGCGCCGGCAGCTCATGCTCGTCGTCGAACGGCATGGCCGTTGAAGCTCAGCACGATATCGCCGCGCTCGATTCCGCCTTTGCCGCCGGGCCGTCCTTCTCGACACTCGCGACCAGCGCGCCCTCGGGCTTCGGCAGTCCGAACGACTGCGCGAGGTCGGGAGTGACTTCCTGGATCTCGACGCCGAGCCATCCGCGCACCACGCGTCCGTGCGCCTTGAGCTGATCCATCACGTTTGCGCGCCATGTCGATCGGGATCGCGAAGCCGATGCCGGCGTTGGTGCCGGTGCGGCTGTAGATCGCGGTGTTGATTCCGATAACTTCGCCCTGAAGTGTTGAACAGCGGGCCGCCCGAGTTGCCCGGGATTGATCGACGCGTCGGTCTGGATGAAATCGTCGTAGTTGCCGCCGAGCATGCGTCCCTTGGCGCTGACGATTCCGGCGGTCACGGTCATGCCGAAGCTGAACGGATTGCCGATCGCGACTACCCAGTCGCCGACATCAGTGGTGTTGGAATCGCCGAGCGGCGCGACCGGCAGCGGATCCTTGGTGTCGATTTTGATCAGCGCGAGATCGGTCTTCGCGTCCTTGCCGATCACCTTGGCGGTGAACTCGCGCTTGTCCATCAGCGTGACGTGGATTTCTTCCGCGTTGCCGACCACGTGATTGTTGGTCAGGATATAGCCGTCGGGCGACACGATCACGCCCGAGCCCAGTCCGTGCTGTTTGTAATCGCGCTGACACCTGTCCGAAGTAGCGGCGCAACTGATCGAACGGATCGCCGCCACCGCCACCGGGGGCGTCGCCGCCGCCGTCTCCTTGTTCGCCACCTCCGCCCTGAGCGCCGTTGTCGTCATCGCCGCCGCCGTTGTCGTCGCCAGGTCCGCCTTGCGAGCCGAACGGCATTCCCGAAACTTTCACATCCTGCACGACATTGACGCTCACCACCGCCGGAATCATCTTCCTGACCAGCGGCGCGAACGAAGTGATCACACCGACTTTTTCGCCGGGTTCAGGTGTATTGGGTTCCGCGGGCTGCGGCGGCGGCGCCACATGAACTCCGGGGACCGGAGGCGCCGGCAGGGGCGCAGCCGGGTTTGCCTGCGCTTGCTGCTGCTGCGGCGCGGCGGCGCCTTGGAAGCGTCGGAGTCGGATCCCCAGAAAGGGAACGCGCCGGCGCGCGCAAAGGCAATGACCAAGCCGATGAAAACGCCGCCGGCCACGGCGGCGATCTTCTTAACCATGCATTCCTCCTGGAATGTATCGAAACGCTTGGATCATGAGGCAGGGCAAGTACCGGACCATCTAGTTATCGGACGATAGAATTCGCCCAAAATTCAGGCTAATCCGCCGAATCACCTATCGTGCTCGCCGACTGGTCAAGACCCTGGCACCAATAGTAATCAAATCAAAATTCGCCGCAATAACAAAACGTTCCCGATGCCTGCATTCAGGCGGGCCGTTGCCACTCGATGCTAGCCTTTCTGCATCGCCTTGATGTCGTCGAGCAGCACCTTCTCGTGCCCGTGCGGATTCACCTTCTCGTACACCTTGCGCAGGTTGCCCTTGGGATCGATCACGAAGCTGGTCCGGTTCCAGTACTTGGTCCCGTTGTAATCGGTCTGCCCGACGCCCGCCGCCTTGAGCAGCTCCGCGATCGGTGTCCGCCAGCAGATCGATCGTGAACGCGAACTTGTTGCAGAAATTCTTGTGCGAGGCGACGTCGTCCGCACTGACGCCCACCACCTTGATTCCCGCCGCATCGAAATCCGCCTTGCTCGCGGTAAATGACTTGCCCTGGATCGTGCACCCGGGAGTGTCGTCCTTGGGGTAGACGTAGACCACCAGCCACTTGCCCGCGAAATCGCCGAGCTTCATCTGCTTGCCGTCCTGGTTCTGCAGATTGAAATTGACAAACGGTTTTCCTGTTTCGAGCATGATTGCTAGTTCCTTTCGTCGCAATACAACGCGTTTAATTGTGATGAATGCAGACCGGGCGATCTGCTCCGAAAAGCCTAGCACGAGCGCGACGCTCGTGCACTGAGAATGTGCTGACGTTAGCTGATGCCGAGGCCCAGTTCGGTAATGAAGCTCCAGTGATGCTCGTCGCTGGAGGCGTAGTTCTGCATCTTCAGCTTGATGGTCAGCATGTAGGTGCCGTCGCTGGAAATCGCCGCGGTGGGAGGATTCTCGTACCAGATGCTCTTCTTGCAGACGTCCAGCATCATCTGATCGATCTTGGCTTTGCCTGAGTGTTGCTCGAGAATCAGTTCGGTGAGCTTGCCGCTCTTGTTCAGAATTGCGGTGATGACAACAGGACGGATGTCGGTAGGCGGTTTGCGTTCTTGAAATTTCTTCGGTTCGTTCGGCTTCGATCAGCCGCGCGTATATGCGATCGAGAATCAGCGCCGAAAAATCGCCGAGAACTGTGCGGCCTTGGCGTTGAGCAGGCGCACCGTTCCCGGATTGGCATCGTTGCCAACCACGCGCGAGATGCCGGGTTCCGTCTGAAACGTGCGCGGCCCCGCCGTAACCGCATCGGAACTGATCATGAGCATCTCCTTCGCCGCGGGCCGGAGCCGCATTGGCGGCGGCTAACGGATTGATGTGAACGTCGGAGACGCTAGATAGAATCGCTCAACAATCTCGGCTGCGGGCCGAATCCGAGGTAGGGGCGGCGGCTTGTCATCCGCGGAGCGCATCCGGCGGCTGAAGATTGCGACTGCAAAGAGCATCGCTGTCAAAAATGGTTTCCTTCGTGCACGGCTCATTTGGATTTTTCCCGCTGGTTACTCTTGTCCGAATCCAAAGCGGCAATCGCAGGACGCGCGTCATTGTAGTCAGCGACGAACGCGTCGAAAAGTTCTTCGCCGAATGCGGTTCCTCGGCGCGTACCTTGTCGTTGTGTTCCTTCGCGGAATCGCGTCGCCGATGGCGCGAGCAATTCC
>CAVUUH010000042.1:0-11601 GCA_963744545.1 uncultured delta proteobacterium
GATTAGCCGCGGGCGTATATTCCTTCTTCAATCTTGCTCCCGCGTTCTGATACCCTCGCGAAATTGTGAGCGCTGGAGAAAAATCCACAATGGGCGATATCGTAATGGTTCTTGCACTCGGACTTGCCGCGGGCATCCTCGGTGGATTCGTCGGCGTCGGCGGCGGTGTCCTGATCGTTCCGGTGCTCGTGCTGGTGCTCGGTTTCGATCAGCATCTCGCGGTCGGCACTTCTCTCGGCGCGCTGTTGCCGCCCGTCGGAATCCTCGGCGCGTACAGTACTACAGGCACGGCCATCTCAATGTCACGTACGCGCTGCTGCTGGGTATAGGTTTGCTGATCGGCGCTTACATCGGCGCGGTTTACGCCGTGAAAATGCCGGCGTCGACTCTCCGCCGCATCTTCGGCGTTTTCCTGCTGATTACCTCGATTCGGATGCTGTACAAGTATTCAGACGCGTCGCAGTCCCGCCTTGCACTGCTGAAACCCGCGACTGGGTTCGCGATGTGGACGCGGCGCTCGAAAAAGCACTCAACCTTCTGCTCGAATCCGAGCGCGCCGGAGTGATCGCGCTCGAGGCGTTGATCGCCGACGTCAAGCAGGACGAGTTGAAGAAGTTCTGTCCGGCTCGCGCGCGATGGAACAGCGCAACGCCGAGGAACTCGAGGCGCTGATTCGCGACAACGGCGGCAAACCGTCCAGACGGGTCGGCCCGTTCGCCCGCAAGGTCGCGGCGCTCGATTCGATTCGCGATCGTCTGAACCTGCTGTCGCGCGGCCAGGAATGGGCCGCGCGCAAAACCGAAGTCGCGCTCGCACTCGCGCCCGAGAGGGCCCGATCCACGACTACCTGACGGCGATGGCAAATCGTCATCGCGCCGAAGTGGAATGGGGCCGCGCCGAAGTGATCCGGCTGATGTCGGCCGGCTGACCGTGCGACCCTTCCCCTCTCCCTTAGGGAGAGGATCGAAGGTGCGGGTCAAAACAGCGCACTGTACGATTCAGGCTTCCTCCTCCCCTCCCTCAGGGACGAGGAGACCGCTCGCTACACCGGACGTTTCGCGACAAAGATCTCGCGCCCCCATTTATCGGTCAATGTGCTCGGCTCGAATCCCGCTTCGCGCAACAGGCGCATCCAGTCGGCGCGCGAAAACATTCCCTCGATATGCGAGTCGTGCACGACGCGCGTGTCGCCATTCCGATCGCGCAGCATGATCGCGAAGTCGGTTCGATATGTCGTGTCGGTCGGATCCGGATCTGACCGTCCACATTAGATAGCGAAGGCCGCGGCCGTCGCCGTCGTGGCCGCCATGGCTGGTTTCCGCGACGAAAGTCTCCCGCACGCAGTCCGGCACGAATAGCGCGACGCCGCCTGCGCGACAATGCCGGTACGCGGTGCGGATCGCGGCGCCCAGGTCGGCTTCGTTCGTCATGTACGCGATCGCGTCATGGATAAAGACCGCATCGAAGGTGCGCCCGAGGTTCACCGTGCGCATGTCGCCCACGCGATGCTCGCATTCGGGATTCAGCGCGCGGCTGACGGCGAGCATTTGCGGCGACAGATCGACCAGCGTCATTTCGAATTTCGATTTGAGATAGAGCGCGTTGTTGCCGCCGCCCGATCCAAGCTCGAGAACTGTGCGCGGCGCGGGCTCGCACGCGTCGGTCAGCACGCGCGCAAAGAACGCCGCCTCCTCCGCATAGTCCGCGGGCGCCGAGAACAGCGGCCACCATTCGGCGAGTTCGTCGTACAGCTTCATCGCGAGTCTTACGCTTCCGCGGCGACAACGGAGCCGCTTCCGGACCCTGCGCCCCCGCCCCGCGGGCGGCGCGGGCACTTCCTTCATCCGCGCCGTCGTATCGGCGTCGTACTCGAGATGCAGCGCGCGCACGATCATTCCATGCATCCGCCACAGCCCGATCACGTAGAACAGCTCCATGATCTGTTCGTCGGACAGATGACTTTTCAGCGCCGCGAACGTTTCATCTTCGACCAGGTTGCGCCCGACAATTTCGTCGGTCGCCTGCATCACGGCGCGCTCGACGTCGGTGAACTTGTCGCTGACCGCCCAGCCTTTTATCGCCGCCAGCTTGTCTTCGGAAACGCCGACCATCCGCGCGACCTTCAGATGCTGCGAGTACTCGAACCGCGATTCGCCGACAATTCCAGTGCGAAGAATCGCCAGCTCGCGCAGTTTCGCCGGCAGCTTGCGTCCCGGCTGCATCAACGCCATCAGCGAGTTGCGCGCCTGGAAGAGCAGGTCGGGCACGAGCGCAAACGTCGTCCAATAATCACCGGGAGTACCGGTGGCAGTGCCCGGCTCGGCGACAGGATCGCGGTCGCCGAAGAATTGCTTGTAGAGTTCCCGGATTTCCGGCGTAGCCTCGGCCTTGCTCACCTGGCGTAGTCGTCCCATGGTTCTGCTCCTCGGCGTTGGCGTGTTCGACGCCACCAATATCGCCGATGTCGCGCGCTCTTGCGAGGCTGCGTGCGCGGCGCGATAATCCGATGCTCCGGTGGACGCATAGCTCAGCCCGGTTAGAGCGCTTGCCTCACATGCAAGAGGTCCCTGGTTCGAGTCCAGGTGCGTCCACCAAATAAATTCAACATTAAGAGCCTTCTGTTTGGCGGTTGCTGCCGATTGAATTTGCGTTGAAGTCCTGTGATCCTGCGAATCGAGTGTCGTCGCGTATTTTGTATGACTACCGCGAGGTCTCGATATGTTTGAAGACGAAACGATAGACATTGCTTGTCCGAAATGCGGCTTCAAGAACTCGCTGCTGGTGCGGGAAATCGAACAGCACAGCGAAACTCATATCGTCTGCCAGGGCTGCAAGGTTGGGGTGAAGGTCGAGGCCTCGGAGTTTCAGCATCGGTTGAACGAGATCAACGAAGAGGTCGAAGCGATGCAGGTCGAAGCCCGGCAGGGGAAGAATCCCAAACCACGCAAAGGTGACTTTCAAATCTAAGGTTCTGGACGTATTGATAGAAATCGCGAAAAATCGGCGCCTTCAGCTTGTCGCCTGATTCAAACTTGAAAGGAGATTTACGCGATGAAGAAAACCACGATAGCAGGGGCGATGCTCGCGACCGCAGTCGCGTTGGCCTTCACCGGCAGCGTCTAAATGCCGAGGAGCACCGGGTGCGTCGGCCAATGCGGCGCAAATCAAATGCCTGGGTGCGAACGCGTGCAAAGGGCAGAGCGCATGCAAGACTGCGACTTCCACCAACGATTGCAAGGGAAAAAATTCGTGCAAGGGTAAAGGCTACGTCATCACCGCCGACGCCAAATCGTGCGAAGCCGCGGGTGGTCACGTAGGCAAGAAAGCCCCGATGCCAGGGATGTAGCCGTCTAGCAGGTTGTGACGAGTCGGGTGTACTGATCGCCTCGAAAGATCAATGAGGTTCTCGCGCCTGAGCATCTCTCTGGTCGCGGCGATCTTTCTTTTCTTGCCGTTCGCGGTCGCGCCCGCCGTCGCCGACATGGACGGCGTGATGATGCACGGCGGAAAAATGATGATGATGAAAGCGGGGCATCCGATAACCCCGATGGACCACGAGGTCACGATGTCGGATGGCACGAAGGTCGAAGTCGACGGCACCGTCAAACCCAAAGACGGCACGGATATTTCATCTGCAAGACGGTGAAACCATCATGATGGACGGGCATCTAATGATGAAAGGCGGCAAGCCTGCGCCCATGAGCCCCTAGGAACTTTGACGTCTGCGCAACGGTTAAAACATCAAGATGGACGCCCGTCCTGCAAAGGATCGAAAGCCCGCGAGAGTCACCACGCCGCTTCGATTCTCGCCGCCGTGGAATGAATCTGCCGATTCATCGCGCTGCAGAAAACCGGCGCAAGGGACGCCGCGCGCAGCCCGCCGCGATTCGACTGGCGCATTGGATCAACATTCCGCTGCTCGTCATCATGGCCGGCAGCGGTTTGCAGATTTTCGCCGCGTATCCGGCGCTCGGGCCGCTCGGCGGTAAGTATCGATGGTATCCGTTTCAGAACGACGCGCCGCCGTCGTGGTTGCGCTTCGGCGGATGGCTCGCGGGCGCGCGTCACTGGCATTTCGCGATTGCCTGGTTCCTCATCCTCAACGGGCTCATCTACCTGATCTATATGATAGCGAGCGGCGAATGGCGCCGGCGCGTCTTCATTCCGACTCGCGACAGTTCGAACGCGATCGCGATGTTCGGCTACTACTTGCGCATCCGCAAAACTCCGCCGCCCGAGGACTTTTACAACGGCCTGCAGCGCATGGCCTATACGTCGGCGATTCTGTTCGGTCTGGTGGTGGTGTTCTCGGGACTGGCGATCTACAAACCGGTTCAGCTGCATTGGATCACCGCGGCGTTCGGCGGATACGACGCCGCGCGGGTGGTGCATCTGAGCTGTCTCGTTCTGCTCGCATTGTTCACGGTGATGCACCTGGTGCTCGTCGCGCTGCATCCGCGAACGATAGTCACGATGGTGACCGGGGGCCCCCGTGGCTAGGCTGATCACGCGGCGAAAACTGCTGATCGGTCTCGCCGCGAGCACCGCACTGGCGGGGTGCGACACTCGCAGTGCCGCCAAGGCACTCCTCGCCGGAATGGGCCGTTGGAACGAGCGCGTCGATCGGCTGCTGTTCTCGGAGAATCGGCTCGCGCCCGAGCCGCCTGTTTCCGAACTCACGCCCGAGACCGCTTTCCCGAGTTATTTTATTTCAGACTCGATGCCGTTCGCGCCGGACAATTGGACGCTCAAGGTAGGCGGCATGGTCGCGCGGCCGGCGGTCTTGACGCTCGATCAGATCAAGCGAATGCCGCAGACTGGAATGCGCATTCGGCATCATTGCGTCGAGGGCTGGTCAGCCGTCGCGGCGTGGCATGGTGTGCAGCTCCGTGAGCTCGCGCGGGTAGTCGGCGCGAGCCGCGATGCGCAGTACGTCGAGTTTCTTTCATTCGACAAGGGCTACTACTCGACGTGGGACATCGAGAGCTCGCTTCATCCACAGACGATTCTTGCCTATGGCATGAACGGGCGTCCGCTATATCCCGATCACGGCGCGCCGATTCGCCTCTACTCGCCGGTCAAGCTCGGCTACAAGTGCGTAAAGTACCTGACCGAAGTAAATTTCCTGCCGACTCGCACCGGTGGCTACTGGGAAGACCTGGGCTACGACTGGTACGGCGGCGTCTAAGATTTTCGCTACGAGGTAACTTCGCTTCCGCGGGTCGGCGGCAGACGGAAAATCCTATCGGCGCTTTTGTAGTAGGCGAAAATGTCGGTAATAGGGTCTGTAATCAGCTTTACAAACCAGATCATCGATGCTCGGAAGTCATGCTCCCACATGAGATATAGGACGCGTCCGCATACCGCCGCCAGTGTCAGCAGAAACCATTGGAATGCGACGGAAGAAAAGGATCGACGCAGAGGAATCAAACCCATATCCCCATAGCTGTACCATTTGCACGATAGGAATCAGGATATAGCCACCTACAATGATCGATTTGTTTCGAGTATTGAAACCCAGTAGCGCTTTTTCCTTGTCATGACAAGGCGGCTCGAGTATCGCGTGTCCAAACTGTCGTACGAATAGCGCGGCCATCCCAAGGAACATCGCGACTGTGAAATTAAAAAAGATAAAGATGTAGCAAAATATAAAGCGCTCGAACTAAGAAGATGGAAAAATTGATTGATCAAGTTACTATGCGACGCGTGGTGGTCGTCCTTCCTTGCGCTGCATAATTTCGAAGTAAAAGGCGGTTAGTGGCTTTGGCACTTGCACGACGCTTTTCACCATCTCCCAAATCAGGCGAGTTCGCATAGCTTTCTCCCTGCCCGGCTGTTGCTCTTCGTTTAGCCACCACCCATCACTCTTCATCGCTTGTGCGGCTCTGACTGTTTTCGCCGGCAACTCATGATAATCTTCGACGGATAAAAATCGAGGCTGCTCATGCATCTGCCTGTTCCTACCCAGCTCAGGATCACTCCTTCGGCGCGCAGATAGTATTGCGGCAGCCAGTTGTAGCGGCCCGGCTCCTTGAAGAGCACTGTCCAGATAGTCGCGAAGTTCATAACTCTCACTGGCAGAGCCAGTTGGCTGAGAGACTCGTTAGTCGAACGAACCCATTGTGCACAGCGACGTTGCGCCTCTGTGTAAAGTTCCGGAGTCACGGGCCGTAGAAGCCAATGCAGAAACTCGTTCATAGCACCCATTACGACCGGATGAGCGGAGAAGGTGCCGATCACATAGGCGATTCGCATAGGATGTTCGGGATCAAATCGCCTCATCAAATCCTTCTTGCCGCAAACAACTCCTATAGGCATCCCACCCGCGACTGATTTTCCATAGACGACCATGTCGGCCTGAACGCCGAAATATTCCTGTGCTCCGCCCGGTGCCAGTCGAAATCCACTGAACACTTCGTCAAAGGTGAGCGGTATGCGATTTGTGCTGCAGACTTCTCGCAGCTTCTGCAACCATTCTGCGTACGGTGACGATGAGTCTTCGGTCTTGCGTATGTCGCTGGTGAGCAAAATCGTATCGCTGGGAGGAGGCGAAATGGGGATGGAACGACTGAACAGGATTGATGAGAACTCCGGCTATATCATGCGCACGATGTCGGATCAAATCGAGAGACGCATGGCGCATATCCTTGAGGGTCAGCAGTCGGCGATGGTTCGCTCGCTGCCCAATCCCGGCTGCACACCGTCCCACCATCCGTGGTAGGCACCTGAGAAGCACACGATCAGCTTTCGGCGCGTGTTAAATCGCGCTAACCGCACTGCGGCCATCACAGCTTCGGTGCCGCTCATATGAAACGATACTTCGTCCAGTTTCGAGATCGATTTGAGAATCGAAGTGTTGTCGGCAACTATCGGGCGGAGTGGGCCAAGCACGGCGCCCAGGTCCTTAACCTTTTCCAATCCGCCTTTCATCCATTCCTTGTAATGGTCAAAGCCGGCGAGATTGAGCCCATATGAGCCGCTTACATCCAGGCTCCAGTTGCCATCGAGGTCGCGCAGTCTAGGACGTTTGGATTCCGTCACGACCGAACAGAGACTGAATTTTTCCCGCATGGTTCGCATGAAGGGAAAGGGGACTCGATTCGTGTCGGTGAAACGTAAATCGGAGAAGCTATCGCGTATGTTATTGCCCCATGCGATCGACTTGGCGCAGTGATCTTGAAAATGAGCGGCCAGGCGATTGATAGCCTCTTTGCGACGAGCAACGAACCGCTCTCCGGCTCCGTCGGCGGCCCAAACGTCGCTTTCCAGATAGTCAAGCGGCTTAACCCAGCCGGACAATCGCCGCGAACCACTTGGCGCAAGAGCCGAAGCCCTAAGTGTCAGCACTGTCGTTATGGTTTGCTGAAGAACGAACCTTAACAGCAACGCCGCCAATAAGATCCCTAACGAAAGTTCTATGTATCTTTCCGGTCCGGAACCGATAAGGTTTGAGTATCCTACCCAACTCCGCAGCTTTTCGCCGACTTCTATGGTCATGCTTTCCTCATGAATCTAAGTGGCCAACCGTCTCCGCCTCAGCAGAGAGCCCGCTTCCCCGCGACCTTGCATGCCAGCGCTCAGCAGTACAGCTTCAAACCTCGCGACTACGCGCTCCCAGCCTAGATAAGAAACGTATTGACGTCCTTGTCGTCCGATTCGTTTGATGTCTCGAGGCTCCCGCATAAGCTCACCAGCCGAGGCTGCAAAGGAGTTCGCGTCTCCAAATCGGACCAGAATGCCGGTCTCGCCATGGGTGATATGGAGCTTGGCGCAGGCGTAGTTGTAAGCGACCACAGCCAGACCGCTGGCCATCGCTTCCAAAGTTACGTTTCCAAAGGTTTCGGTTTCGCTTGGGAAAAGAAATACGTCGGCGGACGCGTAGTATTTGCCAAGCTCTTCGCCCATGCGCATGCCGGCAAAAATCAGATCTGGATTTTCCTTTTGCAGGCTTCGACGAAGCGGTCCGCGGTTTTTCCTTGTCTCGGATGGACAACAGAGACGCGATTGCCGCGCGCCCGCAATCCATTGACTAGACGCGACAAGGTTATAGCGACGCCATTTATTTCGGGCGGGTAGGTCTCAGTGACGACGCAGATATGTCGCCGATCGGAATTGCTGTGAGTATCAGATTCGAATTGAGGCGCAATAGGGTCGCGTTCCTCGAGGTTTGAGAAACGCGCAGGAGAACGGTCGGCGCACCGGACCCGGTGTTCTTCCATAAGAGCCCCCGCCACCCATCCGACCGGCCCAGGGATCAGTAAGACCCTGACTTATAGCGCTATAGGAAGATCGTTGCGGCGGTTTGACGGTCCTTTGAACAATACGAGAGCAACGTGTGAACTACGTAAGTCTCAGGCATCCGAATAATGTAAATGCGAAGGCGGGTTAGTCGATTGCGAGGCTCGCGAATGACACGGCAGACTCGCTCTGCGGTTCCATCGCGATTCCATACTTGAGCAACCGCGCGCTGCGGCCGCGCAGCAGCTCGAGCTGCGTGTACATGGGAGACAGGCCGCAAATTCGGCGCGCGTCGCGATCCTTCAAGATGTCGGCGAAGAAGCCGTCGGGGTCGCCGCGCTTGATATTTTCGATGAGGCCGAGATCCTCGCGTTGCACGCGCTCGGCCACCGCGCGATCGGCGGCGAACTCGTCGCCGAATTTCTTGCCAACGTGCGCGAAATCCACACCCGCCAGAATCAGCACCCGGCGATTCTCAGCGTCGAGCTCTGCTCTCATCGCCGCGATGAACGAACCGACACTCGAATCGCACGCGGGAGAGACTCCGCTCGCGACCAATTCGTGGAACGAGCTCACGAGGATCGGCACCACCTGGTAGCCGCGTATCCCGAGCGCGTAGGCGAGAAACACCGCCTGGAATTCTATCGAATGCTCGCCGCGATGCAGCATCTCGTCGGCGAACAAATCGCCGTCGTAGCGTGCCGCGAGCCGATCGATGAACGCGCCGTCCGTTTCGATCGCGCCGAACGGCGTCGCGTAGTTTTTGCGCGTGGCGCTAAACAGCTCGGGACCGGCGCCGTAGTGCGAGGTTCCAAGGATCACGACCAGCTCGGGCAGTTCGTGCGCCATCAGCTCGTGGTATGCGTGCGCATAGGCGGCGGCGCCCCGGCGCGGATCGATATGCGGCGCAATCAGACCCGCGAGCGACGCTGATTTTTTAACCGTCGCGACGCGGCCGGGTCCTTCGGGCGGATCGAAGAACGCCGCCAGCTCGAGGCGCAGCTTCGCCGGATCTTTCTCGTAGCAAAGCCCGGCCAGCGCTGCCGGACGGTCGGGACTCGCAAGGAATTCTTCGCGCATGCTCCGCTCGCGCTCATGAAATGCGGGCGAGTCGAGATAGTACGCGCGATCCAACGCTTCGATCAGTTCGTCGAGCTTCTCGAGCGGAATCATCTCGCCGAAGCGCTTCGCAAATGCGGCCTGGATGTCTTTCAGCGACATCCGGCCGTCGAATAACGTGACGATGAAGTACGCGCCCATCCCAAGCATGATTGGCTCGGGCGCCAGCCCGCTCGGATCGCGCAGACAGATCAGCGTCTGATCCTGCTGCTCGACGGGGAAAGCCTCGACGGCACGAATCTTTGGGTGTTCCATCACGAAATACAAATCTTGAAAGTAGTCAGCGGCCTGGAACTAACGCCGCGTTTACAGATGCTATGGGCTTTGACAAACTGCGGCAAGCTGATCGCAATTCCGCGCGCGAAGATCCGTCAACATAGAATGTCCGATCAACATCGACGCCGCGCTGCTCTGACCGGTTCGCGTTCGAGACGCAAGGACGCGCTCGCGCGCGCCCGCTACAAAGTCGCGCGCACCGATGCGCTCAAACCGGGCGAGTCGCTGAAGTTCATGCTGCCGATTCGCGGCGCAGACGAGGAATGTTTTCTGATCAACTTCGGCGGCGAGTTCCACGCCTACGTCAATCGATGCCGGCATGTGCCGATGGCGATGGACTGGGTGGACAATCAGTTTTTCGCGGAAGAAGGGCGCTACCTGATGTGCCAGACGCACAACGCCTACTACGAACCGGCGAGCGGCGAATGTATCGCGGGACCGCCGACCGCATGCGGCAAATATCTTTACCGGGTGATGACCGAAATAGAGGACGGAGTCATCTACGCGCGACCACCCCAAGAAGAATTCGAAGACTGAGAGACCGACTACGGTTTATTCGTACTCGTCGCCGAAGTGAGCGCGCACGATGCGCGCCTTGAGGTACTCGAGTGTGCCGAGGTCCTCGACGATGTCGCCGCCGGTGTCGTAGAAGAACAGCTCGCCGTTCTTCGTGCGCCCGACCGCGATGATCCATTCGAGGTCGTCCCGGTCCTCAAGCAAATAATTAATCGTCTGCGCGACCCCGCGGCCCGGGATAATCGTAATCTTCGGCCTCGGGAGCTTTTCCTTTTCCTGCTTGGGCATCTCTTCGATCAACCCTCTGGCGGGAGGATGCGGGAATCGACCACTCAACTACTCTAAGAATGCCCCGCGATCTAAGTCAATAGCGCGTGCACCGCAATCTCCACATGATGCGTGTTGGGAAAAAAATCGAACCCGCGCACGCGATTGATTTTGTATCCCGCTCCCGCTAGCACGCGCAGATCGCGCGCCAGTGTCGTCACGTCGCACGATACGTAGATGACCGCCGGCGCGCGTAGCTTGACGATCGGTTCCATCAGATCGAGCGCACCGGTGCGCGGCGGGTCAAGAATAGCGACCTCGGGGCGATAGCGTGCGCGATGCAGAAAATCCGCGGTTGCCGACGCCTTCATCGCGATGAATTGCGCGTCGCGAAAGTTCAGGCGCTCCGCATTGCGCGCCGCCGCTGCGATTGCGCCCGCATCGTCATCGACGCCTGTCACGCGTGCACCGCGTCGCGACGCAGGCAGGCTGAAGTTTCCAGCACCGCAAAACAGATCGAGCACTGGCGAGGACTCGTGAATCGCCGCCATCTCCATCACGATCGCAACCAGCTTCTGATTCTGCGCGCGATTAACCTGGCTGAAGAGATCGGCGTCCGCGTCGATCGAGAGTCCCGGTTCGAGTTCAATTGAAATGGCTGTATTGCCGACGGTTGCGCGACTGTGCCCGCGCGCAGCACGATTCCCGCGATCTCGCTGTCTGCCTCGAGCACATGCTGCGCACGTCGTAGATCCTCGTCGGACACCGGCTTCTTCAGATGTGCGACCTGGACCTCGCGCGCGCCGTCGCGCACGACTTCGATCTCTTCGACCCGCTTGCCAAGCGATCGCGCGAGATGCAGCGGCATCCGGATACCAGCGTCGGCGACAAGGCATGAATCGATCTCGACGATCGTATTGCTGCCAGCCTCGTAAAATCCAAGCACGCCTTTGGCGCCAACCCTGAGCCGGATCTCGATCGATAGCCGAACTCGGTAGGCGCCGGCTCGACCAGTCCGACCGGATCAATCTCAACTCCAAGTGCATGGCCCAGTTCGCGCGCGATGACTTCGCCCTTGAACCGCACTTGCGCGCCGTAGTCGATATGCTGCCAGTCGCATCCGCCGCATCGCGGCAAGTACGGACATGGTGCTACACGCCGATCGGCGCTCGCACTGGCGACCGC
>CAVUUH010000043.1:0-118222 GCA_963744545.1 uncultured delta proteobacterium
TTGGCCGCAGCCTTGTCTCCGCCTTCTTTGGCCGCGCCCTCTGCGGGAGCTGCCGCTGCGCCTTCTGCCGGAGCAGCACCTTCGACCGCAGCGCCTTCGACCGCTTCCGGCGCCGCAACCACAGCGACTTCCGCGACGGTCGGCGGCAGCACGGTGACCACCGGGTAATCGGTATCGAAGATCGGCTTGGCGTTGTCGGGGAACTTTACCGCCGACACGTGGATGACGTCATGGATATCGATTTCGGTGACGTCAACCTCGATTGAATCGGGAATCTCCAGCGGTAGGCATTCCACCGTCGCGGTGCGCTGGAGCGGTGCGAGGATTCCGCCGTTGGCGACGCCCTTGGGCTTGCCGACGAACTTGAACGGCACCTCGACCCGAATCGCGCGATTGAGATCGACCTCGTACAGATCCGCGTGCAGAATTTCGCCCGACACCGGCGCGCGCTGCAGGTCCTTGAAGATCACGTGCCTGCCGTCGAGTTCCGCGGTGTTCGATTTGAGCTTGATGATGCGCGTGTGCGCGGCAGCCGCAATCCTGGCCTTCAGCTCGAGGCGATCAACCGCCAACGCCATCGGCGTGGTCGTCGGTCCGTACAATATCGCGGGCACGCGGCCGTTGCGCCGCAGCGCGTTGTTCTGACCCTTGGGTCGGGTCGCACGTTTCTCGCAGGCTAGTTCACCGGTCTCCATTGTTTCCTCGCTTGATAGTTCGCGCGCTCAGGCAAAGAGCGAGCTCACCGACTCCGAATTGTGAATTCGCTTCATCGCTTCCGCCAGCAGGCTCGCAACCGACAAGGTTTTTAATTTTGACAGCTCGGCCTGTGCCTTCGCGCGCAGCGGAATAGTGTTGGTCGTAACAATTTCCGTGATGTTCGATTTGTTCAGGCGCTCGCACGCCGGGTCCGACAGTATCGGATGCGTCGCGACGGCGATCACTTCGGTCGCGCCCGCATTGGAGACGACCTTCGCCGCCTCAGTGATCGTGCCGGCTGTGTCGATCATGTCGTCAACCAGCAGCGCGATCGAATCCTTCACTTCGCCGACCAGTTGCATCTCGGCCACTTCGCTCGCGCGCCGGCGTCGCTTGTCGATGATCGCGAGGTTCGCGTTGAGCCGCCGAGCGTAGGCGCGTGCACGCTCGACACCGCCAGCGTCGGGCGACACGACAGAAACCTTCTTCCCGTCGATTCGCTTGCGCAGGTAAGTGATCAACACCGGCATCGCGTAGAGATTGTCGACCGGAATATTGAAGAAGCCCTGGATTTGGCCGGCATGTAGATCAACCGTAAGCACGCGATTGACGCCGGCGGTCGTGATCAGGTCGGCGACCACCTTCGCGCTGATCGGCACGCGCGGCGCGACCTTGCGATCCTGGCGCGAATATCCGAAGTACGGAATCACCGCAGTGATACGCCCGGCCGACGCACGCCTGAGCGCATCGGTGAGCAGGATCAACTCCATCAGGTTTTCGTTGGGCGGAGTGCAAATCGACTGGATGATAAAGCAATCGCCACCGCGCACGTTCTCGCGAACTTCGATCATCACTTCGCCGTCGGGAAAGCGGCCGACCTCGGCTTCGCCCATCTTCACGCCAAGATGCTCCGTGACCTCGCGCGCGAGCGCGGGGTTCGAGTTCCCGGTGAAAACTTCGAGCTGGTCTTTGACCCTGTCCGACATTTCAATTCCCTCGCGTCGCGATTGTAACCCGATTGTTCAAAGTCCGGTTTTTCAATCGTCGCATTTCGTCGTTAAGCCTGGCTGGGCGGGAAGGATTCGAACCTTCGAATGCCAGGTCCAAAGCCTGGTGCCTTACCAGCTTGGCGACCGCCCAGCGCATTTGGATTCAAAGGCCCAGGAGCCGAGCTTCTCCATATCAACATCGTCAAAATAGCAGCCGGCGAAACACCACTCGGGCGCTCAGCCGGCGAACAAGCAATCCAATCTATTCGGACCGAACCTTCGCGCGACCGCGTTGAACCTGCGTCGTGCCGAACCTGCCCGGACTTTTCGACTTTAGCAGCCTGCGTGCAGGAATTGCGATGTTATTGATGCGGTTTTTCGCTGTCAATCCGGCGCCAGTGCACGCATGCACAGATATGGCGAATTTGTGGATATCAGGCTACTTCGTCGTCGGATTCGCCGTCGAGGGTTGAGGTCGCAATAACGGTGGCAAAGGGCGCGCGCTTGCGAATTTTGGTTGCCGCGGTTTCGGCTTCTTCGGTCGAGTCGAACACACCAAAAACCGCGCCGCCGCTGCCCGACATCTGCGCCGCGCGTGCGCCCGAATCTTCAAGTAATCCTTTAAGGCGACGAATCTCGGGAAACTGCGCGATTGCGACCGCCGCGAGATCGTTTACCAGGAACTCGGGCGAGATCTCGCCGCGCATGATCGCTTCGAGGTGCTCGTCCGGCGCCTCGCCGCTCCATCCCGCAGGATCGAGCGCGCGAAAGATCGCGGCCGTCGAAACCTCGAACGGCGGCACCGCGATCACTATCGGCATCGACGGAACTCCCTCGATCGCCACGATACGCTCGCCGATCCCCGTCACTCGCGACGGCTGCGGATCGAGAAAAAACGGGACATCTGCGCCGAGCGTCAGCGCGATTCGACGCAACCTGCCGGCCGCGTCGTCGTCAGTGAGCTGCGCCGCCGCAGCCATCATGCACAGGACCGTGGCGGCGTCGCTCGATCCTCCGCCGAGTCCGGCGCCAACCGGGATATGTTTTTCGAGATTGATTGAAACGTCGGCGACCAGATCGAACTCGCTCATGAACGAGCGCGCGGCGCGCGTCGCCAGGTTGTCCTTGCTTCTCGCCAGTTCCGGCAGATTGCAGTTGAGGCTGACCGAGGGTTCATCGGCCGCGCGGATTTCGAGCCGGATTTCGTCGGCGAGCGAGAGCGGCAGAAATACCGAGTCGAGTTCGTGATAGCCGTCGCCGCGGCGTCCGGTTACGCGCAGGAACAAATTGATCTTCGCGCATGCGCGCCCGGACAACTCCGTTACCATGATGAAGATTCTATTGAGGAGCGCGTGGCGCGCCCGGTAATCCGCGCGGCAGATGCGGGTCGTCCTCGGGGCGGCGAAACGCACGGCGCGAATCCTGCTGAATCACGCTGATGAAGCCCAGCAGAGTGACCAGCAGCCCCAGCAACACCATCGCGCGTCCCGCCAGGAACGCCGCGTGATAAAAATCCATTCTTGCTGTCGCGTATGACGCCTGCCGCTGCTCCGCGGTGAGCGGCTCGAGCACCGCAGCACCCTCATCGAGTTCGTCGAAACTGCGGTAGTCGGTCGCGGCGTCGGCGCGGATGCTGATGCGCGACGATCATGCGGCTGTAAATCTGAGTGCGTTCGACACCGAGAATCCAGTTGGCAGCGCCCAGCATTACCAGCCCGAGGCCGACCACGATCTTCCAGTCGGTATATAAGTCAGGAAGCTTCATTCATTCCTTGAATCGAGACTAAGGCGCAAAAGCAAGGAAAACAATGCCGGTGTGCGCGATCTATTCACCGGCGGATTTACCAATTCGACCAAAAACAAATTGATTCATACTTCGCCCGCCAGATAAAGTTACATCCGGGGGGAATCAGAATGCTATCGAACTTACGCCGAGGGTCGCTTGCGGTTTTCATCCTCGCCATAGGCACAATCCTGACCGATCCGGTTGCCGGGCTGTCGCAGGAATTACCCAGGGTCACGGTCCACCGTGTCGATCTCATCGAAATGCTGCGTACGGGCCGATGGGACACGCTCGATAAACAGCTCTCTGCGTACCAAATGAAAGCTGAAAAGGATCCGCGCTTTGAGATGAACGCCATGGCCGCGTTCGGCGCCTTTGATGCCGGCAATTCGTTGATATCGGCAAAACTGAATGATTGGGTGACCGCTGCTCCGAATTCATACGCGGCTCTTGTGGCAAGAGCGACCTGTGAGATTGCAATCGCCCAGCGCTTGAGAGGCGACGGCCCAGGAGAGGACGTTCCGCAGGAAACTCATGCTGCGGTGGATAAAGAGCTTCAGGCCGCGGTCCGCGACGCGGGCGAAGCGATCAAGATCCACCCGAATCTCGCACCGGCCTACGCCTTGCGGATCAAAGCCGCCAGAATCGACGGCACCAGCGACGAGATGGCTCGTGCCAAGGGCGACGCGCTGTCGATCGTGCCCGGCAGCTTCGCGGTGCGCGAACAGATCATGTACGCGCTCAGACCGCGCTGGGGTGGTACGCGCCAGGAAATGCAGGCGCTTGCAGATTCGTCCCAGTACTATGCGGAACAGAATCCGGCGATGCAGTTTCTAAAGGGCTGGGTCTCCCTGGATGAAGGCGATGACTTCGCCAACACCGGCAAGTGGCCGGAAGCGATCGAGAAATACACGCAGGCACTCCAGACGGGCGGCGAATACTGGACTTCGTATCGCCGCAGAGCCGGCGCCTACTACGCGACGCAGCAATGGCAGAAAGCGGTTGACGACGGGCTGCGCTCCAATAGTTTGTACCCTGATTACTCGGAGACTGTCGGCATGCTCGCGTATGCGACCGCCCGCGTTGGTGAGCCGGACGCGTCGATTTTGTGGATTGCCGAATATATGAGATTCGAAATGCCGGATCCTCAAATGTTCGATCTCGTCAAGTCGGATCAGATCGCGCTGAAGGCACAGGGGAAGCAAAACTGGTGATCTCGTCAGGCGAGTGAATCCGGTATGCAAAGGGGGAGCTGTGAAACGAATTGCTCTGATCGTGGTGTTGACGTTGATCGGTTCGGCATACCAGGGCTCGGCTGGTGCGCAGAAAGCCCCGACTGCTCAGGAGGAAATCCTGTCGAACCTGGAGAAGTCTCTGCCGGCGGATCCGAAAGAAAGGTTCTTTAAGTTGTCGGAGGTGTCAGCCGCCGCTTTTGACGCCGGCGACTATGATCAGGCGGAAACCTATGCAAATGAATTGTTGTCCGATGCGAACCTGTATCGTACGAATTGGAACTATGGCAACGCCATATTCCACGGCAATCTCATACTGGGCCGGGTCGCGCTCAAGCGGGACAACAACATATCTCAGGCGGAGAGCTATCTGCTCGCAGCTGGCAAAACACCCGGCTCGCCACAGCTGATGAGTTTTGGACCGAACATGAGTCTCGCCAACGATCTGTTAGTCGCAGGGGAGCGCGACACTGTCCTCGACTTCCTGGATGAATGCAGCAAATTCTGGAAGATGGACGGCGGCAAACTGAGTGATTGGAAAACGACCATCCAGAGTGGTGGCACGCCGAATTTCGCCCCGAATCTCAATTATCATTGAGCGTAATCGACAATGATTCTCTAAGACAATCTCCCGCTTCGTCTCGCAATGAAGTCCTCCCGAGAAGGCGGTCCTCGAACCGCGTGAGGAGATTTGTCATGACCTCTTTTGCTTCGCGTGCTTATGCCGGCAGCGCAGACCTCGACCGGCTAATCGATTTTGCTCAGAAGGCAACCGGTGCGCGCTTGCCGCGCTCTACATACATGAAGGGCGGCGATGTGGTGTGGATGATGTTCACGCCGGGGTTCGATCCGGAGGCGAATATCAGGCTCTGGTTCGACGACGATGGTCTCGTCGCGTATGCCTGGTTCGAACCGCCGCTAAATGTCGATTTTGATATTCGTCCCGGAGTGTCGTCGGATGATTCGCTTGCCGACGAAATTCTGCGATGGGCCGAAGAGCGACGGCGGAGTCTTGGGCGTCCCGGCAACGAACAGATCCCGAAGGCATACGCCATGCTCGGCGAGAATACAGTCTCAACCAAGGCACTCGAGAGCGATCAACAGCGCATCTCGCTTCTGCAGCGCAACGGCTATACGCGGACCGACCGATTCCACGTTCTCTATTCCCGCAGCCTCGTCGAGGCTCCGATCGCTCAACCTGACTTGGATGCCGGCTTACGCCTGCGACACGCGACCGACGCCGATCTCGACGCGCGCGTTGATGTTCATCGCGACGCGTGGTCGGTGTGGGGGCAGTCGAAAGTGACCGTCGAGACGTACCGCCGGCTCCGATCCGCGCCGCTCTACGATCCAGAACTCGATGTCGTGCTGGAAGATGCCGCCGGCAAATTTCTCAGCTACTGCATCGGATGGCTGGACGCTGCGAACGGAATCGGGCATTTCGAGCCGGTCGGCTGTCGTCCCGATTCGACAGGACGAGGATACGCCCGCGCCGTGACTATCGAGGGACTGCGCCGGATGCAGGCGCGAGGTCTGCACACCGCTTTGGTCGGTACCGAGAGCGTCAATCAGCGGGCGCGCGTGCTCTATCCGTCGTGCGGATTCATCGAAGTGGATCGCGCGCACTACTATGTGAAGGAACCTGGTTGAGAGAGTGTGCCGCTTGAACGATTTCGTCAGCTGGCGGCCAGAAGGATCCGGGATTCTTCGCTTCGCTCTGAATGACATAAGCTGAATGGCACACGGACAGAACCAGAGAGCAAAATGGCGTCGTCGCCACTTTGCGATTTCTTGATTACTGGGTGCAGGGGTCACCCCTGCCCAAGGAAGCGTGAAACCCACGGCGGGTTTCACATTCAATAATAATTTCCACTTCTCCTTTGCACCTGCGCGACCTTTGTTGCGCCGTTCGATCGCCAGCCGCTATCATTAAAGACACGCTCCTATGCCTGCTGAGTCCCGACATCATACGGCCGCGCCTGCCGCGAGTTCTGAGACCAAAGACGCGCGGCTGGACGCTCTCCTCAAGCGGTTCGACGCTGGTGAGATGCGCGCGCTCGCTCAGCTGATAACTATGGTCGAGAATCGCGCGCCCGAATCGAGTGCGATCATCGAGCGAATCTACCCGAAGACCGGTCACGCGCAGGTGGTCGGCATTACCGGGCCGCCAGGCGCTGGAAAATCGACGCTCGTCAACCGACTGATCGCGAAGTATCGCGCACTCGGGAAAAAAATCGCCATCCTTGCGATCGATCCGTCGAGTCCGTTTTCCGGCGGCGCCGTGCTGGGCGATCGCGTCCGCATGACCGATCATTACAAGGACGCCGGCGTCTACATCCGCAGCCTCGCCTCGCGCGGCAGCCACGGCGGACTCAGCCGCGCCGCGCGCGAAATCGTCAAGCTGCTCGACGCGTACGGCTCCGACGTCATCATCATCGAGACTGTCGGCGTCGGACAGACTGAGCTTTCGATCATGGATCTCGCGGACACCACCGTCGTCGTCACCGTGCCCGAGGCGGGCGACGGCGTGCAGGTGATGAAGGCCGGGCTCAACGAAATCGCCGACGTATTCGTCGTCAACAAGGCCGACCGCGAAGGCGCCGACCGGGTCAAGGCCGAACTGGAACTCAGTGTGCATCTGCGCTCTGGCGACGGATGGCGCGCGCCGGTGCTGCTCACGCAAGCCGCGGTCGACAAAGGCGTCGACGCGGTAGTCGGCGCAATCGCGAAGCATGGCGAGTACCTGCGCGAGCATGTCGACGCGGCGCGCGAGTCCGAGCGCCGCACCCGCGAATTCGTCGAAGTGCTGTCCGCCGAACTCGAGGAGCGCACCGCCCGCGCCGTCGCCGAAGGTGGCGCGCCGGGTGTGCTAAGCGAGATTCGCGCCGGCAAGCTGAATCCTTACAGCGCCGCGCGGCGTATAATTGAAGACCGCAAGTCGCTCATCGATTTGCTCCATAACGGCAGCTCGAAGCCGCACACGGACTGACGTCATCCTCGCCATGACTGCCAACAAAAAACCTAAAACCGAAGGACGCCTGTTCGCAATCGGCGACATCCACGGATGTCCCGATGAACTCGCCGCGATTCTCAAATCGATCGCACCAGTGGCGGGCGACACGGTCGTCTTCGTCGGCGACTACGTCGATCGCGGCCCGTCGGCGCGCGACGTCATCGATCTCGCGCTGGACCTCGAACGCGGCAAGGCCGAATGCGTGTTCCTGAAGGGCAATCACGAGGACATGATGATGTCGTACCTCGGGATGCCTGGAAATTACGGCGAGTCATTCCTGTTCAACGGCGGCATCGCGACGCTCGACAGCTACGGCGTGCGCGAGGAGGACCTCGAGAACGCCTTCGAGCGCCTGCCCGACGCGCATCTCGGTTTCATGAATCGCCTCGCCACCAGTTATCTGCGCCCGCCGTACCTGTTCGTCCACGCCGGCATCATGCCGACGCGCCAGCTCGAGGAGCAGCAGACCGAGGACATGCTGTGGATTCGGCAGGAGTTCATTTTCAATCCGCACAAGATCGACGCGACCGTGGTCTTCGGCCACACTCCGATGCGCGGCGTGATGATCGACTTGCCGTACAAACTCGGCATCGACACCGGCCTGGTGTACGGCGGCAAACTGACCTGCGTCGAGTTCACCGAGGGCGTGCTCTACCAAGTCCAGCGCGGGCACCGGGCGGTCAAAACCCGCAGCATCCCGCTGCGCTGAAACGATTTGGTAGTGTCCTAATTTTGAATTTGCTGCTACTCGCGCTCATGCCGTGATTGTGCGGGTGCCACCGATGCCTTGCGGTTCGCCTGCTTCTTGCTGAATGCATTCGTCATGAAGCCACGCCACGCCGCCGCGCTCGCGCTTATGCTGCTTACAGGATGCGCCACCGGACCGCCCGTCATAGCGCCTGACCTGCCTGAATGGGAGATCATGCAACCGCCGCAAATAGAGGGCCGACCGTACCCAACCCCCGATGAAACCGCGCCACTCTCCAAATGGGATGCTGCGGACTCACACAACTATCCGACTCAGAACGAGTGCGAACAAAGCCTCAAAAGGTTGCGGGAAAGAGCAAGAGCCTGTCCCACAAGCTCTCCGCCGTTTTCTAAGGTTTGCGAGCGGTTTTCTAACCTTCGCGACAAGTCGCGCTGTGTTTCGATAGATGATCCGAACCTCAATTCAAATTAGGGCACTACCAACGAGTCGCGCGGTCTTTCGCGCCTCACGCGCTCACGCTACATTTGACGATTCCCGGTGGCGACGTAGCTCAGTTGGTCAGAGCATGCGGCTCATATCCGCAGTGTCGTAGGTTCGACTCCTACCGTCGCCACCAATTCAGAAAATCAATCGGCTATTGCCGCGATATCGCCTGCGCTGGGATTCTCGCGAACCGCCGCTCGATGACTCGCGTCTGAGACGGTCCGCTCGCGTGCGTCAGTGGGCTGCAAATCGAAAATCAAATCGTGGGCGCGAATCCAAAGGTACAGAGTGATCAACACGACCATTGGCCCTTGCGACGCAACCGAGTGCACGTTTTCCCATTCCGAACGGATTGGCAGATACGCGATCACGAACGCCAGATGGCTCATTACGACTTCCGCCATGTAGCAGAGCGCCAGCAGCAGTCCCCATCGCTGATGAAAAAAAATGCCGATCGCGATTGCGGCGAATATTCCCGCCTGCACGATCAGCACGACGCGAGCGTCGTAGCCGGCGAATCGCACGCCGGCGAAAATCGTCTCGATCGGATCGACCAGATCAATATCGGCGACTGGAATGAGGGCGCTGACCGCGAGGCACAGGCCCCACAGCCCGGCTACAACGGCGAAGATGCGAAGATCCAAGGGCCAAACAACGTGCGGTGGTTCGGATGGGCGATTCGGTTTCATCGGTTGTTGGCAGCGTATCAGAGCAGTACTAGACCTAACAAGAGCAACTAAATTGCCACGCAGCGACGCCGCCGATGATACCGGTCCTTCGCCGCTTGCTCGCATCGTCCAATCTCCACAATAATCGCCGCGATGAACGGAGTACATGACATGGGCGGGATGGACGGTTTCGGGCCGGTCGTCCGCGAACAGAATGAACCCGTCTTCCACGCCGATTGGGAACGCCGGATATATGCACTCGTCGGACGCGTGATGGGTTCGGCGCGCGTCAACATCGACGAGTTTCGTCACGCGATTGAGCGGATTCCGCCCGCGCGCTACCTGGCGTCGAGCTATTACGAACGATGGGTCGCGGCGGTCGAGACGATCCTCGTCGAGCACGGCGTCGTAACGCGCGAGGAACTGCTCGCCAAACAGGATGCCTCGATCGATCCGCGTCAGATCGCGAATGCGGTCGCCGCTCATGGCCCGGCTCCCGTCAAAGACAAACTCCGGTCCAAATCGCCGCGCGCCCGCTTTGCCAAGGGCGATCGCATACGCGCGCGCAACTTGAGTCCTTCGGGACACACGCGCCTGCCCCGCTATGTGCGCGGCAAAGCCGGCGTCATCGCGCGCGACTGGGGAGTGTTCGTCTTTCCCGACACCAACGCGCATCATGCAGGCACCAAGCCGCAACATTGTTACTCGGTCTCGTTCGACGCGCGCGAGCTGTGGGGCAAACCGGCGAGCAGTCGCGAGCGGCTCTACATAGATTTGTGGGAAGATTATTTGGAACCGGTCACGCCGAAGCCGAAGGTCACGAGACGCACGACAGTACACCATACGGGTAGACACTGAAAAAAGTAGACGGTGAAAAAATGAGCGGGGATCACAATACTGACGATAGCGGGCCGGCCGCGCGCGTGAAGGCTCTGGAAGCGCTTCTCACGGAGAAGGGCCTGATCGATCCGAGCGCGATCGACGCGATCGTCGACACCTACGAGACTCGCGTCGGTCCGCGCAACGGCGCGCGCGTCGTCGCGAAAGCATGGACTGATCCCGCGTATCGCAAACGCCTGCTCGCGGACGCGACCGCCGCCGTCGCGGAACTGGGATTCGCGGGGCCCGAGGGCGGCCATCTGGTCGCCGTCGAGAACACTGATCGCATTCACAATCTCGTCGTATGCACGCTGTGCTCATGCTACCCGTGGCCGGTGCTGGGTCTGCCGCCGGTCTGGTACAAGAGCTTCGCGTATCGCTCGCGAGCAGTCAGCGATCCGCGCGGCGTGCTCGAAGACTTCGGCCTCGAACTGCCACCCGATGTCGAAATTCGCGTGTGGGATTCGAGCGCGGAGATTCGTTATCTCGTAATCCCGCAGCGCCCGAAAGGCACCGCGAAGATGAGCGAAGATCAGCTGGCGGAGATCGTGACGCGAGACTCGATGGTCGGAGTCGCGAAGGTCGAGGCGCCGCGCGCATGAACAATGCGGCGCTCAACCAATTGATCGACGCGGCGCGCCTCGATCCCGACCACGTCTTCAGCGCACCGTGGGAGGCGCGCGCATTCGCAATCGCGCTGCAGCTTTCCAAGTCGGGACATTTCACCTGGGACGAATTCCGCGACCACCTGATTGCCGAAGTCAGCGCGTCAGACCGAATCCGCGCCCGCGACGGCACCTCCGATCACGGCGAATACTACGATCACTTCCTGCACGCGTTGGAGAAGCTACTCGAAGAAAAAGGCATCGCGCACTGAGACAGCAGGGGCGAGAAATTTCCTTTTGCGCTTGGCACGCACTTTTTTGTGTCATCCTGACGACCCGAGCGTCAGCGACGGGAGGAAGGACCTCGGACAGCTTCGCGCAAGCGAAGCCGGTTCCGGTTTTGCGACGCGCGTTAGCGCCTCATTATTGACAACGGACGCCGGAGCGTCCGTCGAGATTCTTCGCCGCGGCGGCTCAGAATGACACGATGACGGCACAGAATAACTCAATGATGAAAAGGGCCGGGAAAAAGAGTTAGGCGTTCTTGCCCTGCTTGCCTTCGACCCACTGGAACATCAGCGACTGGTAGTACTCGATGTTCTGGCCCAGTAGAAATACTTTCGGGATTCCTTCGATCTGCGCGTAGATTGCGGTGTGCGTCGGGTTTTCGTTGCCGAACGCTATCTTGATCGGCTGCGGCTGGCTGGACGAATCGATCGTTAACACCGACTTAGGATGGTCCAAGCCAAACTGTGCGAGGTCGCTGGTATCCTCCGCTACCACTTCGACTGACTTCGCACTCGTCAGCAGCGACACCATCGCGTCCATCAGATCGTGCGGCACGAACTTTCCCGGCGGCGCAACGAGGTTATAGAACGTGCCGCCCTTGTCCTTCTGAAATCGCAACGACTCGGCTCCACTCACCACCGTGACGGCGTCTATACTGGTGAGCTTCAGCAGGCTCTCCTGCTTCTCCTCGAGCGCGCTGGCCGGCTTGATGCTCGGTTGAATCCAGAAATAAATCGGCAGCAGGATGAAGAACGCGATCGTGTAGAAGATGGCAGGACGCACGCTCACGCGAAGAACCTCCTGCGTACCATCACCGTGATCGCGATCAGGAACAGGATCGCCGGTTCGAATATCGATCCGAAAACCAGCATGTGCCGCGCCTCTTGATCGCTGATATAGAAGGCGGCGGTCTCGCTCTTGTTGAGCCGCTCGCGACTCGCGATCAGCATCTCGTCGCCCGCAAGCTCGTTGATCAGGCTCACCGCGAGGTCGCGATTCCCGAGCATCTCGATAAATTGATTCGACGCGAAGGCGCTGCTCCCAATTCCCACCAGCCGCGTCATCTGCTGCACCGGGATGTGCGGATTCGACGCCGGCGCGAAGTCAATCTCGGAGGCTACCGGAATCGGCCCCTTGATATCGCGCCCCTCTTTGTATTCGGTAATGCCGGTGGTCAGCGCATTGGAATCGCCCGACGCCCAGCTCTCATGCGACGAGGATAGAAATTTGTCTTCATCCGCGATCTTCAAATCGTCCGGCGCAGTCGCTCCGACCGCCCCGGTGATCATCACGCCGCGTCCCAGCGAAAACACCGCCGGCGCGGACATCGAGCGGCTCATCGCGTTGGTTTCCGATCGCAGCGGAATCTGCGTCGTGAGAATTTCGCCGGCGGTCAGCCGATACGCGGGATCGACCACCACCTGCGGAATGAAATCCAGGTAGTACTTTTTAAGAAACTCGACCAGCGTCGGCGATCCGTACGGATCTATGATCGCGATGTAATGCCCGCCTTTGCCCAGGTACTTGGCCAGCGCCGCCAATTCCTCGGGCAGAAAATCTTTCTGCGGACCGAGCGACACTACTACCTTGGCATCGTCGGGCACCCCGCTGGCGAACAACGACACGTTATCGATCTGATAGTTGTTCTGCTCGAGCAGCCCGCGCCATTCCGAGTAGCCGAGTTGCCGGTCGGAATTGAACAGGTCCCGCTCGCCGTGCCCGATCGTGAAATAGATGTGCTTGTTGCTGTCGGCCGAGATTTGCAGGATCGCCGGGATCAGTTCGTCGGAGCGCGCATTGTCGAAGTCGCGTCGCCGGCCCTGCGATTCAACGATCACCTCGCCGTAGCTCGACACGCCGTACTCACGCGCCATCCCGGGCGCCTTGTTGACGTCGATCACCTGGTAGGTCAGTCGCGGCGTGAACGCGGCCGCCTGGAACAGCAGATCCGCGAGTTCCAAATAGGCGGGATCCTCGGTACGCACGAACGCCATCACCTTGACGTTGTGCGTCAGTCCGCCCAGCACCCGCTTGTCGAAATCTGAAAGCGAGAACTGTTTTTGCGGCGTCAGATCCCATCGGATGTTGAAGGTCGAAATTATTGCATTGGCGACAAACAGCATGGCGGCGAACGCAATCACGGTGTAAAGCAGCACCGCGTAGTTCATCCAGATCGACCGCCGCTCGGCCGCCGACGAATCCTTTAGCGCCGGCCCGTCCACTTGCGTGCCTCCATCGATCGCTGCGTGAGAAACAGAAAAAACACGATAAAGAAAATAAAGTAGGTAACGTGATCCAGATCGATCACGCCCTTGGCGAAGCTGCCGAACTGATCGAATAGCGAAAACGCGCGCAGCAATTCAAGCCACGAATTCGTAAACGCCGCCTCGTTCCAGTTGAGAATCCAGAAAAACAGCAGCAGCGTGATGGTGCCCATCCCGGCCATCACCTGGCTCTCGCACAGCGACGAAATGAACACGCCGCACGCGATAAACGCGCATCCCATGAGCAGCAGGCCCAGGTAACCGGCGACAAGCGGGAACAGTGGAAACCAGTGGATGCTGTAAATATAAACCGGGTAGAGCGTCGTCAGCGCGAGCATCATGACGAAGATCCCGACCGACGCCAGGTACTTGCCGCCGAGGATTTCGCCGTCGCGCAGCGGATAGGTGTACAGCAGCTCGATCGTGCCGAGCTTCCGCTCCTCCGCAAACAGCCGCATCGTGATGAACGGCAGCGTCAGCAGCAGGCAGAGCCGGATGTCCGAGAACAGCAACTGCCAGTAGTTCTGCATGATATCGCGGGCGAACGCGATCGTGACGAAGAAGACCAGGTCGGTGTACGCATAGTATCCCGCCAACACCAGGAACACGCCCGACAGCACGTACACCAGCGGAAATGCAAAGTACGAGCGCAACTCCTTGCGCGTCACCGCCAGCATCCGGCCTATCGAAAAGCCGGTGCCCGCCGCGCGGATCGCCGCACGTCGCGTCTCGGTCGCCGATCCGGCGACATCAATCGTAGCTGCACCGTTAGACATTAAACCCGCTCTTCCTTAGTGACGAGCCGCATGAACAGATCTTCAAGGCTGAGCGCCATCGGTTTGACTTCCAGCAGACTCCATCCGTGCTGCACGACACACGCCGCCAAGGCCGAGCGTACTTCGTCGCCATGCCCGCTCGAATACGCGACGAACGAGCACAAACCGTTCGTGCCGGCGTCGACCGGCCGGTCCTCGAGCCGTTGCACGAACTTGACCCCCGTCAACGCCTCGCGCACCGCCGGCGACGGACCCGCCACCGTGATCAGCGTCTGATCGGTTCCCTGCAGCTTCGCCGTCAGTTGCTCGGGCGTGTCCTGCGCCACGATTCGCCCGCGATCGATAATCACTACGCGCCGGCAGGTCATGTTGACCTCGGGCAGGATGTGCGTCGAGAGCAAGACGGTAGAATGCCCCGCCAGCGAACGGATCAACTCGCGGATTTCCACGACCTGGCGCGGGTCGAGTCCCACAGTCGGCTCATCGAGAATCAGCACTTCAGGATCGCTCAGGATTGCCTGCGCGATTCCGACGCGCTGCCGATAACCCTTGGACAGTTTGCCGATAAGCTTGCGCCGCACGTCCTTGAGGCCGCACGTGTCGAGCGAATATTCGATTCGATCGCGCGTCGTCTTCGGATCGATCTCACGCACGCGCGCCCCGAACTCGAGCAGCGCGTCGACGCTGAGGTCGGGATACAGCACCATGTTTTCCGGCAGGTAGCCGACCCGCCGACGCGTTTCGAGCGAATGCTCCGCGACATCGAGCCCGCCGATCATCGCGCGCCCCGACGTCGCAGGAAAAAATCCCGTCAGTATTCGCATGATCGTCGTCTTCCCGGACCCGTTGGGGCCCAGCAATCCGATGATCTCGCCCTTTTCGACTTTGAACGAAACGTGGTTTACGGCAAGCGTGGCGCCGAAATATTTGGTTAGCTCCTGGACCTCTATCATGAAATCGGCTTTAGCCCCTGCCGCGCGTGAAATTTCACCGAGCCGGCGTTGGTTGGCGCCGGGCTTCGAGCATAGTTGTAAATGTATTGCAAATGGCGCCCGGCAAAAAGTGTGTTTTTACCGATCCCCGGCATTCTAGAGACGGCTGACCAGCGAAGTCAATTCAGTTTTTTTGGTAACGCGTTGCGCTAATCTGACGTCAGAGGACGAGGAACCGATGGGACGATTGGTGATTGGCGGGGTGGTCGTCGCGATTATCGCGGCGCTGCTCTTCTATTTCTATTCGAGCGGCTATCGCGCGCAGATCGACCAGCAGACGCAGCAGGTTTCGCAGCTAAACGACCAACTACAAAAGCTTCAAAGTGAAAACGAGCAGCTCAAGACGCAGCTCTCGAAAGTTCAGGCCGAGCAAAACATCCTGGCCGCTCAGAACGAAGAGATGCGCAAGGGAATCGCGGAATTCAAAGCCACCGGCAAGATGCCAGTGATCCCGCCCCCGCCGAAGTAGGAGCCACTAAGGTGCAGGGGTTACCCCTGCCCAGGGAAGCGTGAAACCCAAGAGGGGTTTCACTAAAATCAAAATCTTTTATTTCTTCTCCGGCTCTGGCTTCAGCAAGTAGCGCTGCCATTCCTGCAGGAACCCCAGCGCGCGCATATCCGGCATCCGGTCGAGATAAACTTCGCCTTTCAGATGATCGGTCTCATGCTGAATCACGCGCGCGTGGAAATCGGACGCGACGATCTCGATTGGTTCGGCGTTGCGGCCCAGCGCCGTGACGCGTAGCTGCTTGAATCGGGGCACACGGCCGCGCAGTTCAGGCACGCTCAGGCATCCTTCCCACTCTTCGACGAAGGTGCGGTCGAGAATCGTCACGACGGGGTTGACCAGGACAGTCAGCGGCACCTCGGGCATGTCGGGATATCGCGGATGGTCGTGCACTTCCAGCACGGCAAGTTGGATCGGCAGATGTACCTGCGGGGCGGCGAGTCCGACGCCGCTGTACTCGTACATCGTCTCAATCATGTCGGCGATCAGTTGCTGAAATTCCTTGGTTTTGATCCGGTCGGGCGGCACCAGCCTGGATGGGGTCCTGAGCGACGGATATCCGAGGCGTGCAACTTTCAAAATCATCGAAAGACCTCACTTAGCCATGCATTTGCGCAAAGTATTGATTGTAGCAACCGCCTGCTCTCGCATACATTATAGCGGCGCCTGGTAGTAGATGAGTGACGGTCGAAATTCTGTGTGGACACCCCGACGAGCCGTTGCGGCGTTCGCAATAGCTCTCTCATTCGCTTTCGTCGCATCATGGATGTCGCTTCCTGCACGCGCAGGCGCCGCCGCCGCAGGAACTCAATCGACGATTGCATCGCAACCGTTGCTGCTTCTCGGCTGCACGAATCGCGATTGTCGATCCGATGAAACTGCCGCCGGCTAGACTGCGATCCCGGATTCAACACTTCATGCCATTGAGGGTCGCGAACCCCGACGCCTATCTCAAGCGCAAAGCCGCGATTCCTCCGGCGCGGATCACTCTCCGATGTTCCTCTCATGCTCGCGACGCTCGCGCTGACCACGACGCCGAGCTTCTCGACGAATTTCGCCGGCGTGGAATTTCCGGATTCGCAATGCGGTCCCGTATGCGAGCCGCCAGATGCGCAAGTGGCGGTTGGTCCGAACAACGTTGTCGAAACCACCAATATCGTCGCACGGATCTTCGACAAGAGTGGAAATGTCATTTCGACCTTGAATCTCAACACACTGTTCGGTGTTGATCCCGCTACATTCTCGAGCGATCCGAGAGTCCGATACGACACCATTTCCCAGCGATGGTTTATTTCGTTTCTGATCTTCGATACCGACGATATCAATACCGCCCAAAATGGATTTTTCTATCTTGCGGTATCGAGCAGTTCGGATCCGACGCAGCCTTTCTACATCTACAACTTCGAGACTCCCGAGGCTTTTCCCGATCAGCCCTCACTTGGATTCAACGACGACAAGGTCGTCACTGGTGGTAATTCATTTTCGTGCTTTCCAACCGATTGCGGCGACTTCGAGTTTACCGTACCTAGGCATGGAGTTTATCGTCTGGAATAAAGCGGATCTTTTGGCCGGGGCAACCGCCGCAGGTATGGATTTCTACCCTCCTGACCAGGACCCCGACGATTTCACAGTTCAGCCTGCAACCAGCCGCTCATCAACTTCGACGCTCTTCATGGTCTCGGATCCGGACGATACCGGTGTGGCGCAAAACCACGTGACCGTTTGGCGGTCACAGGCGTTCCAGCCAGCGGTGTCGGCGGCGGCTCCAGCGTCTCAACGATAGTGCTGCCGATCACACGTTCTCCGATCCCCCGGTTGCGCCCCAGAAGGGAAACACGACCAATCCGATCGACACCAGCGATGCGCGTATGGAGAACGCAGTCTTCCGCGATGGGCTCCTATGGGGAGCTGGAAGCGCAGCGTGCAAGCCGCCGGGGGACTCGACGACGCGAAGCTGCCTCCAATTCCTCGAAGTGCTGACGGGGGGCGCTACCCCAACTCTGAACCAGGATTTCATCTTCGGCACGAAGAAGCTTTACGACTACTACCCTTCGGTCGAGCTCGACAACTTCGACGATATAGTCACCTCCTTCACCCAATCGTCGTCCACTGAGTTCCCGTCGGCCTACGTCGACGGCCGCTTGCAGACTGATCCGCTCAACACTCTCGGAACGCCCGTGCTCATTCGGCGCCGGAGCAGCCAGCTACAACAGTCCAAATCCCGAGACCACAACCAACGCGTTCCCGTGGGGCGATTATTCGGGAGCTGGCGTTGATCCCTCCGATCAAACTGCGATTTGGGTTGCGGGCGAATATGCGGCCATGGACGCGCCGAGCGATGCCGGGAGCGTCCCCCGAACTGGGGTACATGGATCGCCGAGGCCCGTCTGCAGAGCCCTGGAGCCACCCCGATACCCACCTCGACTGCCACTGCGACCCCAGTGCCACCTCAACCGCTACTGCGACGCGAACTGCGACTCCCACTGTTTCCGCGACCGCAACGGCGACTTCGACGGTGACTACCACTGCCACGGTGAGTGCGACCCCCACCGCGACCAGCACGGCGACCCCGACGATATCGCCGACTCCGACCGCATCCGGCAGCCCAACCGCGTCCGCATCTGGAACACCAACAACGTCGGCAACTCCGACTGCGTCCTCCACATCCACCGCCACTTTGAGCCCGACGCCGACTGCGACTGAGACCGCAACTCCGACTGCGACCGCGACTTCAACTGCAACTCAGACGGCGACGCCGACTGCGACTCCCACGCCGCCGTTCGGCACGCTGAGTGTTTCCGGCAACCTGAGTTTCGGCAAGGTGAAGGTCAACTCGACCGCGAGCAAAAAGCTCAAGGTCAAGAACAAGGGCAAAGGCACTCTGCAGGTAACGATCGGAACTCTCGATCCGCCGTTCAAAGTCATCAGCGGCAGTCGGCACTTTCAACCTGGCGAAGGGCAAGACCGAAAACGTGACGGTTCAATTCAATCCGACCGCGACGGGCGCCGTCACGCCACAAATCCTGAGCATCACCAGCGACGACCCCAAGCATCCGACGCACAACGTGACCGCCACAGGCTCCGGAAAGTAGTTCGTCTCGCACGACTGGTCTCTATGAGGGGATAATCGCCTGCGCGGCGGGCGGCAGGGGTGACCCCTGCACCCAGTGTGAAAGTGAGAAACGCAAAGTTGCGCGCGGCGCGCTACTTTGCTCTCAGGGACGGGGCTGGGATCGCGCTAGTTGGTGGCTTGTTGCTGGAGGCCCTGGATTTTCTGGCGGATTATTTCGATTAGCTTGTCGTAGCCGCCGTTGTTCAGGACACGGTTGAACTGGTTGCGGTAGTTGGCGATTACGCTGATCGCGTCAATCGTGATGTCGTAAATCTTCCATTCGCCGGAATCGTTGCGCATCAGGTAGTTTACGGCGATCGGATTCTTGCTGTCTTGCAGCACTACCGTGCTGTAGACCTGGGCGTACTCGGGGCCGTCGGTGGTCTGCTTGACGAATTGGATCATCGAGGATTGTATCTGCTGGTTCACCTTCTCGACCGAGTACGATTCGATTCGCGACAGGTACGCGTCCTCGATGAAGGTGGTGAACAGCGGAACGAACTCGCTCTGCTGCGCGGGCGTCAGAGTTTTCCAGTGATATCCGATCGCCGACTTCGCCATCTCGGTGAAATCGAAATGGCTTTCGGCAATCGCGCGAAGTTTCTGCTCGCGATCGGGCGCCGAAATCTGCTGGTTCTTGAACACCACGATTGACTGGTCGATAACGGACTTCACCGACCCCATCGCGTCGTTGGGCGAGGTGGGCGGACTCACCATGGTTTGTGCGGAAGCTGAAGCGACGAACACAAATGAGATCAGAGCGCCGAACGCGACTGACCGGAGATTAAATTTCAATCACGCCATCCTTTTGAAAAACAAACGAAGGAACTTTCCAGTGTTAGAGCGCGGGACCGTTCTTGAAAAGCTTGCGATCGTCCACGTCGCCATCCGACGGTTTGCGCAGACAACTTTCCGCGAGCCATCGATTGGTCACCGTATCCGACAGCGCGACGCCGCCCTCATCAACCGCCCAGGTCCTGCTGTTGATGGTAGTTTGATTGAATATCCGGCCGCAACTTCGACAGGTAAAGGCGAGCCGCGATCCGCCTCCCGGAGCTATCGATTCTATAGTGCGGACCTTCCAATCGTGCGTTCTCCACGGCGGCAAACTTTCCTCGCGCATATCAACTCCTGATTTAGACTATTCGCTCGGTCACTTATTCAATTCCTATCTTCGGCTACGCGGTACCGTTGGTCCCGGTGCTGCGCTTGGCAGGAGCGCGACGTTTGCGTTCGCCGCGGTACTTTTGCGCACCGGCCTCCGGCGCACGGAATGGATCGACGTGAATCTTGCGGCCTTCGAGTTCAGTGCCGCTGAAATAGACGGCGGCGTTAATTGCGTCTTCGACTTCGACCATTTCGACGAAGCCGAATCCGCGGGACTTACCGGTGAGTTTATCGGTTATGACCAACGCGCCGGCGACCCGGCCGACCTTCGAGAAGAGCGCCCGCAGATCATCGCGCGTAACTGACTCAGCGAGATTTCCTACATATACTCTGGGCACCGGCCCTCCTGAATAACACCTGCCAAACTTCGATTGGCCCCCGGAACGGGAGCTCGAAGAAAATTAAATCATGAGGGAATCGTGGGACTCGGCGTCGCACGACCCTGAAAATGACTGAGCGGGCATCGCGTGCCCGCTCCGTCTCAGATCAAATTTACCAGCGGCCGCCGCCTCCGCCGCCACGATTGTCGCCACCGCCGCGCCGATTGCCGCCGCCACCGCCGCCGCCACCGAAGCTCGATTCGCGGGGCTTGGCCTCGCTAACCTTGATGTTCCTTCCCTTCAGATCCGTGTCATTCAGGGTCTGGATTGCCTTGGAAGCATCTTCCGCATTCGCCATCTCGACGAAGCCGAAGCCCTTCGATTGGCCGGAAAATTTATCCGTAATTACCGCCACGCTTTGAACCTGGCCTGCTTGTGAAAACAGTTCTTCCAGATCGCTGTTCGACACCGAGTAGGCGAGATTGCCTACGTACAATTTGCTGGGCATTTTTGCCCTCCGTAAGTATTTGCCGGGAAGCTCTCGTACAGAAAACCCGGGCTAATTCCCGGGCTTAGAGAAAGGAACAATCCTTGGCGTTAGAATACATATAATACGCTATTGCCGAGACCAAGTATAGGGGAGTAAAAATGTGCTTTCAAGAACAAATAAAATGTCTTCTGGTTAGTGGCTGATGACGGTGGATCCGATGCTCTTCGCTTGGTCAGTCCCTACCGGCCCGACGATCATAGCACGTTGAAGCCTCCGGTACTCGCGGCGGAGTTACTACTTTGACGACACGCCTATGCGCTTGATGTCCGCCTAGCCCAAAAAAGAGGAAGGCCGGATCGCCAGGCGATCCGGCCGTTCAGCAGTTCGCTCTATCAAAGATGGAAGAAGAGATTGAGGCCCTCGGGCGCGTCGCCGTAGTAGTCGGGACCGTATGGGCCGGCCTCCGGCGGATAGTAGGCATAGGGCTCAGGGTAATCGTAGTAGTATTCCGGTCCTGCGTAATAGTCCGGCCCACCATAGTAACCGCCCCAGCCGCCGTGATGGCCCCAGTCGCCGTGCCCACCGTGATAGCCGCCATGATAGCCGCCATCGCCATGATAGCCGCCGCCGTGACCACCGCCATGACCGCCGTCGCCATGGCGGGCGGCTTGGGCCGAACCCAGGGGAAACGTGCAGAGTAGGCCACCGAATGCGATTGCAGTCGCGATCCTGGTAAATTTCTTGAGCATGGACTGCGAGTCCTTGCTATGAGTAATCGAAGTTCTCATGTGATTCTCCATCGCCGGATGCGCGACCTCCGGATCTTTAGCTCTCTTTGCTAGCTACTTTTCTGGCGTCTGCGCGCGCCTTGCCGCGGAACATCGAGTCGGCAATCTTCTTCTGCGAGTCAGACAGGCTGTTGTAGAGATCCTCGAAGGCAGGAACGAATTTCTTCATTCCATCTTCATGGGCCTGGATCACTTCCGAATAGGATTTCACCACGTCAACCGCGGTCATCGACTTAGCGTCGGCCGCCCGCTGTTTCTTCAGGTCCACCATCGCCTGGGCGTTTTCGCGCATCACCTGGGCTAGGTTATCCCATTGAGTCTTCTGAGCTTCTGTAATGTGGAGCCTGGAATGCAGGTCTCTGATGCGCGCTTCGACCGATGCAATTCCACGGTCCTCGGGCGAGGTCGCCGCCATTTCCTGTTTGGCGGACGCCGCAGACGGCTTGGTACTGGTCATACTATCGCCGGAGGCCGCGAACAAAGGAGTGGCGAGAACGATAGCACCGAGAAGAGTCGCCGCTGCGGTAGTTGCGCGCGCGGTTAAACTGTTGGACGAGAACATAGTTGGTACCCCTGAATAGTTGGTTGCGCCCTTGATCGGTCAGATCTGGATCAAGTGCAATTTCGGGGCCCGTTATTGCCAGTTAGACAGCACTGAAAATTCCAGCGCAATTAACTGGCTAAATTTGCGCTGAATAAAATTTCAGCAGCTGAAACCTTGGAAGTTTTTACATAGGACGGCGGCTTGGCTACGAAGATTCGCTAAGGGCAATTCCCCATCGGGCTCTTCACCTTTGCGATACCGCCGGGCACAGGAGTGCACATCGGCGGCGCCGTGTCGCTGCCGACAGCGGTGGAACCGTTGGTCGCCTCAGCAGTAACGACGCTACTTGCGTTCTCGCATACTGCAACCGCAGTGCTATTCGTTCCCTTGGCGGTCGAGTCAGCTTTGCAGGCTTCCTCGACGGTTGAGACCGCAGTAGCGTTCATTCCCTTGGAAGAAGCTTTCGCGGTGCCTCCGCCGATGTTCGTCACCGTAGCAACCGCAGTACTGCCAGACTTGGCCTTTGCATTTGCGTCGCCAACGTCAGTGGACTGAACAGTTGCCACTGCAGTCGAGTCGTCACCAGAAGCATCACTTTGGACGTTGCCGCCGGCAGGATCGGAGGCAGTGCTCGAGATGGTGGAGACAGCTGTGGAATTAGTACCCTTAGCGGTGGCCTTCCCTCCGCCGACGGGCGTAATGTCGAGCACCGCCGCAGCCCCCATTCCGGACGAGGTCGCGCTGCCTTCTCCCGCAGACACAATGCAATCTGCGCTGCTGTCTTTGCTGGCGTTCGCGCTGGCTGTAGCTCCGTTTCCCGCTGAAGCTTCCGCAAGGCTTAGCCCGGAAGCCTTGGCAGTCGCCTTATTCGATGGAAGACCAAAGACAGAAGTCTCGCATTTTGTTCCATCGGTGTTCGTGTTGGTCTCGGGCGCGGTGGTGGACTTGCATGAAACTCCATCCCCTCCGGCATCCGCTCGGCCAATCGACAAGGAAAACACTATCGCCCCCGCGACCGCGATTGTCGCCACCCTTCCTCTCATTTGCGGAACCCCTCCCCAGGTGCCGCCAACTTACTGATTGATACTCCTTAGAGCAAATTCTTCGCGAGCCTGTACTCCCTGCTAGGTCCTTGTGATGCGATTTGCTGAATGAGATGACGCAGGTGCATCCGACGATGTTTACGGTGCGATCGCTTCAGTAATAATGCGATCACGACCTGCTACTTGCATTTAATGCGTTCAGTAGTATTTAATAACTAAAATGATGCATAGAAGAGTAATAACGTCTCTAACAAATCGAGCCGCGGCGATACCCGCTATTGGCATCTCTACGATTGCCATCCTGCTATTCACGACCCTCGCAAATGCAGCCCCTAAACCGACCGCGTGCACCAGTTCGATTTCTGCTTGTGGATGCACGGTCACGGCGCCGGGCACCTACACGGTAACCGACGATCTCGCCTCGAACCAGGGATTGACCAAGGCCGGCAATTGTTTGGAAGTGAGCGCCGACCACGTGATCCTGGACGTACAGGGTCACGCGATTATCGGCTCGGGCACGGGAATCGGGATCCTGATTCAGAACAGCGCACATGACACGGTGGTTCAGGGCACCGACTTGACCGAAACCGGGCAGTCGATCATCAACACGTGGGGAGTCGGCCTCGAAGACGACGCCAACAACGTCGTGATCGAATTGTTTCGGCAAATCGGCGGTAACAACTTTAATCCGCACGGCAACGCAGGGGATGCGGTTCTACTGCAAAATGCCACCGGCGTGACCGTGGCCAACTTCAATGCGAGTTTCAACGGCGGAACCGGCGTCGACATTCAAGGCGGCAGCGACAATCGCATTCTCAACTGCGACTCGATCAGCAACGCGGGCAATGGCTTCATCGTAGCCTCGTCGAACGTGAACACGATTTCGAATTGCAGCATCAACGGCAACACCGGCTACGGAGTGTGGCTGAATTCCGCAAATCAGAACCAGATTTTCACGTCATCGCTGAACGGCAATGGGAAGATCGGAGTGCTCGTCGGTTGCCACAAAGAAGGCAAGTGCACCGGCAACAAGGGCAGCGACCTGAATCACATCTCGAGTTCAGGCACGAACGGCAATGGCGGTGCGGGAATCACGGTCGAAGAGGGTAGTTCCAACAATCAGATCACGAACATGTCGGCGGCCGGCAATGGCGGCACGGCGGATCTGATCGACAACAACCCGGGCTGCGATGGAGATCTTTGGTTCAACAACGCGTTCGGTGACGCGAGCCAATCCTGTATCCACTGATCGCTCGCGCACCGAATGTGGCTGACTGCAGTCGGCGGAAATCAGAATCCGCCGTAGCCGTAAGGGCCGTAGCCGTAGTACCTACTATGCTGCATCTCGGTTCCGACGATGTAGCCGAGGGCGCCACCGCCGAGACCGCCAATAAGCGCGCCGGTTCCAGGTGAGCCTTCTGCGCCGCCGATCAGCGCTCCGCCACCGGCGCCTATAGCAGCACCGGCTACAGTGTCGTTTGCGCGAGGGCTGCCAAAGCAGCCAGTCATCGTAATCAGAGCAAATGCGCTGGCGAACGTAATGATCGCGGCTCGCGAGATCCGGGAGGCGCTAACTGTGTCCGCATTCTTGGAATTCATCTTCAAACCTCGAAAATGTATTCACAATAAAATACGAACCAGGTGGCTATCCGGTTGCACAAGCATTCTTAACGTAATGTAAGGTTCTGCTTTCCGGATTTGACGGCAAGATCTAACTGCTTTTGTAATTTTTCCAATCCTGTTCGATAGCTTTGGCCATAGTCTTACTAGCCGTCCGCAGCCAATGCGATTTTCTTCGACCGAGATCCTTCAAGATGTCCTTCACTCGATGCCTGCTTCCCAGGTGCACGTTGGCTGCCTCGGTGCCCATAGCACGAAGGAGCACTTCTTCGTCGCGCTTCTTCGGCAGGCATGCTATCTCGACCGGATTCGAATCGGGTGACAGCCGCCGGATTATCCACCTGCCAATTGTTTTCTGGTACGGGTCGTGAGCGCGCCTCGCAGACGCTATCGCCCGTTGATAGTAAGGATTGCGATCGCCGGCGTGTCTATTGAGCCACGCGCATGACGATGGGACCATTTCTTTCGCTTCCCGCGCGACGCAGCCGCCCTCCCACTCGGCGATTGCCACAAAGCGTTGCTGCCCGAGGCTTCCTAGCCCGGCTCTTCGCAAGACCACCTTATAGTTATGAACCTCATGCGGCAGCGTCTCTTTCAGCACACGCCTGACGTCACCCGGCACTCTCCCGTTCGCCGAAGGGCGTCGATTCAATTTTTCCCAGAAATCTTCAGGTGGGTCGATCGAGTCAACGCCTAGTCGTTCCATTATGGTTTGATGCTCGGCGAGTACTATCGGACAACCTTCTGCCTTCAGCGTGGCCTCATAGCTCTCCAAAATGATGTCACAACCGATTTTCAACTTGGTATCCAAATCGCCCAGGTCATTAACTATTTTGAGACTCGCCGCGAGGCGAACCAGGTCACTGGTGTAAGGCAGTGGATAGGCGTCATCGAAATCGTCGACTCCCCACGCCATGCGGCCTTCCGCATCGCGCCAGGTACCGAAGCTGTTGACGTGTAGGTCACCGACTGCGACGACCTTGGGCGCATGATTGAGATCCGCGCACACTTCCGGCCATCGTTGGGCCCAGCGATAAAATGTCCCGCGAAAAAATAAAAACAGATCGCTCCTCATCTGCTGATGCTTGGATTTCAGATCGGATTCGATAACTTGCGTATGACTACGCATCCAGCTTTCGTATTCAGTAGTCGCTTGATGGATATTCATAGTGCTTGCGGCTTGGACTGGCGCCCTTATGATTCGACCAGCTCTCTAAAGTCGCGGCCGGGATAGCTTGGACCGCGTTAATCGTTCAGCTCTCCTCCAAAACGCGGTCGAGTTCCTCGATGTTTGGCGGTTTCGGAAAGTAGTGATCGAAACCGGCCTTCTGAAATGCTTCCCGGTCCGCCCTGGTTCCATAGCCAGTGACTGCGATCAACCTGGAAGTGCGGGTCTCCGGAATCTCGCGCAGCTTTCGCGCGAGCTGATAGCCATCCATGCCGGGAAGTCCTATGTCGATCACGCAGGCGTCGGGCTTCTTTTCCGAGATGATGCGCAAGGCCTCGAACGCGTCATGCGCTTCGAGTACGTCGTAGCCGCGTCCTCTAAGCAATTCGGCGAGCACTTCGAGATGGTCCGGGTTATCGTCGACCACCAACACCCTTCTCGGTGGCGGTCCCGATTCCTTGGGCATTTCGGCGCCAAGCGGCAATCGGACGGTGAACTCCGCGCCTTGTCCTTCACCCTCGCTGTGCGCCTCGATCGTGCCGCCGTGCAAATCCACTAATACCTTGGCGACGGCGAGGCCTACTCCGAGTCCGGTGCGGACGCCCTTTGGCGGATCGTTCGGCTGAAAGAACATTGTGAAAAGATGCGGCAGCACCTCGGGATCGATGCCGACGCCGGTGTCCCGCACGGTCAAAACCGCAGAGCCATCCTGCTCCGCCAATGCGACGCTCACAGTTCCGCCGGTCGGAGTAAATTTCAGCGAGTTGCTGAGCAGGTTAATGACGACCTGCGCGACGCGCGTCTGATCGGCGGAAGCGTACAGCGGCGCCGGAGGAAGATCGACTTCAAGCTTGAGGCGCTTGGCAACGAATTCGTTGTGAAGAGTCTCGACGGCGTGTTGGACGGGCAGGCGCAGATCGAGATTTTCGCGTTTGAGTTCGAGCTTGCCGTAGCGAAAGCGGCTGATATCCAGCAGGTCATCGATCAGGATTGCCTGGTGACGCGCCTGGCGCTCGATTCGGTCGATGACCACGGTCCGTCGCTCGTCGGCAGGCTTCAATTGCTTGAGCAACTGCACTCCGAGCAGAATCGGCGAGACCTGATTGCGCAACTCATGCGAGAGCGTCGCAAGAAACCGGTCGCGTTGCCCGTGGAGTTCCTTCGCTTCACCGCGCGCCGAGTTTCGCTCTTCTTCGGCGGCGAGAGTGTACTGCAATATCGACACGTTCATGCTGCGATCGACGGTGTCGATGATGAGATTGCGCCCGCGCTCGATGTCCTCGGCGGTGCCGGTCTCGCCGATAATCTCCTGCACCATGTTGGTCAGAACGCGCCGGAAGATCTGCAGCTCGCGGAGTAGGGAAACGACGGGAAAGCCGAGCGCGCGGCGCTGACGGCCGTGCTGGGCGGCATCGTCCTCGAGGCCTTTGGTGGGCTCGCCGCGCAGCGCTTTGATGACCTTGTCGGTAAGGGCGGGAAGATGGTCTTCGAGCTCTTGATCGTCGAGATCATGCATCAGGCTCCCGTTGTCCGGGTCGCGGCGAACCAGATCCCGCCATCGGGAGAGAATCTGACCCTCGATACCACTTGCGATTTTATTTTGCTTGCGAGACTTACGTGTAGAACTCATCAGGCGCGCGCCTTGAAAAAATTAAGTGGAGAGAAGCTAAGGCGCTATATTTTTATTGTCATCCCAAACGCAGATTGAACCTAGTGCGACTGCGAACGACGCGAATGTCGGTCATCTGGACGAACTTTCGCTGTTTCCCGTATTTATTTAGGGTAGTCGCGAGGATCGTAATGAGCCCGAGTGCATTGTTCGCTATCGACTGGATCGGATGGATCGTCACGTGGACCGCCGCGTCGTTTTGGTCTGACCGCACCGAGAAGCGCCTCGCCACGCGGGAGGTATGGGCCTACCGCACATTCACCTTGATCGGCCTCGTCTTGCTCTCGCACTTCACGGCACGGGCGCTGGGCCTCAGGCGAATGTGGCATGTCGGCTATAACGGCGCGTATCTGCTCGCGGGACTGACCTTTGCCGGCATCCTGTTTGCGTGGTGGGCTCGAATCCATCTTGGACGGCTCTGGTCGGGTGCGATTACCCGCAAAGAAGGGCATCGAGTCGTCGATTCAGGACCCTACGGCCTGGTGCGCCACCCGATTTATACCGGGCTGATCGCCGCGACCGTTACGACCGCTGCTGCTTCAGCGACGCCAACGGCGATTTTGGCTGTGATGTTCGTGACACTAGGTCTCTGGCTGAAGGCGCGCACCGAGGAGCGTTTTCTTTCGACTGAACTTGGACCCGACGCTTACGCTGCGTATCAACGCCGCGTCCCGATGCTGGTGCCGTTCACATAGGGTGCGAGTCCTCCGCGATTGTTTTTCAACGCGACTGCTCGGCAGTCGTGGGTGCGGATTCTGGCCACGGCGTTTCGCCGCGGCGCTTTAATATCTCGGCACACGGAGGGCACGGGGTTTCCCTGATGCGTTTCAGTATGTGTTCACACAGGGCCTGAGCTCCCTCAGGACAATGCTTCTCGGCGTTTTGCTCTATAGCAACGGCTTGCTGAGGGGTCATAAGCTCGTCTAGGTGGCGAATGACAAATGTCTCGAACTCTCGATCGCGTTGGGTGAGCTCTTGCAATCTCTGCGTCTGCGACCATTGTCCGGCAAGCATTGAGGCAATTGCGTCACTGAAATTTTCTCCGACGGATCCACTATCGCATGGTGAGAATCATTGGAAACCCTTATGAACAGCCTCCCATGTTTTGAGCTCATCTGTTGCGGGTACCGCAATGCGGCCGTCTTCTCCACAGATCTTGCTAAGGTCGTTAGACGTCGCATCGCCAACGGACAGCGCGAGGACCAACAGTACCATCAGAGGACGCGCTAAGCTCGTGGTATTAGAGGGGGCGTATAGATTTAGCAACTACTACGATATTCCTTGATCCGTAATCCCCGTACGTCTGTGCGTATGCTGGGACGCGAGGAGCTTTTTCCTTCGACTGAACTTGGACCCGACGCTTACGCTGCATATCAACGCCGCGTCCCGATGCTGGTGCCGTTCACATAGCGTGTGACTCGAGGTTGGCTATGTTGGTGATCCGAACGGAAAGAGTGAGTCTCACCGTTTCGCGCGCTGGACAATTTGCGCGAGCTGGTTAACGTCGAGCGGCTTCACCACCAGCTCGTCGAATCCCGCCTCTGTCGATCGAAGCCGGTCCTCCGGTTGGCCGTATCCCGTTAGTGCGACGAGGTAAATCTGTTCGCCCTCATCATGGGCGCGGATGCTGCGCGCCAATGCATACCCGTCAAATCCCGGCAGGCCCAGGTCAAGTAGGGCAATATCCGGCCGAAAGGTCAACGCGGCCTCAAGGCCACCAGGACCATCATTCGCCGTACGAACCTCGTGTCCGTCTTGCGCGAGCAAAATGCCGAGCATCTCACGCAAATCGTCGTTATCCTCGACCACCAGCACCTTTCGAGGCTTGTATTCAGCAGGTACCGCCGAAACCTGATCACGAGCCTTTGCAATCGGAGCAGGTATGGTTGGTAAGCGGACGGTGAAGGTGCTCCCCATTCCAGCTCCATCGCTCGCTGCATTAACAGTCCCGCCGTGAAGCTCGGCCAGGCGTCGCACGAGGGTGAGCCCAATGCCAAGCCCTCCCTGCGACCGATCGAGACTCCGCTCGCTTTGCACGAAGAGATCAAAGATCGTCGGGAGGACATCTGCCGGGATGCCTACCCCCGTATCTTTCACGGCCAGCAATGCATGTTGACCCTCGCTCCGCAGGCTGACACTGATCGCTCCTCCTGGCGGCGTGAACTTTACTGCGTTTCCGATTAAGTTCGTGACGATCTGTTCGATTCGTGCTTCGTCCGCGTCGATCCAAATCGGCGATCCATCAAAAGTCAGCTGATGGCGGTCCAGCAGGCCGCGTGTGCGCACTACCTCGATGGTCTCTTTCACTGCGTGGTTGAGATCAAGCGGTCGTCGGCTGAGGCGCATCTTTGCGCTCGTCAAACGGCTTGCATCGACCAGATCGTCGACCAGGTGTGACAGTCGCTCGATCTGCCGATCAATTACAGCTCGCGCCTGCGCCACGTGCTTGGGCGAACGTTTCTTGAGATCAAGTATTCGGACGGCACTCGCCAACGCGCCGAGGGGATTACGCAGCTCATGGCCCAGCATTGCCAGGAACTCGTCCTTCGCGCGGTCGGCTGCCCGAAGTGCTTCCTCGGCGCGTTTACGCTGGGTAATATCGCGGGCGATCTTTGACGCCCCAATGATCGCTCCGTGTTCATCGACAATGGGCGAGACGGTGAGCGAGATTTCGATCAGACTCCCGTCCTTGTGACGGCGGACAGTTTCATAGTCATTGATACGATCGCCGCGTCTCACGCGTTCAAGAATGCTGCGTCCTTCGTCGGCTCTGTCATCAGGAATGAGAATTGCGACGGGTTGGCCAATAGTTTCATCGGGCGTATAGCCGAAGATTCTTTCTGCTCCCTGGTTCCAGCTGGTTATGATGCCGTCGAGATCTTTGCTCAAAATCGCATCATCCGACGACTGAACAATGGCGGACAGTCTGACGTTAGCGGCCTCGGCCTGCCTGCGCATGGTTATGTCGTGGAAACTCAAAAGAATCATTGGCCGGGAATGGCCTGAGAAAGATAATGGACGGGCGTCGATCACGAGCGTCCGCGGTCCGGCACCCGAAACGTTATGTTCGAGTTCGAAGGCCTGGAACTCGCTTCCGTCGGCAATCATCTTTTGTAGTTGCGCGCGTACTCGAGCGAGATCAAAAGAGCCATCTTCCAATGAATCGATCGAACTATTCTGCATCGACTCGCGAGCGACCCCGAACATCTGATGGAAGGCGCGATTGGCGGTCTGCATTCGCAGATCCTGGCTCAGTACCACCAGCGGATCGGCTCCCGCGTTAAGAATCGCCTTGGTGTATTCGCGTTCGTAGATCGCCTGATCGATACTCGCACGGAAGGCGGTTACGTTCGTGAACGTGAGAATGGTGCCGCTTACCTGGTTATCCTTCGAGTAAGGAGCGATCCGCAGTACGAACGTCTGATCGCCGTTTCGAAAATCGTGCCGCGATGTGGTCTCGGTCGAGATTACGTGCGCACACCACCTCTCCAAATTGCGCAGATCAGCGAGCTCGGAGATCATCGCGAGCGGGCCGGCCTATGTCCGAGATAGCGAGATTGAGCGCTTCTGCAGCAGGCCGGTTGAAACTGGCGATGCTAAGGGTTCGGTCAAGGACGACGATCGAAACATCGATCGCATCCAGGATCTCTCTGATCGAAAGCAACCCTGTCCGCTGTAGTGGTATCGCCGCGTGCCGGTTGGATGTCGGCCCGGCCGCTACCTGTGGAACCTGGATCCATCACTATCGGTTTGCGCTAGCTCCTGCGTACAACTTGCCACTACGCTCCAGTACCGAGTCAGAAACGCTCGGAAGAACCTGACGCAATGCCAGCAGCAATGCTTGCGCTCGGGGCATGTTGTACGATGCCGGATATCGGGAGAGCAGATCACTTTCAAGAACCCGGGCTTCATCCGGTCCAACAGTATCGCGTAAAGCATCGGCCACGGCTCGCTCCAGCCGCGCGTAGTCTTCGACGGGAATGAGGTGAGAGTGATTCTCTCCGAGCCTTGGCAGCATCCGGGTGTGAATCTCGCCGTTAAAATTATCCATCAGGAAGGAGCAAAATATCGCGATGTCGTGCTTTTGGGCGAGCTGATCGAATAAGTCCTCAAGATTCATGCTCGCGGCTACGTCCCCACGCTCCCAGAGGATGTTGACCATCTCTCCCCACCACCGCACTTTCGGGAAGCGGCCGCCGCCCCGGGCGCGCGCGACAACATCCGCCGCCAGGCCCAGGAACACAGGAGAATCCGGCATCGAATTGTGCATGAAGCGGGGCAGAGTTTGATCGGCATCGACGATCGTCAACTGGCCACGTTTCTGAGCCGCGTCGACGTCTATGCCTTCGGCAACCAGGCGCGGACGGAACGCATTCCAATGCTGGACCGTCGGAACCAGGATGACTCCCTCGCCGTTCGCCAATGCGGCTGCGGCAAAGCGACAGACCGCCCGATTCAAAAAGTCCTGGTCCTGGTAAAGCTGCACCACATGATCGCGGGGCCCAGCTTCTGCCAGAAGACGATCCCAATCGCCGTGTTCTCTGGAGTCGCCCATTTCGTGGCCTGGATGACTATGACTGTCCGAAACTCTGCTCATAAGTATTACCTCGATCGACCAATCATGCGATTTAAGTGGCCGTAGTGCATACGGGAACGCTCCGCTTTGGAATTACTCAACCATACGGATCTTGGCACTTTTCGACAAACGGCACTAATTTTTTCGGCACTCTGATGCCATGGTGTGGCATCGGCAGATACTCGCAATCAACGGAGTGGTGTCGCGTTTGTAGCACCGAGGGCGTTCCGATCAGATGGGCCCGATTCTGTTGGTGATCCCAGCGGGAGTCGAACCCGCGTTCCCGACGTGAGAGGCCGGTGTCCTAACCACTAGACGATGGGACCATCGTCGCGCGCTTTGGCGGCGCGCATGCAAATCACTTTTTCACGTGGCTGAGGAGGTAGGACTCGAACCTACAATCGCCTGATCCAGAGTCAGGTGCCTTACCAATTTGGCCACTCCTCAGCGCAGCCCTCAAATATAACCAACGGCCATCGCGCGCGCCACCGCGTTCGCGCGAGCCTACCTGCCAGCGCTGTGGCGGAGCGTCTCGGCGTGACGGTTGACGAGCGCGTCGCATCGCGAGAGCAGCGCGGGATCGGCGGAGTGGCGTTCGATCATGTAGCTCAGCTCGCCAAGGTCGTGAACGAGCAAACGCAGGCATCGCTCGTACTCGTCGGGCGCCTGCAACGCCTTCAGCAGATCGGACACGAGATCTTCGAGTTCGGTTTCCTCGACTTCGAGCGCGATTTCGAGCGCGCGTTCGAGTTTGATTCCGGGCGTCGCGTCGGCCTGCGACTTTTCGAGTAGTGTCCGCAGCCGCACGATAGTCGCGTCTTCTAGCGAGATGGGACTGGGCTTGTCGAGCATCGCTTCCTGATCGAGCACCGTGGTCACCAGGTCGAGCGCGCCGACGTGGCGGGCCTCGTCACGCGCCATCCCGAACCAGAAATCCTGCAGAGCCGGCGTGCTCGCAAAAATTTTCGCGAAGCGCGCGTAGAGCGCCATGCTTTGTTTTTCCAATGCGATAGTCGCATCGAGCACTTCGCGAGTCGTCGGCATCGTGGATGGATGATAGCGTCTGGCTTCCCGCGCGGTAAAGCGCGAACGCGCCATTGAGTATTCTCAGAACGACAATTCTGGACCTGCGGATCCGGCGCGCAACAACTCGAGCAAGCGCTTCATCGCGATTCGCGACTCGATCGCGAACGGAACAGTCGCGACCAGATAGATGAAGAGCGTCATCGCGATCACAACCATTCGCACGCCGAACGGGCCGGCCACCGGTGAATCGACGCTGACTGAACTCCAACCCAGAAAAATTATTATGCCGATCCACACGGGGAGGACCGGCCATACCAATCGCATGTTCACCGCGACCATCGTCCCCAAACCGTCGCGCCGGAAGTTCCCTTCGATGATGGGGATGAACGAGTTCTGGTAACCGATGACGCGATGGATTTTGAAGCGGCTGCCCGCCACTTTGCCCTCGAAATATCCGCGTTTTGAGGAAGACGGCCATCCCCACTTCCGCGGCGGTTCGACGATCTCCTGGAGGATGCGGGCGGCATGCGCAGGGCTCATCGGCGTCGAGAATTCGAACTTACGAAACGGCGGCCGAAGATAATCGCGCAATCGGCGTAGTTCGAAATCAGTCCCGGCGATCCGTTCCGCTTCAAACATTGCGATGTAAGAAACGTAACGGAAGCGTCGAGTTAAAGCACGGACGACCAGCTCAAGCACGGACGGCAAGCCTCAGCAGATTGCCAAGGTCGCACACTTTGTCATTCTGAGCGCAGCGAAGAATCCCGGATCTTTCTCGATGCAAACCAGGACAACCCCAATCGAGGCGCAGTCGAAGCGCCGTCGAGAAGGCTGGCACCGCCGCATATCAGGAGAAGTACCGAAAACATCGCTCGATGCGTGGGTTGGATTGCGTCGGCGCGCTTCGAGAAAGATCCGGGATTCTTCGCTGCGCTCAGAATGACACAAGAAGAAATTGCAAGGGACAAAGATCTCGATGGTTTCGAACAGGCAAACCTAACCTCCAATTCAAGAGCTGAACAATCGCGTTAAAGCACGGAGGCCCGACCGCGTCTCCGCGATCGGGCCTCCGACTTCCTAATAGTGCAACAGCTATTTCGCTAGCTCTGTTGCGCGTGTCTCGCGGATGACGGTGACCCGAATCTGTCCCGGGTACGTCATGTCGGTTTCGATTTTGCGCGCGACGTCGCGCGCCAGCATCGACGTGTCTTCGTCCGAGATCTGCGACGGCTCGACGATCACCCGCATCTCGCGCCCCGCCTGGACCGCGAAGCACTTCTCGACGCCCTTGAACGACTTCGCGATCGTTTCGAGATCTTCGAGCCGCTTGACGTAGCTCTCGAGCACCTCGCGCCGCGCACCGGGACGCGCACCGGACAGCGCGTCGGCAGCATCAACGATCGGCGCAAGAATCGTCTCGGCTTTGACTTCCTCATGATGCGCCGCGATCGCGTTTACGATCTTCGCCGACTCGCCGTACTTGCGCGCGACCTCGCCGCCGATCAGCGCATGCGAGCCTTCGACTTCATGCGTCAGCGCCTTGCCGATATCGTGCAGCAGCGCCGCGCGGCGAGCCTGCTTCTCATTGAGGCCCAGCTCGGCCGCCATCGCACCGGCGATGAACGCCGCTTCGATCGAGTGCATCAGCACGTTCTGCGCGTAGCTGTAGCGGTATTTCAGCATCCCGAGCAGCTTGACCAGTTCGGGATGGATTCCATGCACGCCGACTTCGATAATCGCGCGCTGACCGGCCTCGCGAATCGATTCCTCGACCTGCTGCTCGGCCTTGCGCACCACTTCCTCGATCCGTCCCGGATGAATGCGTCCGTCCGAGATGAGCTGCATCAATGCGACCCGCGCGATTTCGCGACGAATCGGGTTGTGGCACGAAATCACGACCGCCTCCGGCGTATCGTCGATGATGATGTCGACGCCGGTGGCCGCCTCGATCGCGCGGATATTGCGTCCTTCGCGGCCGATGATACGGCCCTTCATCTCGTCGTTGGGCAGCGCGATTACCGATACCGTGCGCTCGGCCACGAACTCGCCCGCCAGCCGCTCGATTGCGATCGCGATGACTCGCTTGGCGCGGCGGTCGGCCTCCTCGCGCGCCTCTTCCTCGACGATTCGAATGTGCTTGGCAGCGTCGGTGCGCGCCGAGCCGATCATCTCGTCCATCAGCGAGCGCTTGGCTTCCTCGCGAGTCAGGCCGGCGACGGCCTCGAGCTTGGTGCGAGCCTCGTCGATATGTGCTTGCAGGACTTCTTCCTTGTCGGTGAGACTTTTCTCGCGCCCGCGCAGACTTTGATCGCGCCGGTTGAGATCGGCTTCGCGCCGCTCGAATGCTTCCTGGCGCTTTTCGAAAGTCTCCTCGCGTGCTTCGAGTTTCTGTTCTATCGCAGCAATCTCGCGCCTGCGATCGCGCATCTCGCGTTCTGCGTCGGCTTTGGCGCCGACCACCATGTCCTTTGCCTTGAGTTCTGCCTCCTTAACTACTAACTGGCTCCGTGTTTGAGCCTCCTTGGTTATTTCCTCGGCCTGAGCGCGCGCGGCCTCCAGGTTAACGGCGTCGTTACGCTGTTTCGTTATTCCCCAAATGTATAAGACCGCGCCACCAACTATGAATCCCAGGATTGCCATGATTAGAGCCACCCGGGTTTACCTCCTTCGTCCGTGTTCGGCGTGCCAGCAGTGGCGCTTCGCAGGCACGATGAACTTCGGACTCGGTCACAATGAAGTTAAGCCGCCGGTCGAGCTCCGTCTCGGGGACTCGATCGAGCAGCTGGAATGAAAAGGCGAGCCCCACAGTGATCGCTTCGCCGCCAAGTTGGCCGATGAAACGATCATAGTGACCCCCGCCACGGCCCAGTCGCTGTCCTTCGAGTCCGAAGGCAACGCCGGGAACACACACGAGAACTTTCGCGAAACTTTTGCGGTCGAGAACTTCCGCCGACGGCGGCGGTTCCAGGATTCCGTACGCACCGGGGACAAGCTCGGCGCGATCGCGAATGCGTCGCGCGACGATCGTCTTCCCAGTCGATGTCTATCGACGCACGGATAGAAGACGGCGGCTCTGACGCCAGCGCGTCAGCAAGGATGAGGTCAGTTGAAACCTCGTTGCCGATTGCGGCGTATAGAACAATCGCGGACGCGTCGCGGTAGGACTCGCTCGCGAGCACCTTCCGCTGCACGCTCTCCGACCATGCCGCCGCACGCTCGCCGGGGAGTGCGTCGCGGCATGCGATCATGATCGCGCGAAGATTTTTCTTTTCGTCCGCCACAGTCGTTGCCATGGCGGGAGCGGGTTTAACTGCTCGATTGCGCCGTTTCGTTTTTGGTTGCCGTCACGTGCGCCTGTCGTTGTCTTCTCGAACCGGCTGACAGCCGGCCTGTATCCGCGAAACGTTCTGTCGCGAAAGCCTTCGATGCGGTCGGAAAATATCGCACGGGCCTCATTCTTGTAAGCACCGCGTTTAGGCTGCTCTCGAGATCCACAATTCCCGCCCCCGTCCGAAATCGTTCACCTCTCGGATGCCGCACGACGTTTCGACGGTTCATGCTCATTCACCGTCTATCGCCGCGGACAGCCGTTTATTCATCGCCGCGATTCGATCCACCAGCTCCTGATGCTCCCGACGCAGGTGTTCGAGCTCCTCGGCGAAATTTAACGCAGCCAGGATTGCCAGGTTCACTGAATTGATCGTCTGGCTCCCGGCGCGGATATCCTTAATCTTCTCATCGACCGTCTCAGCCAGGGACTTGACCCAGTCGTCGCCCGCATCGCTGGCGACGGTCAGGCTTTGTCCCATGATCTGGACGTTGATGCCCTTCATTTTCTATCCAAGATCGATCCCGTCGAAGCGGGTGAGGATTTTTTCGATCCGCATGCGCACGTCGTTGCGCTCGTTTTCATGCTGCAGACGCTCGGCGCTCAACTGCTTCACCTGGCCGGCCGCGTCGGCGTAGCGTTTTTCCATTTCCGCCAGCTTCAGAGCGAGTTGCTCATTTTCCTTGCGCAATTGATGGATACGCGCGACGGAAGCTTGAATACGTTCGTCTAGTTGCTTTAAGACATCTGTGGCCATGAGAGAGAATCTTCTACCTTTAGTTTAAATTTCGATAAACTATACTGTCAAGCTGCATAAGAGCCGCTGGCACTCTGCTCCCCCGCGTCGTCAGTTGCAAACAGCGCGTCGACAAACTCGCGCGCATCGAACTCGCGCAGGTCCTCGATCGCCTCGCCGAGTCCCACGAATCGCACCGGAATCTTGAGCCGCTCCGCCACCGCAACCACCACTCCGCCCTTCGCCGTGCTGTCGAGCTTGGCGAGCACCACTCCGGTGAGCGGAACCGCGTCGCGAAAAACCGACGCCTGACTGAGAGCATTCTGACCCGTGTTGGCATCGAGCACCAGCCACGTCTCATGCGGCGCGCCGGGCAACTCGCGCGCGACGACGCGCGCAATCTTCTTGAGCTCTTCCATCAAATTGACTTTGGTCTGGAGGCGCCCTGCGGTGTCGATCAGCACGGTACTCGTCTTGCGCGCGACCGCGGCCTTGACCGCGTCGAAGGCGACCGCCGCGGGATCGGAGCCCTGCGATTGCTTGATAATGTCGGCGCCGGCGCGATCGCACCAAACCTCGAGCTGCTCGATCGCAGCCGCGCGAAACGTGTCCGCCGCCGCGACGATCACGCTGCCGCGCTCGGCCTTCAGCCGCGCCGCAAGTTTCGCGATGGTAGTAGTTTTGCCGACGCCGTTGACGCCGACCAGCATGATCACCAGCGGCGCATCGCCCGAGTCGGCGGGCGCGCGATCCGCAGACGTCATGATCGTGGCGATTTCGGCCTTGAGCGCGTCGCGGATCGCGTCGGGGCGATTGTCGTTGCCCAGCTTCGCGCGCACGGCGGCTGAGATCTTCATGCTCGCCTCGACGCCAACGTCAGCGGCGATGAGAGCCTCCTCGAGGCCTTCGTAAATATCGTCGATCTTCGCGCTGCCGGTCAGCGCAGCCCTGATACGCGCAAGAAAGTTCTCGCGCGTCTTGCGCAACCCGAGTCCGATTCGCACCGGCTCGCGTACAGCCGGCGGCGGCGCGACATAAGGCTCTGGCTCAGGCTCCGGAGTCGAGACGGCTCGGCAAGTTCGGGCGTCGGTTCCGGCGCGGCTCAGGCGCGAGTCTCAGGCGGCGGTAATGGCTCGGTTTGCGGGTGCAGCCTCGATTTGCGGATGAGTCGGACGCGACGGCAGCGCCTTGCGCAGACTCCATTGAATCAGGACTCCAATGAAAATGAGGCCCGCGGCGCCGCCGGCGGCGATGATCAGAATGAATGCGATAGAAAAAGGGCTCACAGGTTGATCGTCCCGGGGAAATAAATCCAGAAGAAACTTCGACGCCAAGAATAACAGTAGTGATGTTGTTCCGAAACCGAGCACGAAGAAGGATCCGGGATTCTTCGCTTCGCTCTAGAATGACACGGGACCAGAACTTGAGAGCGAAATGTCGTCCTCGACATTTCGCGATTTCTTATCACTGGGTGCAGGGGTCACCCCTGCCGAAGGAAGCGTGAAACCCACCGAGGGTTTCACATTCAATTAAGTTCCTCGCTATAACGAATGAGGGCCGCGACGAAATTTCAATTCACGCGGACTCCATCATCAAGGGAGATCTCTAGATGGCCAAGCTCAAGGGCAAGGTTGCAATCGTAACGGGCGCGAGTCGCGGCATCGGCAAGGCGATCGCGGAACTGTTCGCCAAAGAAGGCGCGAAGGTCGTGTGCTCGGCGCGCACGCTCAAAGAAGGCGAGCATCCGCTGGAAGGCTCGCTCGAAACCACGGTCGCTGGAATCAAGAAAGCCGGCGGCGAGGCCGAGGCCGTCACCTGCGATGTCTCGTCGGAAGCGGACTGCGAGAAACTGGTCGAGGAAACGCACAAGCTCTACGGGCCGGTCGACGTGCTGGTGAACAACGCGGCGCTGACCTACTTCATCCCGGTCAAGGATTTTCCGCCGAAGCGATGGATGCGTTCGTTCGCGGTAAACATCCACGGCCCGTTCATGTTGAGCCACATGGTGCTCAAGGACATGATCCCGCGCAAGTCCGGATCGATCGTCAACATCTCGTCGGGCGCGGCGATCGGACCGGGCCGCGGACCATACAAGACCGAGACCGTGTTTCGCGGCGGCGTATGCTACGGCGCCGAGAAGGCAGCGCTCGAGCGCTTCACGCAGGGACTCGCCGAAGAAGTTTACGACGACGGAATTTCGGTGACGTGCGTATCGCCGTCGCAAGTCGTCGCGACTCCCGGCACGGTGCATCATCATCTGGTGACGGGGCCCGACGATCCCACGGGAGAGCCGGTCGAATGGATGGCGCAGTCGGCGCTGATCCTCGCGACCGAACCGCTCGACAAAGTGACGGGACTGGTGACGTACAGTCAGCCGTTGCTCAAGCAGTTCGGCATCAAGGTGAACAGCCTCGGGATCGGATTCGATCGCAAAGGCAGCGGCTACAGTTTGATCTAGTCGCGACGATTTTGCCGGGGCGCCATCTTTCTTTGTGCCATCCCGACTTTGTGTCATCCCGAGCGTAGCCGAGGGACCCCGGATCTTCCTCGCTGTTGGCCGACGCACCCCAACCGTGGCGCGAGCGAAGTGAGCGTACCTCGATTGTCGATGATATGTGAGCCGAACCGCACGGATCGTCCGGCCTTCACAACGGTCGCGCCGTGGTTAGGGTGAATCTTCCGGCGTCGAGAAAGATCCGGGTCCCTCGGCTACGCTCGGGATGACACAAAGAAGAGGCAGCCAAAAGAGGCGCTCCCTCCCATATTTTCTTACGCGGCTTGCGGGATTCGCAGTGAGATAATTCGCGAGACGCCGGGGCGATCCATCGTGACGCCGTGAATCTGGTCGGCGCGCTGCATCGTGCGCTGGTTGTGCGTGATCACGATGAACTGCGAGCGCGCCTTCAGCTCGCCCATCAGCGTGGTGAACGCGGCCAGGCTGAACTCGTCGAGCGGAGCGTCGACTTCGTCCATCACGCAGAAGGGGCTGGGATTGAGCAGGAACAGCGAGAAGATCAGCGCCATCGCGGACAGCGCCTTCTCGCCGCCTGACAGCAGGCCGATCTCCTTGACCTTCTTGCCGGGCGGCTGCACGAGAACGTTGACGCCCGCTTCGAGCACGTCGCCGGCGTCGGTCAGCTCGAGCCGGCCCTTGCCGCCGCGCAGCAGCTTGGGGAACAGCTCGGCAAAGTTTTTCGCCGCGCCTTCGAAGGTCTCGGCGAAGCGTTTGCGCGCCTCGCGATTCAGATGCGTGATCGTTTTGGTCAGATCGTCGAGCGCGCTCTGCAAGTCGGCGCGCTCGGTGCCGAGCACGCCCGCGCGTTCCTCGAGCTCTTTGACTTCGCTGTCGGCGGCGAGGTTCACCTCGCCGATTCGTTCCATCTTGGCGCGCAGCTCGACGATTCGCGCGTCGTCATCGGCCGCGACTCGGCCGTCGAGCGCGGGAACTATCTCGGCCGCCATCGCGTCGAACTCGGCGCCGAATTTTTCGATGAAGGCGCGCGCCAATTCTTCGCTGAGCGCGCGGGCGCGTTCGCGTTTGAGGCCGCATTCGTCGCTGTCGGCTTCCAGAGCCGTCAGCGCTTCCTGCGCATTCTTGTAGTCGGCGCGGCGGGCTTCCAGTTCATGCTCGGACGCGTCGCATTGCGCACGCAGGCGCGAGAGTTCCGCTTCGAGTTCGGTCTCGCGGGCGCGCGCCGCGACATCCTGCGCGGAAAGATTTTCGAGTTCGCGCTCGAACTCGGCGCGCTCGGTATGCGAGCGCTCCAGAGTCGCGCGATGCTCGTCGATTTGCGCTTCCAACGCGTCAGCTTCCCGGCGCGCGTGCGCCAGTTCGCTTTCGAGCGCGCCGAGGCGAGACTTGCGCGCCTCGACTTTGGAAGCGACTTCGAGCATCACGGCGCCAATTTCTTCGGCCGCTGTGCGCAGCGTGGCAATCTCGCGTGACCATCACGGTCAGGCGGGCGCGCGCTTCCTGCTCGATCTTCGCCAGTTCTTCAAGTCGCGCATTCGAGGTGATCACGAGTTCCGCGAGCTCGCTCAGTCGGCGGCTGCGAATTATCGCCGTGAGAATTCGCGAGCGCGACCGATTGTTCGGCGCGGGCGAGAGCGCTGCGACGTTCGTTGGCAGCGCGCTCGGCTTCGCGCGCCTTGCGTCCGCCCCTGCTCGAGCTGGGAGTCGGCGTGCTCGCGCTCGGCGCGGACGGAGGCGAATTGGCCGACTCGCGTACGATGCTCTTCTTCCGCGCGCGCCAGCTCGCGCTTCTCCGCTTCGATCGCGGCAAGGTCCACGGCCGCGTGATTATCTTCAGTGCTGCCGCCGCTGATCATCCGGCCCGGCATCACCAGGTCGCCGTCGCGCGTTACAAAAACAGTTCCGTGACCGTTGAGATTCGACGCGGCAAGCGCGGAATGCAGGTCGTCCGCCAGCATCACGTGACCGAGCATCGCTTCGGCGACCGGCGAGAAGCGCGATTCGATTTCGAGCATCTCGAGCAACCGTCCCGCGATTCCGGGCGCGTCGATTGCCGGATGCGCCGCAATTGCGGCGTCGGGTTCCTGCACGAAGTCCATCCGGCCCGCGCGATTCTCTTTGAGAATTTCGATTGCGCGGAGCGCGAACTGCGGCGATTCGACTATGACCGCGTCCATCTGAGTCGCCGAGCACGGCTTTGAGCGCCGGCTCGAGCGCGAGCGGCGCGCGCACGACCTGTTTGAGAATCGAAGGATCGGTCGCGGGACGATCGCCGTTGAGCGATTCGAGAATCGTGCGGAGTCGCAGGTCGACGCCGTTCGACGAGTGATTCGGTTGAAGCTCGCCGCGCGCACTCAGCACGCCGCGCAGCGAATTGACGCGCGCCGTCAGATGGTCGAGCGCGGTGCGCGCTTCGATCTCGCGCTCGGCAGCCGTGCGCCGCGAGCTTTCGAGCTCGGCTCGCCGACTGCGCGCGACGCTTCGAGGTCGGCTTCCGCCGCGCTCATCAGTTCGCGCGCGGTTTCGAGCTCTGCGGCGAGCGCAGGACCCTCGAGCGTCGTCGCTTCGAGCCGCTTTTCGAGATCGGCGCGCTCGCCCGCGAGATCGCCGAGCCGGCCGCGAATCACCGCGGCCTCGCGCACGACGTCGGACAGGTCGTCCTTGCATTCTTCGCCGCGGCGCTCGGCTTGCTTGAGTTCGATTGTTGGCGGCGTCGTGCTTGAGCGTGATTTCTTTCAGCGCGGCGTCAGCGTCGCCGCCGCCCGCTGCGATTTCGCGCGCGAGAGTCGCGCCCGCCTCGGCGCGATTCGCGCGCGCCGAGCGTCGCCTTCGCTTCCAGATCGACCAGACGAGCGCTCAGATCGATTTCGAGTTGCGCGGTGGCATCGAGCCGCCGCTGCAGAAATCCGCGAGTGCGCAGACGCTCCTGCGCACCGTTGTGAAGATTCTCGAGTTCGCGCTGAGCGCCGCCCAGCTCCGACCGCGCCGACTGCGCAGCCGACGCTGCGGCCTCGACCTGCTCGCGTATCGCCGCTGCGCCCGCGCGCGCGTTATCGAGCGCGCTCTTCAACTCCGTGTCGCGGTTGGTCTGCGTCGCCAGCTCTTCGCGCTGATCGATCAGACGCCGCGCGGCCGAGTATCGTTCGAGCTCGCCGAGCTCGGTCTTGACGACCTTGTAGGTCTCGGCTTTTTTCGCTTGCCGGCGCGCGAAGCTCAGCTGGCGCTCGATTTCGCTGAGCACATCGTCGACGCGCGCGAGATTTTCTTTCACCCGCTCGAGTTTCCGCTCGCTCATCTCGCGCCGGCCCTTGAACAGCGACAGGCCCGCGGCTTCCTCCACCAGCGTGCGCAGCTCGTGCGGCTTGGCCTGGATAATTTCCTCGATTCGGCCCTGCTCGACCAGCGAGTAGCCGCGGCTGTGAATCTGCGCGGCCATGAAAAATTCGGTGATGTCCTTCAAGCGGCAGGGAATCTTGTTGAGCAGGTATTCCGATTCGCCCGATCGATACGCACGACGCGTGACCGCAACTTCGCTGAGCGCGGAGTATGGCTCTGGAAGCTGACTGCCTTCTTCGGCTTCGAGGACGAGCGACACTTCAGCCATCCCAGCCGCGGGATTCGACTCGTTGCCGGCGTAGATAAGATCCTCGACGCTCTTGCCGCGAAGGCGCGTCGGGGCCTGCTCGCCGAGCACCCATCGAATCGCGTCGACGACGTTCGATTTGCCGCATCCGTTGGGACCGACCACCGCGGTCATCCCCGGGGCAAAACTTATCGTCGTTGAATCGAGAAAGGACTTGAAGCCTAGTAATTCAAGGCTTTTAAGACGCATGCTCCCTCCACCGCAACCGCATCCACCACGTCAGCGAAAGCTTACACTAAAGTACCCAGAGAGGGTCAAGAGGATACGCAACATATCGTGGGTCGGAGGACGGGTATCCACTGCGCGTCGTGGAATGATGCGCGTACGGCAGAATCCTAAATCGCGCGCTGTGATTGGACCCTCACCTCAATCCTCTCCCTAACAGGGAGAGGGGAAGAGTTGGGCACTTGACATCATTTAGATGATTAGCTAAATGTCTATTCGTGAGCGGCGTGTTCAAAGCACTTTCGGATCCGACGCGGCGGCGGGTGCTGCAGCTGCTGCGCAAGAAGCCGATGTCGGCCGGCGAGCTTTCAGATCATTTTGCGGTTTCCAAACCGACCATGTCGGCACATTTTGCGGCGTTGCGCGAGGCGGGCCTGGTGCACACCGAGAAGTCCGGCAAGTCCGTCATCTACCATCTGAAACTCTCGGTGCTGGAAGACGCGCTGATGGGCTTTGCGCATACGTTTGGATTGGGCTCGTGGGCGGGAACGAAATCTCTGGATAAGAGCGAAATGGTATCTACCGACGCGAAGGAGGAAATTTCATGACGACCAATTCGGATCACATCCAGTCTGGCACTTGCGGGACTCCTGATCGCGGTCTCAATAGGTCTTGTCTATCTACGGAGAGTTGGCGTCGTCGGCACCGAAACGCCTGCGCGAGGGGCGATGGTGCTTACCGGTATCCTGCTGGCGGTCTATGGGAACGTGATTCCCAAATCTGTTTCGCGATTGTCCGCGAAGGGAGAGGCGCTCGAGCGTGTTACCGGCTGGGCAACGGTGCTCTCGGGGATAGGTTATGCTGCAATCTGGGCGTTCGCTCCGATCGAGATTGCAGCGGTCGCATCGATGAGCGCGGTCGTAATCGGATTCGTCAGCGTGGTCGGCTACTGCATGTGGCTTCGATCGATTCCGGCCTAGGCTGAGAGACAATCACATTGAATGTGGAACCCTGCCGAGGTTGCACACCCCAAACTTGTACGCACCCATCCAGCCACTACCCCTGAGAGCAAAGTAGCGCGCTGCGCGCAACTTTGCCCTTCTCACTGGGTGCAGGGGTCACCCCTGCCGCCCGCCGCGCAGGCGATTAGTCCTGTATCAGTTCGGTGTTCCAGTAGGCGCTGTCGACCTGCGACAGATAAGGCATCCATTCGCGGTAGCGCTTCAGACTGAACATCTCGGACGAGAACGGCGTCCATTCGGGGCGGCGCGGGCGGCGGAACAGATGCATCCCGGCTTCCTCTGGCGTGCGGCCACCCTTGCGGCGATTGCAGTGATGGCACGAGCATACGATGTTCTCCCACGTCGACATCCCGCCGCGCGAGCGCGGGATCACGTGGTCGAGATTCAGCTCGGTGCGCGGCAATTTCTTGTGGCAGTACTGGCAGGTGTTGCCGTCGCGGGCGAAGATGTTGAAGCGCGAGAATCGCACGTGGCGCTTCGGCACCCGCTCGTACGCCGTCAGCAAGAGCACTCGCGGCACCCGAATAAAGCCGTTTACGATCCCCAGCCGCTCGTGCTGGACCTCGATCGACAAATCGCGCCAGCTCTCGAAGTCAAAGGTGTGATACTGCTCGTCAACCGCCTTCGCCACGCCCTGATAAAGCAGCGCAAACGCGCGTTTGACCGACGTAACGTGAACCGGGAGATAAGAACGATTGAGAACGAGGACCTTGCTGTTCAGCAGGCCCGCTCCCGGGAGACTGGGCGCAACCATGTCGGCCGCAGCAGACATCCCCATGACGAGTATCGGCCCCATGATACCATGTCAAGATAGCGGTGGATTAAAAGCCTGTTATCGATTCGACAATCGCGCTTGCTTGCGGAGGTCCGGCATGCCTCGTATGATCCTGCTCAAGTTGTCGACGCAAAGGGTAAAACGATGTCCCATCGGAAGCGGGTACTTCCTGAACGCTCGCGACGCCCGCGCGACAACTCCCGGCGCATCGCCTTTTTGTCATCAGTCATCTCGGATCTGCCGGAATAGAGAGTCCATTAAGTGAAACGAGAAATCGCAATTAACGCCTCCGCACTCGAAGTGCGAGTCGCGCTGCTTGAAGATAACGAGCTCGCCGAATTCTATCTCGAGCGCAATCGCCAGGTCGGGCTCGCGGGAAATATTTATAAGGGCAAGGTCACGCGCGTGCTGCCCGGGATGCAGGCGGCGTTCGTCGATATCGGGCTTGAGAAGGCCGGGTTCCTGCACGTCTCCGATTTTCATGACGGCGTTTCCGCGCTCAACAACGTGGCGGAAGTGCTCGGTGAAGAAGACGTCGAGACCGAGCCGGTCGGTGAAAATGAATTCGCCGAGGCGGAGTCGAGCACGGCTGATGAAGCCGTCGACGACGTTGATGGGAACGGCGACGGCAGCGAGCAGCGGCCGTCGCGTGGGCGTCGTCGCGGCGGTCGAGGGCGCGGGCGCAGCCAGGCGCCACAACGCTCGCGGCTGCCGATCGAGCAGCAACTGCGTCGTGGCCAGGACATCATCGTGCAGATCGCCAAGGAGCCGATGGGCACCAAGGGCGCGCGGCTGACGTCCTCGATCTCGCTGCCGGGACGGCATCTGGTGTTCACGCCGACCAGCAATCACATCGGAGTGTCGCGGCGGATCGCCAGCGCCGAGGAGCGCGCGCGGCTGCGGCAGGACGTCGTTGAGCTGAGGCCGCCGCAAGGCGGGTTTATCGTGCGGACCGCGTGCGAAGGCGTCAGCCGCCGCGAGATCCAGCGCGACGTCGCGTTTTTGACCAAGCTGTGGAGCTCGATCCTGCGCAAGAACGAGAGCATGCCGCCGGCATCGATCCTGTACAGCGATCTCGACGTGGCGCTGCGCGTTGTGCGCGACATGTTTTCCAGCGAAGTAGACCGGCTGTGGTGCGACGATCCGACGACTTACAGCCGGGTGGTGCAGTTCGTGCAGAATTACATGCCGCGGCTGCGGGCGCGCGTGTCGCTGCATGACGGGCCTCAGCCGTTGTTCGATCGTTTCAATATCGAGCCGCAAATAGAGCGCGCGCTCGATCGCAAGGTGTGGCTCAAGTCGGGTGGCTACCTGATTTTCGATCAGGCTGAGGCTCTCACTGCCATCGACGTGAATACGGGGCGCTTCGTCGGCAAGCGCAGCCAGGACGACACTATCTTCAAGACCAATCTCGAAGCGGTCGAGGAAGTGGTCAAGCAACTGCGGCTGCGCAATATCGGCGGTATCATCATCGTCGATTTTATCGACATGGCGCGCGAAGGCGATCGCAAGAAAGTCAGCGATACGCTGGCGACCGCGCTCAAACGCGACAAGGCGCGGACCTCGGCGCTCAAAATTTCCGAGCTGGGCCTGGTGCAGATGACGCGCAAGCGCACCCGCGAGAGCCTGGAGAAATTGCTCACCGACACGTGTCCGCGATGCGAAGGGCGGCGCGTCGTCAAATCAGTGCCGACACTCGCCGCCGAAGTGCTGCGCGGAATTCAGCGCGAAGCAGTATCGAAGTCGGCGGGCGACATGTTGATCGTCAAGCTGAATCCCGAAGTCGCGCGCTACCTCTACGATCACGGAGCGAAAGATCTTGAGACACTAGAGCAACGACTATCGACCAAGATAGTGCTGCGATCGAACGACACGATCGATCTCGGCGCGTTCGAACTCGCGCGCGCCCCCGCCGCTGCCTAGTCGTTTCCTGTCGATGCTCGCCTGCCGACGCCACGAGTCCGGCGCTGGGGAGCTGCTTCCACGCTGGCTATACCGGAGATTGTCACTGGTTCACTGTCGGGAAATTCGGCAATTAGAGACAAGCTGCCGCCCATCGCTTCAACGCTCTTCCGCAGAGTTGAAAGAAGAAGATCCGTTCGCCTCTCCAGGCGAGATACCCCGTCCTGCGAGATGCGGAGAGCCTTGGCCATGCGGACCTGGGTGAGTTTGCGAGCCCGCCGCAATTCCTGAAGGGTCATTTCCTGGGAAACAAGCTCGGCGACGCGGGTCTCGACCTTCTTCCGACGAGCCGGGCTCAGCTCCTTCATTCTTTGTTTCAGCGTGCTCATAATTTAAATGCCTTAGACTACATAATGTTATCGGGAACATATTTCCTTTCCAACGACCAAGATAGTCCTGCGCTCGAATGATACGATCGATCTCGGCGCGTTCGAACTCGCGCGCGCTCCCGCGGCCGCCTAGTCCCATTTCTCGAATCGATCTACGCTGAAAGAGCGCGTCGGCTGACGACGCGAAATCTGCTGCGGGTGACGATCCGTCATCCGTGGAGAATAGCCAATGAGAATTAATAATTGGCAACTCAAGTTGGGCAGTGCGCTGATGCTGATGTGCCTGTTGATGTTGGGGTCGTGCGCGACGCAACAGCCGCAGCCGGCACCGGTGCCCATTGCCGCGCCCCCTCCACCGCCGCCGGCGCCACCCCCTCAAACCAGCGCGCAGCCGTCGAGAACAGTCAGGACGTCCTACCAGGGAGAGCAGGCAGCGGGGCGCCCGACCGCAAGCGGCGAACCGTATGATCCCGATGAATTGACGGCAGCATCCAAAATCTTCCCGATCGGCTCAACCGTATTGGTGACCAATCCAGCGAACGGTAAGTCGGTGAAGGTACGCATCAACGATCGCGGACCCCACGTTCGCGGCCGGAGCCTGGACCTGTCGAAGCGTGCGGCGGAAGAACTCGGAATCACGGACAAGGGTGTTGCGCGACTCAGGGTCAGGCGCATCGACTCCAAACCCTCGAAGAGCGAATCCACGAAATCTACATTGGATTCAGCCTCAGCTTCGACACCGTAATCATTGCAGCCGTTAGGTTAAAGGGGTTGTCCGCCGAGGATCCTCGACGCTTTCGCGCAGGATTCCCTTCAAACCGCATCGATGCCGCGGCCTTGTTAGCATTGTCGGTACTTTAGTGCTTTGATGCGTCGGTGAACGGCGATGGCTAAAGGCGGTTCAAAGCCTGAGACCGTAGGGACGGATGCCGAGGCGGCTCAACCTGGGCAAGCCAGTGACCAGCCCGATAAACTGATCGAACAATTGCGCGAGGCGATTAGAGTTCGCGACGATTTTCTCGCTATCGCGACCCATGAACTCCGTAATCCGCTGACTCCGATTCTGCTTGGCCTCCAACTGATTCGCGCGGCGGAGAAGTCCGGGGACAAGGCGAAGCTGATGCAGGAGATCGATCGGCTCGAGCGACAGATCAAACACTTCGTGGCACGGACCAACACTCTGCTCGAGGTTGCGCAAGTCACTTCCGGCAAGTTTCATCTGGACCCTTCGGAGGTGAACCTGTCCGGATTGATCGCGGATGTCGTGAACGATTACATGCCGCTCGCGGTTCGCAGTGGCTCAGGGCTGAGCGTCGATGTTCAGAACGACGTTATAGGGCATCTGGATCGGATCGCGGTATCGGGAATCGTGGAAAATTTACTTTCCAACGCGATCAAGTACGGCCAGGGAAGACCGATCGAAATAAATTTAAGTGCGAGCGCCGAAATGGCGTGGATAACCGTTCGCGACAACGGCATTGGCATTGACGAGAAGGACAAAGCCCGCATATTTGAAAGATTCGAACGAGCGGTGGGACGCCACGTTCAATCCGGCTTCGGGATTGGCCTGTGGCTCTCACGCAGTTTCGTAGAGCTGATGGGCGGCTCTATAACCGTATTCGGGGAACCGGGCGCAGGCTCGATGTTTACCGTCTCCTTACCTCTTGGATCCGAGGAAAAACCATGAGTAGCGACGTTCGGCCGCTTAGACGTGTACCTTCCGGGGTCAAAGGCCTCGACGATATTCTGCACGGCGGCTTCTTCGGAGGCGGTCTGTATATCGTCGAAGGACCGCCCGGCGTGGGCAAAACGATTCTCGGGAATCAAATTTGCTTCAATCAAGCTGCTGCTGGAAGCAAGGTTCTCTATATAACCCTGATCGCCGAGACGGTCGGTCGGATGTTGCTGAATATCAGAGACCTGAAATTCTACGATGAAGGAGCGGTCGGCAACGGCATCTTCTATGTCAGTGGTTTCAACGCGCTGAAAAAGGACGGGCTGTCGGGTTTGCTCCATCTGCTGCGCCGGGAGGTGGCGGCGCGCAAGGCGACGACGCTGGTGGTGGACGGATTCGCGTCGGCGTCAGATCACGCCAAGTCGCGCGAGGACCTGAAGCTGTTCGTGCAGCAGCTGCAAACCCAGGCGGATGCGTCGGACTGCACCGTTTTTCTGCTCACCAATCCCAGCGAGCAGAAGCCGTCATCCGAGGAGACCATGGTCGACGGCATTATCAACCTGACCACCACGGTCCACGAATGGCGATCGGCGCGTGAGCTGTGCGTCCGTAAATTTCGCGGCAGCAGCTATCTCCAGGGAGTCCATTCCTACGACATCACCGAAGACGGAGTCACGGTCTATCCTCGGCTCGAAACACTTGTCTCCCAGACCTCCGACATCAACGGAGAACTGAAAAGAGTTTTGTCCGGTAATCCCAGCCTCGATCAAATGCTTGGCGGTGGATTACCCGCTCGTTCTTCGACGATGGTGATCGGGCCGTCGGGAACCGGCAAGACCACCTTGGGCCTGCAATTTCTGGGGCAGTCGAGCGCCCAGGAGCCGGGACTGCTGTTTGGGTTTTACGAAACACCGGAGCGAATCCGCACCAAGGCGAAGGGGACCTGTCCGGCGCTGCTGAAGCAGCTCGATGCCGGTCACGTGCAAATTCTGTGGCAGGCGCCGACCGATCAGTTCCTGGACGAAATCGCCGACCGAATGCTGCGCGACATCAAAAAGCGAAAGGTGAAGCGTCTGCTAATCGACGGCCTCGGCGGTTTCAAAAAAGCGCTTCGCTCGAGGCCGATCGAGCCTTTCTTTTCCGCCCTGGTGCACGAGTTGCGCGCGCAGGGAGTCACTTCGATCTGCACCGCGGAAGTCATGGAAATTGTGGGACCGACTATGACGGTGCCGCTGCAGGGCTTGTCCGACGTGACCGACAATCACATTTTGCTCCGCTTTATAGAAACGGGCGCAAGCCTGTTCAGGTTGCTCTCGATACTCAAAGTGCGCGACTGCGCGTTCGATTCCGATCTGCGAGAAGTCCATTTCGCTGCGGGCGGACTTGAACTCGCCGAAAACTCCGCGAGCGCCAAATCGATCCTGCTGTCGGCCTCCAGCGAACCCGGAGCCGAGCTGACTCAAGAAAAGAGATGAGTTGCAGCGGATGGAGAAGAGTAAAAAGACCGGCCCAGCTGGCAAAAGCATATTGATTGTCGACGATGAATTCGGGGTGCTCGAGGTCCTCGAGTTCATTCTCAGCGACGCCGGCTATACGGTCGTGTCCGCGCTAAACGGACAGGAAGCGATCGCTCGCCTCGAAGAAACCAGGCCGGACCTTGCGATCGTGGATTTCATGATGCCGATACTCGACGGCAACGCAGTGATCAAGGCGATCCGATCAGACAAGCGGCTGCGCGACATTCCAATAATTCTCGCGAGCGCGTTACCCGAAAAGACAATCCGAGAGCGCTGTGACGGATACACCACTTTTCTGCGCAAGCCGTACAAGACCGAACAGCTCATGGAAGAGATCTCAAAACTGCTCGATCGCCCGGAAGGCAACGCGGTCCCGAAAATCGTCCGCTGAGTCACCCGGGGAAAACCTCGCGATGACCCTAGTCAACATAGTCGTGATCCTCGTCGTGGCCGGTCTGGTGATGTGGCTGATCAATACCTACATCCCGATGGCCGGAGCGATAAAAAGTCTGCTCAATATAGTGGTGTTCGTGGTGCTGCTGATCTGGATATTGCAGACGTTCGGGCTGATCGGAGCGATCCCCGGACTGAAAATACCGCCGCTACGGTAACGGTTTCCACCAATCATGACGGTTTGATTGACCATGGAACCGGCTTCTTGTCGAAGAAGGACTCGAGGCCCCAACGGGTTTCGTCGGTGATGTGCGGCGCGGCGGTGTATTCGGTCATGCTCATTGCAATTGCCTGACCGGAGAATTTGCACATCAGTGATTTGGTGACGGCCTCCGCTTTCGGAGCGTTCATTGCAATAGCATCTGCCCATGCAAGCGCGGTCTCCATCAACTTGTCAGAAGGCACGACCGTGTTGATCAATCCGAGCGCCATCGCCTGATCGGCGGTTACCAGTTCTCCCGTCAGCAGCAAATATCTCGCGACGCGCTCGCCCACCAATCGCATCAGGTGGAGGATTACCATCCCGGCCTGGATGCCGTGCTTCATTTCGGTATAACCGATTCGCGCACAATCGGCGGCGACGGCCAAATCGCACGCACTCAGGAAGCCGGCGCCGTTACCGACTGCGACACCATTGACGGCGGCGATTGAAGGTTTGCCCAATCGATAGACACGCTCGATCAGCGCCTCGCCGCGGAGCGCACCCTCCCAGACTGATCCCGATTCGTCGAGGCGCAACTGGTCGAGCATGGTGCGGAGTTCGCCGAGGTCCATGCCGGCGGAAAATGCGGAACCGGCGCCGGTGAAGATCAGCGCGCGGACGCCGCGATCCGCTTCGGCACGTGCAATCGCATCCATCAGCGCGTCGATCATCGCGGCACTGAGCGCATTGCGATGCTCGGGGTTGTTGAGCGTAATTATCGCCGCCGGGTATCGAGCTTCGTACAGAACGATCTGATCCGCCATCTTGTATGCCCTCTTCGTGTCAACTGTTATGGATCGCGACCATAACCATAGAGCCTGCCTCCTCGTACGCGAAAGCTCTGCAGAATGCCGCCGCGTTCTAGCAGAAGAAGCAGAATTCTAAATCGCGCGCGAAAAACGCGCGCTGTATCAGGACCCTCATCTTGGATCCTCTCCCATTCTGGGAGAGGGGAAGATGCCTCGGCCAGCCATGCAAGCTTTTATCAACCGAGGGGGTTGCCGCCGAAGATCATTGGATGCAGCGCGAGGATCGCGGCTGTCAGCAATACGCCCGCGCCGATCGCCGTCCATGGCGTGTCGCTGGAGGTCCATCGGACGCGGTCGCTGATTAGCGCGGCGAACGGCACGAATGACGTGTGCGCAACTAACTCGCGATAGCGATCGCCGAGATCGCGAATCTTGCGCGCATCCTGATGCATCCCGCCGAGGATTCCGAGCGCGGGGAACATCCCGAAGAAAATCACGTCGCCGGCCCATCCGTTCATCAGGATGTGCGCGATTCCGAACAGGCTGAACGCGACAAAACTTGGATGCCGCGTGATCTTCAGAATACCGCGCGGTTCGGTGCTGCCGCCCGGCGCCATCCCCGCCGGATTCGGGTTGATGAAGCTGCCGACAAACAGGATGAGCGCCGTCAGCATCAGGATCCACGCGAGCCATCGAATCGGCGCCACCGCGCGCAGATACCAGAGCAAAGGACCAGCGTGCTTGTTGCGCGCGAACTCGTAGATGAGCGGGCCTAGCGTCGCGGCCGCGACGATCGAATAGATGCCGCGATACGGCTGCTCACCGACTGCGCTGATCAAGCGGGCGCGCACCGACGACGAAGAGATGATCAGATGACTGCCAAGGAATGAGACTGCCCACAGCGCAATCCAGCCGGTCGGATCCATAGCGCGATAATCGCAGGATCGCAGCGTGCGTCAATGCAGCGCGCGCGTTGCACAACAATGCTCGATTCACAGATCGGCTAGAGCGGGGTTGTAGATATCAGGAGCACAAACAATGATACCCACCATCCGGATAGAAGAGCCGAGGTTCTCCGAAGTTGCGGAGCGCGCGGTCGAAAGCGAGATCGGCGACGGCATGCGGCTGGCGCAGGTGTGCTTCCTCGAGGAAATCCTCGGCGCGGTTTTCGGATCGATCACGCTGTGGTACTTGGTGAGTTCTAACGCCAGCCTTTCATGACAGACGCGATGCCGACGTTCAATCTCAAGCTGCCGCCGCCGTTCGAAGACGCGGTGAGAACGATGGAGCGCGAGATCATGCGCTTCCTGGTGCGATCGACCGGCGATCGCGACGACGCGATGGACCTGTTCCAGGAGACGTGGCTGCGCGCCTATCGCGCCTATCCGACGCTGCAATCGGAAGACGGGCTGCGGCCGTGGATTTTCCGAATCGCGTCAAACCTGTGCCGCAATCGCGCGCGCGACCGGATGCGCCGCGGACGCGTCATCTCGAATGAGAGCGCGGACAGCGAAAGCGAATCGATCGAGCGTCGCGCGGCTCATCATCTCAACGGCGGACCCGAGGGCGCGCTTCATCTGAAGAGATCGATCGCGCGGCTGCCCGGCAAGCAGGGACAGGCACTGATGATGCGCAAGTTCGCGGGGCTCGAATATGCGGAAATCGGCACGGCGCTGAATTGCTCGGCGGAAAGCGCGCGAGCCTGCGTATATCAAGCGTTGAAGAAACTAAGGATCGAAGAGTGACCAATATGAAGACCAATCGAACGGCGACGCGTGTGAAAGAGAGTCCACCAATAGACGACCGGATGCTCGACGCGATGATCGGACAGACGCGGCCACGCATCGAGCGCGCGATGAAAATTATTCGACGCCCGCAGGCGCGGGTCGGCGTAATTCCGTCACCGCTGGGAAAGCTGCTGGTCGCGGAGAGCGATCGCGGTCTCGCGGCGCTTCATTTTCTTTTCATCAGCGGAGGCGAGCGGACGCTCGAGCTGCTGCGGAGGAAGTTCGATCTGATCGAGAACGAGGCGAGCGCTCGCCGAATCGAGAAGGAAATCGATCGCGTGTTCGAGGGCGGCATCGATGCAACCGAGCGTCCTGTAGATCTGAGCCTGGTCGAGAGCGAATTCCAGCGCCACGCGTACATGCTGCTGCGCAAGGTCCCGGCTGGCGCGGTGATCACTTATCAAGGGTTGGCTGCGAGTGCGGGAAAGCCGAATGCGCAGCGCGCAATCGGTACTACGATGGCGACGAATCCGATTCCGATCTTCGTGCCGTGTCATCGCGTGATCAAATCCGACGGAACCATCGGCAACTACGGCGGCGGCGTGGACAACAAGATCAAGCTGCTGCGCGCGGAGGGATTCGACGTCAGCCGCGACTTGCGATTGCCGTCGCGCGCCGTGATGGGCCATCAACATACGAAAATATTCTGCCGCCCGGATTGCTCGGCGGCGCGCCGCGCCGATCCTAACAATGCGTTAATCTATGCGGATTCGGGACACGCACGACACGAAGGGCTGAGAGCATGCAAGCTATGCAAGCCGGAATGAATCGCGGTTAGTGAAAAACAAAAAGAGCGACGCCAGGTGCGGCGCCGCTCTTCTTTTGTGAGGATCGCGCGGTTCGGACTATTCGGTTTCCGACTGCGATTTCATCTGCTGGATCTGCTCGCGCTGATTCTCGATTTCCTGCTGTTGCTGCTGCACCTGGGCCTGGGTCTGCGCGTTGGCGTTTTGCGTATTCTGCATCGAGTTGCCGATTACATAGCCAGTTCCGCCACCGAGGACACCACCGAGCGCGGCGCCCGCTAGAGGATGGCCGACTGCAGCTCCGACCAGGGTACCACCAACAGCACCAATGCCCGCGCCGCCAAGCGTGCCTTCTTCACGAGTCGAGAGCGGCTGCCCTGAGCATCCTGCTACAACCAATGAACCGGCCAACGCCAAACTCATGATAATTGCTTTTAAACCTTTGCGCATCTGAGAACCTCCATCTTCCAATCACTATACGTCAGCCGGGCTATTCGGTTTCCTGTTGGCCCTTCAATTGTTGGATTTGCTGACGTTGTTCTTCAAGTTGTTGTTGTTGCTGCTGAACCTGTGCCTGGGTCTGCGCCTGCGCATTGTCATTGTTCTGCATCGCATTGCCAACCGCGAAGCCACCTACGCCGCCGATAGCAGTTCCAATAGCCGCGCCCGCCAGAGGTGCACCGACGGCAGCACCAATTATAGCGCCAGTAGCCGCGCCGACCGCCGCACCGCCCAAGGTGCCTTTCTCACGCGTGGACATCGGATCTCCCGAGCATCCTGCCACCAGGAACAGCGCGGCGAGCGCTAACGCACCTGTGACAATAGCATGTCTGCGCATGGCCGTTTTCCCTGTTATTCCGTCTCGCCCGAACTCTTCAACTGTTGAATCTGTCTCTGCTGAGACTCGAGTTGCCTTTGCTGAGAGCTGATCTGCGCCTGGGTCTGCGCGTTTTCGTTCTCCCGATTCTGCATCTCGTTGCCGACCGCGTATCCGCCCAGAGCTCCGATGCCACCGCCGATAGCTGCACCCGCCAACGGGTTGCCTACCGCCGCGCCGATTATTGCGCCAGTTGCGGCGCCGACGCCGGTGCCGATGAAGGTGCCTTTTTCACGGGTCGAGAGCGGCTGTCCCGAGCATCCCATGACCACCGCAATCGCAAGCGCCACGAACAGACCCTTGATTATCGATGCCGCATTTGTGCGCACGGCGTCCTCCTTGGAGTGAGAGCAGTTTTCATGCCCGCGAGCGGCGAGATTTCCCGCGCCAACTGCGGACGGTTTCATTTTTCGCCCAAGCCAGTTTTCTACCTTATTCGTTCTCAATCAACCATTTAGCGCATCACTCGACCGTTGAAATTTTTACCTGATTCTCAAATTCGAATCGATCATGATAAACGAATATTCATCTTAGATGCCGCCCGTAACAATACCAGAACTACAACCGCGAAACCGCTCACGACCAACCAATGCAACCGCGACTATCGCGGAAAAAATCATAAGTAAGCCGACGAGGTATTGGAATCCTCTCCAACTGCACGATTGTCCCCCTACCCTCGAGGGAAGGGGTTAGGGGTTAGGTTGCCTTTGACTTTATTTCGATAATTCGATAGTTGTAAAAATATGAAAAAGGAGAAAGCAATCGCCGCGCTCGCCGCCCTTGCGCAGGAATCGCGGCTCGACGTGTTCCGGATGCTGGTGCAGAACGGCCCCGACGGAAAGCCCGCCGGCGAAATCGGCGCGCGGCTCGGGGTTCCGTCGCCGACGCTCTCGTTCCATCTGAATCACCTGAGACACGCGGGCCTGGTGACCTGCAAGCGCGACAGCCGCTCGATCATCTATAGCGCGGACTATAAGGCGATGAACGATCTGATTTCCTACCTGATGGAAAACTGCTGCCGAGGCGATGCGCAACAGTGCGCACCAGCAGTCTGCAAACCCGCGCGAGTGACCAACGTCAAACAAAGGCTCCGCAATCCGGAGACTGAAAAAAGAGGAAAGGTGAGCGCATGAAACGGATGCATATCCACGTCGCGGTCAAGGAAATTCCCGAGTCGATCAAATTCTACTCGACCATGTTCGGGGTCGAACCGTCGGTGGTCAAATCCGACTACGCAAAGTGGATGCTCGACGACCCGCGCGTGAACTTCGCCGTTTCGACTTTCGGGCAGGCGGCCAAGGGTCTCGATCACCTGGGAATCCAGGTCGAAAGTCCCGACGAATTGCGCGAGATTGCCGGCCGCCTGAAAGCCGCGGAGCAGACGCTCGTCGAACAGCGCGACGCCGCCTGCTGCTACGCGCGCTCGGACAAGGCGTGGGCTACAGATCCAAATGGGCTGTCGTGGGAGACATTCTTCACGATGGGCGAGACCACGGTTTACGGCGAGGATCTGCGGCAAGCCGCGGAGCCAAAGACGGTGCGCCCGGCGCCTGCTCCGGCAACTGCTTGCTGCGGTGCAAAGACCAGCGCCTGAGCGTCGAGGTCAATGGCAAATCGGGAATTCAACATCCTATTCCTATGCACCGGGAACTCCGCGCGCAGCATCATGGCGGAATGCGCGATGAATCGATGGGGTAAAGGGAAGTTCAAGGCATCCAGCGCCGGCAGTCATCCCGCGGGAAGCGTTCATCCGATGACGCTTGAACTGCTCAACGAGCTGAACTACGAAACGCGCCGACTGCGCAGCAAGAGCTGGGACGAATTCGCGCGCGCGGACAGCCCGCCGCTGGATTTCGTTTTCACGGTCTGCGACAAGGTCGCGGGCGAGATGTGCCCGGTATGGCCGGGACAGCCAATCACCGCGCATTGGGGCGCATCTGATCCCGCGGCCTTTGTCGGATCCGAAGAAGCGAAGCGCCGGTTCTTCTTCAGAATCTATTCCGAACTCGAAAACCGGATAAAAATTTTCACCAGCCTTCCATTCGAGTCGCTCGACCGTTTCGCACTCGAACGCCGAGTCAGGGAAATCGGCACCATCAAATTGCCGAAGACAAATGAGCTCGAACATTCGCCGACTATCGTTTCTCGACCGCTACCTGACGCTATGGATTTTCCTCGCGATGGCCGCCGGCATCGCGTTGGGCGCGGCGGCGCCGGGAGTGAGGATTGTCTTCGACCGCCTCAGCATCGGCACTACTTCGATACCAATCGCAATCGGACTCATCCTGATGATGTACCCGCCGTTGGCGAAGGTGAATTACGACGAACTGGGCGACGTCTTTCGCGATTGGAAAATCCTCGGCCTCTCGATGGTCCAGAACTGGATCATCGGTCCGATCCTGATGTTCGCGCTGGCGATGATTTTCCTACGCGATCGTCCGGAGTACATGACCGGCCTGATCATCATCGGGCTTGCGCGATGTATCGCGATGGTAATCGTGTGGAACGACCTCGCCGGCGGCGACACGGAGTATTGCGCCGGTTTGGTGGCGTTCAATTCGATCTTTCAGGTGCTGTTCTTTTCGCTCTATGCGTATGTCTTCGTGACGTTGGTCCCTCGATGGCTCGGATTGGGCGGCGCCGTCGTTCAAATCTCGATCGGCCAGATCGCACAAAGCGTCGGCATCTACCTGGGCGTGCCGTTCGTGGCGGGCTTTGCAACCTGGAAAATCCTTACTGTGCGGATGGGCAAGGCCTGGTATCGCGAGCGTTTCGTTCCGATGATCAGTCCGCTCACCCTGGTCTTTCTGCTTTTCACGATCGTAGTGATGTTTTCGATCAAGGGCGCGAACATCGTGCACCTGCCACTCGACGTGGTGCGCATCGCGGTTCCGCTGCTGATCTACTTCACGATCATGTTCGCGCTTTCCTTCGTGCTGAGCCGCGCCGTCGGCGCAACTTATCCGCAGACTGCGACACTGTCATTCACCGCTGCATCCAACAATTTCGAGCTGGCAATTGCCGTCGCAGTCGCGACTTTCGGCATCGACAGCGGCGCCGCATTCGCCGCCGTAATCGGTCCCTTGATCGAAGTCCCGGTGATGATAGGCCTGGTAGATGTCGCCCGATGGGCCCGCCGCAGTTATTTTCCGCCGACGCCAACTGCAATAGATCTGCCGGATCAGCGCGACGCCAGAAGCGCGTAGCTATTATCGCCGCGCGCCGCCGATGATCTTTGCCGGACCAGTGTCCTATTCACAGGACGGTACCAACGATGCGTCGAGGGGAACGCTGTCGTCTATCTTGATAACCACGCCGTCTCGAGCAACGTCGAAATACATCGAGCCGTCCGGCCTGAGCACAGCCTTCATTCCGCATCTCTCGCAGTGATGCCACGATGGTGGATCACCGGGCTTGGTATCCTCGACGAAGTGGTGGCCCTTGAAGTCCGGTATCATCCGCCAATAGACGCCGCCGCAGTAATTTGGTTACGTTCGCGGCTCTGCGAACGTCAGCACATTTCTCTTGCGCGGACCGCCAACTGCGATCACTCAATTTGATTTGAGGCGAGGATCGTCTTCTGCGACGCATTGCGCGTTACACAGAATGCAGTGTAGTGCGGGAATTCCGCCGCGGCGTGGGTTCATCGCGTCGTTTTGTGTCTGCGCGGCCAAAGCCGCGTCGTGCAGGCGAGCTTTCGCGGTCTCGCATCCCTGGTTATGCGGAAACGTGCGCCTGATTTTCCACTGGCTCAGCGGAGCGCCTTGGTCCACCTGAGCGGTCCCCGGTATCGCGGGCGGAACCATCAAGTACCAACCCACAATCGCGAGCGCGGCAGCATGACGGATAGTCATGCCGGTGAGATATCAAACCGCCGCATAACCGACAAATCGCAATCGCGGGCTGTGATGTTCGCAGGAATACGGTCCGATTCGTTCCCCACAGTACACTCACCGGTAGCGCGCACCTCATACAAGGGACTAAACCAGGGATCATGATGAAAACGAGATCTCTAGCGACTGTGTTCGTTCTGATTTGCTCACTGGTGATAGCGCCGAGTTTGCTGAGAGCCGATTCGAACGATTGGTATCAGGGACGCAAAGGCCAGTGGGTTCAACACCAGAACGCATGGCAATTCCGCGATTCCGGCGGCAACATTTACCGGCAGCACGGCAAAAGCTGGGGATGGTACAACGGGCGTAGACATGGTGCGGCGGGCGACGCCTACCACGACCGTGCGCCTGGCGACAATCAGACCTACAATCAGTATCAGAACACCCATTAAACCGAGCGTGTAGCACTACTGCGCCGGCCTGACTCGTTCTTCCCGGAGTCAGGCCAGCGCGGTTCTTTTTCCGTCACCAGCCGATCACCTGCGCGGGCATGACCGGCGCAGCCTGGCCGCGCGGGTCGGCGCCGCCTGAGAGAACGCCGGTCCTGGTGTTGATCTGCACTCCTAGCACGTGACCTTCGGACCACGGCGGACGGACTTCTATCTTGTGCCCGCGCGCGGCGAGCGCGTCGCGCACATCTGGGGCCACGCGATCCTCGACCCGCAATACTCCGGATCGGTTGTCGTGCGGATAGAACGTCGACGGGAAATGCGGCGTCGAGAATTTGGGTGCCTCGATCGCGGCCTGCAGATCCATCCCGAAGTCCACCACGTTCAGGAAAAATTGCAGCGTCCATTGATCCTGCTGATCGCCGCCGGGCGTGCCGAATGCCAGATAGGGCTCGTCCTTAACCATCGCGAGCGACGGCGACAGTGTCGTGCGCGGGCGCTTGCCCGGCTTAAGCGCATTGGGATGGCGCTCGTCGAGATAAAAAGTCTGCATCCGCGTCCCGAGCGGAAAGCCGAGCGCGTCGATCACCGGCGAGCTGGGGATCCATCCGCCGCTCGCGGTGACGGCGATCATGTTGCCGTCGCGGTCAGCGGCTGTGACGTGAATCGTGCCTCCGCCCCATGGACGCGCGGCGGCTGCGGGACTGTCGCGCAACGCACGCATCGCAATCGGATCGCCGGGCCGCTGATCCATCGAGGCATGCGCCGAATCGATAAGCTCCCGGCGTATCGCGGCGTAGCGATCGCTCAGCAAACCGTCGAGCGGAACGTCGACGAACTCAGGATCGCCGTAGTAAGCCTCGCGGTCGGCGAACGAGAGCTTGGCGGACTCGATGACGGCGTGGATGTAGTCGGCGGAGTTGTGACCCATCGCGGCGAGGTCGAAGCCCTCAAGCAACTTGAGCTGCTGGAGAAAGACCGGACCTTGCGACCACGGCCCGCACTTGAAGACCGTGACGCCGCGATAGTCGGCGCTCACCGGCAATTCGAGGCGCGTCGTGAAGCGCGCGAGATCGGACGCTGCCAGGAGGCCGCCGTAGGCGTCGGACCATCCGACGATGTCGCGCGCGATGTCCCCGCGATAGAAACGCTCGCGCGCCGCGTCGAGTCCAGCCTCGCGTCCGCGATTCTTCGCCGCCGATTCGGCATCGAGTAGCCGCTTGAAAAAATTCGCGAGCGCGGGATTCTTAAGCACACTCCCGGGCAGCGGAACTTTCCCGTCGGGCAGATAAACGCGCCCCGACGACGGCCACTTAGTGAGGAACCGCTTCGCGTTACTGCGGAGTGAGGCGCCCGCCCCGGCCATCGCTTCGTCGGAGATTTCGGGATCGCCACACAATCCGACATGCATGGGAAAACCTTCACCCGCGAGCTGCAGTGCAGGCTCAAGTACGTCGGACAGCGACCTGCTGCCGAAATCTCGCAACGCAGTCATTAAAGCGTCGAAGGCCGCTGGAACGCCGGCGGCCAGCAGTCCGGCGCCGGGGATCAGATCGATTCCGAGCACCCGATAGTGGGCGATTGTCGCACGCTCGGGCGCCATCATATTGCCATTGATAGCAATCACGCGGCGGGCAGTTGCCGAATAAATCAGCATGGGCGCCTCACCGCCAATTGTGTGCATGTGCGGGTTGACCACACCTTCGACGAATGTTGCAGCTACCGCAGCATCTATGGCATTGCCGCCACAAGCGAACATTCGCGCACCGGCCGCGGCGGAAAGATAATGCTCTGTCGCGACAATTGCGCGGCGGCCCATCACCAGCGGGTACAATGTACGCATGTTGTAATTTTTTCCTTCGCAGTACCTTTTTTTACACGGTTTTCAGAAACGCGAATGCTTTCGCGGTTTGTTTCGCGGACTGATTTTCCAATTGTCACGACGCGAATTTGGCAAAAAGGCGCCTGTATTCGGGCATTACTCCTTCCCGTCAATGGATACCCGGGGAACTGACCCGATGACCGCATCTCGTCCCGAGAACCGGAAAAATCGCAGATTCATGAGGTTTTCCACAGCTCTGGATAAATGTAACAAAAGTGTTCTCAGTACGTCTAAATATCAGGCCCGAAGCTTGCTAGTATGTCCGTCAAGGTGATGGTGGCCGGATATACCGGAAGGAAGCGGAGGGGTAAATATATGATGACGAGTTTAAATACAGAAGAACTGGTCGGAAAGCATTGCAAACTCCAGAAACCGGTGCGCGACCACGAAGGGCGCAGTCGATTCAGCGAACAGCCACGCATTTTGCGTGAGGTTAATAATCTCGACAGGCGCATGTTCCTGGTGCAATTTGACGACGGCGCCACCACGTTTCTCTTTCCGGACGAAGTAGTAATCCAATAGCGACTGAACGGCGCTAGTCGCCGTTCAGAAGCGATGGATGCGCGGGTAAGCGCGTCGCCGAATGGACCTCGACGACGCGCCTTCGGGACGGTCATGCCGTTCGCTTTACTTCTTGATTTCATATCGCGCCCGCGCGTCGCGACCTTCTGTCTGTACCTTTCGCCAGTAACCCCACGGGTGGTGCACGACTTCCAGCTTCATCCCATCGGGATCGGCAAAGAACACAGCATAATAATTTTCGCCATAGTGCGGATACTCGGCGGGACTGTCTAGCACAGTAATCTTCTCGTGCAGCAGGAAATTGTGGAACGCGTCCACGTCATCGCGCGAGCGTGCGCGAAGAGCGAGATGATGAAGTCCAACGCGATAGCGATCGAATTGCGCGTCACGATGCACGCCTGACGCCTCGCGAATCGCAATCGTCATCAGCGCGTTCGACCAGTTTAGGTAGTCGTCGCGTTCGAATTTTCGGAAGCCAAGTTCTCCGAGCACCTTGTCGTAAAACGCGCGCGATCGCCCGATATCATTGACCGTCAGATCAATATGCTCGACGCCCAGTACTTCGATTGGCATCAACGATCTCCTTCAGCCGCGCCGCTCTTGCTCTAGAAAGTCGCGGGCACGATAAAGCGCGACGATCGATTTCGCATCGACGATATCGCCGCGACCAATCATTGCGAAAGTTTCCTCGAACGGCACGCGGCTGACGCTAAGCACCTCGTCATGATCCAGCGTGCCCGATCCCTCCGACAACTCGCGCGCAAGATACAGCTCGATTCGCTCGTCGCAGAAACTTGGCACCGTGATAATCGAGCCGAGATGATCCCATCGCGCGGCCGCGACGCTCGCTTCTTCGCCGAGTTCACGCCGTGCGCATTCGAGCGGGTCCTCGCCGGCGTTGCGGCAGCCCGCGGGAATCTCGCGCATCCAGCCGCCGATGGTGTGACGATACTGGCGCAGCATCGCGACCGTCATGTCGGGATACAGCGCGACGATTGCGCTCGCCCCCGGATGGCGGATGACGGGAAGGTCGACTTGCACGCCACTCGGCAGCGTCGCACTCTCGACGCCGAAATCCACGACACCCAACTTCAGAACAGGCCGGCGATTTGAAGCCATTGTGAATCCAGAATGTGCGCGCTGCACGAGTCACGCAAGCGCCAATTGCGGCAGACGCGCGAAACGGGCGATTATCGAATCAGTGAAATGAGCCGTCTGCGAATTCCAATCTACTTCGATTACGCCTCGACGCTTTGCTACATCGCATGGCGAATCGTCACCCCGCTCGAGGACGAACTCGGCTTCGAGGCGCTGTGGAAGGGCGTGCCGATCGCGACGCGCGATTTTCGCGCCAAGCCCGGCCGCGTGCTGGGCGAGCGCGAACGGCAGAAAGTGCTGTTCGTCGCCGCAGAGACGGGCGTTCGCGTCGCGCCGCCGTCGAGCTGGATCGATTCGATGCCTGCGCTGCAAGGATCGGAAATCGCGCGCGATGCGGGCGTCTTCCGCGCCTACCACGATGCGGTCTTTAGCGCGGCGTTCGACGACGGCGCCGATATCGCGGACGCCAAAGTGCTCGACGCGATTGCGGAGCGCGCCGGTCTCGATCGACTGAAGTTTCGCGAGGCACTCGAAAGCGGCGCGATGAGCGCGCGCCTCGACGATCACAAGCGCGAGGCCGACGAGTTTTCCGCGCTCGGCTATCCGACGTTTATCCTGGGCGACTTTCCGATGATTGGGATCCAGCCAGTCGAATCGATGCGCCTGCTGCTCGGCCGTTACATCCGCCAGCGCACCGAGGAACCGCAAGCCTAACGCGCGAGGAACACCGGGCACGGCGTGTTGCGCAACACGTACTCGGTCGTCGAGCCAAGCACCATCTCGATAATCCTGCTGTGCCCGTACGCGCCGATGAACAGCAGGTCGCCGTCGTTCTCTTTGAGGAACTTCACGATTTCCTCGTTGGCGTGCCCTTGCAGCAGCTTGAACTCGGCCTTGGGCGTGTAGTTTTCGAAGTAGGTACGCGCCTCGGCCAGGGTCCGCTCGCCGAGTTTTGGATCGCGTGCGCAGGTAATCACGGTGATCGGCACGCCCAGCCCGTTGGCGACTTCCGCCGCCGATCGCATCGCGCGCGACGCCCGTTCGCTGCCGTCGTACGCCAGCACGGGCCGTTTCACCTCGCGAAATTTATTCGGCGAGATGAACAGTTGCCGCGGCGATTTGCGCGCTACGCTCTCGGCCGTCGATCCTAGCAGCCCGGTCGAAAATTTCTCGTTGACCCCCCGATGGCCGATCATGATCAGGTCGGCACTGCGGCCGCGATCGCAAATCTGGTTGGCGACGATTCCCATGTCGAGTACGGTCTCGACCGCGATATTCTCGCGGCGCGCGGCGGCCGCAAATTCGTCGAGTACGGCGCGGCCGCGGGCGGTCAGCACCTCGCGCATCTTTGACGAGAAATCCAGATATGGTTCCAGCCCGAGCGAACCTGATATATCATGGAAAAACGAGCCCTCGATCGACACGATATCGACCACATGCAAACCGATCAGCGACGCTTGGAAGACGCGGGCAAAATAAAAGGCGTAGGCTTGCGCGTTGCGGGAATGCTCGGAGGTGTCGATGCCGACAAGGATTTTCTTGATCAAGCGCGTGACCTCCGCGATGTCTATCGCGATAACATGCCGCGCGGTTGGGCCTCAAGAGGGGCAGGGATGCAGGTGAAATGAGCGAACTTAGCGAAGCGCGGATGATGAGAATCGTGGACGAGCTCGCCGAAGCGGCGCAGCGGGTCGGGCTCGAGGTCCGTCGCGAAAAGATCATGCGCGAAATCGGCTATCGCACGCGCGGTGGCGCATGCCGGCTGCGCGACAAGAACCTCGTCATAATAGATCGCGATCAGCCGGCCGCGGAGCAGCTCGAAGTGATCGCCGAGGCGCTGCGCTCGCGCGATCTCGAGTCCTTGTACCTGTCCCCGGCGGCTCGACGCATCGTTCACCTCGGAGACGCCTCAAGCTGAGTACTGAAATGTCGCGCCTCGGCGAAACCGCGACGGCTGGACACACCGTTATCGATCGCAAACCCGCGATCAGTCCGGAAGAGCGGATGCTCACCTTCCACACGCGCCTCAAGGAGCGCGGGCTCAAGTCCACCGGCCAGCGCGACGACATCGCGCGCGTGTTCTTCGATCACGGGCATCATATCAGCGCCGAGGAGTTGTACGCCGAGGTCAAGAAGATCAACCCGCACGTCGGCTACGCGACGATTTACCGGACGCTGCGGCTGCTCAAGGAATGCGCGCTACTGTACGAGCGCCATTTCGACGAAGGTCAGGCGCGTTACGAAGCGGTCGGAGAGCGCCATCACGATCATTTCATCTGCGAGCGATGCGGCCGCATCATCGAGTTCGAAAACGCCGCGATCGAACGTATGCAGAATATCGTCGCGCGCGACCTCGGCGTGACTCTCACCCGGCACAAAATGGAACTGTACGGAATCTGCCACGACTGCCACGCGCAGCAGCAAGGCATGTAGCCGCTCTCGTAGATAGTCAGTCGACTAGCCAGACCTGCCAGCAGGAGGCATTACGATGATCAAAGCGCGCGGATTGAGGCATATCAATCTTAACGTCAGGGACGTCGGCCGGTCGCTCAAGTTCTATCAGGAAGCGTTCGGTCTCGAGGTAAAATTCTGGGAAGGAAAAACCTTGGTTTTCATTCATTCACCCGGCGTCGACGAGACGATCACGCTCTGCCAGGCCAAGGCGGATGATCCAGTCGGCGGAGGCGGCGTTTCGCATTTCGGGTTCTCGATTCCGAAAAACAGTCTCGACGAGATGGTGCATCAGATCGAGAATGCCGGAGGAAAGCTGCAAAGCCGCGGCCAGCATGCGCCCGGCGTCCCATATGCCTACTTCACCGATCCCGACGGCTATGTGATCGAACTGGGAAACTCGTAGATAGCTAGTTGCTATAGCCACTCGGCGCGGAGACAGTAATCAATGAAGCACGCGGGACCGGAAGCGCTGGACGAACTCGAGCCGATTCTCGAGGAGATTCGCAAGCTCGACGGGCTCAAGGAGAAAAAGCGCGGATCGTTCTCCTGCCGCTCGGGCGGGTTTCTGCATTTCCATGAAGACCCGGCGGGATTTTTCGCCGACCTGAAAGTTGGCGACGATTACGTCCGCCTCCCGATCAATTCGAAGACGCAGACGCAAACTTTTTTGCGACGTGCCGCAGCCGCGCTCAACTCCGCGAAGAACGGTCGCTAGTCCGCCGCCTGCCGGGACGCAGGTCCGCTGCCGCCCGGGGAAGCGCCTCGGGACCCGCGCGATGACGAAAGTTCATGTCGTTGCCGCAGTGCGGACAGTTGACGTCGTTGTATTTGACGACCCGTCCGCAGTACGGGCACTTGTAGCGGTTCCTCGCGACCCAATAAAAGAAGGCAGCCGTCACCGCAACCATTAGCAGGCCGATGATTGTTTGCCGCACTGGATTTGCTCCTACCTTAGAGCATCGGCACCACCGGACAATACGCCGCGCTGAAAATCGCATGACCGCTGAGCGCCGCGTGAATCAGCTCGATAACCGGTTCGACGAACTGCACCGCGGGACGCCGCGTGAACAGCGCCGTCACCTTGCCCTTGCTCAGCGACTGCAGCAGTCCCGGTTGCTCGGGCAGCTCGATGATCCCGACCGGCTGATCGGGAGCGAGCCGCGCGAGTCCTTTCGCCGCCGCCATCGCTTCATCGAGACCGCCGAGCGAATCGACCAGCTTGAGCTTGATCGCCTGCTCTCCCGTCCACACGCGTCCCTGCGCGACCGCGTCGGCCTGTTCGACCGAGATATGCCTGCCGTCCGCGACCAGGGTCAGGAAGTAATGGTAGTCGCGCGCGATTTCGTCCTGGAACTGCTTGTACTGCGCGGGCGTGAAGTCGGTCCACATATCGAACATCCCGACGTTCGCGCCATGGCTCACCGCGTCGGTGTTCGCGTAAATTTTTTGCATCGCGGGACTGACGTTGAATTTGCCGCCGAGCACGCCGATCGATCCGGTGATCGTGCCGGGCTCCGCGATAATTTTGGCCGCGGGAATCGAGATCAGGTATCCGCCCGACGCGGCGTATCCCGACATGCTGACGACGACGGGCTTTTTCTTCGCGGTGAGTTGGACCTCGCGATCAATCAGCTCCGACGCGAGCATCGAGCCGCCGGGCGAATTGACTCTCAGGATAACGGCGCGAACGTCGTCGTTCTCGCGCGCGGACTTAAACGCTTCCGTCATGTCGTCGGAAGTCATCGCGGTCGTGTCGGGACCCGAGAACGGATCGAAACCCTCACCGCCGCGCTGGATTTCTCCGTCGCCGTAAATCACCGCGATCTGATCTCCGCTCAGGTTGTAGAACAGCCCCTCGCGCGCGTAATCGGTGTAGTCGACCTCTTTGTGAAACGAGCCGCCGTGATTCTTCACGCGCTCGGTGAACTGGTCTTCATATTCCAGCCGATCGACCAGCCGCGCCTTCAGGCCGTCGTCCGCATTTATCGGTGCTCGATCGATCAAACTCTTGATCGTGTCGGGACTTAAATTGCGCTCGGTGCCCATCGCGGCGACGATCTGATCGTACAAGCTGCCGGCCAGCCCTTCGTCCTCTTCCTTTTGCGCCGGGGTGTAGTCCTTGTCCATGAACATGTTGGCGGCGCTCTTGTACTGTCCCGCCGAGGCGAAGTTCGGCGTAATCCCGACCCAGTCGAGCGTGCCGCGCAGGAACAGCTCGCGCAGCTGGACGCCCATCAGGTTGAGATCGCCCTGCGGCATCAGCGATACCTCGTCCGCGGCGCTCGCGACGATAAAAGGCGTATTGCCGAGGCCCGACTCGCCGGCGGTTTCGAGATACGCCTCGGTCCATTTGCCGTGGCTCTTGAACGACTTGATCAGTGCAACGATTTCCTGCGCCTGCGCGAGTTCCATTTCGGGGTTGAGCACCTTGATCTCGAGGCCGACGATTTTCGGATCCTTGGCGCCCTTATCGATCGCGTTGCGCAGCGTGTTGAGCGCCGTTTCATTTTTGCTGATCAAACCAAGCACGCTGCTGCTGGCGCGCTCGACCACCGTACCGTCAAGTTCGACCGACAGCACGGAGTTGGGCTGCACGCGATGCGAGATGTGCTCCGAGATGGCGACGATCGCGACCAGCACCACGACAATGAGCACGGTTCGTAAAATCCATCGAAAGAAACGTCTGAACATTCAGTCCTCCGAAACGCGCAGAGTTTTCCGCACTGCGGGGCGCGTTTCCTTGTCGGTCCCAACTGATATGAATAGCCAACCATACCCGATTGCATGGAGCCAGTCGCCAAAATACAGCCGCCCCACGAACTGCTGATGAACCAGCGCGAGACCGGCGCGATTCACTTGAGGATCGTCGCGCTCGCATTCGCCGCCTGGATTTTCGACTTCTACGACCTCGTCCTCTACTCGTTGCTGCTGGTTCCCGTCGCGCGCGAACTCCATCTGACGCCCGAGCAGTCGTCGCTCGCGCTGGGGATGTCGCTGCTGATGACTGCGCTCGGCGGCGTAATCTTCGGCTTCCTCGGTGACCGCTACGGACGTAAACCGATGATCGCGGCTACAGTCGCAATTTACGGCGTCGGCACTGCGATGTGCGGATTCAGTCAGGGTCTCACGCAGTTGATCGTGTTTCGATCGATAACCGGGCTCGGCATGGGCGGCGGATGGGCCCCCGGACAAAGCCTGGTCGCCGAAAGCGTGCCCGCCGATCGACGCGCGCGATACGCCGCATACGTACAAACCGGCGCGCCGCTCGGCGTGCTACTGGCAGCGGCGGCAGGCGGCTATCTCGCGCCCGCAATCGGATGGCGGCTGACGTTCATGCTGTCCGGCGTGCCCGCGATATTCGTCGTCGCCGCCGTGCTGAAGTGGATGCCGGAGAGCGACGTCTGGCGCCGCACGCGCACCGATCTCGGCGCCAGGGGCGTCGACTTGCGCGCGATACTCGAATATCGGCACATCTTCGCGATGCTGTTCGTCGTCGTCCTGCTGAACTCGGAGGCGTACTGGTTCACGTACACCTGGATGCCGGGATATCTCGAACTCAAGCGCGGGCTCACGGCAGTCGCCGCGAGTCATCTGTTGATCAAGATGCAAATCGGCGGCGTGCTCGGCTACCTGACGTTCGGCCGCGTCGCCGACAGGTTCGGCCGCCGTCCCACGTTCTGCGCATATGGCCTGATGATGGCGGCCGGCACGATCCCGCCAACGATTCTGTGGAACACCGCTGTAGCCGTGCCCGGCCTCATCTCAGCCGCCATGTTCACCGCAGGATTCGGCACCGGCATCTGAGCCGGAATCGCACCGATGATCGCGGAACTGCTACCGACGCGTATCCGCAACACGTCGCTCGGATTGCTGCTGAACGTCACGCGCGGATTCCAGTTTTTCACGCCGATCCTGATCGCAATCCTCGGCGCCCGTTTCGGCTTCGGCGCAATATTGTCGCTAGGCGCAGTCTTCTCAACCCTCGGCGCCCTGCTGGTCTGGATACTGCCGGAGACGCGCGGCCGCACAATCACCGCCCTCGATTGACCATCTTTCTTCGCCTCCTCCAACGTGGAGGAGGCCGACGTGCGTCCGCGCGCGGCGGGTGGAGGACCAAATTTCCGAATTCCAAATCTGCGGCGCAGCAGACAATCCCGCCGCAGAAATGTCCTCCACCCTAGCCCTCCTCCCACGTGGGAGGAGGGAATGAGAGAAACTACGGCGAGCTGCCGAGCGGCTTGTGTTCGACGGTTGAACTGTCGAGGTATGGCTCGTCGCCGATCCATGACACGTGAAGCGTCGTCACTGCCTCGACGCCGGGCAGCATCAGGTTCGCGGTCATCGTTTGCGTATGCGATCCGCCGGCGCTGCGGCGGCCGTCGTTCAGCGCCTCCGCCATTGCGCGGCCTGCGGGCGCGACGCCGCCGGGACCGATATTCGGCAGCGTGCCGAGTATCTCCGTGATTGTGGGCGCGACGTCGATGTTCGCGGTGGGATTCAGATCGACGAAGCCGCGCCGGAAGTCCGGGCCTGCCGCCGCGCAGAAATTATGAATCTCGCGCTCGCCTGCCGCGCCATGCATCCCCATCCCGGTGGTGAACGTCGGGCTGGTCCCGGTGTCGGCGTACACGAGTCCTTTCACCGGATGCAGCAGTTCGGCGGATTTGTTCGGCGTCGAGACCTGTCCGATCTGCCCGATTAGAAACGCGGGATTGGTTGGGCCCGTGAGATTCTTGTTGTCGGCATCAGGCTCCTCGCGAAATGAAATCACCAGGTCGGGTGATCGCTCCGCATTGTACAGGCCGATGACGCGCTGGCTGAAAGTCCCGTCGATCCATCCGAGATACGGCTTCGGGGCGCGCTGACGATGTCCGCGACGCGTCGGTTCATCGGGCGCTGTGGCCGGATCGCGCGAGAAGATCGGCCCGCACCATTCCTGCGCCTCGGCAAAGTTGACGATCTTCTGCAGCACCGCCTGCTTCGATTCCGGCGTCGCGAATTCCGTTGGCGAAAGGTACACGAGGTCCGCGCCGCCGTTGGGCACCACGACCACGTCGGTGCTGTCGTGCGATTTCTTGATTCCTGCCGCCACCAGCATCTCCGACAGCACAATTCGGAACTTGATCGTCGCAAAGCCGTGGTCCGAGACGATGATCAGATCAGTCTTGTCTGCGATTCCCAACGTATCGATCGCCCCACGCACGCTCATCAGGTTGTTGTCGCAAAGGCTGAGCGCTTCCATCGCGGGCAACGTGCCGAGACCGGCGACGTGTTGCGTGAGATCGGGATTATGCTGCCAGAACACGACGAGCGCGGGCCTGCCAGCGTCTGCAGCGATCTTGGCGGCCGGCAACGCGTCTTCGACCACCAGCCGCGCATAGTACAAATCGCGCTGCTCGTCAGCCACCGTAGTTTTCGAATCGGGCGGAATCGTGATTTTCTGACTCGCCGATTGCGCAACTAAATCTTCGGACGCGAACAGGTAATCCTTGTGCGCCTCGCCCACAATATCCTTGCCGTCGACGATCGTTGCGACGCGATTGTCGAACACCGAGGTCGGTCCCTGCTTGCCGATCACTCCGACATAGCCGCCCTCGCGTGCGACTTCCTGCGCGATAGTGTCGAGGCCAATCAGGCGCCCTTTGAATTGATTCGATCCGTTCAGATTCAGAATCGCCCTGGCTCCCTCTGCGCTGACAACCTCACCCTTCGGCGTCTCTGCCGACGGCGGCAGGTAGAAATTGTTGCCCTCGAGTCCGTTGACGCCCGGCGGCGCGCCGGTGGCAAGCGCGGTCGCGTTCACCATCGTGAGCGTCGGGAATATCGAGTGATGCTTGTCGAAGCGGACGCCCTCGCGTGCGAGCCGAAAGAGATTCGGCGTGTCGCGCTGCGTGACGAAGTCGGGGCGCAGCCCGTCCCACACCATCAGGACCACGATACGTCCGCGCCCGCGATGCGTCGCTGGCAGAGTCCTGCGCGCAGATCGGCGCACCAACAGATACTAAAAATAGAAAGAGAACCGCGAGAATTTCAGACAGCCGTCGAGTGGAAGACATTCGAACGGTCATCAAACAGGCCCGCAACCAACTGTGTCAATGATTCTTCGCGATCGGAATTGTGACCGGCGTCCGCGGATGCGCCTTGAAAAATTCCCAGATGACGTCGGTCGCGTTCAGGCTGTCGCTCGGCTTGCCGACCCATTTTTCGGGCAGCCGGCTCTTCCCGCCGGGCCAGATATGCCTCAATCCGGCGACGCGGTAATACTCGACCTCTCCGCCCTTGACGCATTGATCGTAAGCGACCTCGAGCACGCCCTTGCTGCGAGCAGTCTGCACTTGCGGCCCGCATTCGAGCATCCGCTCCCACTCCTTGAGCGAATCCTCGACCGGCGGGCGATTCTCAACCGTCTCCCACGGCAGTTTCACTTTGCCGCCGCCTAGAGGATTCAGCGGGTCATCAGTCCCGACGATATAGAGCAGCGGCACCGGATATGTGAGCTGTTTTTCGCTTTCCCAAAGATGGCCCGCGACCGGTGCTATCGCCGCGATTCGATTCGCGAGGTTGAGCCCAACGCTGAACGTCATCGAGGCGCCATTGGAAAAACCAGTGCAATAAATTCGCATCGGGTCCGCGGCGTAGCGCGCCTCGAGGAAATCGATCATCGCGGAGATGAAGCCGAGGTCGTCGACGTTGTCCACGCCAATCGCGCCGCGGCCTGATCCGTCGTTCCACAGCCGCGGATTGGTCAGAAATTTAGCGGGCAACGTCGGACGCGGGGAAGTCCCGTCGGGGAACACCGCGATGAACCCCTCGTGATCCGATTTCACGTCCCATCCGGTCTGCGAAATCGCGCCCTCGCCGCTGCCGCCCGCGCCGTGGAGCATGAATACAGCAGCCACTTTCGATTTGCCGTCGAACCCCGGCGGCACATGCACGATAAAGGTGCGCGTCATCTTTTTTGCGCCCGCGCCGAGCACGAGCGACTCGTTGTGATTCCCCGGCGCCGGCACCGGCTGATTCATCGGGCCGCCCGCAGTCGCGGAAATCGCAGCAGCAGCGAATATCGCCGCGGCAAGTAACGTTGAAATGGCAGATCCGCGCATCCTCAGTTTCCCTGAAGCTCCATTCAAGGTACGCCGCAGATGACATGCCGTTTCAGGATGCAACTCGATTTTTGATTTGGTAGCGTGACCAAAGAAGTCGGAGGTCCACGACGTTGCGTATTGCACTGCTCGGCCAGGCCGCATTCGCGGAGAAAGCGCTCGCAGCGCTCGTCGATCATGGCGACGAGATCGTTCACGTCTTCGCGCCGCCCGATTCGCCCGCCGGCAAGGCGGATCCGCTCGCGGCCAAAGCGCGCGCGATGGGTCTACCGCTCAGCCAGCCCAAGTCGTTCAAGAACGACGCCGCCTTCGATCATTTCAAAACTCTCGACGCCGACCTCGCGATCCTCGCATTCGTCACGCTGATAGTGCCCGATCGAATTCTCTACGCGCCGCGTTACAAGTCGATTTGCTTTCACCCTTCCCTGCTGCCCCGCCATCGCGGCGCCAGCGGAATCAACTGGGCAATCATCCAGGGCGATGCGGAAACGGGAGTCACGTGGTTCTGGCCGGATAAGGGCATCGACACCGGCCCGATCCTCGTGCAGAAGCGCGTGCCGATCGCGGAGAGCGACACCGTCGGGTCGATTTACTTCAACACGCTCTTCCCGATGGGCATCGACGCCATGGTCGAAGCGGTGGATCTGATCAAATCCGGCAACGCGCCCGCGATTGTGCAAGACGAAAGCAAAGCGACTTACGAGCCGCCATGCCGCGACGAGCACGCAAAGATCGATTTCGCAAAACCGGCGCGCGAAGTCTTCAACCTGATCCGCGGATGCGACCCGCAGCCGGGCGCCTTCGCAAACCTCGGCGACCAACGCCTGCGCATGTATGAAGCCGCGTTTTCAGCCATCAGCTCGCAAGGCGAACCCGGCACGATAGTGGCCATCGATGCGGACGGAATGAAGATCGCGCTCGCCGGCGGAACGATCACGGTAAAGCGAGCGCGAATCGATCCGAATCCGAAAAAGGTTGTCCCCACCGAGCTGGCATCAGCGGCGATCTCAAAGTCGGCTCAAAGCTGACGTAACTATTTCGGCGACGCGCTCACTTTTGCTTTTGCTTTAAGCCGAGGATCGTCACCCGCGACGCATAGCGACTCCGCCGTCCGTTTTGTCATCTCCGACATGGTCAGCGGCTTCATCTTCGCCTTCTGCGTTGCCTTCGCAGCTGCCTGATACTCAGCCGGAGTCATCGGGTTCTGGATTGCGTCCTTGAGCGAGTCCTCGCATTCCTTCTGAGACTGAAAACCCACGCCTATTCTCCAATTCGACAACGGCGCATGCGGATCAATTTTGTTATCGAGGCCGATCGGCGGAATCATCAGGTACCAAAGAACAGTCGCGAGCGCGGCGGCGTGACGGGCTTCATGCGATCTCTCTATCAAGCTGCGGCAGCGGGCAGAAGTGAGCAGGCGAGCATTTGCGATGCGCCCGGAACCTTCACCTACCGGCGGCTGCGCCCGCCGGCCTCCTCTCCCGTAAAGTAACGGGCGAGGTAAGATTCGGCCCTCCGCCCCAAACTGAGAGGAAAGACGTCCCGCATTTTCGTTTACTGGGTGCAGGGGTCACCCCTGCCGAAGGAAGTGTGAAACCCACGGCGGGTTTCACATTCAATAAGTTCCTATGTTCCCTCCCCGCTGTCCTGCCCTTATCCTTTGCGCTACGATTCGGGCGCGGCTGGAAAGAGGTGTGACCGGGATGCGACTTTGCGTCGGGACGGCTAAGGGGATTGTGATTCTGGATCCTGCGCGCGGGGCGACGCCGTTGATGGTGCTCGCGGATCCGTCGGCCGTCTGGTGCATGGCGCAGGACGCCGCCGATCCCAATCTCATCTACGCCGGATCGACTGAGCAAATCCGCGGCAAGGGCACGCTCGCCCGATCGACCGACGGCGGCCGCACCTGGACCGACGTCACTCCTCCGCTCGCGCGCGAAGAAGAGGTCTGGTCGATCGCCGCATCGCCGGCCGTGAAGGATCGCGTATTCGTCGGCACCTCGCACGCGCGCCTGTTCCGCAGCGACGATCGCGGCCGCGTCTTCAAGGAATCCGACGGCTTCCTGAAAATCCCGGGACGCGACCGCTGGACGTTTCCGCCGCCGCCGCATATTCCGCACGTGCGCTCGATCGCTTTCGATCCGCATGAACCGTCGACGATGTACGTCGGCGTCGAAGAGGGCGGCGTCTTCCGATCGCGCAACGAAGGCGCGACCTTCGAGACGCTCAACGACGGGCTCTACGAGGACATTCACACCGTCGCGGTGGATTCGCGCGACTCGCGCCGCCTCTATGCGACCACCGGCGGCGGCTTCTACCTGTCCAACAACGCGGGCAAGTCGTGGGAGCAAGTGACGCGCGGGCTCAACCGCACGTACACGATCCCGCTGCTCGTCAGCGCGCCGGACCGCGACGACCTCTTCACCGCGGCTGCGATGGGCCCGCCGCCCACCTGGCGCGTCGCACCGACGGGTGCGGACGCGATGCTCTTTCGCAGCGCCGATCGCGGCGAGAGTTTCGAGCCGATCTCAGCCGAACAGAATTTCGGGCGTGGGATGGTGATGCGGCTGAAGTCCGATCCTGAAAATGGCGGCTTCTTCGCGGTATGCAACGACGGCGCCGTCGTGCGCGCAAGCACCGACGGCGCATCGCTCGCGACAATCGCCGAAAAACTGCCGCCCGCCTACGACCTCGCGATAATCCCGTGAGGCAGCCACCGCCCGGCGGAGCGTCTTGACTATCTTCCATCCGATGGAACTCGGCGCGCTCGGATGCGGCGTCGTGATCGCGCGCTACATCTCCGCGAAAATCGAGAAGCGCACCGTTCGCATTTCCGATCCCAAAGCCGCCGCCCGCCTGCCGAGCCACGTCGACACCGAGCGTCTGTTGTTCCTGGTGTTCGCCACCGAATGGGTCCTGCTCGCGATGTTCGTCTTCGCCGACCGCCTCCCCAGCGAGCCTCAGCGATTCGTCAGAGTTGGCTGCGTAGCATCAGCCATCGCACTAATCGCGTTCCACCTGATGTGCGTGATTCGACTAAAGCGCCTCGGCATTTTCGATCCGCACGACGAAAATTACCGCCCCGGACAGAATCAAAAGCGCGCGCGTCCCCGGCCGCGCCGCCGCGCCCCGAACTGATCAATCGGAACCCGTAATCCTGAACAACTCGCGCGCCTCACCAAGGCCCTTGAGCTCATGGACTCCCGCCGATTCAAGCGCGATCCCCGATCCTTCCAGCAAATGCTTCGTCGTCGCAGAAACGAAGACTTCGCCTGCCCCCGCAACTCCTGCGACCCGCGCGGTTTCATGGACCGCCAGCCCTCTTACGTTATCGCCCACGAACTCCACCTCGCCTGTGTGAACCCCTGCGCGAATAGCGATACCGAGCCGCGTAACCGATCGGCCAATCGACCGCGCGCATCGAACTGCTCGCGCGGGACCGTCAAACACCGCGAGGAATCCATCGCCGGTCGTCTGTATTTCGCGCCCGCGAAAGTTGTTCAGTTCGATCCGCACCTGACGGTTATGCTCGAGGAGCAGTTCGCGCCACGCCGAATCGCCAAGCCGCTTGAGATGCGCGGTTGAGTCCACGATATCGGTGCACAGCATCGCGGCGAGCACGCGATCTCCGACGGCCGGCGCGGCATAAAGCCGCGCGCTCGCGAATTCGATTGCTTCGAACGGCTCGTCGCCGGGCACTGTCGCGTCGTGACCTGGCGGAATGTCATAGACGTCGTCGACGCCGAACTCGCACACCTCGCCCGTGTCACTCTCCACCAGCAGCCTTCCTCGTAGCACGACGCCCTGGTGATGGATCTGGCAGGAACGCGTGCCCGCGATCGGCCCGACATCACGCGACCATCGCCATCCCGGTTGAAATACGAAACGCCCGATGGTCGTCTCGCCATGTGAAACGTTCGCAATCCGGCCGTTGGGAAACTGCCGCACCTGATCGGGGCTACGAAAATTCTTTGCTTGCGGTCGCGCCATCGGAACTCCTTAGCGACAAGAACCCGCCGAAGCCGTAGCGAGAATAGGTGGCCACCCTTCGTGACTCAAGATTCTGCTGCTACGTCGCCCTACCGCATCTCCACCGGCGTCTGCCCCTCGATAACTCTCTTCGCGATTATCGTCGCCGTCGACCGCGGCACCAGCCGCACCGCATTCGCGCGCACCCAGTTGAACCATCCTGAGATAACGCTCGGATGCTTGCCTAGCGCGTCGAGCGCGACCCGCACCACATTCTCCGCCGGCTCGCCGTGATCGTCGCCCACGCTCTCGCCCGCCACCGATTGGAACTCAGTCTTGGTCGGACCCGGCTCGATCACGAGCGCGTCGACGCCCGTCCCGCGCAGCTCGCCCCACAACCCCTCGCCGAACAGCAAATCGAATCCCTTGGTCGCGCTATAAACCGCATGCAAGCGGCAGCGGCTGGCGGCCCGCGACCGAGCCCACGATAATCACCGCGCCGCGCCCGCGCTTCACCATCCCCGGAATGATTCGGCTCGTCAGCACGACAGGCACCACGCAGTTCACCACCACCATCGAGCGCAGCCGGTCCGTCGCGAGCTTGTCGAAACGTCCCGCGTAACCAAAGCCGGCATTGTTGACGAGAACCGCGATCTCCAGATCCGCAACCGCGTCCGCCAGCCGATCCGCGCCGTCGTTCGCCGCAAGATCGACCGCGACCACGCGAGTGTTGACGTGATATTTTTCCTTGAGCTCCGCGGCGAGCGCGTTCAGCCGATCCTCGCGCCGCGCCGTCAGCACAATCGACATGCCCTCGCGCGCAAGCGCCCGCGCAAACTCAAGCCCAATCCCCGCCGACGCGCCCGTCACCAGCGCCCACTCGCCGTACTTCTCCCGATACTTGCGCCCATTGTCAGCCATCGCGATTCCCTCCAGGAGAACTTGCGCGCTCCGCGCTCTGCTTCCCCTCTCCAAAAGGGAGAGGGGCCAGGGGTGAGGTCCGACTGGTATCACGCAGCTTAGTTCGTCACACTCCACCAGCAAAGCTGGAGCACACTAATGCCACAATCGATCTCAAAGGCAGTTCTAATCACCGGATGCTCGACCGGAATCGGGCGCGCCACCGCCGAGCATCTCGCCGCGCGCGGATGGAACGTCTACGCGACCGCGCGCAAACCCGAGTCGATCGCCGATCTCGCGAAGCGCGGATGCAAAACGCTCGCGCTCGACGTATGCGACGAAGCCTCGATGCGCGCGGCCGTCGAAACCGTCGAGCGTGCCGAGGGCGCCGTCGGCGTGCTCATCAACAACGCCGGCTACGGCCTCGAAGGCGCGTTCGAGGAAGTGCCGATGACCGACATCCGCCGACAATTCGAGACCAACGTGTTCGGATTGATCGCGATGACCAAACTGGTGCTGCCTGCGATGCGCCGGCAGCGATGGGGCCGCGTCGTCAATCTGAGCTCGATGGGCGGCAAGCTCACGTTCCCCGGCGGCGCTTACTATCACGCGACCAAGCACGCGGTCGAAGCGCTCAGCGACGCGCTGCGCTTCGAGGTGAAGGGTTTCGGCATCGACGTGATCGTCGTCCAGCCCGGCCCGATCAAAACCGCCTTCGGCGACACCGCCGTCGGCAGCATCGCGATGCCCAAGGACTCGCCCTACGCGGCTTTCAATGTGGTGCTCGAAAAGCAAATCCGCGAAGCCTACGAAGGCGGCCCGATGGCCCGCTTCGCCGCCCCGCCCGAGGCCGTCGCCGAAGTGATCGAAAAAGCCATCTCGGCAACGAGCCCAAAGACTCGCTACAAGGTGACCCTCGCCGCGCGCGTCCTGATGGGCCTGCGCCGAGTCCTCCCGGACCGCGCCTTCGACGCCTTCCTAAGAACCCAATTCCCGCCACCCGCGCCGTAAAATTGCGCACAGTGAATTTATTCCGTCGTCTTCTCCCGATTCCTTCTCCGACGGAATAAATTCCGTCCTACTATGTTCTCGCCGGCTGCGAAATCGCTGCTTGTTCGCAAATCGAGCTTGACAGTATAGCGAAGAAAAAGCGAAGATAGCCATGCCGTCAGATGAACACCGCCGCCACACTGCCCCTCCATTCGCCGCCGCCCGACGACCTCGACGCGACCCGCGGCGTCGAGTTTATCGAGATGCCGGTGCGGCAGATTCTCAATCGATGCGACAGCCCGCGCATGCCGTTTCGATGGACCATCAACCCGTATCGCGGATGCGAGTTCGGATGCGTGTACTGCTACGCGCGCTATACGCACGATTTTCTCGAGCTGCGCGATCCGATGGACTTCGAGCGCAAAATCTTCGTCAAGCGGATGGCGGCCGAGGTTCTGTCGCGCACGCTCTCGCGCACGCCTATTGGCACCGACGCGATCGCAATCGGCACCGCGACGGATCCCTATCAGCCGGCCGAGCGCAAGTACGGGCTGACGCGCTCGATGCTCGAAATTTTCGCGCAGCTCCAGGGCCTGGACCTGTCGATCACGACCAAGTCGAGCCTGATCGTTCGCGACCTCGAGCTGCTGCGAAAAATAAATCGCCGCTCGAAGCTGTCGGTGAACTTCTCGCTGATAACCCTCGATCGCAAGCTGCAGCGAATCCTCGAGCCGCGTGCGCCGCGACCGGGCCTGCGTCTGCGCGCGCTATTCGAGCTAGCGCGCGCGGGAATCCGATGCAACGTGCTGATGATGCCGATGATTCCCGGCCTCACCGACGATCCCGCCGCAATCGAAAATGTGATTCGCGCGGCGCGTCGCGCGAACGCGTCGGGCGTATGGTGGCGTTCGCTCTTTCTGAAACCCGCCGCCGCGCGCCGCTTCATCCCGTTCGTCAAGGAGCGCTTCCCGCACCTGGCCGAGCGTATCGACATGTTCTATGGCCGCGCCGAGTACGTCCCGAACGCGTACGACGACAGCATGCGCACGATTTTCAATCGCATCCGCGAGCGCCACGGCTTCCCGATCAGCCGATCGCTACATGACGCAACGCGCCGGGTACGCGCCGCAGCCGCCGCGACAAGCTACGTTGTCTTTCTAAAGAGCCGCCGATGAGAACGACGACAAAGAAGGAGCCGGGATTCTTCCGCTGCGCTCTGAATGACACGGAAGACTGAAACGCAAGAGAGAGATACGCTGAAGAGCTACACGGCGTCTCGCCATGGTTCTACGGACGAAGTCGCACTTTTCACTGAGGTGCAGGGGTCAGCCCTGCCGAAGGAAGTGTGAAACCCACCGCGGGTTTCACATTTAATTCTGGTGCGCGGGGCGGGACTTGAACCCGCACGGTATTGCTACCACCAGCCCCTCAAACTGGCGTGTCTGCCATTCCACCACCCGCGCATCGAGTATGCTGCCCGGAGCTTCAGTTGAGGGTAGGCGCTCCGCCGCAGCTGCGAAGATACGACGATTACTTCGTTGACCCTGGCGTCGCCGGCCCGGCCGGATTTGCAGCAGCCGGAGCGCGGCGCCGCGGGATTCGCGTTCTTGGGCGCTTGCTTCGACGCCGGCATCACGCTCCCCGCCGGCATCGACGAAAACGGACCCTCGAAAATACTGCCGGTCATGCGCTCGCGACGACGCCAGCGCCAGGAACATCGAGTCTGGCGAAAAAGATAATCGCGAGCGCCCACGTCGCTTTGGTCAGCGCGTTGCCCGCGCCGCTCGCGCCGAAGACGGTCTGGCTCGAGCCGCCGAACACGGCGCCGACCTCCGCACCCTTGCCCTGCTGCAGCAAAATCATGATGACCATCGCAACGCAGACGATCACATGAATCGACAATGACGATTGAAACCATCTTTTTCTTCTTTAGCGAGTCCGCGCCCTGACGATTCGCGCGAACGAGTCAGCCTTTAAGCTTGCCCCGCCGACCAAAGCCCCGTCAATATCGGGCTTGGCCACAAGCGAGTCAACATTCTCGTCGTTGACGCTGCCGCCGTAGAGAATGCGCACCGCTGCCGCGCGCTCGCGCCCATAGCGTCGAGAATCGCGCCGCGAATCGCGCCATGGATCGCTTCGGCCTGCTCGGGCGTCGCGGTGCGCCCGGTGCCAATCGCCCACACCGGCTCGTACGCGATCACTACCGTGGTCACGTGATCGTCAGCGAGTTTTCGAGCCCGCGCTGCAAGCTGGCGCAACACGACGTCGAGCGCGCGCCCGCTGTCGTGTTCGTCCTGCGGTTTCGCCGACGCACATAATCGGGGTCATCCGATGCTGCAATGCGGCGAGCACTTTCTTGTTAATCAGCTCGTCGGTCTCATGAAAGATGTGGCGGCGCTCCGAATGCCCGACGATCACGTGAGTGACGCCGAACGCAGCAGCATCGGCGGCGAGACTTCGCCGGTGAACGCGCCCTTGTCCTCGTAGTGCATATTCTGCGCGCCCAGCACGATCGACGAGCCCGCAAGCGCCTGCGCCACAGCCGGGATGAGAATCGCGGGCGGCGCGACCATCACCTCGCGATCTTTCGCGAGCGTCGCGGCGTAGAGGATCGATCTCGGCGCGGATTGCTCGATCAGCGCGCGCGCCCTCGCCGGCAGCAGATTCATCTTCCAGTTCCCGGCGATTAATTTCCTGCGCATCGATGCTCATGGCAGCGACTTCGAGCGCCTTTACGCCCGGCAGCTCGCGGCCTTCGAGAAATTCGAGGGTGGCGCCGCCTCCGGTCGAGATATGCGTGAACTGGTTCGCCCACGGCGCATGCGCGATCGCCGCCGCCGTGTCGCCGCCGCCGATTATCGAGATGACGCCCGCCTGATTCGCGAGCGCCTCGCCCACGCGCATGCGTGCCGGTCGCGAAGGCCGGGACTCTCGAAAAATCCGAGCGGCCCGTTCCAGATGACGGTCTTGGCGCGCGCGATCTCCGCGATAAACGTATCGACGGTCTGCGGCCCGATATCGAGCCCCATCATCTCGGACGGAATTTCGGTGACCGTATGAGGCGTCGCGGCGGCTTCAGGAGCGCGCCGCGACGATATGATCCGAGGGCAGGACTAATTTTGACGCCCTTGCGCTCCGGCGTCGGCCAGCAGCTCCTTCGCCAGCTCGAGCTTGTCGTCTTCGACCCGCGAGCGGCCCACTGCGATGCCCTGAGCCTTGAGAAACGTGTACGCCATCGCGCCGCCAATCAGGATCGGATCGACTTTGTTCAGCAGATTTTTGATCAGTCCGATTTTGTCGGAGACCTTCGCGCCGCCCATGATTGCGACCGACGGCCGCTGCGGATTCTCGGTGACCTTGCGCAGCGCGTCCAGCTCGCGCATCATCAGGAATCCCGCCGCGCGCTCGGAGAGAAATCGCGTGACTCCCACCGTCGACGCGTGCGCGCGATGCGCCGTGCCGAAGCCGTCGTTCACGTAGACCTGCTTGTAACGCGCGAGCTCGTGCGAGAAGTCGCGATCGTTGGCCTCTTCTTCTTTGTGGAAACGCAGATTTTCCAGCAGGATCGCCTCGCCCGGCTTGAGCGCCTCGATCATTTTGCCGGTGTGATCGCCGACACAATCGGGCGCGAGCTTCACCTTCTGCCCGAGCACATTGGTCAGGTACTCCGCGACCGGCTTGAGACTGAACTCCGCGGATCGCTCCTTGGGACGACCGAGATGCGAACAGAGCACGGCCACGCCGCCGTGTTCGAGGATATATCGAATCGTATCGAGGCTCGCGTCAATTCGCGCCGGGTCCTGGATTTTCCCATCGGCGATCGGCACGTTGAAATCGCATCGCACCAGCACCTTCTTGTCTTTGAACTGAAGGTTCGTGATCGGTACTACGGGCATCGCGGAACCACTCACTCAATCTCGGTCGCGATTGGCGCGCTTTGATCTTTGCGGCACATAGAGCCGGATAATTTAACAGGCTGGGGAAAAACTTGCGAATTAGCTAACTCCGCATTCAGCAAGGTGATCCTTCGGCCGGGCACTGTCTTCATCGGCGGCTGAGCGTCTGAATTTCAAACCACGAGTGTCTTATTTTTGCCGGGCCGAGGCGGATCATAGCGATGGAGACCGACCATGAGTGACGCCGACAGATGCGTCAGCGTCCGCGATGCTGGCCTATTTTGATTTGTCCTCGAAACAGGACAGTCTCGACGGTGGAGAAGCCACCTGTTCGCCGTTCTTCTCTGCGTTCGCATAGAAGTTGGGGACCAATTTATGCATGGCTGCTTCGCACTCGGTTCTTGTCTTGAATTCGCATCCCATTGACACATGCATCCCCAAGTCAAATCCACAGTTGGGACAGTCTTTGGGAACTGTTCTTCCGTTTTCAAACGACAAACACCAGACTACAAGCGCGAGCGCGGCTGCGTGACGGGGGTTCACGCGCTCCGTTTACCATAAGGCAAAAGGCCGGAACAGCGTCCGGCCTTCTGCGCTCAGCATTCTAGAGAGTAGCCGCTGATGTAGTGCTGGGCGAGCGCAGGGTGATAAGAACATTGGGCGGCGCCTGCGTCAGCAGGGAAAACCGATGCGCTGCTCGAATTGCAAAACTGAAAATCCGTCCGGCAACAAGTTCTGCGGCGATTGCGGCGCGCTGCTCGCCAATCTCTGTCCGAAATGCGGCGCCGACAATCCCGCAGGTCAGCGCTTTTGTGGAAAGTGTGGCACGGCGCTTGGGCGCTACGCCTGCTGCCTCGGCAGAGAAATCGAATGACTCGCCGATTCGAATAGCCGAGACGCCCGCCGCCGGAAATCTCGAAGGCGAGCGCAAGACGGTCACCGCGCTGTTCGCGGACATCAAGGGCTCGATGGATCTGATCGAAGACCTCGATCCCGAGGAGGCCCGCGCGATCGTCGATCCTGCCCTGAAGCTGATGATCGACGCGGCCCATCGTTACGACGGCTACGTCGTACAGTCCACCGGCGACGGCATCTTCGCGCTGTTCGGTGCCCCGGTTTCGCACGAGGACCATCCGCAACGCGCCTTGTACGCGGCGCTGCGCATGCAGGAAGAGGTCAAGCGATTCGCCGAGAAGCTGCGCGCCGAAAAAGGTGTGAACCTGCAAGTGCGCGTCGGCGTGAACACCGGCGAGGTCGTAGTCCGCACCATCAAGACCGACGAGCGGAACACCGAGTACACGCCGATCGGACACTCGACCAGCCTCGCGTCGCGGCTCCAGGCGCTCTCGGCCCCCGGATCGATCGCGATAAGCGATACGGTGCGCAAACTGGTGCGAGGGCTACTTCGCACTCAAGCCACTCGGGCCCGCGCGGATCAAAGGCGTCAGCGATCCGGTCGAGGTTTATGAGGTGACAGGACTCGGTCCGCTCAGAACCCGGCTCCAGCGGTCGGCTGGGCGCGGCTTCACGAAATTCGTCGGGCGGAGTCGCGAGATCGAAGCGATGAAGACGGCGGCGGATCAGGCCCGGGCCGGTCATGGGCAGATCGTTGCCGCGATGGCGGAGCCGGGAGTCGGCAAGTCGCGCCTGATTTACGAATTCAAAGCGACTTCGCAATCAGGCTGGATGGTGCTGGAGACGTTCTCGGTGTCGTACGGCAAGGCGACCGCATACTTGCCGATGATCGGCCTGCTTGCATTCCTACTTCGAGATTTCGCCTGAAGACGATGCGCGCAAGCGACGCGAGAAAATTGCCGGACGGCTCGCGATCCTCGATCCGTCGCTGGAAGGTACGCGGCCGTACCTGTTCTCGCTGTTGGGGATCGTCGAGGGCGACGATCGCAATCAGCGGCACTGGGAGCAAAGCCTCGATCGCCTCGACGAGTACCTGCACGAGTTGCAAAAGAAGGATCCGCTCGCGCAGATGGATGCGCAGATCAAGAAGCGGCGCACGCTCGACGCGATCAAGCGTATCCTGACGCGCGAGTCGCTCAACCAGCCGCTGATGGTGATCTTCGAGGATCTGCACTGGATCGACGAAGAGACGCAGGCGCTGCTCAACCTGATCGCCGACTCGATCGCCACCGCGAGAATCCTGCTGCTGGTGAATTACCGTCCCGAGTATCGCCATGAATGGGGCGGCAAGACTTACTACACGCAGTTGCGGCTCGACCCGCTTGCGAAAGAAAACGCCGCCGAGATGCTTCAGTCCATACTCGGAGACGGCGCGCAGCTCGACCCGCTCAAGCGGCTCATTATCGAAAAGACCGAGGGCAATCCTTTCTTCATCGAAGAGATGGTGCAGACGTTATTCGAGGACGGCGCGCTGGTCCGCAATGGGACCGTCAGTCTCGTCAGTCCGCTGAGCGAACTCAAGATTCCGCCGACTGTCCAGGGAATCCTCGCCGCTCGCATCGACAGATTGCCGCCGGCCGAAAAGGAACTGCTGCAAACGATGTCGGTAATCGGCAAGGAGTTTCCGCTCAATCTCGTTCGCGCGGTGACTGGAATCCCGAACGACCGGATCCAGCCGATGGTGGACGACCTGCAGGTCGCGGAGTTCATCTACGAGCAGCCCTCAGCCGGCGACTTCGAATACACCTTCAAGCACGCGCTCACGCAGCAGGTCACGTACCAATCGGTGCTGATGGAACGGCGCAAGACATTGCATGAGCGGGCGGCGGCGGCGATCGAGGCGATTCATGCGTCTCAGCTCGACGACCATCTGGCGGAGCTGGCCAACCACTATAGTCGCAGCGCAAATCTCACCAAGGCGGTCGAGTTTCTGTGGCGCGCGGCGAACCAGGCGTCGCAGCGATCGCTCTATGCGGAGGCGATCGATTACGTCAATCGCGCGCTGGAGTTGCTCGCGACGACGCCGGAAAGCGAGGCGCGCGCGCAAGATGAACTCAGACTGCAGATGGTGCTGGGCGTCGCGCTGATGGCGGCGAAGGGCTTCTTGTCGGAAGATGTCGAGCGGGCCTTCTCGCGCGGCTATGAACTCGCGCGCAACCTCAGAGACCCTCTGCAACAGAGTCAGAGATTTATGGCGCTGCAAGGCGTCTGGGGTTTTCACTACACTCGCGGCGACACGGCATCTGCGCTGAGAGTGGCGCAAGAGACGATGGCCCAGGCGCTAAGCCTCGACGACAGTGTGCAGCTGCCACGCGCGCGCATGCTCAAGTTCGCGCACTACGCTCTGGGTGCGTCATTGGTGCAGGCCGGCGACTTGAGCGCCGCGCACGACCATCTCGAAAAATCGCTGGCATTTGAGAACGTACCGGCGCGCATCGAAGGAATCGCGCGCTTCGGACCCGATCCAAACGTGCTGTGCCTCACCGGCCTGAGCGACCTGCTGTTTAATCTCGGCTATCCCGACCAATCATTCCAGCGGGGCTACGAAGCGATCAAGGCCGTCACCCGAAAGTCAGATCCTTTCAGCTATGCGATGGCCCTGCTGACTTTGGTCCAGGTTCATTGCGCCCGGCGCGAGGGCGCGAAGGCCGCCGAACTCTGCGACGACCTGATCACTTTGTGCACGGAGCATGGCTTTCCCTTTTGGCTCGCGATCGCGAACCGATGCCTGGCCTGGACGATTCTGTTGCAAGGGCGGCTACGCGAAGGCCTCGCGATGATGAACGAACAGCTCGCTCAATCGGACAGCATCGAAGCCGAGATCAACCGATTGAACTTGCTACCGTTCGTCGCCGATACCTACGGACGCCTCGGTGAGTTCGACCGCGGTCTCGCGGCCCTGAACCAATGGCTCGAGGTAAGGAACCAGCACTCTGCCAGAGGTACCGACGCGCTCTATTGCCGCCTCCGCGGCGAGTTGCTCATGAGGGCCGGCGCCATCGACGAAGCGCAACAGAATCTCCGCCAGTCTATCCAATTGAGCGTCGGCCAGCGCGCGAAAATGGAACAACTGCGCGCGACCGTCAGCCTCGCTCAACTGCTGGCTCGAGCGGGCAAGCGCGACGAGGCCCGCGCGATGCTCGCCGAAATCTACAACTGGTTCACCGAGGGCCTCGACACCGCCGATCTGAAGGACGCGAAGGCTGTCCTCGATGGACTGAACGATTAACCGCTAGAGCCGATCCGCCACGAATGCGGCTATGTCTGCCAGACGGTTCGAGTAGCCCCATTCGTTGTCGTACCAGGAGAATACTTTCACCAGCCGCTTGCCGACGACCTTGGTCAACGGCGCATCGAAAATCGACGAATGCGGATTGCCATTCAGATCGACCGACACCAGCGGCGCCTCGCTGTATTCGAGAATCCCCTTGAGCGCACCGTCCGCCGCCGCCTTCATCGCAGCGTTTACGGATTTCACCTCGGCGTCCTTCTCGACCGTCGCCGTCAGATCGACAATCGAGACGTTCGATGTCGGCACTCGAATCGCGATTCCGTCGAGCTTGCCGTTGAGCGCGGGCAGCACCAAGCCAATCGCCTTCGCGGCTCCCGTCGACGTCGGGATCATCGAAACTGCCGCGGCGCGTGCGCGTCGCAAATCCTTATGCGGCCCGTCCTGCAGCATCTGATCCGACGTGTAGCTGTGCACAGTAGTCATCAGACCGTGAACCACGCCGAAACTCTCGTGCAAAACTTTTCCGATCGGCGCAAGGCAGTTGGTAGTGCACGACGCGTTGGAAATCACGTCGTGCTTCTTCGGATCGTAAGCGTTTTGATTAACGCCAAGACATAACGTGACGTCGGCGCCGTCGGCGGGCGCGCTGATGACGACTTTCTTCGCGCCTGCCGCCAGATGCATCGCGGCTTTGTCGCGCGCGGTGAACAATCCCGTCGACTCGATCACGACCTGCACCCCGAGCTTGCTCCACGGCAATTTGGAGGGGTCGCGCTCGGCGAGCACTTGTAGCGGCTTGCCGTCGAGGAAGATGCTAGTGCCCTCAACCTTAACCTCGTCGCGCAGTTTGCCGTGGATCGAATCGTACTTGAGCAGATGCGCCAGCGTCGGCGCGTCGGTGATGTCGTTGACGGCGACGACTTCGATATCTTTCTTGGTCAGCGCCGCCCGCAGGAACATCCGGCCTATCCGCCCGAATCCATTAATCCCGACTTTTATCGCCACCGCTCGAATCCTCCCATTGCAACGCCCCGAACCATAGATAAGTTCAGGCGCGATGTACAGATTCTACGCCGTACCGGCTCGCGAATGCAGTGGGAGGGGAGAAAATCACTTTATTTGATGTGAAAACCACCGTGGTTTTCACGCTTTCCTGGGCAGGGGTGACCCCTGCACCCAATATTAATCGCAAAATCGCGAGGACCCCCTTTTGCTCTCAGGTTCTTTTCCCGTGTCATTCAGTTCTTTGTGTCATTCAGAGCGCAGCGAAGAATCCCGGATTCTTTCTTAATACTGGGTGCAGGGGTCACCCCTGCCCAAGGAAGTGTGAAACCCAAGGATGGGTTTCACGTTAAATATAGTGTGTTGCGTTCCCTCATTTGCGGCCGTGCTGGTTTTGGCTCAGCCGATACCCTTATAATGGTGCGATTCTTGGGTCTCATGGCGGTTTTATGCTCCATCAGGTGAGCGGTGCAGGCGGGTTGGGGGTGGTGGAATTGGTGCTGGGCACTGGCCCGGTCGTCGCCGCGGTATTGTGGCTGCTGGTCGCCTTTTCCATCGGCAGCTGGGGCATCATCCTTTACAAACTGATCCAGATCTCGCGCGCGCGCCGCGAATCCGAAAAGTTCATCGCGATTTTCTGGGAATCGAAAAACCTCGCCGCGATCCATACCGCCAGCGTCGGCCTCAAGCGCAGCCCGGTCGCGCAAGTCTTCCGCGCCGGCTACCAGGAACTGCTGCAACTCACGCGCGCCAAGCGCCAGGCGGTTGGCTCCGACAGCGGCTTCTCGACCGACTTGGGCGGAATCGCAAACGTGATGCGCGCGATGAAGCGCCAGGAAAACGTCGAGCTGACCAAGCTCGAAGCCGGCATCACGTTCCTCGCGACCACCGGATCGTCGGCGCCGTTTATCGGACTGTTCGGCACGGTGTGGGGGATCATGACTGCGTTCCTCGGGCTTTCGGCGTCGCATACGTCGAGTATCCAGGCGGTCGCGCCCGGTATTGCCGAGGCGCTGATCACGACCGCAGTCGGTCTCGTCGCCGCGATTCCCGCGCAGATGTTTTACAACTACTTCGTCGCGCGCGTGCGCGTGCTCGCGACCGAGATGGATAATTTCACTTCCGAATTTCTGAATATCGCCGAGCGTCATTTCCTTTCCTAAAGGCAATCCCAATGGCAATGGACACAGGATCGGGGCGCGGGCAGATGGTTTCGCAGATCAACGTCACGCCGATGGTCGACGTGATGCTGGTGCTACTCGTTATCTTCATGGTGACGGCGCCGATTATCCAACAGGGCGTCGAGGTCACGCTGCCGAGCGTCAAGGCCGAAGCGCTGCCCGGCAAGGAAGAGCAGTTCGTCGTATCGATCACGAAAGACAGCCAGATTTATCTCAACGACGCGAAGCTCTCGGCCGACGATCTTACCGACAAGCTCAAGGCGATCGCGCAGGAGCGTCCCGACCGGCAAGTGTTCATCCGCGCCGACGACCAGGTGCCGTACGGCCAGGTGATTCGCACGATGGCGGCGATCAAGGCGGCGGGAATCGAAAACGTCGGAATGGTGACGGAGATGCCGACTGAAACTGGCACGACAGGCGCGAAGTGAGCGCCAATTGTGGCATCGCGGGATCATAACGGTGACGAGAATCCGTCGCGACTCGGATACTTCGCGGCGATTTTCGTCTCCGCACTCGGGCACGTTGCGATTTTCGCGTTCGTGTTTTTCATCGCACCGCGATTATTGCATCCGGCCGAAGCTGCGCCGCCCGCATACACGGTAAAAATCGTGGACAACATTCCGGCCGGCGACTTAGGGACGCACCTGCCGCGGATCAATCGGCACGCCGCGAATGAGTCAAAGGCCGACGCGTCGAAAACGCAAGAGTCGAAGGTCAAGACCGAACCGCCGAAGCCGGAAAAACTCGCGCTCAATGAAGATAAGAACGCGCTCAAAATAAACGCGAAGCCGGCCGACGAGCCGACCGAGACTCCGACCCCGACCCCCGAGCCGACCGTGGCGCCGACTGTCGAGCCGACGCCGGAGCCGAGCGCCGAGGAGACCAGGGCGCTTGAGCCGCCTCTCGAGGAACCGCCCGAACCTTCGGTCGAAGCGACACCATCGCCGACGCCCGAGCCCACTCAGCAACCGACCAAACACGCGTCGCCTAAGGCGACACCCGAGAGAGCGCACAATCGGCCAAAGAGCGGCTCAACCGTCGCAAAAATCGCGTCAACGCCGAGCGTCGCGCAGCGGATGGCGATGCTGAAGCGGAAGTTGTTCGAGGAGCACGTCAAAGAAATAGCGAAAAACCCGCCGCCTGATGATGAAGAAGGCGACGACGAGCCGGACATGCCCGACAGCACGACCAAGGGTGCGGCCGGCGGCGGACCGGTCGTCGCGAGTAACGCGAGCGAAGGAAAAGGCTATGGAGTGGGCCCCGGCGAAGGCAGTGCTGGTATTCTTAAGGACCCCGAATTTCTGCTGTACTATAAGACCGTGCAGGACCAGATAAAAAAGGCGTGGACGTTTACCGGCGGATCGAACGATCTCACCGCGACCGTCGATTTCGCGATCGGACCCGACGGTAATCTGATCGGTTTGAAGGTGGGTACCAGCTCGAACGACGGTGCCTTCGACGATTCGGTGATTCGCGCAATTCGCCGCGCGGCGCCCTTCCCTGCGCCGCCGGATAAATTTAAAGACCAGTTTTCCGCCGGTATCAGGGCGGTCTTTCAGCTCGGCGAACTCAAAAAGTCCTGAGGGTGAGCAGGTTGCAGGAGGTGCGGATGTCCTTGTTCAATTTTTTCAGTGTTCGTCGTCCATATCTGAGGTCGATCCGAAAAATATGAAGCGCATACTTCTCGCGTGCGCGATCGTATCCACGATCGCTCTCGCGTTTTCCTCGGGCCGCGCCGCTGCAGAGATCACGATGCCAATCATGGGACCCGGCGGGCAGGTCTCGCCGATCGCGGTGTCGGGCCTGAAAAATCTCGGCGGCGACGACGACCATCGTGTCGGCAACGCTTTCGTCAGCACGCTCCGCCGCGACCTCGAGCTCTCGGGATATTTCCGCCTGCTCGATCCGCACGCATACATCGAGGATCCGCAGACCTCGGGCTTCGAGCTGGGTCAGTTCAATTTCGCCGACTGGCGATCGATCAACGCCGACTTCCTGGTCAAAGGTTCCGTCAATGCAAGCGGCGGCGCGGGCGTGAAGGTGACCGCTTATCTTTACGACGTCGCGCAGCAGCGGCGCATGATGGGCAAGAGTTACAGCGGCGACACCGGCGATGTGACGCGGATGGCGCGTCGATTCGCTGACGCTATCCTCGAAGCCGAGACCGGACAGAAGGGCCCATTCGATTCCAAGCTTGGATTCGTGTCGACCGGCGGCGGCCGCGCCAAGGAAATCTATACCCAATCGATCGACGGTCAGGACTTGATCAAGTTGACGAGCAATCCGACCATCAATCTGTTCCCCAGTTTCGACCGGACCACCAACCATCTGCTGTACCTCTCGTACAAGAGCTTTGAGCCGGCGCTTTACCTGGTCGATCTTAAGGCGCAGACGGAGATGAAGATCACCAGCCCGCATGGCCGCGTAATCGGCGGGACGCTGTCGCCCGACGGCGAGCAGATCGTCGCCGCAATCGAGCGCGGCGGAATCACCAATTTGTATTTGCTCACGCGCGACGGCGCCGAAATCCGCCAGCTCACCGACACTTCCGGCATCAACGTGAGTCCCGCGTTTTCGCCCGACGGCGAGCGGCTCGCCTTCACCTCCGACCGCTCAGGGACGCCGCAAATCTATGTGATGACTGTCTCCGGGGGATCGCCCAAGCGCGTCACCTACAGCGGCGACTACAACACCACGCCCGCGTTCTCGCCCAAGGGCGACAAGCTCGCATATCAGAGCCGCACCAACGGGCGCTTCGATATTTTCACGATTCCGATTGAAGGCGGCGATCCGACGCAAGTGACCGACGGCAACGGCTCCAACGAGTATCCGAGCTGGTCGCCCGACGGACGCTACCTCGCGTTCAGCTCGACCCGCGCGCACAACTCGCGGATCTATATAATGTTAGTAGGCAACCGGAAGATAATTTCTGCTTTAACGGAGGGTATTGGCAATGATTCCTGTCCAGCATGGTCGGGGTGGTTGGGTGAATAGTCGTTCGGCGTTGGCCAAGGCGATGACGATGGCGATTGCGGGTGTGGCGGTGATGCTGCTGGTGGCGAGTTGCTCGTCGAAGAAGCCAGCGCCGGTCGGCGGTGACAATCCCAACGCAAATGGTCTTGGTGAAAGCACTACTAACGGGACAAATACTGCCCAGGACTGGGAAAACGGGACCGTCGGTAGAGGCGGTCCGCTCAGCGACATCCATTTCGGCTACAACGATTACACTATCCAGGATCAGGATGGCTCCGTGCTGAGGTCCAACGCGAGCTGGCTGCAGGCGCATCCGCAGACCAAGGTCCAGGTCGAGGGTTATTGCGATGAGCGCGGTTCAGAGGAATACAATATCGCGCTGGGCGCCAAGCGCGCGCAGGCCGGCAAAGATTATCTCGCGACGCTCGGAATCAGCGACACCAGAATGTCGACCATCAGCTACGGCAAGGAGCTTCCACTTTGCCAGGACCACGACGAAAGCTGCTGGGCGCAGAACCGGCGCGATCACTTTTCGGTGAGCAAAATTCAGTGAGCGACAAGGATTAGACCCGTGGGAAAAACCAACTGGCTGCTCGGCGTCGCCGTCCTCGCGGCAGCATTCACGCTCGCGGGATGCGCCGATCAGAACGACATGGAGCAGCTCAACAAGAATGAGTTCACGCTGCGCGGTATGATCGCGAGCGACCGTCAACAGATCGATGCGTTGAAAGCACAGGTCGCACGGCAGAACGATCAGATCGAAGAACTCCAGCACAACACAACGCCCGTGGCCGGCCAGGCTTCGGGCGAGAACGATCGCATCGCGAGCCTTGAGTCCGAAGTGAAGGCGCTCCAGGCCGGAATGGCGGCGACTCCGGGCGCGGTCCCGCCGCCGGGCGCGCCCGCGGACAGCGTCGGTCCGGGCACCGCCGTCGCGAGCGAGCCGCCGGCCGGCGCGGTTGCGCCGCCCGCGACGCCCGCGGAAATCGCGCCGACCTGGCCCGCCGAACTCGATCAGGAAATCGCTGACGCCGCGACCTCGAACGAGCCGGGCATCAAGATTTATCGCGAAGGCCTCGACGCGATGAAGGCCGGCAAGTATCCGCTCGCCGTCGCCCGCTTCACCAAGCTCCAGCATTCGTATCCGAAATCTCCACTGAGCGAGCCCGCAGAATACTTCGCCGCGAATGCGTTGTTCGAGAACGGCGCCTATGACCAGGCGATTTTGCAGTTTAACGATCTCGTGATGCGCTTTCCCAAGGGCAAGTATGCGAGCGCCGCGTTGCTGCGTGAGGCCCAGGCGTTCGTGAAGCTGAACGATCGAATCGACGCGCGCCTGACGCTGCAGAAGCTACAGGCCGATCACGCGGGAACTCCGGAAGCGGCCTCCGCGGACACGATGATGAAAGATCTCGCGAGCGATTAAGGCGGCGCGTCGCGCACAACGAAAAATTGAATGGAGATAATCCGCGATCTCGAAGCGCTCGAACGCCATCCCTACCCGGTCACCGCGATCGGAAATTTCGACGGCGTCCACCTCGGCCATCGCGCGATTTTGAAGGCGGCAATCGATCGCGCCCGCGCGGCCGGCGGCACCGCGTTCGCGCTCACCTTCGATCCGCTGCCCGCCAAGCTGCTGGTCCCTGCCCGCGCTCCGAAGTTGATCCTCACACCTGACGACAAGCTCGAACTGCTGCGGCTCTCGGGAATCGACGGCGTGATCGTGATCAAATTCACGCTCGACCTGAGCATGCTCCCGCCGCGCGATTTCGTGCGCGACTACCTGCGCGGAAAAATCGGCGTGCGCGAGGTCGTCGTGGGCCACAGCGTCAGCTTCGGCCACAATCGCGCAGGCAACGCCGCCGTGATGGTCGAACTTGGGCGCGAACTCGGCTTCGACACCGACGTGGTCGGGCCGGTGAAAGTCGACGGCATCGAAGTCAGTTCAACCAAGGTGCGCGAAGCGATCGCGACCGGCGACATGCATCGCGCCGCGAGGCTATTGGGCCGCTACCACTTTCTGAGCGGCCCCGTCGTGCGCGGACGCGAGCGCGGCCGCACCATCGGATTTCCCACCGCGAATCTCGCCAGCGAAACCGAATGCATCCCGCCCGACGGCGTTTACGCCACCCGCGTCATCCTCGACGACGGCGCGTACCCGTCGATCACCAACATCGGAATGCGCCCGACGTTCGCGGAATCCGCCCGCTCGATCGAGGCGCACATCTTCGACTTCACCCGCGACATCTACGACCAGCGCATCAAGCTGGAATTGGTAGAACGAATCCGCCCCGAAAAAAAGTTCGACACCCCCGACGCACTGAAAGCCCAGATCGCGATCGATCTAAGCAAGGCTCGCGAAATCCTCTCCGCCGCCTGATTTTTCCGCTCAAAAAGTAGGACGGAATTTATTCCGTCAGCCATCAGCTCAACTTCGCCGCCGGCTCAACCCACTCCCGCGCAATCCGCTCGATCCATCCGCCGATCTGCGACTCATCTTCCGGCGGACTGGTTATTATCACCAGCTCGTTAACGCCGGCGTCGCCGTACTTCTTCAAATCATCAACCGTGATCTTCTTGGTATACGGGCTGACGATTATCTCAACTTCACTCGCATCGCGCCCCTTCGCCTTCAGCATCGCGCGCAGCTTGTCCGCCAACGGCGCCGCATCATCGGGCCCGACATTAAAGCCGAACCATCCGTTGCCGATATCCGCCGTGCGCTTCAACGCAGGCCCGCTTTCGCCGCCGAAGATTATCGGCAGCTTCCCCCGCGCACCGGCTTCGGAAAACATTTCGCCGCGTCGAAATTCACGAACTCGCCATGGAACGTCGCCGCATCCTCGGACCACAGCAGTCGCATCACTTCGATATATTCGCGCGTCCGCTGCGCGCGCCGCTCGAACGGAATCCCGAGCGCCGCGAACTCTTCCGCCGACCATCCGATTCCTACGCCCAGCGCGAATCGCCCGCCCGACAGCCGGTCCAGGCTCGCGACTTCCTTGGCCAGCACCAACGGATTGTGCTCCGGCACCAGACAAATTCCCGTCGCCAGCCGAATCGTCTTGGTGACCGCCGCCGCAAACGTGAGCGTGATAAACGGATCGAGCCAGTCCGCGCCGCCCGGCAATGGAAACTCGCCGCTCTCGGCGTACGGATATTTCGAATCCTGACGATCGAAGAGCACGACATGCTCGCCCACCCATAGCGTCGAGATTCCTCGACGCTCAGCCTCGGCCGCCGTTTTCAAAATCGCTCCGGGACGCGCGCCCGTGCCGATACCCAGTGCGAACAGTCCGACGTTCATTGTCCCGACCCCGAACCGCTTGCGCCCGTCGCCACGGCCGGCGCCTTCACGAACTTGAGCATGAAGCGATCGGTCTCGCCGCGATGCTTAAACACGATCCAGGTGCGATCGTCCTCGGGATGCCGCAGTGCGCTCGACGCGCCGTAAAGTCTGAAGCCCGCCTTCTCGACGTCCTTGATTAGAAAGTCCTCGTCGATTCGATGGATCGTCGCGGTCTGCGTGTCGCCGGTGCCTGGCGCCGCGCTATGATCGACGATCCCGTAAATGCCGCCGGGCTTGAGCGCCTTGAACACCGCCGCGTTCACGTTCTCACGATTCATTTTGAAGCCGACCAGGTCGTGGTAGTTGAGATGAATAATCACGGCGTCGAGCGAATCAGGCGGCACCGGCAGCAGGTCGGGCGCGTCGAATGGCTTGCTGACCTTGACCACGTTGTTGAGGGCCGGCTCCTTCAGCCGCTCGTTCCATTGATCTTCGATTTTCTTGAACTGCTCCGGAAACGGACCGTTCTGCGAATAAACCTTGCCGCGTCGGCCCGACGATTCGCGCAAACAGCTCCGTCATATATCCGCCGCCGGCGAAAATATCGGCGACTTTCATGCCGGGCTTGATTCCGTAGAACGCGAGGATTTGGTCGGGCTTGCGTCCCGCATCGAGCGCCTTGTCGGCCGCCGGCCGTTCCGGCGAATTGATCGCAGCCGTAATGTCGGCAGGAATCTGTGTCGCGGGAATCGGCGCCGCTTCACTAGTACTGGCCGCAACCGGCTGTATCTGCGCCCGCACCGCCGATACGCTCACCGCAAATCCAACCAATGCGACCACGGTCAAGAAGATCAAGGTCCCGATCCGCATCCTGATAGTCATTACGATTCTCCGCGTTGTGTTCGGCTCGTTCACCATAATCGACTGCTAACACACCGCTCCCAAACTGGGCAATGCGCTTTCTCGCAAAGCGTTACTCTCCCAGTAGGACGGAATTTATTCCGTCAGCCTGGACAAGAATCGACGAATAAATCTCGTCCCAAGAACTCTGGGAAAAAGGGCGTCGCCATCGAGATAAATATGGGTGCAGGGGTCACTACTGCCAGGATGCACTACAAAAAATGTTCTGTTCAGTTCGACGCCGCGACCGCGCCCACCGCCCCCGGCAGCTTCACATCCGCATGAGCCCAAGCCTTCTTCAACCGCACATCGACGCTCGCCGCTTCGTCCGAGGCGTTGCGCGCGTGAAGGCACAGCGCGAGTCCGTTAAGTGACCATCCATTTTCAGGATTCTGCTTAAGGTCGTCGCGAAAGACCTGCTCCGCATCGGCGTTTTTGCCGGCCGCCAGCAATTCCATCCCCAGCGTTTCACGTACGGGGTAGTACCATGGCGGCGGCTCCTCGTAGTTGAGCGCGTCCTGAATCGCGACGGCCTCCTTGAAATATTCGATCGCCCCGTCGTGATTCCCCTTGGCCGATTCGATCTCGCCGGCGAGCGTTGCCGATCCCATCGCGAGCAATTTGTCGGCCGTATTGAATCCCACGATCCGATCGGCCGGCGTCGCCGCGATAATCTCGTCGACTTTCTTTTTTTCCGCCAGCGCGTCGTCGGGACGATTCTTCGCCGCCAGCGCGAGTCCGCGCGCATAGTGCCAGACGCCGGTTGTGAACGTCAGATCGGCCGGCGGCGGGGGTTCTTTGAGAATCGCGTCCCAATTCGAAAAGCGCGCCTCGGTGAAATATCGCGTCGGCGACATGAACTCCGCCATCGGCATCTGCCGCACCATCGCGAGCGGCACCGCCGTGTCGAGATCGCGCGCCGCCCTGAATGCGCCCCGGCTGTTGCCCTCCATCATGTACGACGCCCACAAAAACTGGATGTTGTGCGGAACGTACATCATCGGGTAGATGCCCTTGGGATTGCGCTCGCGCAGATAAATCTTGTCCGCCTTGATCGCGGCTTCGTTGGCGGTAGCGGACGCGTCGTAGTCGCCGACGCGAAAATAAATATGCGACGGCATATGCACGATATGCCCCGCCGCTGGCGCCAGCTTTGGGAGCCGTTGAGCGGAGGCGAGGGCACTGCCCGGATCGGGCGACGCTTCGACCGCATGAATATAGTAGTGATTCGCCCCGAGATGATCCTGGTCCTTCGCCATAACGCCTTCGAGCGTCGCGACAATCTCAGGCGTCCCGTCAACCGGCTTTCCGTCGTTGGTCCAGAGCGCCCACGGATGCAAATCCATCATTGACTCAGCGAACAGCGCGCCGGCGTCGGGATCGTCGGGATTATGCCGCGCAACGTCGCGCATCGCGTTCGCATACGCGAGCTGCGAGTCGTCATTCATCCTGCCGTCTGCCGCATAGCGATTCGCCAGCGCGTCGATATATTCGCGCTCAGCCGCACTGGCATTCCCCTCGAGTGACTTCGCCTTTGAAATTGCCGCATATGCCATTTTGCCGCGATCGGTGTCTTCCGGCAGATTGATATTCGGCCCAAGCGAAAGCGCAATCCCCCAATAAGCCATCGCCATCTCGGGATCGAGATGCGCCGCTTGCTCGAACGACCCAGCCGCCTCGTCGTCGTTAAACGCGTAAACGAACGTGAGCCCCTGATCAAAAAACCGCTGCGCCAGAATGGAATTGGTTTTCGTAGTAACCGGATGATGAAGGCTGCCGAGCCCGTCGAAGATAGGCTCCCGCACCGAATCAATCGAGGCTTGCAAATCGCCGGCAGCAGGCGTCGCCGATTCACTCGGTTCGGCGCCAACTGAACCGATGAGCGCGATGAGGAGCAGCGTGCTCGCGACCGCGAGAAAAATCCGTCGATTCATAGCGCCTCCAATCTAGGGAGGCACCAGTTACCAAATCAATGGCAGCAGGTGATACCTGACCTTGCTCTGATACTCACAATACCCCACAAGGTTCTTCGCCAAAAATCTCTCTTCATCGAGAAGCCTCGCGACCAGCACCACCGTCATCGGCACGAGCGCGACCAATCCCCACAAAGACCCAAGCGCGAGCGGCACTCCCACCAGCATGACCAGCGCGCCGACATACATCGGATGCCGCACCAGCGCATACGGCCCAGTCATGATCACGCGCTGCTCGTCGCCGATTTCGATCGTTCCGGATGCGAAGCTGTTTTCCTTGAACACGCGAAACACCAGGTAGAACCCGACCAGAATCAGAACATCGCCCATCGCCACCAGATAGGACGGCACCGTGGACCACCCGAAACGATGATCCAGTGCAGAGACTACAAACAGCGCAATGAATGCCGCCGCAGCAAACGCCTGGATAATCTTCTGATTCTTCTCCTGCTCGGCGACCACGCCCGCACTTACCCGCCGCTCTAGCAGTTTCGGATCATTTTTCATCAGGTACAAAGTGACCGCGATCGTGCACCCGAAAAAAACCGCGACCACAATCCAGGCCTGCCAATAATCGAGCGTCCACGCTGGAAGGAAGATCGTCAGAGCGAGAACAACGAACAGCTGCAGAATTCCCGCGAACGCTTTGATGTTCAGTTGGTTCATTCCGCCGCCACCGCGCGTTCCCTTTTCGAACGCGGCACTGAAAAGGGCCGCTTCGTATTCGAGAATGAAAGCTCGGCCTTCCGCGCGCGCCACCGCTCCAGCATCGCCGGCAACTCGGTCTGGATGAACTCGAAGAACGCGAGCGTCTCGGCGATTCGCGCGCCGGCCGCCGTCTCGCGCCCCACCACGTCGATTCCTTCCCGCAGACTGCGCTCGCATCGATCGAGCACCTGGTCCTTGCGCGCGATGGCCTCGTACCAGGTCTCGCTATGCACCCGATAATGCTCGCGGCGCGACCCGGGCTCAGCCTCGCGGCTGGCCAGATTGACCTGCACCAGGTAGCTGACGGCGCCGGAAATTGCGGCCGCGCTCACATGAAGCAAGCCGGCCAACTCCGCTGCAGTAAGCCGCCCCGAATCGGTCGCGAGCAGCGCCGCGAACACCCGCGCCGGCATCCGCGGAAACCCCGACTCGGTCAGCACCGAAGCGAAGCGCTCGATAAATCCTGCGCGGCCCTTGTCTCGATTAATAACTTTCACAATATTGTGAAAATAATGTAACTGCTGAAATGTGTCAAGCAAAAGCGGGGAGTGGACGGGGTGCCGTGCGCGCGGCAAGATTGACGATGCGGCAACGGCCCTAGCGATGAACCCTGAGACGCAATCCGATTCCTCGGACATTACGCCCGGCTTCGCCGGACTGCGCGTCGTCGCGTTCGAGAGCCGGATGGCGGCCGAGGTCGCCACGATGATCGAGCGGCGCGGCGGCGTCGCGATTGTCGCGGCTGCGATGCGCGAGGTTCCCCTCGAAGACAATCACGCGGCACTGGACTTCGCCGAGCGCCTGCTCGCCGGTGAGTTCGAGGCTGTCGTCTTCATGACCGGCGTCGGCACGCGCGCGCTGTTCGCCGCAATGGAGACCCGGCATCAGCGCGCGGCGCTCGTATCGGCGCTGGCGGCGATCGTAACCGTGGCGCGCGGGCCGAAACCGATTCGTGCGATGCGCGATCTCGGCATCGAGCCGTCGATCGTCGTGCCGGAGCCGAACACGTGGCGCGAAGTGCTGAGCGCGCTCGCGGCGCAGGTCGATCTCAAGGGCAAACGCGTCGCGGTACAGGAGTACGGAGTTTCCAATCACGAATTGACCGCGGGGCTCGAAGCGCGCGGCGCACGCGTCACCATAGTTCCAGTCTACAGATGGACGCTGCCCGCAGATCGCGCGCCGCTGCGCGCGGCGTTGGACGCGATTGCAGCGGGCGACGCGGATGTCGCGATTTTCACCAGCTCGAACCAGGTCACCAACGTCATCCAGCTCGCGGAGGCCGAAAAAATCGGCGACAACGTCAAGCGCGGATTCGCGCGGATGGCGGTCGGCTCGATCGGCCCGGTCTGCTCCGAGCAGATTCGCGCGTACGGTCTCAGCGTGGACTTCGAGCCCGAGCACTCGAAGCTCGGCCATCTCGTCAAAGAAGCTGCCGCGCGTGCAGCTTCGATTCTGATCGCGAAACGCGCAACCGCCGATCGTATCGAAGCGATCGCATCACCAATTCCAAAACGCGCGACGATTTCGAACGCGCCGCGGTCCGCGCTCGCCGACCATCCGATGATGAAGGCGTGCCGGCGCGAGCCTACCCCCTACACTCCGATTTGGCTGATGCGCCAGGCGGGCCGCTACATGCCGGAATATCGGCGCATTCGCGAGCAGCACGAGTTTCTCGAGATGTGCAAGCGGCCCGAGCTGTCGGCCGAAGTCACGGTCACGGCGGTCGAGCGGCTCAAGGTGGACGCGGCTATCATTTTCGCCGACATCCTGCTGCCGCTGATCCCGATGGAGGTCGGGCTGCATTTCGAGAAGGGCGACGGACCGGTGATCGATCGCCCGATTCGCACCGAGGCCGACCTCGAACGGATTCCCGACGTCGATGTGTCTGCGCTCGGTTTTGTCGGCGACGCGATCAAGCTGGTGCATCGCGCACTCGCGACGAAGACTCCGCTGATTGGATTTGCCGGCGCGCCCTTCACCCTCGCTTCGTATCTGATCGAGGGCGGCTCGTCGCGCCAATACCAGGCGACCAAAACTTTCATGTACACGCAGCCCGAAACGTGGCATCGCCTGATGGAGCTGCTCGCGCGCGTCACGGCGGATTATCTGAAGATGCAAATCGCGGCGGGCGCCGACATCGTGCAGATTTTCGACAGTTGGGTCGGCAGCCTCGGCCCCGACGACTACCGCCGCTTCGTGCTGCCGCATACGGCGTCAGTGATCGCGGCGATTCCCGCCGACGTGCCCGTGATCCATTTCGGCACGGTGACGGGGAACCTGCTCGAGCTGATGCGCGAAGCGGGCGGCGACGTGCTCGGCCTCGACTGGCGCGTCGATCTGGCAGACGCGTGGGCGCGCCTCAACTACAGCGTCGCGGTACAGGGTAATCTCGATCCGATCGCGCTGTTCGCAGGCGTTCCCGAAATCCGCACCCGCGCGCGCGCGATTCTCGATCAGGCGGGCGGACGTCCCGGCCACATTTTCAATCTCGGCCACGGGATACTTCCCGAGACGCCGGTCGACCATGCGATCGCGCTAATCGATGCGGTTCACGAGATGAGCGCGCGCTGACGCGATGGCCGCGAAGGGAAAGTGCGACGCGGTTCTGATGATTGGCTTCGGCGGACCGACGCGCGCCGACGAAGTGCGCCCGTTCCTCGACAACGTGCTGCGCGGTCGGCCGATTCCGCGCGAGCGCTACGAGGAAGTCGTGCATCACTATGATCTTCTCGGGGGGCGCTCGCCGTACAACGAACTCACGATGCGGCAGGCGGCGGCCCTGCGCACGCACCTCCAGAGAAAAAACGTGCATGTGCCAGTCGCGGTCGGAATGCGAAACTGGACGCCGTACATTTCCACCTCATTGCGGGCGCTCGCCGACAGTGCCGCGCGCCGCGTGCTCGCATTCATCATGGCGGCGCATCGCAGCGAGGCGAGCTTTGAGCGCTACCGGGCAACCGTCAACGACGCCCTTGCTGAGCTGGGCGAAGCAGCGCCTGAGGTTGTCTATCCCGAGTCCTGGCATGATGATCCGCTGTTCGTCAGTGCGGTGGCTTCGCGCGCGCGAGAAGCGCTCAGCAGGCTGGATCCACCGGAGCGATCGCGCGCACGCCTGATCTTCACCGCGCACAGTATTCCGCTCGCGATGGCGCAGGCTGGACCGTATGTCGAGCAGCTCAAGCAGTCTGCGCGGATAGTCGCGGCGGATCTCGGAATCGACAGCTGGCAGTTCGCGTATCAGAGCCGCAGCGGAAGTCCGCGCGACGCGTGGCTCGAGCCCGATATCAAGGAGACGCTTCGAGGTCTCGACGCGAAGACCGCGATCGTCGTGCCGATCGGTTTTTTGTGCGACCACGTCGAGGTGCTGTACGATCTCGATATCGAAGCGGCTCAGGTCGCGCGCGATGCGGGAATCAGGATGGAGCGCGCGCCGACGGTCGGCGATCATCCGTTGTTTATCGAGATGATGGCGTCGATCGTCGCGGCACATTCGCGCTGATCAATTATTCGAGGAAGGGCTTCCAAACGAGCAGCGCTCCACAAATCAAGCGGGTTGCGGTAATCGGCGGCGGAATCACCGGGCTTGCGGCGGCCTATAGACTGCGCGAGCTGGCTGCCGCGCGCGAGTTTCCGCTCGAGGTGCAGTTGCTCGAACGCAGCGCGCGATGCGGCGGAGCGCTCGAGACGATTCGGCGCGACGGATTTGTAATCGAGACTGGCGCGGATTCGTTCCTGTCAGAAAAACCCGCGGCCGCCGACCTCGCGCGGCGACTCGGTATTGCCGACGAGTTGATTCCGACGCGCGAGATTTATCGCAAGACGTACGTAGTGCACGACGGACGGCTGGTCGAGATTCCAGCGGGATTTTCGCTGCTCGCGCCGGCGCATCTCGGCCCGGTTTTCCGAAGCTCGCTCTTTTCTCCGCTCGGAAAATTGCGGATTGCGCTCGAACCGTACATCGCAGCGCGCACGAGCCTCGACGACGAGAGTCTCGATTCGTTCGTCACGCGGCGGCTGGGACGCGAGGTACTCGACCGCGTCGCACAGGCGCTCGCGGGCGGTATCTACACTGCGGATCCGAGACGGCTCAGCATGTCGGCGACGATGCCACGCTTTGTAGAGATGGAACGGCGTCACGGCAGCGTCGTCAAAGGGATGCGCGCGGCGGCAAACGCGCGGGCGACAAACAGTGATACAAGCGGCGCGCGTTGGAGCCTGTTCCAGAGCTTCAAAAATGGAATGGCGACGCTGCCCGAGACGCTAGCGGCGCGGCTGGGCGCATCTATTCGCAAAGGCGCGGAAGTCATATCGATGTCGCGAGAGGCGAACAACTGGCGGCTCGCGCTCGCGAGCGGCGATTCGATCGACGCCGACGCCGTGATCTGCGCAGCCCCGGCGTACGCGGCGGCGCGCATCGTGGCGACGATTGCGCCGACGGCGGCAAAGATCCTCGCCGAGATCAGCTACGCGTCGGCGGCGACCGTCAACCTGACGTTTCGCGAGAGCGACTTCGACGGACCGCCGCGCGCTTTCGGCTTCGTCGTACCGGCAATCGAGCGTCGGCGAATAATCGCGGGCAGCTTTTCCAGCTTCAAGTTCGAAGGTCGTGCTCCGGCCGGCGCAATCCTGGCGCGAGCGTTCGTCGGTGGTGAGATGAGCCGCGAGATGATGAGCCTCAGCGACGACGAGATGGTCGCCGCCGTGCGCGACGAGTTCCGCACGCTGCTTGGCGTCAGCGCGGTGCCGGGATTTGCCGAAGTCCGGCGATGGCCCGACTCGATGCCGCAGTACGAAGTCGGGCACCTGTCACGAGTCGCGCAGATCGAAACTTCGGTCGCCGAGATTCCAGCGTTCGCGATTGCGGGCGCAGCGTATCGCGGCGTCGGGATTCCCGATTGCATCAAAAGCGGGGAAGCTGCGGCCAACGCGACCTTCGCAAAACTTTCGCCACAGAAGTAGAATCCGCCCGGGAACATGGCCGACGTTCCAACATCAGGCAGCGCGGCGCATTGGCCGCGCGTGATCGCGCATGCCGACATGGACGCGTTCTACGCGTCGGTCGAAGTGCTCGACAATCCTGCGCTGCGCGGACTGCCGGTAATCGTCGGCGGCAGCAGTGCCCGCGGCGTGGTGACGTCCGCGTCGTACGAAGCTCGCAAATTCGGCGTGCGCTCGGCCATGCCCTCAGCGCATGCGCACAAGCTCTGCCCGCATGCGGTGTTTCTGCCGGGTCGCATGAAGCGCTACGTCGAAATCTCGCGCGTCGTGCGACGCGTGTTCGAGAGCTTCAGTCCGGTGGTCGAGCCGCTCTCGCTCGACGAAGCGTTTATCGATCTGACCGGCACTGAGCGCCTGCTCGGTCCCGCGATCGACGCCGCGCGCGATCTCAAGCGCCGCGTGCTCGAAGAGACCGGCCTGGTCGCGTCGGTCGGGGTCGCGCCGACCAAGATGGCGGCGAAAATTCTGAGCGACCTGTCGAAGCCCGACGGGTTGCTCGTGGTAGGGCCGGAAATTCTGCGCGAGTTCCTGACGCCGCTGCCGGTAGAACGCCTGTGGGGCGTGGGCCGCGTGACGCTCGCGCGGATGCATGCGCAAAGAATCCGGACCATCGGCGATCTCGCGCGCCGCGATCCGAGCGAGCTAAAGGGCCTGTTTGGCTCGATGGGGCCGCATCTGCAGGAACTCGCTTCCGGCAACGACTCGCGCACGGTTGAGGGCGATTGGCGGCGCAAGTCTTACGGCGAAGAAAATACTTTTGCGCGCGATCACGCGCTCGACTCGATTGAACTCCGTCGCGCACTGATTGCGCATGGCGACGCGATTGCGCGCCGGCTTCGTGCCGACGGTGTGCGCGCGCGAACGATCACGCTCAAGCTGAAACTCGCGCGCCCGCTCGGCGGCGGACACTATCCGCTGATCACGCGTAGTTTTTCACTGGACGGCACGACCAACGACGGGCCTGAGATCTCGCGCGTCGCGATGGCGCTGCTCGCCAAGGTCGATGGCCGCGACAAGATTCGCCTCGCCGGCGTACAAGTGCATCAGCTCGAACGGGCGGACGACACCCAGTTCGGACTGTTCGAATCGGCTCCGGCGGAGGATCGCAAGCGCGACCGTCTGAATCGAGCGCTGGATTCGGTCGCGAAGAAATTCGGCGACGAGGCGGTCACGCGCGGCTTGGCGCGAGCCGAGCGCGCCGCGCCTTCGCGTCGAATCAAATGATGCGCACTTAGCGACGCGGGCGCGGCGTGGTTTCGGGCATCCCCGTTTGCAGGCCGTCGATGCTGCGCAGGTTATGCTTCTGCCAGTAATCCTCCTTCTCCTGCTCTCCCTTTTTCGTCCAGTATTTTTCGAGCGTGTCGCGCGCGGTCGTCTCGCGCATCCTCGGCACCGCATAGCCGCATGAGGTCATCGCGGATTCGACGCGAATCTCCATCACCTGCCGCACGCCCGGAAGATTCGGAAAGTTGGCGATGAGTTCGCGCCAGCGTTCGTCGCTCGGATGAATCACGAAGCCACGACCGTAGATGCGCGCGATTTCTGCGTTCGTGTCGAACGAGCAAAACATTATCGTGATGCGACCGTCGTGCAGCAGATGCGCGGCGGTTTCGTTGCCGCTGCCAGTGAGGTCAAGGTAGGCGACCCGCTTTTCATCCAGGACCCTGAACGTGTCCATCCCCTTGGGAGACAGGTTGATGCGGCCTTCCGGCGCTGCGGTGGCGACGAAGAATACCGGCTGTGCGCGGATGAATTCCGTGAGTTCGGGAGTGATATGGTCGAAGAATTTGGACATCGCCCTATCCTTCTTGAATCGTGCTTGCAAAGATTGATTAACTATAGTTAATATCTTGCCTGATGCAAGCAGTTGGACGACGTGACCCCATTTTTCGCGCGATCGAAGCGATGACCGCGCTCGCGGAAATTTTCGAGCGTCGGCGCGAAGTGCTCGCACGAGACGCGGGGATCACAATCGAGCAGTGGCGCGTGCTCGAGGAAATCTCGACCCAGCATTTTATTCCGTCGATGTTCGCGCGCAGCCGCGACAGCTCGGCCGCAGCGGTGTCGAAAATATTGCGCCAACTGCTCGACGCCGGGCTGGTCTCGGCCGCGATCGGGCGCGCTGATCGCAGGAACCGCAGCTACAAGTTGACCGCGAAGGGACACCGGACACTCGCGGAGTTGCGCGCGTCGCGGCAGGCCGCAATCGAGGCGATCTGGACTGGATTTTCGCGCGACGAGCTGGCCTCGTTCAGCACCTTCGCGAGCAAGCTGTCGGATCGGATCGAGCGCTACTCGCGCGGCAAGAATGGGCGCGCAGCCGCGGTTTAAAGAATGGAAGTTTCACAATAAAATCGTTACGCCGCCGATGCGGCGGGAGTTGAAAACGCAATGGCCGCAAAAACCCTGTTCGAGAAAATCTGGGAAGAGCATGTCGTCCGCGAAAAGCAGCACGAGCCTTCCCTGCTCTACATCGACCTGCATCTGGTGCACGAAGTCACGTCGCCACAGGCGTTCGAGGGCCTGCGGCATTCGGGACGCAAGGTTCGCGCGCCGCATCGGACGTACGCGACGCAGGATCACAACGTGCCGACCACCGATCGGAGCAAGCCAATCACCGACGTCGATTCGAAACTGCAAATCGAGACGCTGCGGCGCAATTGCGCGGAGTTTGGATTGCGGCTGTTCGATATCGGATCGCGCGAACAGGGCATCGTGCACGTTATCGGCCCGGAGCTCGGGCTCACGCAGCCCGGTATGACGATCGTCTGCGGCGACAGCCACACCGCGACGCACGGCGCGTTCGGCGCGCTCGCGTTCGGAATCGGCACTAGCGAAGTCGAGCACGTGCTGGCGACGCAATGCTTGTGGGAAGAGCGTCCGCAGACTTTCGAGATTCGCGTCGATGGAAAGCTCGGCACCGGAGTTGGCGCGAAGGATTTGATCCTCGGCATCATCGGCAGGATCAACACCAACGGCGCGACCGGGCACGTGATCGAGTATCGCGGCACCGCGGTCGAGGCGCTCTCGATGGAAGAACGCATGACGGTCTGCAACATGTCGATCGAAGGCGGCGCGCGCGCCGGGATGGTCGCGGCGGACAAGACCACCGTCGAGTATTTGCGCGGGCGCCGTTATATCCCGAGCGGCAAGGAATTTGACGAGCTCGCGGCGCGATGGCTCCAGTGCCGCAGCGACGACGGCGCGAAGTTCGATCGCAGCGTGGTGTTCGACGCGGCGACCTTCGCGCCGCAGGTGACGTGGGGCACGAATCCCGGGATGGTCACCGACGTGCGCGGGAGCGTGCCGAATCCCGCGGAAATTGGCGACAAGCAGCAGCGCGAGACGGTCGAGCGCGCGCTTACCTACATGGCGCTGCGGCCGGGCACGAAAATCGAGGACATCAAGATCGATCGCGTGTTCATCGGATCGTGCACCAACTCGCGGCTGAGCGATCTTCAAACCGCGGCCGGTATCGTCAAGGGCCACAAAGTTGCGCCAACGGTTCACGCGATGGTGGTGCCGGGTTCGCAGGAGGTCAAAGCTGAGGCGGAGAGCCTCGGTCTCGACAGAATTTTCACGGAAGCGGGTTTCGAGTGGCGCGAATCGGGATGCAGCATGTGCCTCGCGATGAATCCCGACGTGCTGCAGCCGGGCGAGCGATGCGCCAGCACGTCGAATCGCAACTTCGAGGGGCGTCAAGGCAAGGGCGGCCGCACCCACCTGGTGAGTCCCGCGATGGCGGCGGCAGCAGCGATCGCAGGGCATTTCGTCGACGTCCGCGAGTGGCAAAGGTGAATGGGTACACTTCATCTAATGTGAAACCCACCGTGGGTTTCACGCTTCCCTGGGCAGGGGTGACCCCTGCACCCAGTATTAATTCTTAGGAGACACCCGATGCAAAAATTTAAAAATTTTACCGGGATGGTGGCGCCGCTCGATCGCGCCAACGTCGATACCGATCAGATTATTCCGAAGCAGTTTCTCAAGGCAGTCGTGCGCGCCGGAATGGGCAAGGGATTGTTCATCGACTGGCGGCGCAACCCCGACGGCACTGAAAACAAGGATTTCTCGCTGAACAAGGCGCGATTCCAGGGCGCGTCAATTTTGGTGGCGCGCAAAAATTTCGGCTGCGGCAGCTCGCGCGAGCATGCGGTGTGGGCACTCGAGGACGCCGGCTTCCACGCGGTGATCGCACCTGAGTTCGCCGACATCTTCCACAACAACTGCCTGAAGAACGGTTTTCTGCCGGTGACGCTGACGGCCGACGAGGTCGAACATATCTTTCGCGCGACCGGCGATTACGAAGCGTATCGGCTCACTGTCGATCTCGAAAAGCAGACGGTGTCCGACGATTTCGGATGGACGGCGCGCTTCGAGATCGAACCGTTCGACAAGAAGTGCCTGCTCGAAGGCCTCGACGACATCGCGCTGACTCTCGCGCATGAGGATCGGATCGCCGCGTACGAAAAGGCGCATCCGCTGCCTCATCGTTTCGAATAGAGGCGTCGCATGAAAGCAATCCTGTCGATGACAATCGTTGGGCTGCTCTCGACGATTCTGGCTGGGTGCTGGTTTTATACCAGGCCCGACGAGAACACGGCCGGCTGCCAGAAGACGACCTACGGGCTCGCGGTCGCCACGACCAGCACCGAGAACTGTACGCCGGCTGCCGACGCCGGCGCTCCGCCGCCGAGTGTACCGCCCGGGCCGCCGCCGATACCTCCGGCAGCGACGCCGTGATTTGCGCGTCGACGCGGTAAAGTCAGTTCCTTGATTTTGCCAACGACAATCACCCCCGGCGTCGAGCATGATCGGATGCGGCTCGACGTGTTCGTCTCGATGCGGCTTGCGCCGGAGTACTCGCGCTCGCAAGTGGCGCGGATGATCAAAGCGGGATTGGTGACGGTCAACCGCGCGGCCGCACGCGCGTCGAGCGGTGTGCGCACGGGAGATCGCATCGAGGTCGCCGCGATTCCGGCTGGTGAGTTGGATCCTTCGAGCTACAAGGAAGGCGACGCGCCGGAGATTTCGGTTATTTTCGACGACGAGGAAATAATCGTCGTGAACAAGCCGGCGGGAATGACGGTGCATCCGGCGCCCGGGCATCCTAATGGCACTCTCGTGGACGCATTGCTCGCGCGATTTCCCGAACTGGCCGCGATGGCCGAGCCTGACGGCGTGCTGCGACCGGGCATCGTGCATCGCCTCGACAAGGACACCTCGGGCGTGATGGTTGTCGCGCGGACGCCGTTCTCACGCACTGCACTTTCGCGGCAGTTCAAGGATCGCACCGTCAAGAAAACTTACCTCGCGATCGTCAAGGGCAAAGTCGCGCGCGACCGCGTGACGATCGAGCGGCCGGTCGGGCGGCATCCCATCGAACGCAAGCGGATGTCGGTGCGATCGAATGCGCCGCGCGACGCGGTCAGCCATATCACGGTGCTCGGGCGATTCAATCCCGCGGACGCCGACGACCCGGGCACGTCACTGGTGCGCGTGAACCCCGACACCGGCCGAATGCATCAGATTCGCGTGCACCTCGCGTCGATCGGTCATCCTTGTCTTGGCGATCCTCTGTACGGCGGCAAAGCGGCGGCCGGTGGATTTTTTAATCGCCAAGCGCTGCACGCGCTGGCACTTTCACTAACGCATCCGCGATCCGGAAAGCGCCTCGAGTTCGTCGCACCGCCACCGATAGATTTCGTCGAGTTTCTCGCCACGAAGTTGTTCTCATCAGACGCGCGCGAGCTCCGCCGATGGATAGAACTCAGCTAACCCCGTTGACACGATGGCATTGCGCAGGTAGCGTCTTAGTTGAAGCTTCCGCACTGAGGACGCTGAAACGGGTTGGGTGGTGAGATGATCCCGTTTCCCTGCGGTCCGTAATTCCGAACTTGAACTCAAGGCGTCAGTTGTTCCGAATCCCGACCGCTTGAGCACTCATAAAATCTATAATGGTATCTCCTTTCGAGGGGGCCCATTTTGGAACAAACGTTCATAACCTGCGATACGCGTCGCGTTAGCCGCCGCTGTCGCCAGCATCATCGAAGATAATGGAGTCAAGGTTGCGGGGAAGGCATATGGGCAAGGGCAGGCACGTTGCGAAGACCGAGGAGGGTCGCTTCGACGACCCGCGCTCGACCAACGGGACACCGCGGCAGGTAAACCTCGACAGTAATCCGAATCTTCCGCCACCGGCGCCGGTGATCAGCGAGGAGGGTGTCCTCAACCTCAAGTCGCTCAAGCGCGCGAAGATTACCGAGCTGGCGCAGATGGCGCGCGACTTCAACGTCGACGGCGCCACGAACATGCGCAAGCAGGAGATGATCTTCGCCGTCCTGCAGGCGCAAGCCGCCAAGAACGGATCGATCCTCGGCGAGGGCGTGCTCGAAATCCTGCCCGACGGCTTCGGCTTCCTGCGCGCGCCGGACTACAACTATCTGCCCGGTCCGGACGACATCTATATTTCGCCCAGCCAGATTCGCAAGTTCAATTTGCGCACCGGCGACGTTGTCTCAGGATTAATTCGGCCGCCGAAAGAGGGTGAGAGATATTTTGCCCTGCTCAAAGTTGAATCGATCAACTACGAGGATCCCGAAAAGGCCCGCGACAAGATCCTGTTCGACAACCTGACGCCGCTCTATCCCGAAGAGCGCATCAAGCTTGAATACAATCACGAAGATTTGACCACCCGCATCATCGATTTGGTCGCGCCGATCGGCAAAGGCCAGCGCGGGCTCATCGTCGCTGCTCCCTTCACCGGCAAGACCATGATGCTGCAGGCGATCGCCAAGGCAATCGCGCATAACCATCCCGAAATTGTGCTGATCGTGCTGCTGGTCGACGAGCGGCCCGAGGAAGTCACCGACATGCTGCGCTCGGTCCAGGGTGAAGTCGTCAGCTCGACCTTCGACGAGCCCGCGACGCGTCACGTGCAGGTCGCCGAGATGGTAATCGAAAAAGCGCGGCGGCTGGTCGAGCATGGGCGCGACGTCGTCATCCTGCTCGATTCGATCACGCGCCTCGCGCGTGCCTACAACACAGTGGTCCCGCCGTCGGGCAAAATCCTGTCAGGCGGCGTCGATTCCAACGCGCTGCACAAGCCCAAGAAATTTTTCGGCGCCGCCCGCAACACCGAAGACGGCGGCAGCCTGACGATTATCGCCACCGCGCTGGTCGATACCGGCAGCCGCATGGACGAAGTTATTTTCGAAGAGTTCAAGGGCACCGGCAATCAGCAGATCGCGCTCGATCGGCGCCTGCTCGAAAAGCGCATCTTCCCGACCATCGATATCCAGCGCTCCTCGACTCGTAAAGAAGAGCTGCTGCTGCCGCGCGCCACGCTCAACCGCGTCTGGATCCTGCGCAAGCTGCTGACCCAGCTCAACGCGGTCGAGGCGATGGAATTCCTCATCGACAAGATGGACAAAACCAAGACCAACGAGGAATTCCTCGAGTCGATGAACGCCTAGGGTAGCTGTTCCCATCTCCTGCAGGTATGTCATCCTGACGAAGCGAGCGAATGCGAGCGGCAGGACTTGGCTGCTGGCCTCCGGACCGCTTCGCGTTTTTGGTGTCATCCTGACGACCTGAGCAACGCGAGGGGAGGAAGGATCTCGGACAGCTTCGCTTCAGCGAAGCCGGTTCCGGTCTCTGAAATCGCGCAGCGCTCCTTTTCTTCTGGCGCCTCGATGACTTTTCGCGCGCAAGTGCGTATAACTTGCCGGAATGGTTAACCGGAAAAGCCGCCACCACCTCGCGGCGCTCGCCCTCGTCGGCTGGTATCTGATGATGCCGCCCGACTCCCCCAAAATTCCGCATGACGTTGATGCCGACATCCCGCTGGCGCGCTGGGTTGTCGTCACCAGTTTCGACACCGAAGACAATTGCGAAAAGGCGCTGACCGACCTTCAGAACAACCAGCAGGATCCGATCGCGCTCGACAAGACGGGCAAGCTCAAGCGCCTGCAGAAAAATGATGCCGCTTTAGGAAAAGCGCGCTCACTCAACGCCGCCTGCGTCGCCAGCGACGATATCCGGCTGAAGGCAACAAAAAGTAAGTGACGAGCAAGCTGTGAATCTCCGCCACGCTGCCGCGCTCACACTTGTGGTCTGGTACATGATGGTGCCGCCAGTGCGGGGCGCTCCCGGAGAAATACTCGAACATGCGCCCTTGTCGGAGTGGGACGTCGATAGTCAGTACGACAACAAGGCTGAATGTCTGAAGTCTAAACCTTCGGATGGCGAAATTCAGGAGAGAGTCAAGCAGTGTTCGAACGGTGATTGTGCTATCAACGTTGCGCTTCCCGGATACGGTCGTTGCGTCGCCGCGAACGATCCGCGGTTAAAAAACAATGCGTCGGTCAAGTCCTCAAGATAGGGCATTGACGATTCAGATTTAGGACAATCGAGCAGAACCTGGAAAAGCGCCCGCTCGTCCTGCGAGCTTTCCTACAACCCCCCACCCTGCTAATACTTACAGATTGCCCCTCTCACGGGGCCAAGAGGCAAGGACTAAATTCTATGACTGAAATCAGTATGAAGCAGCTTCTGGAGGCCGGCGTTCATTTCGGCCATCAGACCAGCCGCTGGAACCCGAAGATGAAGCAGTACATCTTCGGCGCCCGCAACGGTATTTACATTATCGACCTCCAGCAGACCGTGAAGATGTTTCGCGCGACCTTCGACTTCGCGCGCGACCTCGCTGCGGCGGGCGGCACGATGCTGTTCGTCGGCACCAAGAAGCAGGCCCAGGACATCGTCAAGGAAGAAGCCGAGCGATGCGGCATGTACTACGTCAATAACCGCTGGCTCGGCGGGATGCTGACCAACTTCCAGACTATTCGCGCGTCGATCGACCGGCTTCGCAAGCTTGAAGAGACGATGGCCGATCCCGAAATGATCAAGGCGCTCACCAAGAAAGAAATGAGCGACAACGGCCGCGAGCATGAAAAGCTGATGGCCACGCTGGCCGGGATCAAGAACATGCGCAAGCTCCCGGACGCGCTCTGGGTGATCGATACCAAGAAAGAAGATATCGCAGTCGCCGAAGCGAACCGCCTCGGCATTCCAGTTGCCGCCGTGGTCGATACCAACTGCGATCCTGATTTGATCGCGTATCGGATCCCCGGCAACGACGACGCGATTCGCGCGATCAAGCTGTTCACGGCTGCCGTCGCCGACGCGATTCTCGAAGGCAAGCAGATCGCCGAGGAACGCGCCAAGGGCCAGCAGGATATTCGCTCGGATGCCGGCGCTGCGCCCGATATGGGCACCTCGGCGCCTGATTCGCCAAGCGCGGTCTAATCGACAGACTCGATTTTCATGTCCGAAACTGGGCCGGTCGCTTGCAGTAGCGCGACCGGCCAAGAATACTAGCTCAACTCAGGAATTGTGAGATGGAAATAACTCCGAAGCTGATTCAGGAACTGCGCGAGAAGACCGGCGCCGGCATAATGGATTGCAAGCGGGCGCTGGCGGAGACTGATGGAGATCTCGAAAAAGCCATCATATGGCTGCGCGAGAAGGGAATCGCGGCGGCCGCGGGCCGCGCGGGCCGGGTCGCGTCGGAAGGTGCGGTCGGTTCGTATATTCACGCGGGCGGCAAGATCGGCGTATTGATCGAAGTTAATTGCGAGACTGATTTCTGCGCCAAGTCCGAAGCGTTCCAGGCGCTGGTGAAGGAACTCGCATTGCAGGTCGCGGCGCTGAATCCACGCGTCGTGCGGCGCGAGGAATTGTCGCCCGCCGTCATCGAGCAGGAGCGTCAGATCTACGCGTCACAGGCCGAGGGCAAGCCCGCGGCAGTCGTCGCGAAGATCGTGGACGGCAAGATCGAGAAATTTTACAAGGAAGCGTGCCTGCTCGAGCAGGCTTACGCGCGCGATCCGAACAAGACTGTGAACGATCTGATCGGCGAGGCCGCCATCCAGATGCGCGAGAAGATCGACGTGCGCCGTTTCACCCGATACCAGTTGGGCGAAAACCTGGACGCCAAGGGTGGGCCGGCCTAGGCCTATCAGCGGGGGATGAAAGCAGTAGTAGAACCCTTCCCCTACGCGATTGTTCCCCTTCCCTCGAGGGAAGGGGTTAGGGGTTAGGTTCCCCTTCGGGAGCTTCGAGGAATGGCTGAAGTTCAAACCGCATCTGACGGCAAGCCGCGCTTCAGCCGCATACTCCTGAAATTATCCGGCGAGGCGCTCGCGCCCGCGCAAGGTTCGGGACTCGATCTCGACGCGCTGGCCGAGATCGCGCTCGAAATCAAGGAAGTCTTGTCGCTCGGCGTTCAGATCGCGATGGTAATCGGCGCCGGCAACTACATCCGTGGCAGCGACTACGAGGCGCGCGGGATGGATCGCTCGACCGCCGATCAGATGGGCATGCTCGCGACTGTGATCAATGCGCTCGCGCTGCAAAACGCGCTCGAGCACTCGGGCGTCGTCACTCGCGTGCTGTCCGCGATCGAAATGCAGGCGCTGTGCGAGCCGTATATCCGCCGCCGCGCCGTGCGCCATCTCGAAAAGGGCCGCGTCGTCATATTCGCAGCCGGCACCGGCAATCCCTACTTCACCACCGACACCGCGGCGAGTCTGCGCGCGATGGAAATCGGCGCCGAGGTAATCCTCAAGGCGAGCCATACCGTGGACGGGGTTTACGATCGCGATCCGGTGCGCGAGCCGGGCGCCAAGCGCTTCGACCGGCTCACTTATATCGAGGTGTTGCAGAAAAATCTGAAGGTGATGGACTCGACAGCGATCTCGATGTGCATGGATAATCATCTGCCGATCATCGTGTTCAATTTGCGCAAAGCGGGTAATATAAGAAGGGCCGTGATGGGGGAGCAAATCGGAACCCGAGTGGAGAGCGCACCGTGAGCATGCTTACGGACACAATCGAAGACGCGCGCAAGGAAATGGACAAGACCGTCGAGGCCTTTCGCCACGAACTTGCTCGCGTCCGCACCGGCCGCGCGTCAACCGCGCTGGTCGAAAATCTCCAGGTAAATTACTACGGCTCGAAGACTCCGCTACGACAACTGGCGGGGTTGGCGGCGCCGGAGCCGCGCCTGATCGTGATCACGCCGTACGACAAGGGCGCGATGCACGATATCGAAAAGGCTATCTCGACTTCCGATCTTGGCTTGACCCCGATGAACGACGGCAAGATTATCCGGATTCCGATTCCCGAGCTGACCGAGGAGCGTCGCAAGGATCTCGTGAAGCACGTGCGCAAGATCGGCGAGGAATTCCGCGTCGGCGTCCGCAACCATCGCCGCGACGCCAACGACATGCTCAAGGAACTGCACAAGGAAAAGCAGGCGACCGAGGACGAGATGCGCGCGGGCGAGGCCAAGGTGCAGACCTACACCACCGAGTTCATCGAAAAAATCGACAAAGTGCTGACCGCCAAAGAAGCGGAAATCATGGAGGTCTGAGACTCGCCCGTCACCTCTTCAAGCGACGCGCGATCTTAGGTAAAGACTGAACCTCAAGTGGCAATCTCACTACCACTAGACGATTTCCCCAACCTCTCTTTGGATCCATCGCGGATGCCGCGTCACGTGGCGATCGTGATGGACGGCAACGGCCGCTGGGCGAGTCGGCGCGGACTCTCGCGCCACGAGGGCCATCGCCGCGGCAAGGATTCCGTACGCGCGGTGGTCGATGCGGCCCGCGAACTCGGCATCCCGTACCTCACGCTGTACGCATTTTCGAGCGAGAACTGGGGCCGGCCGACCACCGAGGTCAGCTTTCTGATGGGCCTCTTCCATCGCTATCTGATCACCGAGACCAAACGCCTGATGAAGCGCGACATCCGCGTGTTGGCTCTGGGAGACACCGAGCGGCTGCCGCCTCGGGTGCGCGAAGCTCTGGCCGAGACCGTCGCGGCGACCCGCGATAATCACGGGATGACGGTGGCGCTGGCATTGTCGTACGGCGGCCGTCAGGACATCGTCAATGCAGCGCGATCGATCGCGCGCGCGGTGGCCGATGGTGCGCTTTCTCCCGATCAAATTGACGAGCAACTGGTGGCGCGCGAACTGACGACCACCGGCCTTCCCGATCCCGACCTGCTGATTCGCACCTCCGGAGAACTGCGCGTCTCCAATTTTTTTCTGTTTCAGCTCGCCTACACCGAACTTTATTTCACCGACACTCTGTGGCCCGACTTCCGCGAGCGCGAATTCTTAAGCGCGATCGCCGCCTACCAGCTTCGCGAGCGCCGCTTCGGCGCAGTCACCAACGGCTCCGACACCCGTCTGCGTGCTCAGAACTAGGCTTCTCACAGCCGCGATCCTGCTGCCTGCGGTCGCGGCGCTGGTGCTGTTCGCGCCGCCCTGGTTATTCACGATTGTAAATGTGATCGCCGGCCTCTGGGGACTCTACGAAGTCGCCGCGATGACCGGCGCTCTACACTGGGTCGCGATACCTCTGTTCGCCGTCGTCGGCGGCGTGCCGTTGTTCGCGCTTCTCTACGGCGGCGACCTCGGATGGGTTGGATGGGTCGTGCCGCTGATCGTGATCCTCATGATGCTGGGGCTGGTCGTGCGAATCGAAGTCGCCGGCGGCGGCGAAAGGTTCCGCGGACCGCGCCTCGTCTTCATCGGCGCCGCGTACGTCGGATTTCTATTCCCATTTTTCTCGCTGGTGCGAAACCGCCCCGAGCGGCAACTACGATCTCCTGCTGGTCATCCTGCTGGCGGTAGTGAGCGACAGCGGCGCCTACTTCATCGGCAGGTCTCATGGGCCGGACGAAACTCGCGCCGCACGTCAGTCCGAACAAAACAGTTGAGGGCGCGTTCGGCGGCCTGGTCGCGACGGTGATTGGCGGATGGTTGCTCTTTAAGATGATAGGCGGGACCTGGGACATGGGCCGAATCCTGCTATTTGCCGCTATGATTTCCATCCTTGCGCAGCTCGGCGATCTGGCCGGCTCGGCTTTGAAGCGCGCAGCGGGAGTCAAGGACTCGGGTTGGATTTTCCCCGGTCACGGTGGCCTGCTCGATCGCACTTGTTCACTGGTCTTCGCGCTCTTTTTCGCCTACTATTGGTTTCAATGATGCGGCTTTGGGGGCCGCATTTTCACGCCGAAACTTCCCCCTCGGAATTGCGAGTAAACTAAATGATATCGTCGATTCTTTACGCAGCACTGGTCTTCGCCGTGCTGGTGGTTGTGCATGAGGCGGGACATTTCGCGATGGCGAAGAAAGTCGGGGTTCGCGTGCTGCGATTCTCGGTCGGCTATCCGCCAAAAATTTTGGGATTCCGCCGTGGCGAGACCGAGTACTCAGTCGGCGCGACTCCCTTCGGCGGCTACGTCCGAATGCTGGGCGACGAGGTCGGCGAGAAACCCACGCCCGACGAAATCAAATTGTATCTTCACGAAATCGGCCTCGACCTGATCGGCGCCGCGCGCGAGCACGGAGCTGTCCTTGCCGGCTCCGACGAATTCGACGAACACTTGTCGTGCGCTGGCCGAGCGTTGAGTCAGTCCGGCGCCGGCGTCGCACAGACTCATTCTCGGACGCGAACTGAAGCCCGACGAAGCGCTGCTCCTCAATGAAGTGCGCGCTCATCCCAAAGTCGACGACGCGATCAAAGAGTTGGCCGATCGTCCTCCCGCAGTGCTGATCGAGGCATATTGCAGCCGCGCGTTCCCGACTCAGTCGCTCGGCAAGCGCGTTCTGATCGTGCTCGCAGGACCGCTGTCCAACATCATTTTCGCACCGCTGCTGCTCACGTTCGTTTTCATGTACGGCGTCCCAACCCTATTGCCGGTCGTCGGCAAGACCACCAAGGATCTCCCCGCGGCGAAGGCCGGACTTCTTACCGGTGACCGAATTACCGCGGTCAACGGCCAGCCGATGGATACGTGGGCTGATTTCTCCAAGACCGTAAAAGCGGGAGACGGCTCCCCGGTCAAGCTTGAAATCCAGCGGCAGCAGAGCGGCAAATCCACTAACAGCACGATCGTGATCACGCCGACCCGGCTCGATCAGAAGACCATCTACGGTACCAACGCGACCTCCTGGGTAATCGGCGTCCAGCCCAGTGGCGACGAAATCACCAAGCGCTACGGGCCAATCAGTGCCGTGAAAGAGGCAT
>CAVUUH010000044.1:0-272154 GCA_963744545.1 uncultured delta proteobacterium
CCGAGTCGTACGCGAAAATGTTTCCCGGCCGCTACTATCTCGAGCTCCAGGACAACAAGCTCCACTCGCCGTACAACGAGGCGCTCCGCGAAATCGGTAAGCAGGTCGGGCTTCCGCTGGTGGCGACCAATGATTGCCACTACCTGCATCGCGACGACGCCAAGGCGCATGAAGTCCTCCTCTGCATCCAGACCGGCAAGACGATGGCCGACGAAACGCGCTGGCGTTTCGATACCGACGAGCTTTACGTCAAGACGCCGCAGGAGATGGCGAGCGCATTCGGCGCCGACTCCGAAGAGGTGCGCAACAGTGTCGAGATTGCGCGGCGAATCGATTTCGAATTCGAGTTCGGTAAGTTTCATTTCCCGGTGTACAAGTCCGGGCCGGGCGTTGACCTCGACGCCGAGATGGAGACTCGCGCGCGCGAGGGACTAACAGCACGCCTCACTGAAATCCGCGCGCGACGCGCCGACGTCGACGAGTCGCAATACCAGGAGCGCATCGACCGCGAGATCCCGGTGATTCGCGAGATGGGTTTCTCGGGCTACCTGTTGATCGTCGCCGACTTTATCGGCTACGCGCGCGGGCGTGGGATTCCGGTCGGTCCGGGCCGCGGCTCTGTCGTCGGCAGCCTGGTTTCGTATGCGCTGGGAATCACCGAGGTCGACCCGGTCGAGCATCGATTGCTGTTCGAGCGATGGTTGAATCCGGGGCGCAAGTCGATGCCGGATATCGACGTCGATTTCTGCTTCGAGCGGCGTGACGAAGTGCTCGAGTACGTGCGCAAGAAGTACGGTGACGATCGGGTCGCGCAGATAATCACGTTCGGCACGATCAAGGGCAAGCAGGCGATTCGCGATGTGGGGCGAGTGCTCGGGCTCTCGTTCGCCGAGACCGATAAAATCGTGAAGCTGTATCCGGCGCCCAAGCAGGGCCGCGATTTTCCGCTCGCCGACGCGCTCGATATGGAGCCGCGGCTCAAGGCCGAGCGCAAACTGCATCCGGATCTTTTCAACTACGCGTTCAAGCTCGAAGGCCTGCTGCGCCATGCGTCGCGCCATGCGGCGGGTGTCGTGATCTCCGATCAGCCGCTCACCGATCTGGTGCCGCTCTACGTCGACAAGGAACGCGACGAGGCGGCGCTGTCGATCACGCAGTATTCGATGAAGGGTGTCGATGAGATCGGGCTGATCAAGTTCGACTTCCTCGCACTCAAGAACCTGACGCTGATCGCCGACACGCTCACTCTTATCAAGGCCGGCGGCAAAGAGGCGCCCGACCTCAACCGGCTGCGGCTCGACGACGCCGATACCTACAAGATGATCTCGCGCGGCGACACGGTGGGAGTGTTCCAGCTCGAGAGTTCGGGGATGCGCCGATTCATCACCGAGCTCAAGCCGACCTGCTTCGATGACGTGATCGCCGCGGGCTCGCTGTTCCGTCCCGGTCCGCTCGACTCGATCCAGGACGGCAAGACGATGGTGCAGCATTACGTCGATCGCAAGCACGGCAAGGAGCCGGTCGAATACGATCATCCGCTCCTGGAGCCAGTGCTGCGCGAAACCTACGGCGTAATCGTGTACCAGGAGCAGGTCATGCGCGCGGCGCAGGCGCTGGCGGGATACTCGCTCGAACAGGCGGACGTCCTGCGCTACGCGATGGGCAAGAAGAACAAAGCCATCATGGAAAAAGAGCGGGCGAGCTTTATCGACGGCGCGAAAAAAAATGGCGTCAATGCCGCGCTCGCCGGCACGATTTTCGAAAAGATCGAAACCTTCGCATCGTACGGATTCAATCGCTCTCACGCCGCCGCATACGCGCTCACCACTTACACCACCGGGTACCTGAAGGCGCACTATCCGCACGAGTTCATGGCGGCATTGATGTCGCTCGACATGGACGACGTCGACAAGACTTACAAGAATATCGCGGCGCTGCGCGATATGAAGATTGCGATTCTGCCGCCGGACGTGAATCAGAGCCGGGTGAAATTCGCGGTCACCGACGGCGCGATTCGCTTCGGGCTTGCTGCGATTCGTGGCGTCGGCAGCAAGCCGGGTGAAGCAATCGTCGCGGAGCGCAATGCCAACGGCCCGTTCGAGAGCATGGCGGATTTTTGCATGCGCGTCGGCACGCAACTGATCAGCCGCCGCGTGCTCGACGCGCTGATCAAATGCGGCGCGTTCGATTCGGTGAGCGCGGTGCGCGCCGCGCTGATGGCTGAAGCTGAGAATGCGATCAAACTCGCTCAGAAGGCGCAGAGCGACGCGGAGAAGAACCAGATTGGACTGTTCGGCGGCGCGATCAAAGTGCCCAAGCCGGCAGCGCGCGAGTCGATTCCGGAATGGGACGCGCGCGAGAAGCTGAAATTCGAAAAAGAAGCGCTCGGCTTTTACATCACGGCCCATCCGCTGGACAAGTACGAACGCGAACTCGCGCGTATCAGCAAAGTCACAACCGCGGATTTATCGTCGGCGCCCGACGGCAGCCCGGTGCAGATTGCCGGCGTGATCCACGCCGTGAAACTCAAGAACAACAAGTCGGGCAAACGCTATGCGACGTTCTCGCTCGAAGATCGCGAGGGCGCGGTCGAGGCGATTGCATGGTCGGAGACGTATCAGAAGTTCGAGGCGATTATCATGGGCGACGAGCCTGTGGTCGCGCGCGGTAAGCTGGACGTCGACGACGAGCGCGCGCAGATAATCCTCGAAGGTCTGGTTCCGCTCGATTCGGCGCTGCTCGATTCAATCCGCGAGGTGCGGATCACGGCTCCGATGAATCGGTTGGAGAACGGCGGCCTCGACGCGCTGAAGGCGATGCTCGCGCGTTATCGCGGCAAGTCGATGACGTATTTGCATCTGGGTCTCGACGACGGCCGCGAAGCAGTGATGCTGCTAGGCGACAGCTATCGCGTGACGCCGACGCAAACCTTCGTCGCCGAGCTGGAGCAGATCCTCGCGCCTGGTGCGGTGGAATTGAGATAGGGAAGAGTTCACCTGATTTAATGTGAAACCCACCGTGGGTTTCACACTTCCTTGGGCAGGGGTGACCCCTGCACCCAGTGTTTAATGAAAACTTGGCGTACCGGGGATTGCTGGTATCTGATAGGCTTGATGGTTAGATTCTCTGCGATTGAGGTAATCATCTGGCTAAGTCCTACGACGTTGCCCATGAGCATCACGAGAGCGCCGTCCTGGTTGGAATCGAACTTGGATCCGAGGCCGGGATTGGCACCGACGAATCGCTCGACGAACTTAAAGCTTTGACCGAAAGTGCTGGGGCGGAGGTGGCCGGGGTTGTTCGGCAGCGGCTGAAAGCGCCGGACCCGCGCACTTTCATCGGGAAAGGCAAAGCCGGCGAGGTGCGCGAGCTGGCGCAATCGAAGGGCGCATCGCTGGCGATTTTCGACGACGCGCTCAGTCCCGCGCAGGCGCGCAATCTCGAGAATGAACTCAAAATTCGCGTGATCGATCGCAGCCAGCTGATTCTCGATATTTTCGCCCAGCGCGCGCATACGCTCGAGGGCAAGCTGCAGGTCGAAATCGCGCAGCTCAGTTATCTGCAGCCGCGGCTGACGCGTCAGTGGTCGCATCTTTCGCGCGTTCGCGGTGGCGGCGCGGGCGGCGGTGGCGTCGGCACTCGTGGACCCGGCGAAACGCAGCTCGAAGTCGACCGGCGCCGGCTGCGCGAGCGGCTGACTCGCCTCAAAGCGCGGCTCGGGCAGGTCGAGCGTACGCGCACGATTCAGCGCCGCCGGCGTCTCGAGGTTCCGTTTCCGACCGTCGCGCTCGTCGGCTACACGAATTCAGGCAAGTCAACGTTGATGAACGCGCTCACCGACGCGGGAGTCGAGGTTGCCAATCGTCCGTTCTCGACCCTCGATCCCACGATTCGGCGGCTCAAGCTGCCCAGCGGAATGAACGTGATGCTGGTCGATACGGTCGGATTTATCCATCGCTTGCCGCATATGCTGATCGACGCGTTCAAGGCCACGCTCGAGGAAGTGCGCACTGCGACGATGCTGCTGCATGTCGTCGACGCGAGCTCGCCGCTGGCTGCAGATCGCATGACGATCGTCGACGAAGTGCTGCAGGAAATCGGCGCGGGTGCATCGCCGCGTATCGTCGTCATGAACAAGGCCGACCTGGCAGAGCATGGTGCGAATCGAAACGGGGCGCATGACGCGATCTCCATCTCGGCGCTGAAGGGCGAAGGCCTCGGCAATTTGCTCGACGTGATCGAGCGGCATCTCGGCGGATCGCGCGAGGAAGTATCGGTCACTTTCCCTGCCTTGCGCGGCGACCTGGTGGCAATGGCGCGAAGGGATGGAGAAGTGCTAAGCGAGGAGTATCGCGACGGCCTGGTTTCGATGCGAGCCCGCGTGAGCGCTCCTGTAGCGGGGCGCCTGCGCAAAGCCGCCGACGCCGCAAGCTGACCGCAAACACAAGCAGACTCATCATGGCAGCTCCGTCACATAGCAGCATCCGCGCACGTCCCGGCGCGCAGCCCGCGCCGGCGTCATACAGCAAACTGCTGAATCTCCCGAATTTTCTGACGCTATGCCGAATCGGGTCGATTCCAATCTTCCTGATATTTCTGACGCGCCAGCGTTACGAGGCGGCGCTTTACGTGTTCGCGGCAGCGGCCGTGACCGACGGACTCGACGGCGCGGTGGCGAGATGGTTCGACTCGCGGACCGAGTTGGGCGCGTTTCTCGATCCATTCGCGGACAAATTGATGCTGGTGTCGGCGTTCGTCGTGCTGACAATCGACGGCGAACTGCCGGGCTACCTGCTGAGCGTCGTCATGATTCGCGATATCGTGATCGTGGTCGGCTACCTGATGATTTCGTTCTTCACCGGCGAGCGGGTCCCGGTGCGGCCGAGCTATCTCGGCAAGCTGAGCACGGTCATGCAGCTCGGCTGCGTGATTGGGGTGCTGGCGCGAGCGGGAAATTACTGGCCCGAGGATTTCAACGCGCTGCTAATCGCGACGGTCGCCGTCACTGCGGCGTCGTTCATACATTATATGTACCGCGGACTGGTCTGGCTCCGGTCGCGCGAGCCCGAGATGTTCGCGTAGTACTCATCAGTCGTCCGACGTGTCTTTATCGTTGGGATTCGCGGCGTGCCTCAGCGCCTTGCGAACTCGCTCGCGCAACGTGTCGTCCGCCTCGATTTTGTTTTCGAGCGCCCTGAACTGGTCGACCGTGAGACCCTGTTTGGAAGCGGCCTGCTCGACCGTCAGGTTATGGTCCTTCTGCATCGACTCATAGACGCTGATGTATTTGTCGACCTGGCTGGTGGGAACGTCTTTGTCATCCTCGTCGGTCGCATCGGCAGGCTCCGGCTCGGTCTCCGGCTCGGCCGTAAGTTGGAGAGCGTGCTGCCGAAGCTCAAATCCTATCGCGCGAACGCCGTCAGTTGATGCCGCTGCCGCAAGCGAGGCTGGCAGAATGGCAAATGCTCCAAAGATTATCGCTATCACGGCGCTGGTGGTTCGCTTGGCCGCCAATCGCCCGATGTTTGTTTTCACGTCGAATAGCCTCCGCAGGAAATCCAGGTAGGTGCAACGATCATTGCACGCTCAGCCGTTTTCTTAAAGCCGTATCCGGCTGGTGCTCGAATCTAACTGTGGCACAGGCTTTAGCCTCTGATTTTCTGGGCCATGCAAATCCAGGCTGAAGATCACAGGCTGAAGCCTGTGCCACTACTATGTTTGCTCGCTTTACGGAGAGATATCGAACTCTAAAGGCAGAGTCTGATCGGGGCGGGGACCGTTACATACCAGGTCGATCAACGTAACCTGGGTCTTCCAGTGGCCCGATTGGGTTGGCGTCCCCTCGAACAACCAATCATTTAGCCCGCTTTGCCGGATCCCCGGCGGAAGGTTGCGCGCGGCAACCAGCGCCTCACCAGCTGCAGGACCGCCACATCCGGCAGCTTTTTCATCGAGGATGATGCCCGCATGAATCGGGTGGCCCACCTGGCCTTGGGTTCCTTCTACTTGGAAGGGCACGTCATGAGCCGCGCAACCTGCAATCAGAAAAATTATTGTGATCACAATAAAGATAGATGAGGCCCGTATTCGTGCTCCGCTGCCAATCAACCGAGGCAGCGGAGGTGTTGCACGACGTGCAGATTCGGTTTCCATCGTCGTATCCTCTATCTAAATGCGACCGTGTCCGCTACTTGCGGAGGCAAAACGGCAGCTCCACTTGCATCGCGCGCAACGATGTTTAAATTCATAGCGGTCCCGCACGCCGTCGATGTGGTGGTTTGTCCGGGATGAATCCAGAAACGAGATAGCAATACGGGGAGATATTTACATGCCAGCCAAAACGGTTGAGCTGCACGAGAGAGCACGAGTCGGAATCGTCAGGGGCGCGACGCTGGTGGCGGAAGCCGCGCGCATAACCTTGGGGCCCAAGGGTCGCAACGTCATGATCCAGCGGAGCTTCGGCGCGCCGACCGTGACCAAGGACGGCGTGACGGTGGTCAAGGAAATCGAACTCGAGAACCGCTTCGAGAACATGGGCGCGAAGCTGATACGCGAGGTCGCGCAGAAGACCTCCGATGTCGCCGGCGACGGCACCACCACCGCCACCGTGCTGGCGGGCGCAATTGTGCGCGAGGGGATCAAACTGCTCGCGGCGGGATTCCCTGCGATGGAACTGCGGCGCGGAATCGAGGCCGCGGTGGTCAAGGCGGTCGCGACTATCAAGGAGATGTCACGGCCGGTGAAGGAGCGCGATCGGCTCGAGCAGGTCGCCACGGTCTCAGCCAACGGCGATAGGTCGATCGGAAAAATTGTTGCCGACGCAATGGACAAGGTCGGCAAGGAAGGCGTGATCACAGTTGAAGAGGCGCGCGGGCTGGACACCGTCCTCGACCTGGTCGAAGGGATGCGCTTCGATCGCGGATACCTGTCGCCGTACTTCGTCACTAATCCCGACAAGTTGACGGCCGAGCTCGAGGAGCCGCTGATCCTGTTCTACGAGAAAAAGCTTTCGAACCTGCGCGAAATCCTGCCGCTGCTCGAAAGCGTCGTGCAGACCGGACGCCAACTGCTGATAATCGCTGAGGATGTCGAAAGTGAGGCGCTGGCCGCGCTGGTCGTCAACAAATTGCGCGGGACGATCAAAGTCGCGGCGGTAAAGGCGCCGGGCTTTGGCGATCGTCGCAAGGAAATGCTGCAGGACATGGCGATCCTGACCGGCGGCACTCTGATCGCAGAGGAACTCGGAGCGAAGATCGAGAATGTCGAGATCGCCTCGTTGGGCAAGGCGAAGAAAGTTCTGATCGACAAGGACAACACGACCATCATCGGTGGCGCCGGCAAGAAGTCTGAGATCCAGGGGCGAATCGAATTGATCCGCCGGCAGATCGAAGACACTACTTCCGAATACGACCGCGAGAAGCTGCAGGAGCGGCTGGCCAAGCTCACCGGCGGTGTCGCCGTGATCAAGGTTGGCGCTGCAACCGAAGTCGAGCTGAAGGAAAAAAAGGCACGGGTCGATGATGCGGTGCATGCCCTCCGCGCCGCAGTTGAAGAAGGAATCGTGCCGGGCGGCGGCGTCGCTCTGGTGCGCGCAATCGCGGCGGTGGAGTCACTCCGACTCAATGAAGACAAGAAGGCCGGCGCCGGGATCGTGGCGGCGGCGATGGCGGAGCCGCTCCGGCAGATCGCGCGCAACGCCGGTCACGAGCCGGAAATCGTTCTCAACGCAGTACTCGAAGGCAAAGGTGATTTCGGTTTCAATGCCGCCACCGAAGTTTACGAGGATCTGGTCAAAGCTGGCGTGATCGATCCCGCCAAGGTCGTGCGCTCCGCACTCGAGAACGCGGCCAGCGCTGCGTCGATGATGCTGACGACCGAGGCCGCGGTAGCCGAGGCTCCGACGAAGCCAGCGCCGAGGCCCGCGATGCCTGGCGGCGGTGGAATGGGCGGGATGGGTGGTATGGGCGGCATGGGTGGCATGGGCGGTATGGGAGGCATGGGTGGTATGGACGACTACGGCGACGATTTCTAGTCGCGCAGGGAACGAAAAAGCCGATAAGTTGGGAACATGTGCTATCCGAACCGAATAGTCATTTTCGCCTTCGCCGGATAGTAATATCTTAAGGTGTTAGGGTAGTTACTCACGACTATGCCGAGCGCGAGAAGATTGGCAATGAGGCCGAATATCCTGCTGTGAGTGGACGTAAATGAATTCGACACCTTCGGTTAACTAGTGAGTGTTAATCGCCTCGTCATAACACACTATCGCGACGAGCTATGTGCAAATAGCCAGTCGGGTCAATAGTACAGAGAGTAGCAATTCGCCCAACCAACACTTGCATAGGACTGGGAGTTTGTGCGACAAATTGAGAGTCTTAATGCAGGAGATCCGTTAACGACCTAGCAACAATCCTGCGCATTCCTTAGGAGGAATAAATGGAAGGGTTAATGAGAAAAACTTCGAAACTGATCGTGCTTGCCGGGGCTGTATTGTCCCTTTCGTTGTTCGCGGGATGTTCCTCGAACGAGCCGGATCCAGCACAGCGCGCCGTCAATGCGGCGAACCAGGCGGACCAGGCTGCCGCTCGCGCTGACGCTGCGGCACAGAAGTCTTCGGCTGCGGCGGCACAGGCTCAGGCAGCGGCGAGCCGCGTAGAGCAGGCGGCCAGCGATGCGAAAGCGGCTGCGGATCGCGCAGAAGCGATCGCGTCGAAGACGATGACCGAGCATCATCCGATGCGTCACCGTCGTCACCGCGCAGCAGCAGAAGCGGCACCGGCTGAGGCGGCGCCAGCACCGGACAGCGGCGCTCCAGCACCGGCTCCTGCCACTCCGTAATTTCGCTCAGGCTTGATAGTAACGAGGGCGGTTGCATCGGCAGCCGCCCTCGTTTGTCTATCTGCTAATCGCCGGGCTGATTACTCAGTTACGGCCCCGCCTTTGCTGACTGTTGGTTGTTACGTCTACAAGGTCTGGGGCTGATCTGACTAACTCGCGAACGTGACTATCACTTTCAGCGATTCCGGCTTTTGCGCGGTCGCAAACGCTTCGCTGATCTGCGCCAGCGGAAAGCGATGCGTCACCAGTTCTCTGGCATTGATCACGCCGCGTTCGACCAGCGCCAGCGCTTCGCGCGTTTCGTCGGGCCCGCACGAGTAGCTGGGCACCAGCCGCGTCTCATTGAAGTACAAGTCGTGCGGCTTGACGAGTAGCTCGTCGTCGGGCGGCGTCGCCGTGAACTGCACGACCGTCGCGCCTTTGCCGGCCGCGGCAATTCCGGTGGCGATTGCTTTCGACGTTCCGGGTCCGACGATCACGACGTCGGCCATAGCGCCGTTGGTGATTTCGCGCACTTGCTCGATGAGGTTGTCCCCCTCGACCACGATTCCGCGATCCGCGCCGAGCTCGATTGCGCGCTTGGCGCGTGAATGAAAAAGGTCGGCGCCGATGATCGTGCCGGCGCCCAGGTGTCGCGCCAGCTTCACGTGCATCATGCCCATGATGCCGAGACCGATGATCAGAATTGATTCTCCTGCCTTTAAGCCCGAGCGCTTGAGCGACTTGACGACGCATGCGGCCGGCTCGATCAGCACGCCATCGGCGTCGGCAATCGAATCGGGGAGCCTCAGTGTGTCGCGCTGATTGGCCGCACTCACGAGAAAGAACTCGGCCATCCCGCCCGGAACGAGATTTGTCGCGCGCCAGGTCGCGCATTGCACGTATTCGCCGCGACTGCACGCTGCGCATTGGAAGCAGGGCGCGTGATGGTGTACGAAAACGCGGTCGCCGGTTTTGAATCCACGGACCGCCGCTCCGGCCTCTTCGACGACACCGACTGGTTCATGTCCGAACACCAGCGGCGCCTTGCGCTTCATGTACCAGGGCATGATGTCGCCCGAGCAGATGCCGCATGCGCTCGCGCGGACGAGAATGTCGCCGTCACCGACCATCGGCCGCGCGCTTTCCTCGACGCGGATGTCGCCGACGTTGTAAAGCCGAGCTACCTGCATAAGGTTACCGCCATGTTAGAATCGCATCATGCCACGACCGAAATGTCCTCCGATAGCCGCCGACATAATCGCCGAGATTGGCGACAAAGTCGTTTTGATCGAGCGTAAGAATTTCCCGCTGGGATGGGCGATTCCCGGCGGCTTCGTCGATTTCGGCGAGACCGTCGAAGAGGCTGCCGTGCGCGAGGCGCGCGAGGAGATCTCGCTCGAAGTCGAAATTCGCGCGCTGCTTGGCGTGTATTCGCGACCCGACCGCGATCCGCGCGGGCAGACAATCACACTGGTGTACGTCGCGCGCGCATCTGGAACGCCGCGCGGCGCCGATGACGCTAAGAATGCCACGCTATGCGATCCGCGCAATCCACCGACTCCGCTCGCGTTCGATCACGCCGAGATTCTCGCCGACTATGTGCACTGGCTCGAGACTGGCGAATTTCCCGCTCCGTGGCGAAAGCACTGACCAGCGACACTGCTGCTAGCGCTTGAGCTTTGCGACCGCGCGCTCAATCCGATCGAATGCCTCGTTCAGATTCTTCACCGAAGTGGCGTAGGAAAGCCTGACGTGATCCGGCGCGCCGAAGTCGTTGCCGCCCACCAGCGAGACATGCGCCTCGTCGAGCAGGAATGCGGCGAGCGTATCGCCGTCGGTGATTTGCTTGTCGCCGAATCGGCTGCCGATCAGCTCCGACACGTTCGGGAACGCGTAAAATGCGCCCTGCGGAATGTTGGGCAGCCTGAATCCCGGGATGCGCCGCACGCGCTCGACCACCAACGCGTTGCGCTCGCGAAACGCCTCGAGCATCGGCTTGAGCGCGTCCTGCGGACCGGTCAGCGCCTCGATCGCGGCAGCTTGCGTAATAGAATTGGGATTGCCGCTGTTCTGGCTCTGCAAGCGCCCGGCAGCCGCGATCGCTTCCTTCGGCCCGGCCGCGAATCCGATCCGCCATCCGGTCATCGCGTAGGTTTTCGAGAGCGAGTTGAACACGATGCCGTGAGACTTGAGCCGCGGCTCGATATGGAACAGATGCGGCGCGAACTCGCCGTAAGCGATGTGCTCGTAAACGTCGTCGGACATGACCCAGATGTCAGTGTCGACCAGAACCCTCGCTATAGCGGTGAGCTGCTCAGGCCCGTACACGGCGCCGGTGGGATTCGACGGCGAATTCAGCATGATGCCGCGCGTGCGTGGCGTAATCGCGCGACGCAAGGCCTCAGGCTCGAGCATGAAGCCTGACTCTTCCGAGCACGGCACGAACTTCGGCTCGGCGCCCGACAGCGACACCATCGCGGCGAAACTCACCCAGGCCGGCGTCGGGATGATCACCTCATCGCCTTCATCGAACAGCGCGTTGATCACGTTGGCCTCGGCCTGCTTGCATCCGGCCGACGCAATTATCTCAGGCGGCTCATAGTCGAGGTTGTTGTCGCGCTTGAGCTTCAGCTTGATCGCATTTTTGAGCGCCGCAGTTCCGCCGACGGCAGTGTATTTCGTCTGTCCCGCGGCGAGCGCTTTGTCGGCGGCCTTCTTGATGTGCTCGGGAGTATCGAAGTCGGGCTCGCCAGCGGCCAGCGAGATGACGTCGATTCCTGCCAGCTTCATTTCAGTGGCGCGCGCGTCGGCCGCCAGCGTGGCAGACGGTTTAATTGCGGCGATTCTGCGATTGAGCTTCAGCATTTTCTGAGTCCGGATTCCAAAAGTGATACGCGCGGCGTTAGACCGCCGCAAACGAAGTGAGATTGTATCTGTCCCGGCGTTTTGAAAGAACCGCCTAACCGACTTTGAGCTTCGCGCGTAGCCGCTCGATCACTAGCTCCGGCACCAGCTCGGGCAGGCGCTTGCCGTATCCCGCGACTTCCTTGATCAAGTGCGAGGAGCTGAAGAACAGCCGTGGATTTGAAAACATGAAAATGGTCTCGACGTTGGGGCTCATCGTCTTGTTCATCTGCGCCATCTGCAGCTCGTAATCGAAATCGGTCACGGCGCGCAGCGATCGAATCAAAACCTTGGCGCCGATTCGTTCCGCATAATCCACCGACAGTCCACTGAACTTGTCGACACGCGCGCGCGGCTCGAGGTCGCGGATCACCTCGCGGATTATTTCGACCCGTTCGTCGCCCGAGAACAGCGCCGCATCCTTGTGCGGATTGTAAGTGACCGCGACGATCACCTCGTCGAAAATCGCGACGCTGCGCCGGATTACGTCGACGTGACCGTTATGAATTGGGTCGAAGCTGCCGGGGTAAACCGCGATCAACGGGGAACGCTCTTTGCCTTTTGTCATTTCCTTTAGGCCGTCACTCAGCACTCGGCGCCGCTTCTGGTCGCCGGTAAAAGGCGATCCGATGATCACCGATGGTTGCAACGAAAGCGCGCTCGTGGGCTTCAGGAGCGGGCGGCGCCGCCGGCGCGCGTTTCGATTGTTCCACTACCACCCATCCGCCAGGGGCGACGAGCTTGAATTCACCGAGCAATGCCAGAACGTCGGCGCTCATGTCGTCCTTGAACGGCGCGTCGACAAATACCAAATCGAAAGCTTCATGCGAGCGTCCGAGTTCGCCGAGTGCGCGATGCACCTCCGACACGACGATGCGTGCGCGATCAGAAAGTTCAAGCTGTGAAAGATTTGCGCGAATCGCAGCCGCCGCATCGCGCGACGAATCCACAAACGTCACGTGCGCGGCGCCGCGCGAGAGCGATTCAATGCCCAGCGATCCGCTGCCGGCGAAAATGTCGAGTACGCGCACGCCGTTGAGATCCATCCGCACCGCCAGCCGCGAAAAAATCGACTCGCGCGCCCGCGCCGACGTGGGCCGCGTCAGCAAACCGCGCGGTGCCTTGAGCCTTCTGCCGTGAGCGTGTCCCGCAATAATTCGCATCGCGTAAATATTTTCGAGGCGCTTATAGGTCGAATCAACCAGCGCGTTTTAATCCGAACCGCTCAAGCCTCTTGCCTCGAAGTCGCGGACGATAGATAACCCGTTCTGCCGGACCCCGCAAGTTGGCGGCGTGCTCGGGAACTCGAGCGTGCACCTCTGGCGGATTGACGAAATTTTCGCTACCAATCATTAGATTCCTCAAACTGACCAACTCCTACGTTGAAGGCCCTGTAATACTTCTGCCATGCCCGAGAACGATCAACCCAGGTTTTCCGACGCGGCGCTCGACGAGTACCGCCAACTGCTTGGCCGCTACCCGACGCGCCAGGCGGCGCTGTTGCCGACGCTGTGGATCGCGCAGCGCGAGTTCGGATGGCTCAGCGACGCGACCCAGGACTACGTCGCGCATCTGATGGAATTGCCGCCCGCGCACGTGCGTGCGGTCGTCTCGTTCTACACGATGTTCCATCGCAAGCCGGTCGGCCGCTACCTGCTCGACGTGTGCACGAATCTCTCGTGCCGGCTGCGCGGCGCCGACAAAATCGTGGACTGCATCCGGCGCAAATTGAAAATCGAGCTGGGTGAGACGACGCCCGACGGAAAGTTCACACTGGACTCGGCCGAATGCCTGGCTTCATGCGGGACTGCGCCGATGCTCCAGCTGAATCAGGACGCGTACGTCGAAAATCTCACCGAAGAAAGCACCCTCAAACTTATCGACGAGCTTGCCGCACGTGACCATTGAATTAATAGCCGGCGCGATCAAAGCAGTCCTGATGATCCTGCTCGGATTGAACCTGTCGCTGTTCCTGCTCTACTTCGAGCGCAAGGGCAGCGCGCTCATCCAGGATCGAATCGGCTCGAATCGCGTCACCATCACCGGCCTCGGCAAGCGGATGGGTATGCCCAACCTCGGCATCATCAACACCACTATCGCTGACCCGGTCAAAATGTTCACCAAGGAAGATTTCGTGCCTGCCGGCGCGGACAAATTTCTGCACACGCTGGCGCCGTTCCTCGCGCTGTTCCCGGTGATGATCACGTTCGTTGTGATCCCGTTCGGCGACACGATCTCGATTGCGGGTCATCGCATCGGACTCGAGGCCGCCAACCTCAATGCCGGCGCGCTCTATCTGCTTGCGACGATCGGGCTCGGCGTGTACGGCGTCGCGCTCGCGGGGTGGTCGTCGAACAATCGATGGGCGCTGCTCGGCGGGATTCGTGCGACCGCGCAGATGATCTCGTACGAACTGGCGATGGGCCTCGCGATAGTGTCGGTCATCATGACCTTCGGCACACTGAACTTGCAGGAAATCGTGCGGGGGCAGGGCGGTGTATGGTTTGGATTTTTGCCGCGCTGGGGAATTTTCGTGCAGCCACTCGCTTTCATCCTTCTGCTCGTGGCGGGCGCCGCGGAATCCAAGCGCATCCCGTTCGACTTGCCCGAGAGCGACTCGGAGCTGATCCAGGGTTATTTCACCGAGTACTCCGGCGGCAAGCAGGCCGTCTTCATGCTTACCGATTTCGCCGAGCAGGCGTTGCTCGCGATGTTGTTGACGACGTTTTTCCTCGGCGGATGGCAGGTTCCGTGGCTGATGCGCGATGGATTTCATCTACCGGGCGGCGCGTTTCTCGCGGTGCCGGCGCTGGCCGTCTCGATCCTCGGCATCGTCGCGTTCCTGGTGAAGGTTGTCGCGCTGTGCATCTTCCTCGGCCTGGTGCGATGGACGTTGCCGCGCTTTCGCTACGATCAGTTGATGCGCCTCGGATGGAAGGGGCTTGTGCCGCTCGGACTGTTGAACGTACTGCTGACCGCGTTCGTCGTGGTAGCAACCGGGAGAGTCCAGTGATGCCTCCGTTCCTGTATATCTTTCTTGGTGCGTTGGCGATCGTCTCGGCGCTCGGCGTTATCATCCAGCGCAATCCGATCCACTCGCTGCTCTCATTGATCTCGACGCTGCTGACGATCGCTATCCTGTTTATCGGCGAGAACGCCGTCGTGGTCGGCTTCCTGCAGATCATCGTATATGCCGGCGCGATCATGGTTCTGTTCCTGTTCGTGATTTGGCTTTTGAATCTTCAAGTCGAAACCGGACCGACCGGTCATCTCGCGCTGAAGGCCTTCGGCTCACTCGGGGCTGCTCTGCTCGTGACTGAGCTGTTTTTTCTCCTCGCGCCTCCCCATCTGCAGGTAAAATTTACTCGGGAGCCCGCCGGCTATGGTTCACTCGCGAGCCTCGCGGGCAAGCTGTTCACCGACTACCTGGTCGCGTTCGAAGTGACTTCCGTGCTGCTGCTGGCTGCGATGGTCGGTTCGATAGCACTCGCGCGTCGGCTGCCGGTCGTGGTCGAGGAGCAGCCGCGCGTCGTGGAGAAAATCGCCTCATGATCCCCCTCACCTACATGATGTCGCTAAGCGCGATCATCTTCGCCATCGGCGTGGCCGGCGTGATCATCCGCCGCAACATTCTCGTGATGTTTATGTCGATCGAACTGATGCTCAATGCGGTGAATCTTGCCTTCATCGCGATCGGCACCCGGCTGGGATCGATGGACGGTCAGGTGATCGTGTTTTTCGTAATGACGGTCGCGGCGGCGGAGTCGGCCGTCGGTCTCGGCATCATCATCTCGACCTTCCGCAATCGCGAAACCGTTCACGCCGACGAGTTGACGCTGATGAGATGGTGACCAAAACCAATGACGGTTGAGTTTCCAGCACTCGCGCTAATCCTGCTGTTCCCGGCGCTCGGCGTCGTGTTCAATTTGTTCTTCGGCGCCCGGCTTGGACGCCGCTGGGTAAATGTCGTCGGCCCAGGCGTAATGTTCGCGGCGTTTTTCGTCGCGACGTGGGCATTCTGGGATTTGGCTTCGGTCACGCTGTACTCAGACCTGAAGTTGATCACCGCGCCCGGGGGCAGCGCTCTTGCCGTGCATCTTTGGGGATGGATCGAGGGCGGGCCTTTTCACGCTGAGCTAGGACTGCGGCTCGATGCGCTATCGGGCGTGATGGTGATGATAGTCACTGGGGTCGGCGCACTAATCTTCCTTTACTCAGTCGGGTACATGGCGCACGACGAAGACTTTGCGCGCTTCTTTACCTACATGAACCTGTTCGCGCTATCGATGTTGATACTCATTCTTGCGGACAACTTACTAATGATGTTCGTAGGGTGGGAGGGCGTCGGGCTATGCTCCTACTTGCTAATCGCATTCTGGTACACCAATCCTCAGTACGCCTATAACGGCCGTAAGGCGTTCGTCGTCAACCGAATTGGTGACGCGGGCTTTCTACTCGGGATGTTCACGATTGTCGGCACGCTCGGCGCGCACGGGGTGTGGACGCTCAACTTCGTCGAGCTTCGCAACAATGCTGCATTGCTCGGCGGCGCGGGCGCGACTGCAGCATGCTTCCTGCTCTTCATCGGCGCTACCGGCAAGTCCGCGCAGATTCCGCTCTACGTATGGCTGCCCGACGCGATGGTCGGCCCGACTCCGGTCAGCGCGTTGATCCATGCGGCGACGATGGTCACCGCCGGCGTCTATATGATCGCGCGGCTCGGGTTCATGTTCTCTATGACGCCGAACACTCTCGACCTGGTCGCGACGGTTGGCGCGCTGACTGCGCTGTTTGCCGCGAGCATCGCGATCGTCCAGCCAGACATCAAGAAAGTGCTCGCCTACTCGACCATCAGCCAGCTCGGCTACATGTTTCTCGGGGTCGGATCGGGCGCGTATGCGTCGGGAATCTTCCACGTCATGACGCACGCGTTCTTCAAAGGCCTGCTGTTCCTGTGCGCCGGTTCTGTAATGCACGCGCTCGGCGGCGAGCAGGACATGAACAAGATGGGCGGACTGCGGAAGAAGGTGCCGATCACATTCCTGACGATGTTCATCGCGACGCTCGCGATCGCCGCGATATTTCCGTTCTCCGGTTACTTCTCGAAAGATCTGATTCTCGATTCTGCCTACGAGTCGGGACATTTTTGGCTCTGGCTCATAGGTGTGATCACCGCCGGGCTCACGTCGTTCTACATGTTCCGGCTGATCTTCATGACGTTCTTCGGTGACTCGCGTGTCGACTCTGATAAGGAGCATCACATCCACGAATCGCCGGCCGTAATGACTATTCCGCTTATCGTACTGGCTATTCTCGCAACTATTGGCGGATGGGTGAACCTTCCTGACGGATACCTTTGGGGAGACGCGTTCGCCAGGTTCCTCGCGCCGGTGGTCGGTAACTTCAAACCAGCAATTGAGGCAAGCTCATTTGACCTTTCCCTGATCGCGTCGGGCGCGTCGATCGTCGGAGTAGTGCTTGCCTGGGTGTTGTATATCAAATTGCCAGGAATCCCGTTCCTGCTGGCGTGGCGACTGAAGCCTGCATACGACTTGCTACTCAACAAGTACTACATCGACGACCTATATGACCTGATCGTCACGCGACCTCTGTTCTGGATCTCGGACAACGTGCTCAACCGCGCGATCGACAGCTATGCGATCGACGGCACCGCCGAGGGCGCCGGACTCGCCGTCCAGACCTCGGGACAGGTGGCGCGGCGGGCCGAGACCGGCAACGTCCAGCACTACGCATTCGTTTACCTGCTGGGCGCGTTGGGGATCGTGGCTTACTACCTGTTCCTGGTGACCGGGCGATGAGTGGCGGTTTGCTCACAGCGTTGATTTTTCTGCCGTTAATCGGCGCGCTCTTTATCCTGATGCAGAGCGAAGAGCGTGCTATCTGGAATTCTGCGTTTATCTTCTCGCTGCTTCCACTCGCGCTCAGCTTCTATGTTTTGTACGAATTCAACCCGCAGATGGCGGACTACCAATTCGTCGAGCAGTACGATTGGATACCCACATTTGGCATTTCATACCATATTGGTATCGACGGCATTAGCCTGTTCCTGGTTCTGCTGACTACTATCCTGATTAGTCTGTCGATACTCTATTCCGGCGGCGGCGATATCGAGGAGCGTCCGCGCGAGTTCTGTTTCTTCATGCTGGTGCTTGAAACCGGCCTGCTCGGCACGCTGCTCTCGATCGATCTGTTCCTGTTCTACATGTTCTGGGAAGTGATGCTGATCCCGATGTACTTCCTGATAGGCATCTGGGGGCACGGCCGCAGGATCTACGCCGCGATCAAGTTCGTATTGTTCACGATGGTCGGGTCGCTGCTGATGTTGGTCGGCATCCTATACCTCGTTTACCAGGCGCACGTGCATTTCAATCGCACCAGCTTCGATTTGCCGCTGCTCTACCAGGTGCCGCTGACTGCTACCGAAGCGCGCTGGCTGTTCGCGGCGTTCGCGGTTGCGTTCGCGGTCAAGGTGCCAATGTGGCCATTGCATACGTGGCTGCCCGACGCTCATACCAACGCGCCGACTGCGGGTTCGGTGATACTGGCAGGCGTCATGCTCAAGATGGGCACCTACGGCTTTCTGCGCTTCGCGATTCCGCTGTTCCCGACCGTCGCGGTCGAGGCGATTCCGTTGTTCATGGCGCTGGCGGTGGTCGGGATCATTTACGGAGCGCTGGTCGCGATGATGCAAGCCGATCTCAAGCGGCTGATTGCCTATTCGTCGGTTAGTCATTTGGGTTTCGTGATGCTCGGAATTTTCGCGCTGAATCCCCAGGGCATCGACGGCGCGATCTACCAGATGCTCAATCACGGCGTTTCCACCGGCGGATTATTCTTGCTGATCGGGATGCTTTACGTGAGGCGTCACACGCACGAGATTTCCGAATTCGGCGGCTTGTGGAAGCGCGTTCCGGTTTTCGCCGCAATTTATATCGTCGTGATGCTCTCGTCGATCGGTCTGCCCGGGCTAAACGGCTTCGTCGGCGAGTTCCTGATCATGATTGGCGCATTCATTCGAATCAGGCTGGCCGTAGTTATCGCCGTCGTGGGCGTCATCCTCGAAGCGCTCTACATGCTCTGGGCCTATGAGCGCGTGATGGTTCGGGCCGATCGTCAAGGCGGTAAATGAAACGATGAGCGACCTGACCGGCCGCGAGATTGCCGTGATGGTGCCGGTGATCGCGCTGATGCTGTTCATGGGACTTTTCCCGCGTCCGCTCATCAGCCGGATGGAGCCGTCGGTGACTGCGATGTTGTCGAGGGCAAATTTCGCGGAAGCTCAGCTCGAGCATGAACGACAGCTGAAACGAATAGCCACTCTGCCAACGTTAAATCATGACCGTGAAATTGCGGCGGCGATCCGATGAGTCCTTTTAATCTCGCCGCGATCAACTTCGTCTGGCTGCCAATCCTGCCGATGGTCATCATCGCCGTGGCTGCGATGGTCGTGCTGCTGGTGGGAGTGCGCGTCGACGACAGCGAGAGCGAAGGGCTGGGCCTGGTGACACTCGCGTCCCTGGGCGTGGCGTTCGTGTTCACGCTCGGAATCGTAGGTCAGAACGGAATCGCTTTTGCGGGCGCGATCTCTATCGACAGCTTTTCGGCATTTTTCGAACTGGTGATTTTGATCGCCGCGATGTTCACCGTGATGATGTCGCTCGACTACGCGGCCGAGAATCACATTGCGGGCGCCGAATACTATGCGCTGCTGCTGTTTTCCACCCTCGGCATGATGTTGATGGCGACGGCGGGCGACCTGATCGTAATTTTTCTCGGGCTCGAGACCATGTCGATTTCGGTTTACGTGCTGGCGGGCATGATGCGCCGCAATCCTAAATCGAATGAAGCGGCAATAAAATATTTTCTGCTCGGCGCGTTCTCAACCGGGTTCCTGCTCTATGGAATCGCGCTGGTTTACGGCGCGACCGGATCTATCAAGCTAGGCCCCATTCACGACGCACTTGCATCGGGCGCGCTTGGATCGAACCCGCTGCTGCTGCTCGGAATCGGCATGATGGTGATCGGTTTCGGTTTCAAGGTTGCAGCGGTGCCGTTTCACATGTGGACGCCCGACGTTTACGAAGGCGCGCCGACGCCGGTCACCGCGTTCATGGCGGTGGGCGTGAAGCTGGCGGCTTTCTCGGCATTCGTCCGCGTTTTCCTGGTCGATTTTGAATCAGTTGGCGCGCACTGGCAGACGGTGCTGTGGGTGGTCGCGGCGCTGACGATGACGCTTGGAAATCTGATCGCCGTCGCGCAGACCAATATCAAACGGATGCTCGCATACTCGGCGATCGCGCACGCCGGCTACCTGCTGCTGGGCATGGCGGCGGGAGTGCAGTCGGGTCCGGCGATTCTTTATTACCTGCTCGGATATGCATTCACGAATCTCGGCGCGTTCGCAGTTGTAATCGCGCTTGAGCGGCGCGGCGAAGTGGGCAATCTGATTAGCGACTTTCGCGGACTGGCGTCGCGTCAGCCCCTGCTCGCTGGCGCGATGGCAATCTTCCTGTTGTCGTTGGCGGGAGTCCCGCCGCTGGCCGGCTTCGTTGGCAAGTTCTACATTTTCAGCGAAGCGTTGCACCAGGGATATACCGGACTGGTAATAATCGCAGTACTCAATAGTGTAGTCGCTACCTATTACTACTTTTATGTATTAGTCGCGATGTATATGCAGGAGGGCGGGCTGGAGGTGCAGCAACTGAGTAGTCGCCCCGCGCTGGTTGCCGCGATTGGACTCGCGGCACTGGCTACGATTCTGATCGGCGTTTATCCGGAGCCGTACATGGCATCGGCCGCGAACGCATTTCATTCTGCTAGCGGGGCGGAGGGAATACATACGGCGGCGTTTGATCCGTGAGCAGATCAGCACGCTGCTTTTCAAATAAGATTACAAAGGATCGCTTCGCGATTCCAAAACCGGTACCGGCTTCGCTTGCGCGAAGCTGTCCGAGATCCTTCCTGCCGCTCGCGTTGCTCGCTTCGTCAGGATGACAGAGTTTCGCTATTTGCGGCGCGCGGGCTTTTTCGATGGCGGCTTCTTTGCGGATTTAGGCGCGGACTTCGCCGCTGGCTTGGGCTTGATCGACGCTTGCGGCTTTGCATTCGTGGTCTGACTATTCGCAGTTCCCGCGTATGCGTCGGCTTCGATCTCGATCATCATGTCGGGATTCGCGAGGCGCCGCACTTCGACAACCGTCGATGCGGGAGGCGAGTCGGCGAAGAATTCCTTGTGCGCGCGGGCGACGTCCGCAAAACGCGTCATGTCGGTGACGAACATCCGCGTGCGAATTACCTGATGCATCGCGAGGCCCGCGCGCTCGAGCGCCGTGCGAATATTCTCGAGCGCCTGGCGCGCCTGTACGTACATCTGGCCGGGACCGACGATCAATCCGCGATCGTCGGTGGCGGTGGTGCCCGAAACCGCGACAATGTCGCCGGCCCGCACCAGCCGTGAGTAGCCGACAATTGGCTCCCACGGCGTATTGGTCGAGATTCGCGAGATCCCGCTCATCTTAACCTCCCGCGCCGCGCGCGAAGTGATTGGCCCCGCGCGCGACTCTACACCGGGACGTCTCGGGTTGGGTAGGCTTCTTCGAGTTGTCGCGCCACCGAGCGCATCGGCGGGCCGTCAGCCGTCCCGACGGCATCAGCCAGTTGCGAATTCGCATGAGTGTCGGCACGCCCGCCAAGGGACGCTCCGCACTCCGCACCATGTCGAGTTCATGCTCGACGATTTGAGAATTGTGTCGACTTGCGAGCCTGAGCCCGCGAAAATAACGCGCCGATCTTCCACCCAACTACCTCCACCTCATCCGCCCCAAAAGACGGCGAAATAATGTTAGAATCTTACAGATGTGCACCAAATAGTCAAAAAATTTCTCGCCCCATGCTACGAATCTGTGCGAAAATAAATGCATGGTAAGGCGCGAAATCCGCGCTTGAAGTTATGTCCCACCTATCGTATTCTTGCCCCGTTTCGAATTTCCGCGCTCAACTGAGCACCGACCAACCAAGGAGAAAGCGATGCGCAAGGTCCTGCTTCTAGCACTAGTTTCGATGTTCTTCGCGACGGCTTGTAATAAAACCGAAGAGACGGCCCCCGCCCCTGACGCTGCTGCTTCTGCGGCCGCGCCTGCGGCAGCGGCTAGCGATGCCGGCGCCGCGGCGTCCAGCGCTGTGGCCAGCGACGCCGCAAGTGCCGCGGCCAGCCCGGCTGCGCCGTAATTCAGTTCGTTTTCTGAGCGGGTTCCCGCGCGCCGTTTAGAGCCGTCGGCGCGCGGGAAAGCCCGCCGACCGCGCGCCACTCGGGAAGAATCTGCCGAATCCCTGACTCGGATGCAGGGGCTGGCAATTGCCGGATCTATTGCTCTTCGTCAGGCTCCTTGTCATCTCCGCGGTCTTCAATTTGCTGGGGCGATACTTCCTTGACCAGTTCTGAGCTTCCACCCATTCGGGGCTCGGGCGCCGCCTGAGGCTCGTCGCTGCGGATTATTTCGACTGCGCGATGGGCAGCTTCTCCCGCCAGCTTTTTCAGTTCTTCGGATTTTCGTGCCAGTTCCGTTGTCGCGCGCGATAGCTGAGACCTCAGGTCCGCCGTCTTTTTCGAATACTCAGCCTTCAGATCCGCGATTTTTGCGAGAGCCCGGTGACGGGCGGCGTCGCGCTTGCTTGCGTCGCCCAGCGCGGATTTCAGATTTGCGGCGAGCTTGCGGCCCTGATCGCGCAGCGCCGTAATCTGCGAGGCTAGCTGTGCGCGCGCCTTCTGCGCTTCGCTCTTGACGCGGGCCTCGATCTGTCGCGCTTTGGTCTCGCGATCGAGCTTGACTTGCAGTGTCTTGACGGTCTTGCGCAGCTGCGCGACCTGCCTGAGCGCGGGATCTTTCCTGGCAGCCTTCCTGGGGGTTGACGGTTTTTTCTTTGTCGGCATTCGTCGTCTCCCGTCGCAGATCTTTTCTGGATCCTCAAACTAGGTCCGGTTGGTGATCAGATCAATGTGGACTCTACTTTCGGTACTATGATGCAGGCGCTTGCTGGGACTGCTACCATGCGTTGCCAATGGCGACGGTTCCTAAACCCGCTCCTTCATCGGAACAGCTGAAGCCGGGGCTCTCCCTGTTCGATTCGGTGACGCTGGTTGCCGGATCGATGATCGGATCGGGCATCTTCATCGTCTCGGCCGATATCACGCGCCAGGTCGGCACTCCCTTCGCGTTGCTGATGGTGTGGCTGGTCGCGGGCGTGATGACGATCGCGGGTGCGCTGGCGTACGGCGAGCTCGCGGCGATGATGCCGCAGGCGGGCGGGCAGTACGTCTACCTGCGCGAGGCATACGGCGGGATGTGGGCGTTCATGTTCGGCTGGACGTTGCTACTCGTCATCCAGACCGGAACCATCGCGGCGGTCGCGGTTGCGTTTGCTCGCTTCGCGGGCGTCATGTGGCCGGTGTTCGGATCGACGCTATGGTTCGGCGCGGGCGGCGCGGGACTGTCGGGCGAACGGGCCGGCGCGATTGCAGTGATCGCTCTTCTTACGGCGGCCAACCTGCGCGGCCTCAACATGGGAAAGTGGCTGCAGAACTCCTTCACCACGGCGAAACTTCTCTCGCTGTGCTTGATCGTCGTCGTCGGATGCGTGCTGCTGCCGAATCCGGTCGCGCTTCACGCAAACTTTGGCAGCTCGACCGCGTTCTTCGGCACGCCTTCGATGTCGATAGCCGGAGCCGGGATATTCGGCGCCGCGATGGTCGGTGCGCTGTTCTCAGCCGACGCATGGGCCAGTGCCACGTTCGTTGCGGCCGAGGTACGCAATCCCAAACGCGATCTGCCACTGGCGCTAGCTTTCGGCACCGGCGTCGTAATCGCGCTCTACATCCTCACTAACATCGCGTACCTGTGCGAGCTGCCTGCGTCGGGAACGGCGGACGCCGCGAGCGTCGTGGGACGCGGAATCGCGCACGCGTCGAGTGACCGCGTCGCCGCGGCAGCGATGCAAGTAGTGTGGGGCAGCGCGGGCGCGAAGCTCACTGCGATCCTGGTGATGATCTCGGGCTTCGGATGCGCCAACGGACTGATCCTCACGGGCGCGCGCGTCATCTATGCGATGTCGCATGACCGCGTATTCTTCGCCTCAGCCGGACGCCTCAATCGCGCGAGCGTGCCGGCGGTCGCACTCGTCATGCAGGGAGTCTGGGCGGCGGTTCTCACGCTCACGGGCACTTACTCCGAGCTGCTCGACTACGTAATCTTCGCGCAGCTGATGTTCTACGTGCTGACGGTATCGGCGGTCTTCGTGCTGAGGCGACGGCTTCCGGACGCGCCTCGACCATACCGGGCTTGGGGCTATCCGATCGTGCCCGCGCTCTACGTAATCGCGGCGTCGGCGCTGATGATCGATCTGTTGATCCTGAAGCCGCGCTTCACCTGGCCGGGCTTGCTGATCGCGCTGAGCGGCGTGCCGATATATTACTGGACAACTCGTGACCGTTCCGCCCGCGGGTAGTTACTGGCTGGGCTGGGCGTCGGGACTGGAAGAAGTGTCCGGGGTATCTGCCGCATTGGTTGGCACCGGCGCTCCGGCGTCCGCGCAGTCGGCCTGACCCAGTTTGCCGCTGCGGAACTCCCCGACAATCGAGGTCAGGATGTAGTTGCTGCGCTCGGGCGACTGATTCCCGGCGAGCTTGAACAGTTCAGCCGCATTGTGTGCCGCGTCGGTCGCGTCGTGGTCGTTCTTCGGCAGTCCGTAGATCTGAAATACTTTGCACAGAGATTCGATTCCGTCTTTGCGGTCGCCTTCGGTAATCGGAGCGTCCGAACCATTCGCCGCCGGTGCGGGTTGAATCGTCCCCCGCCCTCCGACGAGGCCGCGTAAAATTGTTCGAAAGAAGAAAAAAATCAGAAAAAATACGACAATCCCTGCGACGACCCGGCCCGCCTTCTGATTTGAGGAAAGTTCGTTCCATGGCAGCAGTTCGAATCCGCCTTTGCCCCTGCCGCCTCCGCCGCTCGACGACGGAGTATGGAATGTCGGAGTGCGAATTTCAGGCCTGGACGGCTTGGGCGTCGGCGACGAGCCGCCACGTATTTGTGGCGAGACAATCTTGCCGCCTGGCTTCGACGACGATTCGGGTTCGCTCCCCGACGTCATCAGCGGAGTCGCACAGTATCCGCAGAAGGCTGTGCCCTCCGGGTTATCTTTGCCGCATTGCCCGCATGCAGGCATCAGATCACCTTGGCCATCCCACTAAATTTCGCGTAACCGGTGAAGAAATAGCTACTATTTGTCCCCAGCCTCGTCTCTCCCGTGTATCACTTTGCCTGCGCGACGAGGCACAAGCTACAAGCGACGACTCTTGCAGGTATGAAAGCTACAGCGGGAGCGCACAAAGTCAATATGGCTGACGAAAATTCGCGCTGCCGGGTTGCTGCTCCAAGCTATTTCATCGCGACTGCTCGCTGATTAGCCGGACGCTCAAGACACTTCTGCAACCACTTCTGCGCCGCCGGATTCGCAGAAAGATCCAGCTGAATGAGCGGCGCGAGACTCATCACGGATGCCACGTTCAGGTCCGCGATTGTGAATTCTTTGCCCAGCAAATAGTCGGACTTTTGCAAATGATCGTCGAGCACTTTTAGCGGCGTCTTCAGCTTCTCGATCCCAGCTTGCGCTACTTTTTCGTCTCGCTGATCGGCCGGCCTCATTCGACTCATGAAAATTTCGAGCAACGGCGTTTCCATCTCGGTCATGCCCCAGAAGCTCCACTGGTAGCATGCGGCGTGACCCTCGACGGTTGACGGCCACAGCGGCGCCTTCGCGTATTTTTCCGCGATATACAGATTTATTGCCATCGACTCCCACAGGAAGGTTCCGTTGTCGTCGAGCGCGGGCATATGTCCGTTGGGATTTATTTTGAGGTACTCCGGTTTGCGCGTCTCGCCGGTAAATCCGACCGGCACATGCTCGTACTTGACGCCGGCCTCTTCCAACGCCCACAGACTACGAGCCGCACGCGACATCGACGTTCCATACAGTTTAATCATTGTTACCTCGATTTTCCGAATCAGTAGTCAGTTGATACGATCATGTTGGTGCGCGCGCTGCCTCGGATGCATTCCAATGCGGTGCATGTAACAATCGATCGCGATGTCATTACGACATGCCAAACGCGCATTCGCAATTGCCGTGACGCTGCTATTCGCAGTCGGAATCGCGCGCGCGCAGGAAGGCGCGGTTCCGGTTCCCGACGCCTCGTACGGCGACACCGCGAGCAGCTATCAATCTCCGACCGATCTGCCGATGCCCGCGCCGGACGACCTGACCAATCCGGACACGGTGACGATTCCGATTCCAGGCGGCGGCGATATTACAGTTGATGGGCCCAACGCACCGAGCGATACGCCGCTGCCCAACCTGCCCGGATCGCAGTGGGGGATAACTCAGCAGACCCCATACTCCCACGACGTCGGGCCTACATTGCCGTGAGCCATTGGAACCTCCCCTTCGGACAAGAGAACTTGGTGTAACCTTGCTTCGAGTTCTTCCCCTCTCCCTGGAAGGGAGAGGATCGAAGGTGAGGGTCCTTGTACAGCGCGCATTTTTCGTGCGCGATTCAAGATTCTGTTCCTGCCCTACGGCTCCCTTCGGACCGGAAAACGTTGTCTAAACCAGGGCGGGTTTTCGGAAAAAAGCAGAATCGTAAATCGCGCGCCAAAAGAAGGCGCGCTGTACAAGGACCCTCACCTTCGATCCTCTCCCATTCTGGGAGAGGGGAAGACTTCAATACGCGGCGTCGAGGATGCCTACCAACTGCTCTAACATTACCTCGGTGCCGACTGTGTTCGCGCGCTTCACTTCTTCGAGGACGGTTCCTGCTATTCGCGAGATCTCCTCGCGCGGTACGCCTACGTCGCGAAGGCGGGTTGGCACTTCAAATTTGCCGATAAACCTCGCTGTGCGATCGGCGCATTCAACTGCTGACGAGCGTGGACTCCGCTCGTCGAAGCGTACGTCGAATCCTTCGGCGATCGGGCCGAAGCGGTCCGCGGCGACTTCCGCCATGAAGCGCATCACATGCGGCAGCGTGATGCACGAGGTGACGCCGTGCGGGACGTTCCACATCGGGCCAATCTGATGTCCCAATGCGTGCGAGATTCCGCCGCGCGTATTCGACATGCCAAAAATCGAGAGCCACGCTGCGAGCTGGCATCGCATGCGATGCTCGAGTTCGTCGTCGCCATGCGTTTGCAGCGACGGCAGCAGATGCGCGTTCAGCAACTCGATCGCTTTGGTCGCGAGCGTATCGGTCACCAGCTGATGCCGCGTCGAATACGAACCTTCGACCGCGTGATCGAGCGCGCGCATCCCGGTTGAGGCCCACAGCCACGCCGGCGTTTCCGTGGTCAGGGCAGGATCGAGAATCACCACTTTGGCCTGCAGCCGCGGGTCGCCAACTCCGCCCTTCACTTTGGTCGATTCGTCGGTGACGCCGCCCGCGGGCGTGAACTCCCCGGCCGACAACGTGGTCGGTATCGCGATATGAAGGATATCGCCGCCCCGTCCTGACTCTGCCCCGCCTGCGCCGATATCTACAATGCGCGAGCCCGCGCGACCGCCCATCAACTGCCACGCCGCATTCTTCACCGTGTCGATTGGACTGCCACCGCCGAAGCTCACCATCGAGTCGGCGCCGACCCGGCGCGCCTCGGCGACCAGTTCAGTCACTGTCTGCGAAGGCACGTGTTGCGTCGCGCCGGTGAAGACGCCAGCCAGTGCGGAGCCCGCGGCGCTCTTAACCCGGTCCAGGAGTTTCGAATGCCCGAGCGTTTTGCCGGTAACAATCAGCGCACGGTTCGCTCCTCGGCGCGACAATTCGCGTCCGAGCGATTCGACCTTGCCCGCGCCGAAGATAACCGTCTCGAGCCGCGTGAAATAGTATTCGCCTGCGGTCTTGTCCACGTCTTTTCTCCTATGCTGCCGAGGATCACATTTTTGTGCTTACCGCCATCCGAACACGGCGTCCAGATGCAGCGATGCCGCCCCCCTTTCGAGGGACGGCATCGCCGCTTTTCCCGCTACGAACGGGCGATTATGGAAGCACTGCTGAGGCGGGAGCGTTAGCCGGCGTCGAAGCCGGTGCTGACATACCCAGCGTCCAGGTTCCGGTGCTCGGACTGTACCACTCGTAGTAGTCTGTTTGCGCATTCGCGTCGCAGCTCGTTGCCGACGAACTACCTATGGCCCACGACGCCAGGCTTCCGGAGGCGCATTCGCCGCCTATCACCACCAGGTCTCCCGCGTTCGAACCCGCGTTGAGGATACCGAAGCCATAACCGCCTCGGGACTGGTGCAGCGCGCCGGTCGCGGTGAACACGCCCGTGGCCTCATCGAAGAGATCGGTAGCGGTTTGCGTGGTCTGGTGAATGTCCGTATTCCCTTCGCATGTAGGGAAATTCGGCGTGGTGCCATTAGTGGTCTCGGCGTCGATGCCGCCAGCGAATATTGCCAGGCCCGAATCGGTGCCGCTGGTAAACAGTTCGCCACTAGCGATTCGCTTGACGTTCATGCCGCCGGCAGCTCCCGGTATCGATGAGGAGCCGCTGGTCAGCGTCCACGAAGGAACCGAAGGATCGTAAATCTCGGCCGAGCTGTTGGTGGTAAACGCCACCGGAGTACCCGGGGTCGCTGCGCATGCTGCCGCCGCTCCCGTCAGACCGCCGGCTATCAGAATATTACCGGAGGGCAGCTTGACTATTCCGGGCAGCTCGCGCGCGACGTTCATCGACACGGTCTGACTGAACGTCGCCGTAGCCGGGTTGAAGAGGAACGCCTGTGGAGACGACTGGCCGAGGAACTGTATGTAGTCGCCGCCCGCGACCAGCACGTTGCCGTTATTTAATAGCGCCGCGTCTGAATCGACCAAGCCGCACTGCGCCGTGTCGGCTGCCGCAAAGCCACCTGTCCCTGCAGCCAATCCCGAGCTCGCCGCGGTGTATTGGAACGTCGTGCCCGAGGGAATAGCGGTTACAGCGAAGATCCCGTTGTATCCTGTAACAGACGCGCCGCTGATGGTGACGTTGTTGCCAACGATCAGCCCGGTCGGATTCGCCGCGCTGGTGACAGTTACCGTCGTACCACTTTCAGACGTGGACGTGATTGGACTTTCAGTTCCACCGCAGGTCGAAGGCAGTCCGGTGGTGCATGCCGGAGACGCGGTTCCCGCTGCGCATCCCGGAATGGATCCAGTCGCGGTGAAAGTATCGGTGGCCGGATCGTAGATCTCAGCGGTGTTCTGCGCCACCTGTCCGAAGGGAGCACATCCTGGCGGCGGTGTAGACAGGGCCAGGAACGAGCTGCCGCTCGATCCACCCGTTATCAGCACCTTGCCGTCCAGCGAAGTGCCGGATCCAGTGATCAGAGTCGCAGTTGCGCCGCTGCGCGCGGTCGTCATATGCCCACCGCTGTTGGCGCCTGCAAGGGTGAAGCTGCCCGTGGTGCTCGTGGTCTCCGTGTACAGCTCTGCCGTATTGAGCACGTTGCATTGGAAGCCATTGTACGTTGTCGACCCGCACAGGCCGCCCGGGCCGTAGGTCTTGGCCGCACATTGCGAGCCGCCCACTACGAGGGTTTTTCCATTGGGCAGCACTACCGCAGTCGCCGTTGCTTCACGCGCGGTGTTCAGCGAACCAACCACCGTGAACGTATCGTTCAGGGCTTCATAGACCTCTGACGAAGCCGTGGAGTTGGTGGACGTCGACAGCGGGATAATGCCATTTAGGCTCCCGCCCGTGTCGCCGCCTGCGATTAGGACGTCACCCGCCTGTGGACCAGGTGTCGCCGTTGCCGTCGGGGTCGCAGTTGGTGTGCCCGCGGTTGCGGTCGCAGATGCCGTCGGCGTAGCAGTCGCCGTGGCCGTCTGAGTCGTAGTCGCGGTAGCAGTTGCGGTGAAAGTCGCAGTCGCTGTGGCAGTTGCGGTCCGGGTCGAAGTCGCCGTCACGGTCGCCGTGGCGGTTGGAGTCGCGGTCCGAGTTGCGGTCACGGTTGCCGTAGCTGTTGCAGTTGCGGTCCGAGTGGCCGTCGCGGTTGCCGTGGATGTGGTAGTCGCAGTCGAGCTCGCCGTCGGCGTTGCAGTCGCAGTTGCACCAGTCGCGGTCGGAGTCGCCGTCGGCGTAGCGCCGGTCGCGGTTGCGCTCGGGGTTGCCGTCGCTACGGCACCAAATGCGATTCCGCTGAGCGTTACGGTTTGGGTTGGATGCTGTCCATTATCGGTAAACGTCAGCTTTCCAGCTTCGGTGGTTCCGCTCGCAGAACTGTCAGTGGTCGGATTGAACGTCACCGAGACCTGACAGGTGGAGTTCGCCGGCACCGAGGAACCGCAGCTATTCGAGGTTATGACATAAGGGCCGCTGGTGGCGATTGAACTGAAGGTCACCGCCACTGCGTTGGAGTTGGAGAGCGTAACCGTCTGTGGCGCCGAGACATTATTGACCTGGATCCTCCCGTACGACAGATGAGTCGGCGACAAGGTCGGAGTTATGATGTCGCCGGTTCCGGTCACCGGAATCGACTGCGTGGGTATGTACGCATTGTCGGTGACGACGACGCTGCCGGTACTGGTCCCGGCTTGCGGAGGAGTGAAAATCACGCCGAAGGTGCAGGTGCCGTTCGCCGCGACCTGAGTTCCGCTGCAAGTATCATTGGTCACGGTATAGTTGGCCGGAGGCGCGACGCTGTTCACGCTGAGTGGAACGGTGTTGGGATTGGTCAAGGTGACGGTCTTCGCAGCGCTGGGAACCTGTACCGGCTGGAGCCCAAAGGCTAGGGAAGCCGGTGAAAAAGTCGGCTTTACCAGGATGCCCTTGCCGGTGAGATTCACTTTTTGCGGGCTGTTAGAGGCCGCATCGACGATAATCAGGGTTCCCGTTCGGGTACCGGTTTGGCTCGGAGTAAACACCACGCCGATAACGCAGTTTGCGCTGGCCCCGAGGTCAGTGCCGCTGCATCCATCGCTCGAGACGCTGTAATCGCCAGACGGCGTGACGGTGTTGATTGGAATTGAAGAGCTAGTCGAATTCGTCACCGTTACATTTTTTGCGGCAGAAGCCACCCCGACTTCCTGCTGCGGGAAAGCAAGTGTCAGCGGGCTGACGGTCAACTTTCCTGGGGTTGGCGTCGCAGTGGGCGTGGGCGTCGTAGTTCCAGTCGCCGTTGAAGTCGGTGTCGCAGTCGCCGTTGTAGTTGGTGTCGCCGTAGCGGTTGCCGTCGGAGGCGGCGTCGTCGCAGTCACTGTGGCCGTTGCAGTTGCCGTCGCTGTTGCGCTCGCGGTCGCTATCAGCGTTGCAGTCGGAGTCGCTGTGGCGGTTTCCGTTGCGGTCGGAGTCGGAGTTGGGGGCAACAAGAATTGGGCAGCTTCGAGCTCGGCGTTCTCATCGATCAGCGCCGAGTTATTACCCGAAGCCGAGGGCAACCCGACCTTTAAATCGAGTACCGGGTCCAGCGCTCCAAGGAGGCCGCAGCCGCTCGCACCCGGTGCGGCAAAGGTAGTGTCGGCCACTTGCACGCCGCTCACGATGATTGCGTTTCCGCCCGGGCCGCCGGAGGTGAGTTGTGGCGAACTGGTCGGGGTCTCGACCAGGTTCAAGACAATCGGACTGGCGTCCGAACCGATGTAGCAACTCGAGCCGAGCGTGGGGTTGTTGAGATGAACCTTAATCGGCACCGTGATCACACTGTACAGGCTCGGTCCGTCATCGCAGCCGCCGAGCGGGCCACCCCCGCAAAAGAAAGCAGTAGTCTCGGTCGGGTCGACGACCGTAGCTGCTGTCATTGGACCGGCTAACTCTATCGAGGACGTGACGTCGTTGATGGAGTTGCTGATGCCCGTCAGCCCGAGCAAGCCGCCCGGCACCTCTTGCGCCGGACCGCCGAAGACCTCGCCGTTGGTGGGAGTCACGATCGCTTCGATACCGAAAAGTCCCAAGCCGGAGGTGCTGTAAGCGCCCAGGTCCACGGTGTCGGGGTTATTCGAGATCGTCACGGTCGAATTGCCGATGGTGAGAGTGCCGCCAGTTGTCTCGCTGTGCGAGCACAGCAAGGACGCGCCATCGGGCGGCGTGAAATTAATCGGGCACAGGGCGAACTCGGAAGGATCTCCGGTGACGCTGGCCCAGGCGGCGGTCGTCAAAGCTAACGATAGCGACGCGAGCGCGATCGCCGCGAATATTCCGCCGCGCGTCGCCGGCAGCATGACTTTCGTGAAAATTGAATGCGAGGCACAGGTATCCAGTGAAGCTCGGCCAGGCCGAGGCAGCCGTCGACTCATTGCGCAATCCCCTCCGATGCGTGTTCGGGCCCCGGCTAAACTTCACCGTCGGCTCTGTTTCGCGCTCCCGCGATCGAGAGCGACCCTGCGGGAATGCAATTTCAGCGCCGCTGGCTGTCTACTGTTTGTTAGCAAATTGATATGGAATTTAGACAGTCTTCGACCTGTCTATGCTCCCATACAAAAGTGTGAAGGAGGAAATTTCTACACACGCGGATTCGGTAGGTTTTACCGAGAACGGGGATACAATACCCAAATTGGTGCAGTCTTTAATCCAGAACTTTGCCCAGCCGGTTCCATCGCAGCGGCAACAATCCAGCGCTGTCATGATTCCATGAAAAATAGATCACTAATGCGCGGCCTTCGACGTCGTTCTGATCGGCAAAGCCCCAGAAGCGGCTATCGTAGCTATCATCGCGGTTGTCACCCATCATGAACAGCTTGTCCGATGGCACCACCACCGGACCCGGATCGCGCTCCGGATGGCGCGGATCTCTCGGCGGAAAATTGTCGGTCGCCTCATAGGGCGAACGCGTCTGTTCACTCCTTGATAAGTACGCATGCGGATCCTGGATCCGCTCGCCATTGCGCCACACGACTCCATCGATTACCTGGACTTTGTCACCCGGCACGCCGATCACGCGCTTGATCAGATCAATACTGCGGTCGTACGGAGGCGTGAACACGATGATATCCCCGCGGTGAATCGGCGCCGCGTGAAATAAATATTTTCCCGAAGAAAGTCCAGGCACGGGGACGCCCGCAATTGTCTCGGGGATTCTGAGCCCATAGGCGAGCTTGTTCACAAAAATGTGGTCGCCCACCAGGATCGTCGGCTCCATCGACCCTGACGGAATCACGTAGGCCTGCACGAACGACGAACGGAGCACTATTGCCAATATTAATGCGAGGCCGATCGATTCGGCGTATTGTCGCGCGACTGACTTGGGGAGCCTTACTTTCTGTTTCGTCATCGATAGGTCCTTAGTGAAATCAAAGAGTCTTCTTCAAGAAATAGTGGCTATGCCTTTAGGACTATGATGCTGGGTGCGCTCATAGCACTCAGCGCGTGAACGCGGGCATCACTTCTTTCGCGAACATCTCGGCGGCGTCGGGCATCATGAAGTTCAGGAAGAAGTAGGTCATGCCGAACTTCTCGATTCGAACTGCCAGCTCCTTCTTGATATCGTCGGGCGTGCCTATCAGCACCTGCAACGAATCGCGCACGCTGGCGTTGTTTTCGATTCCAAGCGTTTGCGCCATCCCGGCCGCCATCGCGTCCGCCGTCGCGCGTTCCTTGGCCATCAGCACGAACCCTCCGCCCGACAGCTCGAGCGCGTCCGGGGCGCGGCCCGCAGATTTCACGAAGCCGCGAATCATTTCGATGCGCTTCAGCACCTTGGTTCGATCGAACTTGAGCGCCTCGACGATATCGACGTAGCCCTTGGTCACCGGCGGGTTCAGATTCAGGATGTCGGCCTCGTTCGCCGCGATCTCGAGGATACGCTTGCCGCCGCCGCCTATCAGGATCGGCGGATACGGCCGCTGCACAGGCTTGGGATCGCAGTAAGCCTTGTCGATCTTGAAGTACTTCCCATGATAGGTCGGCTCGTCCTGCGTCCACATCGCCTTCAGCAGTTTGATCCCGTCGCCCATCTGCTCGATCCGCTCGGCATTCGACGGGTACGGAAAATTGTAAGCGTCGTATTCTTCCTTGAACCAGCCGGCGCCGAGACCCGCGATAAAACGTCCACCGCTAAGGTTGTCGATCGACGCCATCGTCTTCGCCAACAACGCCGGGTTCCGGTAGGACATCGAGGTGACCAGCGGGAGCATCCTGATGCTCTTCGTCACGGCCGCGACCGCGCTAAGCATTGTGAAGCATTCGTAGTGGGGAGCGCGCACATCAGCCATCAGCCCGCGCATGAAGAAGTGGTCGTCGATCGAAACCGAATAGAACCCCAGCTCCTCGGCGCGTCGCGCAGTCGCAAGAGTCGCGGCAGGATCGCCATTGGGAAGCCCAACATTGAATTTGATCGGTCGCATATGATGCTCCTTTGAATCAGCGATTATGTACCGCGCGTTTGCTCGATGGCTAGTTGTTCCGTTGCCGGCAGCGGGCCATACGCTTCACAACCCCGTTGGAAGGTGATCGCTACAAGTCATTATCGGTGTCATCGAGGGCTGCGAGTGCGGGATCATCTTCCGAGATGACGTCGATTCGGTCCGCCGGCTTGCCGGACATCAGTTCGTCGATGTTCTCGGCTATTCGATCGACGAATCGTCGTTGTCCCGGCAACTCATCCATCCGATTGTAGAGCACCACGATGCCGCGATCGTGCGCCGGTGAGAATTCCACGTGAGTCGTATACCCAGGCGTGGTGCCGCCGTGCTCGAAGCGGCCCGACTCGACGTGAAACAGCCAGCTGAATGCCACCTCGGTATTAGGTTTCACCACTCCGCGAAGTTGATGGTCCAGCGCGAACGCGGCGGGCAACGTCGCGCCGGGTGAACCGGGAGCAGCGCCGATAGCATAACGATCGGGATGGAGATTGGCGTCGAGCCAGGTGAGCAGGTCGTCCGCCGTCGACTTTGCGCCTATCGCGCCGGCGAAGATTCCACCTTCACGAGATCCCGCGTCGACGGCATCCAGCGTAGCACCGTGGCCCTGTATCAAGCGCTGCTCCTGATTCGGCGAAAGCGCGAACACGGTGTCGTTCATGCGCAATGGTCCCGTGATCTCGGTTCTGATCAGTTCCGGATACGGAACACCGGCGCGCTGTGCGAGAGCGTATCCGAGCAAGCCGATACCCATGCTGCTGTAGAGATACTTCGCGTCGGCGGGTTTCGAGGTGCCGTGCCGCACGAGGAAGTCGTGCAGCGCGACGCGGTCGTAGTCGGAGAATGGGTTGCTGGGATCCTTCGGCACGAGATTGTCGGGAACGCTGGGAAGCCCGGAGCGATGAGTCGCGAGGTCGAGCAGGGTGATTTCTGTTTCATCCGGTCTCGCGGCGATATCGGGGAAAAGGATCGGGCGCAGCGGCTCGTCGAGACTGACTTTTCCCTGCGGGGCGAGCTGCGCGAGCGCGAGCCCGGTGAAGGTTTTCGTGACCGAGCCAATCTCGAAGATCGAGTCGACGCGCGCAGCGCCGTAGGTGAACACGCGGCGCTCGCCATGATCGATTACGCCAATCACCACTCCGCAACCAGTCGATTCCCGCAGCAGGCCGTCCTTCACGACGGGTGCGAATTCGCCGTCGAGAGCCTGCTTAAGATCAGCGAGCGCGATCGGCGGTCTCGCTGGAAGGTTCGCCGCTCGAGGCGTCGGCGAATCGATGCTCCATAGCCCGAGTCGCAGTCCTGCGGCGGCGAACGCGCCGAGCACGACCATCCATTTGAGCCACCTGATGTAGCCGCGACGGTTCATATGTCATAGTGAGCACGAACGTGGCACAGGCTTCAGCCTGTGATTCTTTCCTGGATTTCCATGGACCAGAAAATCACAGGCTAAAGCCTGTGCCACCAAAATCAAGAACCTGATTGCGAAAGGTTGTCCTCAACATTTCGCGATTATCAGTGGTGCAGAGCCCGTCCTGAGCCAAGCCGAAGGAGGTCACCCCTGCCGAAGGAAGTGTGAAACCCACCGCGGGTTTCACATTCAATAAGGTGATTTACCCTTCCCCGTCACGGGTTGATTATCACCAGCGTGCCCTTGGGGAGGAGTCGCGTCAGTTCTTCGATGTCCTCGTCGTCTACTGAGATGCATCCCGTAGTCCAGTTGATGTCGCCTCGGTTGAGTTCCGGTTCGTCGGTGCCGTGGATTCCGATTTTGCCGCCTACGCCTACCGGGTGGCCATCTTCGTGCGGCACTTCGCCGTCGTCGCGCATTTGTTCGTAGCGATGGCGGTCGAGGTCGTTTGGGTAGTTCAAGGTGAGGAACCAATCCCAGCGGGCGCTTGGATGCTTATTGATAATCGCGTAGACGCCCTCGGGTGTGCGCCGGTCGCCTTCCCACAATTTTGTGCCGGGCTCGAAGCTGCGTCCGAACACGGCGTGGTAGCTCTTAAACAGCCGGCTTTTGTAATAGACGATCAGTTGGTGGCGCTTTTTGAAAATCGTCACTGACCAATTGAGCGGATCGTCGAAAGCGATGGCGCGGGTCTTGTCGAACAGGAACTGGCCCGGCGTCGGCACGCGATCGGTCCGCACCCCTTCAATTTTCACTTGCGTGAGCGGTCGCGGGGTGGACGCCGCGGTCGGCGTCGGTGTCGGAGTAGTTCCCGGACCGGGCGGCTCGGGCGTCGGCATCCCGGGATCTACATACTGGACCTGCTTCGGATTGTAAGGTGGAGGCGGCGGCAGCGTGCCTGCCTTCTCGGCGTCGCCGGCGGTGATCGGCGCGCTCTGCTGCGCGAGCATCGCGGCAGGACCGGCGAGCACCGGCTCGGCAGCGCACATCAAAACGATAGTCGCGGCAATCAATGCGGCCGTGATCGATCCAGCAATCCTGCCCATCAGCTCCAGCCAAGCTCCAGCATCGCGGTCACATTATGCATTTTGTAAACGCTTGGTGCGAAGGTCAATTGTAACGTAGCGTGAATATTTGATTTATCAGTCAGCCAACCACGGAGCTTTCTTGCAATGGACACCAATCTTGCGCGCGCGATGGCCGGTCTCACCACCGGAATATATGTTTTGACCACGCAGGAGAATGGGCGAAGCCACGGGATGTCGTCGTCGTGGGTGGCGCAGGCCTCGGGCGAGCCCGCGATGTTCACGGCGGCGGTCGATAACGCGCACTTCAGCAAGGCCGTGATTGCGAGGACTGGCGCCTTCGGCTTGAACGTGGTGGGACGCCGCGGCCGCGCGCTCGAAGATTATTTTTATTCGCCGCGCGCGCGGCGCGACAACAATCTCGACACGATCGAGTTCGAACTGTCGCCGACGCTGGCGGTGCCATGGCTGAAACTTGCGATGATCGCTCTGGAAGCCCGCGTGATTGATAGCCACGTCGCCGGCGATCACACAATTTTCGTCGCGTCACCGGTGGGAGTCCGTATCAGCGCGAACGATCGTCCGCTGACGTCGCTCGATCTCGATTACGTTTATCTCGGCGGCAAGAATGTGGTCGCGCGCGATCGCTCGGGATGGGATTAGGAAGGCGGGCACGGCGGCCCGCCCCACTTAAACTTTCACGGCATGCCCCTCCTGAGTGGGGCGGGCCGCCGTGCCCGCCTTCGGTACTGGCGTCATTTGAGGGCCGCTGACAAGGAGTGGCGTCATTTGCCGGGATGAACCGGAACCAATGCGGGATCAAATGGGACGATAGAAAACCCTAGCCGCGAACCACCCTAACGCTGCGTACAAGACAACATTTGTTCCAAGCGAGATGACCAGCACCAATAATTGAAAGGCGATAGGGCTGCCAGCAGGTCCCGCCACTCCGATTGGTATTAAGAGTACTACGCCCGGCCAAAACAGGAGGGACCAAGCCTCTGCCTCCATCATTGACGGGAAAATATACCCGGCCATGTAAATCCCTATCGGTATCAGCAACCCGACAAGCGCTCCCCAAGCGGCGGCGTGGCGTGGCTTCATTAAAGATTCTGCAAGAAACTGATCAATCGCTTTTTTTGATCGTCGCTCAACGGCACTGGAATCAGCACCTGAGCGAACTGCGGTGCATCGTTAGTGATCGGGTCTAACGCGACGTTGAACACCTTGGATTTGAGCGTTTTCGCTTGGCCCGTCTGGATTTCCGGCTTTTCTTGGATTTCTTCTTCAGATTTCAATTGCGCTTCCTCGTCATGAAGTTCCAGCGTTTCCGGTTCTTCTACTGGCGATTCTAGCTGGTCTTCCGTCGATATACCAGCATATGCTAACGAGGCGCGAAAATCCTTCAAAAACCCATCCACGGCCTTCGCATTGAAGTGTTTATCAGCAATCAATTCAGATCGGAGTGTTTGATCCGAAGGAATTTTCTTTCCCTTGAAACGATTGAAAAGTTCACGATAAGCCTGAGGCAGTAGCACAGCTTCTCGCAGCGCATTCTTTCCTCGATCCTGATCCGGGAAAAGCAGAATATTCACGGCGCGTTTGGTCACTACGGCGCGCTCTCCGCGCATTTCGATCAACCCAAATTTTTTCAATCCAGCCAAGACAGACAGGGCATCACCATGCGCTTTGTTGAATCCCATGTGCGTGGCTGCTGATTCAATCGTTGACCCTGATTCATGGTCCGCGTCATAGAGCTTTTGCGCCCGCCCAACAGCGGCTTTCAGGCTCTCGGCAGGATAGGCGGGACTCCTAATCCGCTTCTTTTTAGGGGTCTTCGATGTTCCGCTATTCGATGCGTCTTTCTTAGATTCCATTTTCGGAGTTTCCTCTGGACGAAGATAATAAGCCTACCTGTCGGTGATAGTCAAGCCGTAGCGATTACGTTAAATTTACGGAGCTTACTGCTTGACATCAGTAGGGCATTACCGTAGAATCCGGCCATGGAGATTTCGATGAGACTTTCAGTAGCCCCTACGTCCACGTTCACCGACGCGGCGGGCAACAACGAAAAGGCGCGCGCCCTGTCTGCTGGGGAGCAACAGGGACAACGCGCCGTGGTGAACTTTGAATTTAAGCCGACCGGCGTGAGTGGTTGCACACTCGCGCCGGTCACGTCTCCAACGCATCCGAGTTACCGGACGGCATCGAAGTTGGCAATTTCTATTGTCGCCCCGTTCACTCGGCAGAGCAATACATGGGGCTGACAATGAACGTTCTTCCCTTCGAAAAGCAGACTCAGATCATCGCGGCTCTAACTGAGGGCCTGTCCATCCGATCCGTCGCGCGCCTGTGCGATGTTGAGCGCAACACGATTGGCCGTCTCGCGCTTCGCATCGGAGAAGGCTGCGAGTCTTTGCATGATCGCACCATGCGCAACCTGCAAGTGAATCTCATCGAGCTGGATGAGCAATGGTCGTATGTCGCGAAAAAGCAGAAACGCGTCCGACAGGACGATCCCGCCGAAATCGGCGATGCGTGGCTTTTCATCGCGATGGCTGCGACTCAAAAAGCTATCATCAGCTTCTCAGTCGGAAAGCGCACGCAAGAAAACACATACGCGCTCGCGATGGATTTGCGCCATCGGATCATCAATCGCGCACAGATAACCAGCGACGGCTACGCACCGTATATCGGTGCGGTCGAAAACGCGTTCGGCATGAACGTGGATTACGCGATGCTCACGAAACAATATGTCGGCGATTCCAATCTGCCGGATGCGGCGCATCGCTACAGCCCCGGCCACGTCGCGGGCATCGAAAAGACCGTAATAAGAGGACGCCCCGACAAGGATTTGATCAGCACGTCGTATGTCGAGCGTTTCAATCTGTCGAGCCGAATGCAGATGCGCCGGTTCACTCGATTGACGAACGGATTCTCAAAGAAGCTGGAAAATCACCGCGCGGCAGTGGCGTTGTGGATTTGTTTCTACAATTTCTGCCGCGTCCATGAAACGCTGCGCACGACGCCAGCGATGGCGCTGGGGGTGACAGATCATATTTGGACGATCAGTGAGCTAATCGCAGCCGCGCTTGAGCCTGTGGACGTGCCGCCTCTGCCGAAAGAGCCGGAAACCACACTGCGACCGGGAACGCGCCGATTCAGACTGATCGTCGGAAGTGGCGGGAAGGGAACTGAACAAACCGCGCTAGTGACTTTTAAGAGCATCGAAGGCGGCCTTGATGATTCGATCTGCGCTCAATATCCCAACGCTTCCAAGAATCACGACAGCCAATATTTTAGGAGAAGGGTTAGCTGCCAAGAGCGCGGGAACAAGAAAATACAGAAGGCCCGCGACAACAGCAGCCGCGATCGCAAGACGCACCGTCTCCTGACGAGCCGGGACTGCATACGTGTTTTTCGATACCTGGACTAAAGCGGCGGCATTCGTTGGTGACATGTCGGCTAAAACCCGCGCATCAATTTTGACGTATTGCTCCGAGACACTGTGTTCGAGTAACACGGCGGTTGGAGGATTTGGGGGATTTGGGTTTCCGTTGTCAGGCATCGGATTCGCGAACGGTAAAAACAGCGTTGAACGGGTGGCGTCATTTCAGCCCCCAGTGGCGTCTTTTGGCCGAATGACGCCAGTACCCCGCCTTCCTAATGCTTTGACCACCGGCAAAATCGTCTGATAGCATCCGCGCGCGGAGAGATTTCGGATGGCAATCGAAAAGAACGAACTGCGGCGCGTAATGGGGCATTTCGCAACCGGCGTTACCGTGATCACGTCGCTCCGCACCTCCGGCGAACTGCATGGCCTGACCGCCAACGCGTTCACTTCCGTCTCGCTGATTCCCCCGCTAGCGCTGGTATGCGTCGACAAGAAGGCCGAGAGCTATCCGTGTTTCGAGGAGAGCAAGATCTTCACCGTCAACGTATTGGCGTCCGACCAGGAAGCGCTGTCGCGCAAGTTTGCGGTCAGCGGCGGCAACAAGTTCGAAGGCGTCAGCTACAAGATCGGAGCGAACGGCGCACCGATCCTCGACGGCGCGCTTGCGTATCTGGAATGCAAGGTGACTGTCGCGATCGACGGCGGCGACCATACGATTTACCTCGGCGAAATCGAGCAGGCCGAGACTCCGCATGAAGGCAAGCCGCTCCTGTTCTTCCGCGGCGGCTACCGCGAGCTTGGCGATTAGGCCGCAAACGCCAACGTGAGCGCCGTCGCCCGCATCCCAGGCATCAGCGTTTTCCTGCCGTCGCATAACGAGGAAGGCAACGTCGAGCGCGTCGTGCGCTCGTGGATCGCCGAATGCCCGCGCGTCGCCGACAACTTCGAAGTGATCGTGGTTGACGACGGCAGTCGCGATCGCACTGGCGAGATTGCCGAGCGACTCGCCGCCGAGGACTCGCACGTCAAGGTCGTGCGTCATCCGGTGAATCGCGGCTACGGCGGTGCGGTGATTTCCGGAATTCGCGCCGCCACTCAGCCCTACGTGCTGCTATGCGACGGCGATGGCCAGTTCGATCCCGCGGATCTCGAGAAGCTGACGCCGTTTGTCCCCGAGTACGACGTGGTCTGCGGACGCCGCGCGCATCGCGCGGACCACCTGATGCGACGCGTCAACGGCAAGGCATGGACGACTCTCGTTCGCGTCCTGCTCGGTATCACGATCACCGACATCGATTGCGGATTCAAATTGTTCAAGCGCGAAAAGCTCGATAAAATGGAGTTACGCGCACATGGTGCGATGATCTCGACTGAGCTGATGGCGCGGCTGGCGGGGCGTCACGCCAAGGTGAAAGAGGTGGATGTGCAGCATCTGCCGCGGCTGACCGGCGAGCAATCGGGCGCCAATCTCAAGGTGGTCGCACGGGCGTTTAAGGAACTGATAGCGCTATATCGCGAGTTAAGAGACGAACGCCAAGGGCAAGGATAGGGGAGTCTCGGCCTCTCCGCGGTGGGAATCGCCCGTACGCAAAGCGGATAGACGGTAGACCGATTGCGTCACCGCGCGGTTCCCGTAGGATGAAATCAAGGAATTTTGTAGGAAGTTCTTGCCGCGCAGCGATGGCACAGGTATAGCAATACGCTTAATAGTCACATTGCGTCCCATTAAGGGCCGCCCCAGATCAAGGAGATCCACGAGTATGAAGCGCACCCTATCAATCCTCTCCGCAGCTTTCTTCGCCACCGCGTTGGCGATGCCGGCATTCGCCCAGGCCCCAGCGGCCGAGCCGAGCATGGCAGCGCCTGCGGCTGAGGGCAGCATGGCGGCACCCGAAGGGGAAGCATCGCCGGCCCCCAAGCATCATCACCACCACCTGTTCCATCACAAGAAGAAGGCGGACGCCTCGGCCAGCGATATGGCATCCCCGGGAGCAGAAGCATCGCCGGCGATGGCTCCCCCGGCCAATCCGTAACAATTTGACGGATAATTCGACAGGGCGACCGCGCACGGCGGCCGCCCTGTTTCGAATCGCCTGAAGCCGATCGATCCATTAAGGGTCGGGGGGCAAAGTTGGCTTTGCCTCCGGCGATCGGCTGGTTGCGCGAAGCTGGATTCGTCCGGCTCGCGATGACTGGCACGACGCCTTTTTTCGCGCGCAGCGTCGTAAAAACACGCTGCGCGTTTTTTTGCGGGGAAAATTCCTGCTAGCATCTCATTTCTTCCTGCGGGTATCGTTGGCCGCAGGGAGTTGAGAAGTTCTTGAGCTTTCGGCGTTCGATTATTTGCCTGCTTGTACTGATTGCGCTGGTTTTCCAGTCGCCGATCAGCGCCCGCGCCAGCGCCAAAAGCAGTTCTTCCGACGAGGAGGTTTGCGATCCGCTGGCAGACTATTTCCTGGGCATGGAAGATTACCCGGAAGCCATTCGCCGTCATCGGGTCGTGATTGAAAACGATCCGGACAACGCACTCGCTCACTATCACCTGGGGTTTGCTTACGGCGTCGTCGGCGAACATCGCCAGGAACTCGCCGAATATCAAAAGGCGATCGAGCTTGGCCTCGACGATTGGCAATTGTTTTTGAATCTCGGCCTGCTCTATCTCGACTCCGGGCAGACGCGCGACGCCACCCAGGTGCTGAGACTGGCCGCACTGCTCGGACCGGAGCGGCCCGAGACCCATTTCAACCTCGCGTTGGCTTATGAGCGTCGCGGGGCACTCGCACAAGCAGAGCAGGAAGCGCTACTGTCGTTGCAAATCGATCCGAGTCAACCGGACGCGCGCAACACGCTCGGCGCAATTTACGCCGAGGAAGGCAATTACGTCAGAGCAAGCCAGGAATGGAACGAGCTGGTCGGTGAGATTCCCGATTATACCCCGGCGCGGACCAACCTCGCGATTTTGCAACACGTCGAAAGCAGTGGCTCGAAGCCCACGCCCGAATCAACCGGGTTCATCCGCATTCCCTGAACGGGGCAGCTTCGGACTAACGCTGACGACGAAGGCAGGTGGTGGATTTGGGGAAGTGGTGGAATTTGTTCAGTGGGCCTCGGGGGTTCGTTAGTTTGAAATCTACAGGTTGGCTCGGCTCGGCAGTGATGTTGAGCATCGCGGCCGTGTTCGCGGCGTCGCCCGCGCGCGCTTCTGCTCAATGGCGCCGGGTGCACAAGACAACTCATTCGAAGCATGCGGCTCGCGCTGCCACTTCCGGCGGACCGCTGTACAAGGGCGCTCTGCTCGAGGATGCCGACAGCGGGCGCGTGCTGATGGCCTACAACGCCGACATGGAGTGGCCGCCGGCCTCGATGGCCAAGATGATGAACCTGCTGGTCGCGCAGGAGCAGATCAATGCGGGCCGTTTCAGCGGCAATGACCCGGTCAGAATCTCGGAACGCGCCGCGCATACCGGCGGCTCGCGCGTCGGCCTGAAGGAAGGCGACGTATATCCGCTGCGCGAACTGATGAAAGCGGCGCTGGTCAAATCGGCCAACGACGCCGCAGTCGCAGTCGCGGAAAAGATCGGCGGCTCGGTCGAGGCGATGGTCCGCATGATGAACGAGCGGGCGCAGCAGCTCGGGATGAACCATACGCTTTATCAGACCGTCGACGGACTCCCGCCGCGCCCGACTCACGACGCCGATCGCACAACAGCCTACGACCTCGCAATCGTGGGCCGCGCGATCATTCGCGAGACCAACCTGCTGATGTGGTCGAGCCAGGAGCATATGGATTTCGACAATGGCGTCGCCATCCTGAACAACACCAATCATCTGATCGGCCATTTCGAAGGATGCGATGGGCTCAAGACCGGGTTCACCTACCAGGCGGGATTCAACGTCACTACCACGGCCAAGCGCGAGAATATGCGGCTGATTGCGGTTATTCTTGGCGCGCCGTCGAATGCGCAGCGTTTTGCGCAGGCGGCAAAACTGATGGAGTGGGGCTTCGACCAATTCACCGCGGTGTCGTTGCTGAAGTCGGGGCAGCCGATTCCGGTCCAGGTGCAGGTCCATGAGGGACCGCTGATTCAGCCGGTCGCGGCGCATGAACTCAAACTCGTGGTGCCGAAGGCCGATGCCTCTGCGGTAAAGCTCGTGTACGATGTACCGCCAGCGATCAACGGGCCTGTCACGACAGGAGAACCTCTCGGGCGCGTGATCGCTCAGGACGAAGGACAGGCAGCGACGGAAGTGATGGCGATAAGCCCGATCGCGTTCACCGCGCCGCACACATTAGGGGGCGAGGCATACAACGCGTCCGCGCCGCCATCGACGAATAATGCAGGTCAGGAGAACCAATGAAGGTAGCCTCGAAACAACGAAACCGGCGCAACCGGAAATTAGCGCGCAAGAAAAAGAGCGATCCGCATCAGGCAAAATCCCGCCTGCGCAAAATGCGCCGTACCAGAATCCGCGGCAAGTAGTCTCGCGCGCATTACGATTCCTTACTCGCGTACTATTTCTGCGAATTCACGGTAAGCTCCCCGAACTCCTCTGATCCAGAGTCGAGGCGTGAGCCGAGGATGCTTTTCAGCTCGTCGGAACCGACGGTCTCTTCGCGCAGCAGCGCCTCTGCCAGCCGATCCAATCGCTCTCTCGAGCTGGTAAGGCAGCGGCGGACTCGATCGTGGGTCTCCTGGAGGATCCGAACGACTTCCTGGTCAATTCGCGCCGCCGTCGCCTCGCTGTAATCGCGTCCCTGCGCAATTTCGTAACCCAGGAAAGGCTGCTGCTCGTCGGTCTTGAAAGCGACGAGTCCGAGCTTGCTCATTCCCCAGCGAGTCACCATCCGGCGAGCAAGGCGCGTCGCCTCGACCAGGTCATTCTCGGCGCCCGTCGTCACCTCGCCGAAGACGATTTCCTCTGCGGTGCGCCCGCCCAACATCACGGCCAGCCGCGCCTTTATATAGGACAGGCTGAGATTGTGCCGCTCTTCTCCCGGAAGCTGCTCGGTCATTCCAAGCGCCTGGCCGTGCGGCACAATCGTCACCTTATGAACTGGATCCGCGGCGGGCGTCATCCACGCAACCACTGCATGGCCGCACTCGTGATAGGCGACCACGCGCCGTTCGCCGGGATTTACAAGTTGCTGATGGGCTGCACCCATCCGTATCTTGTCCTCGCTCTCTTCGAAATCGGCCATGGTAACCGCCGACCGATTGTGTCTCGCCGCGGTAAGCGCGGCCTCATTGCAAAGGTTCGCCAGGTCCGCCCCACTCATACCTATCGTTCGGCGTGCGAGATTATCCAAATCGACATCGGAGGCGAGCGGCAGCTTGCGCGTATGGATGCGCAGGATGCCTTGGCGTCCTTTTCGATCCGGAAGACCGACGACCACCTGGCGATCGAAACGTCCCGGCCGCAGCAATGCCGGATCGAGAACGTCCGGCCGATTGGTCGCCGCAATAGTGATCACCTCGGTGCGCTCGTCAAAACCGTCGAGTTCGCCCAGTAATTGATTCAGCGTCTGTTCGCGCTCGTCGTTGGTTGCTCCGAGGCCCGCACCCCGTCGCCGCCCGACCGCGTCGAGCTCGTCAATAAACACTATAGAAGGAGCCGCCTCCTTGGCCTGCCGGAAGAGATCTCGCACGCGGCTCGCTCCCACGCCTACAAACATCTCGATGAACTCCGAGGCATTGAGGCTGAAAAACGGAACCCCGGCCTCGCCCGCTACCGCACGAGCCATGAGAGTCTTGCCGGTTCCGGGTGGTCCGACCAGCAGCACGCCCTTGGGTATGCGTGCCCCCAAATCGCGGTATTTCTGGGGATTTCTAAGGAAGTCGACCTCCTCCTGAAGCTCGGACTTGGCTTCGTCCGCCCCCGCGACGTCGTTGAAGGTGACCTTTGGCTGCTCGCTGCTGTAGCGCTTGGCCCTCATCCGCCCGAATCCGAACATACCCGATTGACTGCGGACGGCCCGGTTGCTCATCCACCAGAAGAACCCGAACAGAAGTATCAGCGGTCCCCAGTCAACCAGCATCGCCACGAACCACGGCGTCGAAGACGATGACACATCTACGACGACGTGGTGCCCAATCAGCAGGGGCATCAATCCAGGGTCGCCGATCGCCGCCGGAAAGGTCGTCGTGAATTCGCGGTACGCTATCGCAGCGGGCGCGGCTGCTTTCGCTGAAGAAGGAGGTGGCGACGCAGAGGGCGCGGAAGGTTTCGACGACGCCTCGGGAGTCCCACTCGCAGGTGGCCAGACGAGAGGCTTTGCAAAAGTTCCGTCGATCTGATCGACAGCAATATGGACCCGGGTGACATCGTCTGCGCGTACCTGCGCGACAAAAACGGAATAAGGGATGGAAGCCTTAGGATGAGGCGGTGGCCACAATCCGGTCAGATACCAGAACATCAGGGCCAGCGAGATCAGCCACCAGAGCAGAGCACCTCGCGGCAGCTGCGGCTGTTTCTCGGGAGTTCTCTTTTCGGGCAGGGTTTGCTGCTGCGCCATCTTTTTAACGTTAGCAAAGTATCCATCTTGGTGATGGTTCGAACCGCGTAGATCTATGTGGAGCAGGGTCATGGCGCCTCAAACTCGAGGCGCGGCGCAATCTCCAGTTTAGGCCAACGGCCAAGTTTGGATCAAAGTCATCCACGCGAAGGCGGGCGTATGCGGCGATGCTATGCGCGCATCGCCGCTGTTCAATTTAGCGGCTCATTCCGTCGATTGCGCATCTTCTCCGAGCGTGGATTTCTCGTGATGCTCGAAAGGATCGGTGATTCTTTCCCAGGTTCGATCCCGATCGATGATGGCGTCTTGAATTGCCTTGCGGCGGCGCTGTAGATAGCCGTTTCGCACCGCGGCATATAGGTCGAGCGAAGTATCCTCGACGTCGTCATAGAGTTTCATGTTGTTAGCGCGCTCGTTGATTCTGCTCGCGGCAGCGCGGCCGAAGTCGGCACCGATCGGCGTGATGAACCACGAAAGCGGATCCATGAATGAATCAGCGGCGAAGCCGAACGCGTCGCGCACGTCCAGCGGCGGCAACAACGGCAATACCAGGTAAGGCCCCGGCTTCGCGCCGTAGAGAGCAAAGGTCTCTCCGCTGTCGGCGTCAGTCTTCTCGAGACCCAGGCGCGAGGCAGGGTCGAACAAACCGGCGACTCCGACTGTAGTGTTGATCACGAAGCGCGTGAGCTCGATGCCGGCACTGGGCAACCTGCCTTGCAGGACTTTGTTCACGAACCGCTTCGGCATCGCCAGGTTGTAGAATGCGTTAGCCAGACTTTGTCGCACCTCGGCAGGAAACGTTTTCGCCCAGACTTTGGCGGCCGGCTTGATCGCGTAATGATCGGCCAGATCGAAGTTGAAGTAGAAGGTCTTGTCGTTGAACTTCTCCCACGGATCGTAATCCATCTCCTCGCTCGGAGATGGCATATCCGAAGCAAGCGCCTCCCGCTCTTGCTGATCGCGCACCCGCGAAGCGTCACGTTGCCCGGAACATCCGGCCAAACTGATAACGACGACCGATAGAATCGCGAGTGCAAGCAACAGGACCAGCCGCCCATGTGGAGAAGCCGCGTAGGTTGCCGATTTTTCCCGCCCCGCAAGGGGTTGGGAAGTGTTATGCAAGGTTTGAAACTCCATCACGAATGAGCTTCGCCTCCGTAGCGGAAGAGTCGCAACGCGATCAGGAAAGACACCAGGCCGTAAGCAACGAGCACCAGCAGCTCGGTTGAAATTGCGATGAGACTTTTGTCGCGCAGCATCACGTCCTGCAGCGCCGACATCGACCAGGTGGTGATGAGTGCGTTCGCGACTTGCTGCATCAGTCGCGGCAGGTCATACAAAGGCCAGAACAATCCGCCGAGAGAAGCCAGCACGAACGCGACCGCCAGGCCAACCGGAATCGCCTGCTCGCGCGTGCGCACGAATGCGGCGACGACGGCGGCGAAGCAGGTCATCGAGGCGACCACCGCAGTCGCCACCAGGATCATCGCGACCGGTGAATGGCCCAGCCTGAGCCCATAAACGAAATGTCCGAACACCAGCAGCAGCAGCAATTGCGCGGTGCCTACTACCAGGCGCGCCAGCAGCTTCCCGCCGAGGAGAGATGCGGGCGGCACCGGCGCGACCGAGAGCCGCGCACTCGTGCCCCACACTTCCTCCTCGCGCAGCGCCAGCGACACGCTGAAGATCAAAGTGAGCAGGACGAACATCAGGCTGAAGCCCGGGATATTTTGCTCGAGCGACGAGAACGAAACGTTGTCGCCGGTGATGTTGTGCTCTTTCACGCTCAGCAGTTCCTGGCTGAACGGATCGCCGAGCGACGCGGTCTCGCGATCGGCCAGCAGCATCACCACTTTGATCGCCTCGAGCTCGCGCCACTGCGCGGGATCGGTGAGCATCTCCACCGTGGACGGTTTTTGCGCGAGATAACGCTTGCTCAACTCGGGTGGCAGGATGAGCGCGGCGGGTGCGTCGTTGGCCTCGGCGACCAGATGCCGCGCCGTCGCACGTGACACCTCGCGCACGTCAAGATGCTCGCGAAAGGCGCGGATCAAAGCAGTCGCAACCGGTCCCTGATCCTCGTTGACGACGGGAAACAGGATGCTCTTGCTGCCGTCGCCGGATTGCGTGGCCGCTGCGACGACCATTATCACCACGATCGGAACGATCAGCAGCGCGATCAGGCCGAAACGATCGCGGCAGATGAGCCGGAGGTCCTTCAGCATCATGGCCACAGTCTTCATGACTGGGCCTCGCCGCTGGCGTTGCCGTATTTCCGCCGCATCAGCGTGAGTACGTCGTCGACGCTCATCCGCGAAAGGAGATCGTTGAGCTGGCTGCCGAGGTTGGCGGTCAGACTGACGTCCTCGACCGTGATCGAGGTCGCCATCCAGGTATCGCCCACGGGTTTCAGCCGATAGGTAACGTCGAACTGATCGCGCGGCGTTACGATTTTGGTGTCGACGACTGCGCCCGCGCCGGTGGACTGCTCGCCCGCATAAACGAAATTTGGATTTTCGAAGAGCAGGAGTTTCTGCACGTAGGTCCGCTGGAGAAGCTCGCGGAACAGACCGAGGAACTCCTTCTGCTGATCGGGTGTAAAGCTTGACCAATGCGGGCCGAGCGCCTCCCGGCCCATCTCGTCGGTGTCGAGAAATTTGCTGAACAGGGTGGACAGCGCAGCCAGCTTTTCGTTGTGAGTCTGACTGCCCGCGACGATCACGCGTGCCTGCTCGAGAGTCGTACGCGTATAATCGAGCGGGCTCGCAGCGCGCGCCGGAGCGACCAGCAGAAGCACGGCCACCAGCATGATGGTTAAGGTACGCATCAATCGCGAAGCTCCATACCGGTCAGATGTAGAAAAAGATTTTCGAGGCTGAGCGGCGCAATCCTGATTCGCGCATTTTGATCAGCGCGATTGAGAATTTTTTGGAGCGGCCACAGGTAGTCAGTGGCGCGTTTTACGTACAGTCGAACGACGCCGTCGCGGCGCTCGATGCGGCTGACTCCGCCCAACGCCTTCATCCCACCGAGATCGATACCAGCCGGCAGTCCCCGCACCTCGATAATTTCTGCGAATTCGAGGCCGCTCAGCAGTGCGTCGAGAGTGCCCACTGCTACCAGCTTGCCTTCGCTCAGGATTCCGAGGCGGTCGCACAGTCGCTCCGCCTCTTCCATGTAGTGCGTGGTGTAGAGGATTGCGTTGCCCTCATCGCGCAGGCCGCCAATGATTTTCAGGATCTGTTCACGCGATTGTGGGTCGACTCCGGCGGTCGGTTCGTCGAGCAGAATCAATTTCGGCCGATGTACCAGCGAGACCGCGAGATTCAGACGACGCTTCATGCCGCCGGAAAAAATGCCGACCTGAGAGTCGCGGTGAGCGTCCAATCCGACCAGTGCCAGCAACTCGTCGATACGCTCACGCAGTTCAGCGTGCCTCACTCCATAGATGCGCCCGAAGAACTGCAGGTTCTCTGCCGCGGTAAGGGCGGGGTATAGCGACACTTCCTGCGGTGCGAGCCCGATCAACTGGCGAACGTGAAATGGATCCTTGCTCGCGCTATGACCGAACAGCGTCGCATCACCCGATGACGGCAGGTGCTGCGTCGCGAGCATCGCAATCGTGGTGGTCTTGCCTGCGCCGTTGGGGCCCAGCAGGCCGAAAATCTCACCTTCGCGGATCTCGAAATTCAACGCGTTGACGGCGGTAGTGGTACCGTAACTCTTGGTCAGCCCGACAACGCGCAATGCGACCTTTTTGTCAGCGGGGTCGGGCCGAAGGAATGCATCAACGCGAGTATCGGGATCTATGCTGCCCAAATTGTTGCGCAATGCGGTGGTGGCTGGGCTGATTCGCATTTTAACTGCCTGATTACGAAGCTCGCGGGTTGACCGCGCTTATTTGGAGGCGTGAATAGTGGCTGCACAATCTGCGCCACAAAGTGTTCTTGAACGGCGGGCGCGAATGTACCGGCGTTACTACGGATTTTCTCGGATGGACGAGCGTCTTTTGCGATTTGCTCTTGCTGTTTGCGAGAAATCGCTTCGAACGCTGCCGCCCATCACTTTCTCCGACTCGATTGCATTCGGCCGCCAATTTTGACCGCCGAGCGTCGAATCATTCGCGGCTTTTCGCCGGGGCGTTTGTTTTTCTCCCAGGTCAGGATCAAAGTCCTCAAGCGACGTGGATCGATTCCCAAGGCATCGCAGACGTCCTCGAAAGAGAAAGGTCCGTCTGTCTTGTCATGGAAAATCCAGAACCGAGCTTCCCTGAATTCCTGTCGTTTGATTGGATTTTTCGCTTCGAAGTTGCGCTGAAAAGTTCGCACCGCATCAGCCAGGATGCCGCCCATCAGGCGCATTATCGGCTCGACCTCAGCCGTCCCGCGCCGCGCCGGATAGAATTGCGCGGGCATAACAGCATCAGCCCGGAGTTCGTCGCCTGCCGTATCTGTCGTCGATTCGATTCGCATAACTGCATCGTCCATGGCTGAATACCTCGGCGGTTTCGTCTTAGAGGATCCATAACGCTGCGGCCGCGCCGGTCAGGACCGAAGCGGCAGACATCAGGACCACTGCCATCGTGTACAAAGTTCGATCACTCATTTGATTCCTGCCAACGCATGCTTTTGCCAACGAAAAAGCCCACACGGCGTCGCTATTTTCCTGCTCAGGAGGGACAGAGAGACGGGGCGCCCGACCGTGTGGGCGATTTGTTTTCGACGACTACAGCTCTTCAACCCTCCGGATGAGCAGGCGTGAAAAATGACCGCACAACCAACATGCCGCAGGCATTTGTCGCGCAGCAGGCAGAGTCGCGATCACCGAAGTTTAAGGCGTAGCGGTCTAATAGAGACACTTAGATGGCATTAGAGGGGCGAATACTAACCTGGCGGACACATACAATCAGGGAGCATAGAAATAGTATTCGGCTGTGTAAGGCACTCGTGCTTGCTCCCCTTTGTCCGATGGTGCACAGCCGCTCGCGGGAGCCTTACCGCCTTTTGTCTGCAAGCGCTGTATGCTGGAAATGTTCGCCAGCACGCCGTTGCCAGTGTGACCGGTCGCGGTCAACAGCAGCCACGGAATTGAACCCGGATTAGGAGCAGCACTGGATATCGGTTTCCCGGTTACCTGGCTGCCGTCTAACCATCGCCAGCTTGGTCCGGCGAAATGAGAGCCTATCTTTCGCCCGGCTTCGTCAAAGAGGTTTGCATCGGGTCCGCTGAGAATCCATTTTGATCCATCGCAAGTGTAAATCTGTTGCCCGGATGCGTGCGCGTGCGCTCGCAGATGTTCACCGGCGGGCGCCTTGAGAGTCTCCGGCACTGACGGCAGCGTTTGCAGCTGTGCACGATGCGACCTGATTGCAACCGCTGCGAACACGACGGCGACGAGCACCCGTCGAAGAGCGCGAGAGCTACTTGCGATCTTGCTTGCGACCTGAGTTTCTCTGTCGTCTCCACCATTCATGCAACGAATAATCCATCTTCAAACTAATGTGGCAAGGACTGCTTTTCTGCGGATTGTTGGCAATTTTACCGCGCAGCGCGGTCACTGCAACTTTCTCGAGTTTTGTATTTCCGAGCGAAAGCAGTCGAGTGGTGAGGTCGAACGTGGTGGGCCTGTCGAGTTCGAGCTGTTCGAGCTTCAGGGCAATGACGTCGCTCTCGATTGGCCCCACCCAGATGGGAAGGATACGTGGTCCAGAGATTTCTTTGAGGAGGATGACTCTCGACGGACCGACTTTGCTGTCCTTAACTGCGGATTGGTATTTTACTTCGCCACTTTTGGCTGTGCGCGCGACAACGTCATGTACGATTACTTCAATCATGGCTAAACCTCGCTCAATAATCTGTTTCGGCTTCAGCAAAAGATCCGACATCAGCGAATCGCGCAGTCGGCCTCGCGCGTGATGAAGCCGTGCTTTCAACGTCCCGATTGGCGAACCCGTAAGTATTGCGATTTCATTCAGCTTCAATCCCTGAAAGTAGTGCAGCCGTACTGCTTCTCGCTGTTCTTCAGGCAGTGCTTCAATCGCGTGAGAAATGAGGCTATGCAGTTCTCTGCTTTCGAAAACGCTCTCCGCTGAAGGTTCGACCGCGCGAAATTGACAAAGGTCTCTGCGGTCAGTTACCAATGTATGTGCCCCTTCGATCGACATCCTCGTACAGCGGAGAAAGTTTCTGGCCGATGTTTCGGTGATCGCCGTCGTACCGGCGCGGTACGGATCTTCCCGCCTGCCCGCAAAGGCGCTGGCGGAGATCGCCGGGGTGCCGATGATCGTGCGGGTGTGGCGGCAGGCGTCGAAAGCGAAATCGATCGCGCGCGTGATCGTCGCTACTGACGACGAACGAATCGCGGCGCCCGTAATCGCGGCGGGCGGCGAAGCGATGATGACCTCGCCGGAGCATGCAAGCGGCACCGACCGGCTCGCCGAGGTCGCATCGAAGATCGTTGCCGAAATTTATCTCGGCGTTCAGGGCGATCAGCCGTTCATCGCGCCTGACGATCTCGACGCGCTGGCCGAGGCGATGCGCGCCGATGCGTCGATTCAAATGGCGACGCTGGCGACGCCGATCATCGACCATCTCGAATGGACCGATCCGAACAAGGTGAAGGTTGTGTGCAGCGCTGACGGCCACGCGCTATACTTCTCGCGAAGCCCGATTCCACACGCCCGCGACGGCGGAATGCCCAAAGAGGCGCTCCGCCATATCGGTGTTTATGCGTACCGGCGCGACTTCCTTATGAAATTTGCCGCCCTTCCGATGGGCGTGCTGGAGAGCATCGAAAAGCTCGAGCAATTGCGTGCGCTTGAACATGGTTACGTTATCAAGGTGGTCAGGTCGGTGGCGCCGTCGCTTGAAGTAGATACCGCGGACGATCTTTCGCGCGCTCGCGAGGCGGCAGAGGATTCAACTCGTTGAGGATGGGGGAGGGAATCGACGTGGAGAGGGCAAAGACTAAATTTATATTCGTAACGGGCGGCGTGGTTTCGTCGCTCGGCAAGGGCCTCGCCGCCGCGTCGCTCGGCGCGCTGCTCGAGGCGCGCGGGCTCAAGGTCACGATGCTCAAGATGGATCCCTACATCAACGTGGATCCCGGCACGATGAGTCCCACCCAGCACGGCGAAGTATTCGTAACCGACGACGGCGCCGAGACCGATCTCGACCTCGGCCATTACGAGCGCTTCGTGCAAACACCGATGGGCAAGCGCAACAACTGCACCACCGGCCAGATCTACGACACCGTCATCCAGAAGGAACGGCGCGGCGATTACCTCGGCGCGACCGTGCAGGTGATTCCGCATATCACCGACGAGATCAAACGGCGCATCCTCGCCGCCGCGGAGGGTTCGGATCTGATCATCGTCGAGATCGGCGGGACGGTTGGCGATATCGAGAGCCTGCCGTTCCTGGAAGCGGTGCGCGAGTTCCGCTGGGATCTCGGCCGCGAAAACGTTCTATACGTGCATCTGACGCTGGTTCCGTTTATCCCGACCGCCGGCGAGCTCAAGACCAAACCCACGCAGCACAGCGTGAAGGAGCTGACCGGGCTCGGGATTCAGCCGGACATCCTGCTCTGCCGATGCGATCACCAACTCGATAAAAAACTCAAGGCGAAGATCGCGCACTTCTGCAACGTCGAGGAGAACTGCGTCATCTCGGCGCCGGACGTGCCGACGATTTACGAAGTGCCGCTCCGCTATCACGACGAGGGTTTCGATCAGCGCGTGTGCGAGAGACTCAACATCTGGACCGGCGAGCCGAACCTTTCCAAATGGCGGCGAGTCGTCAAGGCCGCGCAGAGTCCAAAGGTCACCGTCAACGTCGCGGTGGTCGGCAAGTACGTCAACCTGAAGGACGCGTATAAGAGCCTGCACGAGGCGATCGCGCACGGCGCTATCAGCAATGAGGCGCGGGTCAATATCGATTACGTCGATTCCGAAGAGCTCGAGAAGCAAAACGTCGAGGAGCGGCTCGCGCAGGCGCACGCGATAATCATTCCCGGCGGCTTCGGCGAGCGCGGCACCGAGGGCATGATTCGCGCCGTCCGCTATGCGCGCGAGAACGGCGTGCCGATTCTCGGCATCTGCTACGGCCTGCACATGATGGTGATCGAAGCGTCGCGCAATTTGCTCGGCCTCAAGCGCGCGAACACTTCGGAGAACGCGCCCGACTCGCCCGACCCCGTGATCCACATAATGGAATCGCAGCGCGACGTGTCGAAGAAGGGCGGCACGATGCGCCTCGGCGCGTATCCTGCGGTGCTCACGTCGGGATCGATCGCGTCATCGCTGTATCGCAAGGCGCGCATCTCGGAACGTCATCGCCATCGATGGGAAGTGAACAACTCGTATCGCGAGAAGCTCGAAAAAGTCGGCCTCGTCGCGACCGGTATCTCACCCGACAACAGCCTGGTCGAGATAATGGAGTTGAAGGGGCATCCGTGGTTTCTCGGCGGCCAGTTCCATCCTGAATTGAAGTCGCGACCGCTCGATTGTCATCCGCTTTTTCGCGGCTTGATTCGCGCGGCCGTGCAGCGCCGCGCTGAGCTCGGAGTGAAGCGCCCGAAGGTGCGGGAGCTGAGATCGGTTTCGTGAGCGTGGCCCAGGTCAAAGCCGGCGACGCCATTTTTGGCGGGCCGGAGCTCGTGCTGATCGCGGGTCCGTGCGTGATCGAGAGCTACGATTCATGCATCCGGCATGCGACCCGGCTGGCGGATATCGCGCGTCGCGCGAAGTTGCCATTCGTTTTCAAATCTTCATTCGACAAAGCCAATCGCACCAGTCACAGCTCGTTTCGTGGACCTGGTCTGATCGAAGGTCTCGAGATTTTGGCGCGCGTCAAGCGCGAGGCGGGCGTCGCGGTGCTGACCGACATCCACGAGCCAGTCGCAAGCATCGACCGCAGCGAAAGTCGTCGACGTGATCCAGATTCCCGCGCTGCTGTCGCGCCAGACGGATCTGATCGACGCGGCCGCGAAGACCGATTGCGTTGTCAACATCAAGAAGGGGCAGTTCCTGGCGCCGTGGGATATGAAGGCGGCGGTCGCAAAGGCGGAGAGCGCAGGCACGCGCCGAATTATTTTAACCGAGCGCGGATTTTCGTTCGGCTACAACAATCTGGTCTCCGACATGCGCTCACTCGTCATCATGCGCGGCTTCGGCTATCCCGTCGTCTTCGACGCGACCCATTCGGCGCAGCTTCCTGGAGCGGGCGAGGGCGGCATATCCTCGGGCGGTCAGCGCGAGTTTGTGGCTCCACTGGCGCGCGCGGCGGTCGCGACCGGAGTCGACGGAATTTTCATGGAAGTACACGAGAACCCCGACCGCGCCCTGAGCGACGGTCCCAATTCATATCGGCTCGACGACCTGCTGGCGCTGCTCGAAACCCTCAAGCAAATCCATCACCTGTCTCAAAAGTCCGATTGATCTAAACTAAGGCGTGTTGGCACGAAATTAGATTCGCGCCGGCCAAAGGAATAAATGAGTGCAAGTTCGTGGCGGATCGCAAGTATGGTGCCGAATCGCCTTTAGGTTTACTCTGAAAAAGGCGCTTGTTACCGTGGACGATTGGAGAAATTGAACTTGAGTCCGAGGCGAATCGCTAAGTTTCTGGCCGGTTTTGGCGCGATCGCGCTGGTGGTCCTGCTGGTCGCTACCATCTGGATCGTGCGGCATCGCTCTGCCACCCAAGTGTTGCAGACTGCGGCCGGGCTGGTGCCTGGAACTCTCCTTCGGGCGCACAATTTCCACTGGACGCAGATGAAGGCCGGCGAGCGCCAGTGGGTGCTGACCGCGGGCGAGGCCGACTATTCGGCGGACAAGACGATGCTGAAGCTGACCGATGCGGTCGTCACGATGGTCTCGTCGGACGGCAAGCCTGTCGTCGTCAACTCGCCCCACGCGGATTTGACGATGAACGGAAATCACGTGTCGAAGGCGTATTTGACCGGCGGCACCGTAATCCATTTTGGCGACTACGTCCTCAGCACTGATTCCGCGACCTTCATGCCTGATGACGACAAGGTCGAAGCGCCTGGTCTTGTGACTGTTATCGGCGACGGACTCAAAGTGACAGGAGTGGGACTCAGCGGGCATCCCAAGACGCGAGTCTTCGACCTTCATACGCAGGTTCAGACTGAAGTGATGCCGAAGAAAGATAGTGAAAAACCCAAGCAAAGTTAGCCGGGTATCGCGGATAGTTGCGACTGCGATAGTCGCAATCGCGCTCGCGTCACCGGCGTGGGCGCAGGATGGCGTCAACACGCCGATGGGATCGCCAGACGCGTCGGCTGCGGTGCATGGTTCGGGAACCGTCGGCGACTCGATTCGCAACACACCGGCAAGTTCGACGCCGCCAGCGGCGTCCGCTCCGCAAGCCGCCAACAGCGACGAGTCGAGCGAAGATTCGATCAGCGTGACCGGTGGAGTGCCGGGCGCTCCGCCGTCGGCGCCAGCGTCGGATACGACGCAGGCGCAACCTGCCGTCGCGCCTGCGCCGGCCGAAGCGCCGCCCGCGGCGCCTGCGGTCGCAGGCGCGCCCGCTCCGGCGCCTTCGGCGCCGGACGTGCCGGTGACGGCAGCAGACGTCGCGCCTGCGGCGTCGTCGTCCACGGCAATCGCGCCGATAGAGCCGCTGCTTTCGGCACCGGCTTCCGCCGCGCCCGCGGTAGCGAGCGCGCCAGCTCCCGCGCCGCCGCCCGCGCCCGCCGTCGCAGTCGCGCCAGCGCCTGCTCCGGCGGCAGCGTCGCTCCAGCTCCGGCGGTAGCAGCCGCGCCGGCGCCACCGCCTCCGTCGGCGCCGGACGTGCCGGTGACCGCAGCGGACGTCGCGCCCGCCGCGGCTCCTTCAATCGCCACGACCACCACGACCGCTCCTGCAGCGGCTGTTCCCGATTCAACGCCGGTGACGACGGCCGCGACCGTTCCGCCAGGTGCGATCGCTCTGCCGATGGTGATGGCGCCGGTACCGGCTGACAGTGCCAATCCCGAACCTCCTTCTGCTCCCGCGGCGGCGACCTCTCCTGCAGTTGCGAGCGCTCCGAGCGAGGCTGCTGCTGCGCCGCACAAGGCGCATAAGGGGGCGTCCGGCACGGCGGGCGGCGGAGACAATACTACTGTCGCATCGAATCCCCCTGCACAGCAGGGCGGTGCCTTTGGCGGCATGCAATTCGGGAACAGCAAGGCGCCGATTTACATAAAGTCCAAATCGATGTCGCTCGACTACCAGAATCATTCCGTGCTGTGGGTCGGAGATGTGCACGCTACCCAGGCGGACTCGCAACTCACGAGCGATCAGCTGCGGGTTAATTATTTCGACAAAGACTTCAAACAGATGAAGGACATGGTTGCGGACGGAAACGTTCGTCTCAGCCAGGGCACTCGATGGGCAACAGGCCAGCACGGCGTGATGGACCAGACCAAGCGTACCGTGATCTTAACCGGCAGCCCCGTCGCGCATGACGGCAACGATCAGATCACCGGCTGCAAGATCACGGTATTTTTGAATACCAGCCAGAGCGTCGTCGATTGCGCTCATGCCGTGCTGTTCCCTCATTCGGACGCCTCGCCCGGTGCCACCCAGGAACCTGGGGCGACGGCGGTACAATAGGCAATTCTGCGATGGCGCTGGAAGTAAAACTCGGACAGGATTTGCGGCTTCGCCAGCAACTGGTGATGACGCCGCAGTTGCAGCAGGCGATCAAGATTCTGCAGCTTTCGCTCCCTGAACTGGAAGCGATCGTGCAGTCGGAACTCGAGCAGAATCCGATGCTCGAGCCGCTCGATCAGAGTCCCGCCGAAGCCGCTTCCGAATCCGAAGCGTCAGATCCCGAAGCCGCCGCACAGGCCGACGGTGAGCCGCTGCCGCCCGAGAGCGACGGCCTTAACGGCAACAATTCCGACGACGACTGGGAAACCGGCTCGCGCGAGGAAAAACCCGCGTCCACGATCGAGGTCGAAGCGCGCGACGCCGCGCTCGAGATCAAAGAGCTCAACAATCTCGAAAAGCTCGACTGGCGCGAGTATCTCGAGACCTACTCGAACAACTGGCAGGAAAGCGCGCCGGCCGACAACGACGACGACCATCGCAGCGCGCTCGAAAACACGCCGCTGCGCCGCAGCTCGCTCGAAGACCACATGATGTGGCAGCTCCGGATGTCGAACATGGCCGAATCCGACCAGCCGATCGGCGCGACCATCATCTACAATCTCAACGAGGACGGATATCTCGAAACTCCGGTCGAGGAATTGGCGGCGCAGCTCGAAATTGCGCCGGCTGAAGTCGAGCGCGTGCTCGCGCGCGTGCAACGTTTCGATCCGCCCGGCGTCGCGGCACGCGATCTTCGCGAATGCCTGCTCGCGCAACTGCAGAACCTCGGGATGGAAGAATCGCTGGCGGCGCGAATAATCCGCGATCATCTGGACCTGCTCGAGAAGCATCGCTACGCGGAAATCGCCAAGGTTCTGAGCGTGCCGGTCGAGACTGTCGGGCAGGCGGCCAAGGTAATCTCGCTGCTCGAGCCCAAGCCGGGGCGCGACTACGGCGGCGACGAGCCGACTTACGTGGTGCCCGACGTTTATATCCACAAGGTCGGCGAGGATTACGTCGTCACGCTAAATCGCGACGCAGTGCCGCGGCTGCGCCTGGCGGGCTACTATCAGCGCGTGCTCAACGACGTCGACGTCGCGCCGGAGACGCGCGAGTATCTGCAGGAGCGGCTGCGCTCGGCGCGATGGCTGGTGAAATCGATTTACCAGCGCCAGCAAACGATCTTCAAAGTCGCAACCTCGATCGTGAAATTCCAGCGCGCTTTCTTCGATCACGGAATCAGCCTGCTGAAACCGCTGGTGCTCAAGGATGTCGCCGAAGATATCGGGATGCACGAATCGACTATCAGCCGCGCGACCGCCAACAAGTACGCGCATACGCCGCAGGGAATTTTCGAGCTCAAGTTTTTCTTCACTTCGGGGGTCAAGGGCGCCGGCGGCGAAGACGTTAGCGCCGAGACGGTGAAGGAACAGATCCGCGGGATGGTGACGTCGGAGACGCCGCAAAGCCCGCTCTCGGATCAGGCGATCGCGGAGATGCTGCGCGCCAAGCAGATCAATATCGCTCGCCGCACGGTCGCGAAGTATCGGCAGGCGATGGGAATACCGCCGTCGGCAAATCGCAAGCAGATCGGATGAGACTCCTGGCGTAGGCGGCGGATGAGGTAAATGAATAAAAATCACGGGAAGGGCAAGCGCGGCCGAGCATCAATCCGAAAAGTGCGTCGCGCGGAGCGGATCGCGAACGCACCGATAACTGAAGTCACGGTGACGTTTCGGCACGTCGAGCCAACCGATGCGATCAAGGATTATGCGGAAAAAAAATTCGCGCACTTTGGCAGGTCGATCAAGCGAGCCTGCGTGGCTCACCTGATTCTCACGGTTGACAAATATCGGCAGCACGGCGAAGTTACAGTCAAATCGGGGCGCTTGTCGGTGGTCGCGCAGGAAGAAACCAAGGATCTTTACTCGGTGATCGATCTGCTGACCGACAATGTCGGACGGCAACTGAAGAAGCATCTGGAAAAATTCAAGGCGAAGAAGGTCAGGTCGCTCTCGACCGGCGAGGTCTTGAGCTCGAGCGAGGAAACTTGATTCGCGGGGGTTCGCAGTTTGCGCTCGCCATTTCGATTACGATTTTAATCTGGACGTATAGATGAAAATTACCGATATCCTCAGCTCCGACATGGTGATCGCCGACTTGAAGGGCACCACCAAGCCCGACGTTCTGAATGAACTCGCAAAGGCGCTGGCCGCCAAGTACGCGGAGATCAAGCTCGGGGATTTGAACGCGGTGCTGGCGGAGCGCGAGCGGCTGGGCTCGACCGCGATCGGCGACGGAATCGCGATACCGCATGGCAAGCTGCGCGGAGTGACGAAAATAATCGGAGCGTTCGGCCGTCATGCGCAAGGAGTCGATTTCGATTCGCTCGACGGCGGTCCCTCGCAACTATTCTTCGTGCTGGTTGCGCCGGAGGATTCCGCCAGCCTGCATCTCAAAGCCCTCGCGCGCGTCTCGCGTTTGCTCAAAGAGAGTTCTTTTCGAAGCCGCCTGCTGGCCGCGAAGGACAGCGACGAGCTGTACACTCTGATTAAGGAAGAAGACAACAAGTATTGAGGTGACGAACTCGCGCCGCCTCTCGCCGCGGCACCCATCCTGATGAGCGCGCCTCAGCCACCTCGCCTGATAATAGTCACCGGTGTCTCAGGTTCAGGACGCGCCTCCGCGATGCGGGTGCTCGAGGACCTGGGCTTCTACTGCGTCGATAATCTGCCCGTAGCGCTGGCGCCCAATGTCGCGAGGCTCGCCGCCGGACGCGATCCCGCGCTGAAGGGCGTCGCACTCGGCGTCGACTCGCGCGAGCGGCTGTTCTTCCCGCAATGGCCGCGAGTATTCGCGGAACTCGACGCCGACGGAATTCATCCAGAAGTAATTTTTCTCGACGCGTCCGACGACGTGCTCGCGCGCCGCTACTCTGAGAGCCGCCGGCCGCATCCGATGGCCGCGAGCGGAGCGACTGTCGCCGAGAGCATTCGGATGGAACGGCTCGCTCTTGCCGAGATGCGCGAGCGCGCCAATCGCGTGATCGACACGACCACGCTCACCGTCCACGAACTGCGCGAAGTGGTCACCGCAGCCGTGCTGGGCGCGAACGCGGGATCGCGGATGTCGGTCTCGATCGTCTCTTTCGGCTATAAGTACGGCCTGCCGGTCGGGATGGACCTCGTGCTCGACGTGCGGTTCATTCCGAATCCGTTTTTTATTCCCGAGTTGCGCCCGCTCACCGGCACCGACCCGCGCGTCCACGAGTACGTGATGGCGCAGCCAGAGTCACAGCGCTTTATCGACGAGGTCGGGCGCCTGCTCGATTTTCTGATTCCGCTCTATCAGCGCGAGGGAAAGAGCTACCTCACCGTAGGCCTCGGATGCACCGGCGGACGCCATCGCTCGCCCGTCCTCGCGCGTGAGCTAATGAAGCGCCTCGACAGCGCCGGCTTCGCCAGCACCGTCCGCGACAACGACATCGCCCGCTAATTCATGATGCTGCCGCAGTCGACGTTCAGCGTCTGACCCGTCATCCCCGCCGATGTGTCGAGCGCGAGGAACATCGCGACGCGCGCGACTTCTTCCTCCGTCGCCATTCGAGCCAAGGCCGCCTGCGACAGAAAACCGGCTTTGATTTGCTCGTACGGCTGCTTGAGCGCTTCGGCCCGCGCGCGCATCACGCGTTCGATCCGTTCGCCCTCGATCGCGCCGGGACAAATGCAATTGCATCGGATGCCGCGCTGACCCCATTCACCGGCTACAGTTTGCGTGAGCCCAATCATCGCCCACTTCGCCGCCGCGTACGGCGAGCGCATCGGATAGCCGCGCCGGCCCGCGCCCGGACGAAATGTTGATGACGTTGCCGGCGCGCTGCTTGTCCATCGTCGGCAGCACGGCGCGAGTCGCGAGCCATGTGCCGGTGAGGTCAATGTCGATCGTCTCCTGCCATTCGGCGAGCGACATGTCGGTGATTCGCTTGGTCGGTCCCGAGATGCCGGCGTTGTTGACGAGAATGTCGATGCGCCCGAACGCTTTCATCGTCTCAGCCGCCATCTTGGCGCAGTCGGCTTCCTTGGAGACGTCGGTGCTCACTTGAATCGCGCGCGCGCCGAGGCGCTCGAGCTCGGCGCAAGTCTGCTTCATCGGTTCGACTGAACGCGCCGCGATTACAATTTTTGCGCCGGCTGCGCCGTACTTCAGCGCGATCTGTTTGCCGATTCCGTAGCCGCCGCCGGTGATGATCGCAACTTTATCCGCGAGTTCGTTCATGGCGATATCTTCCTTTGCGATTTTGTGCGTGGATCATTGCGCCGACTTTAATAGCATCGCGATTCAGCCACAACGCGCGCGCAAAGCCTTGTCTCGCTGCACTGCCGCCCAATATCATTGAAGGATCGTGGCCGCGATCAATCCCATCAGCACTGAATCTAACCAGCCGAACGCCAACGGCTCGTGGCTGATGAACGCCCTCAAGCTCGCGATAATCGCGATCATCGTCGGCGGTTCAGTCTGGCTTCTCATCGAGCACTGGAATTGGTTCAGCGATCCCTCGACGGTCAAGGCCGAAGTGATCAAGTGGGGCGCGTGGGGCCCTGTCGTCTACATGCTGCTGTACGCGGTGGGACCGTCGTTCCTGGTGCCCGGCGCGGTGATGACGATCGCGGGCGGACTTGCGTTCGGCACCAAGTGGGGATCGGTGTATTCGCTCATCGGCGGCGACGTCGGCGCGGTGGTGGCGTTCGCGGCGGGAAGATTTCTCGGCAAGTCGTTCGTCGAGCGAATCGTCGGTGAGCGATTCCACGCGATGCTGCAGAGAATCGCGAAGCACGGTTTCCAGATAATCCTCTACCTGCGATTTGTCCCGGTGATTCCCTACAACGCACTGAATCTCCTGGCGGGCGCGTCTCCGATCACGTTCTACGATTACTTCTGGGCGACGATGATCGGCATGATCCCGGGAACGATCCTGTACGCCTTCCTGGGCGACGCCCTGTGGCATCCGCTGTCGCCGAAGTTCTTCCTGGCGCTGTTGCTGATAGGCGCGTCGATCGGATGTGGCGAGATCTACCGCCGCTGGACCAAAGTAAAAATCGACGACTAGCGATCACGCGGCTTTCAGCCTTTTAACACGACGAAGAGCCGGGTTCTTTCGCGCGCGGTAAAGGTCGTACTGCTGTTGCAGGTTGAGCCAACTCTCCGGCGACGTGTCGAACGCAATTGCGAGCCGCATCGCCATCGAAGGGCTGACTCCCGACTTGCCGTTCAGCAGTTCCGATAACGCTTTGCGTGTCACGCCGAGACCCTTGGCTGCGACGGTAACCGAAATGCCAAGCGGCTGGAGGCACAGTTCGCGGATCACTTCGCCGGGATGCGGCGGATTGTGCATAGCCATTGAAGGACTCCTCTCTCTTCTAATGATAGTCGACGTAGTCCACGTCGAGAGCTTCGCCGTCCTCGAATCGAAAAATGACTCGCCAATTTCCGCTAGCCGACACGGACCAGAATCCCGAAAGCCTGCCGGCCAGCCGATGAAGACCAAGACCCGGCAGCGCGACATCCTGAATTCCTACTGCGGCGTTCAGGACGCCCAAAATCAGGCGGAGTCTCTTTTGGTGCTCCGGCTTGATGCCGGCGCTACTTCCGGTTTCGTAGAATTTCCGCAGGCCCTTATGGGCGAAGCTGCGAATCACTGGGTTAGTGTACCCAATAACGTAATAGGTTACAATCGGAAACTCGGGGCCTGCGAGATCTGCCATCCAAGTCGCGGTTCAGGATCGATAAATGGTGCGACCGAATGTCTTCGATGCTTTCAAGGCTCTCATCAGCTGTCTAAACTATAACGAGACCCGATTCGGCGCTCCACCAATGGAATCCAAGCATCACCGTGATCAACTGCCGGTAACGCTCGACAATGCGAGCGTGGCGGAAATGTCGACCGTCGAGCGGCTCAAGCATGCGAGCGAAGGGCTCTTCTACGTCCACTCGACGCACGAGAGCCGGCATACGATGCGCTCGGAAATCGACGCGCTAAGCGCGCGCCAGGCCGAGACGATCAGCGAGCACGCGAAGGAAATCTCCAAGCATTTCGGAATCTACAAACAGCGCGAGCGCAACGAGAGCGGCAAGAAGGACGGCGATTTCATTTTCATGGTGCGGGTCAAGATTCCCGCGCGGCGAGCTCACGCCCGCGCAGTGGCTCGCGCTCGACGCGGCCGCCGATCGTTATGCCGACGGCAGTATCCGGCTTACGGCGCGCCAGGGCGTCCAGTTCCATTACGTGCGCGGGCACAATCTGAGTCCGCTGATTCGCCATATCAACACGCAGCCAGAGCGATAACGGCTACCAGCTCACGACACTCGGCGCGTGCGGCGACGTGAATCGCAATACGGTCGCAAGCCCGATCGACGATCTCGACGCCGAGCTGCCGCTCGATTCGCACGAACTGGCGCATGCGGTGGCGCGCGAGATGGCGCCGCGGAGTTCGGCCTACTACCAGGTGTTCCTTGCCGACCAGAACGGACAACAGGTCGCGCCGCTGAATTCGGAAGAGCCGATCTACGGCGCGCAATACCTGCCGCGCAAGTTCAAAGTCGGCTTTGCGCATCCGCACGACAACAGCGTCGATCTGCTGACGCAGGACGTCGGCTTCCTCCCGCGCGTCAGCGGTCGCGAGGTCACCGGCTACGACCTGTACAGCGGCGGCGGGATGGGCGTGACGCACAACCAGCCCGCGACGATGCCGTTGCTCGCGCTTTACCTGGGCGTGGTGCAACGCGAGCAGGTGGTGGATGCCGTGCGCGCGATCGCGACGATTCAGCGCGAGCATGGCGAACGCCGGAATCGGCGCGCGGCGCGATGGAAATACACGATTCGCCGCATCGGCGTCGACGCGGTCAAAGCAGACGCTGCGCGAACGCTTCGGAATCGCGCTCGCCGACGCGGAACCGGTTCCGCTGCCGCCGGTGCGCGATCATTTGGGATGGCATCGGCAAGCGGGCGGCGGCGAATTTCTCTTACGCGGGAATCATGATTCCCAACGGACGAGTCCGCGACACCGCGACGAGTCGAAATATCGGAGCGCAATTCGGCGCATCGTCACGGAGGTCGAGGGAATCGGCGTGCGCGTCACGCCCAATCAGCATCTGATTCTGGCGCACGTTCCAGCCGCGCGTCGCGAATGGATCGAGCGGACGCTCGCGGATCATGGCGTCGCCTTTCGATGGCGAGGTGCCACCGATCCGGCGGCTCGCGATGGCGTGTCCGGCCAAGCCGACCTGCGGCCTTGCGATGACGCATGCGGAGCGCGTGCTGCCGCGCTATCTCGCGGAACTGGAGCGCGAGGGACTCGGAGACGTTGACGTGATAATCCGGATGGCCGGATGCCCGAACAGCTGCTCGCGTCCGCCGACGGCCGAGATCGGGATAATCGGCTATGGCAAGAACGATTACGTGTTGATGGTGGGCGGCGCCCGCGACGGCAGCCGTCTCGCGAGGGTGCTGTACCCGCGGCTCAGCGAGCGCGAATTGATCGAAGCGTTGAAGCATCTGGTGCGAGCTATCCGCGATCGCAATCCGCATCGCTTGTCCGCGGGCGACTATCTCGATCAGACGCCTGACGCCGAACTCAAGGCGCCTTGAGACTGCGGCTACGCCGCCGCGCTCGCATTCTCGAGCGTGGCACTTCTGCATTTATTGGGTCTTAAGGCGCAACTCCGATTGTTGAGTCGGCGTGCGCTTCATCTCGCGCTCCGCCGCTCTCCAAAAACCAATCGCTAGTACGAGAAAGGTACCGACCAGCAGCAAGATTCCTTCGTAAACCATCGTTGGAACCTCCGTGTCGAGATAATAATTTCCATATCGCGGGACAATCCGTGCTGCAACACCCGCGAGAGCGAGTTGAGGGAGCCACCAAAAGAAATGCCGATATCGAAGTTAGTTTGACAAAGAACGACCGGTCGTGCTTTTCTGGTTCGCATGTCGAATCCATCGACCTCGACGCGCGAACGGATACTCCATCAGGGGCTGGCCCTGATGAGCCAATCGGGACTGATCGGCGTCACCCTTGGGGTTCTGGCCGACCAGGTTGGAATGTCGAAGAGCGGGCTCTTCGCCCATTTCCGATCGAAGGAAGACGTACAGATCGAACTGCTGTCGCATATGGCGGAATTCGCGATGGCGCATGTCGTCGAGCCGTCGATGAAGGCCGACGAAGGTCTTCCACGCTTGCGGGCTCTGGTTCGCAATTGGTTCGGATGGGCGCAGCGCGCGGGGCTGCCGGGAGGCTGTCCGGTGGCGGCAGGATTGTTCGAGTTCGACGACGTCGAGGGCCGCGTCCGGAACAAGATTCTCGAGATGGAAGGTCAATGGCGCCTCACGCTGACCGAACTCGTTCAGCGCGCCGTCGAGCTGGGACATCTTCGGCGAGACCTCGATGTGGACCAGTTCGTGTGGGAACTTTGCGGCATCTACCTGGGTCATCATGCCGCCCATCGATTCCTCCGATCCGCCGACGCTGACAGACGAGCGGAGACTGCCTTCGAGGCTCTTGTTGATCGCGCGGTGCCACCGCGCAGCAGGCGCAGGTTCATCACTAAAAACGTGGGAAACAAAAGGCGTTCAGCGAGGAAACGAAAATCATGAAACAGACTCAACTACCGCTCGAGATTGGCATGCTGCTTTACCCGGGACTGACGCTGCTGGATCTGTTCGGTCCACAGACGGTCTTTTCGTGGTTCGCCAATACTCATCTCGTGTGGAAGACAAATGATCCGATCGTCTCTGACACCGGGATCTCGGTTCATCCCACAGCCACGTTCGAAACGTGCCCGCGTGAACTCGACATCCTGTTCGTACCCGGCGGATTCGGCCAGCAGAAGATCATGAACGATAGCGAGGTGCTTGGGTTCCTCGCCGATCGGGCATCGCGATCCAGATACGTAACATCCGTATGCAGTGGATCGTTGCTGCTCGGAGCGGCGGGTCTGCTCAAAGGATACAAAGCCACCTCTCATTGGTCGGCCCGTGAAGGGCTACGAATGTACGGAGCGGAGCCGGTTGAGGCGCGAGTAGTCGTAGATCGAAACCGCGTGACGGGAGGCGGCGTCACCGCCGGAATCGATTTTGGGCTCGTGGTCCTCGCGAAGCTGCGCGGAGACGACGCCGCCAAGTTGACGCAACTCGCGATGGAGTATGATCCTGAACCTCCGTTCAACGCGGGCAGCCCCGCGGCCGCCGGTCCTGAAATCGTCGAGCAAGCCATGAGCTTCATGGCCGCGGAGATGGAGAAACACACGGGTTAGCTGCGCTATCGCGCTACGAGAGATCGATGGGCAGCTCGAGATAGCTCTTAAAGATGAAATCGCGATGCTCGATCAGTATCGGCTTGAGTGCGGCTACGACTGTCGGATCTGTTGTCGTGAACATCGTGCGCATCCGTTCGTGCATTGGCATCAACTCGGGCGGAAGCGGCTTCAACATGTTAGAGAACGCTGCCCAATAGATATCCATCGCCGACAGCGAATCGCCGATGAAGAATCGGCTACCGCGTCCCTCTTGCTGCTCGAGCCGCGCTGCAAGCGCGGTCAGGCCAGCCGCGACGCGCTCGGCGGCGCGTGCGCCGATCTCAGCCGAGTAGCGGTATTTCTTTCCGAGGTACGCGGAAACACCCCTGGGATCGCCGCCGGGCTTCGTGATTTGCTCGTGTACGCCGCGCAGCCGCTCGATCCATCCGATGCCATTCTCGCCGCATAGTTCGTTGCAGTAGCCGAACATCAGGACGCGATCCTCGAAGCGTTCCGGGATGAGTCGCGGCGTCGGCGCCAGCCGCTCGGCCAGATTGAGCTGATCGATCCACGTCGAGAGCGGACGTTCGTCGTTCCACGCCAAAACGGGAAAGCTGTCCTGCCCGCTCCATTCCTGAAACATCGTGGTTGGCGAGCCGAAGACGTGGCTGACTCGGGCGTGCGGCAACTGCTTGATGTGGAGGATGCCTTTGAGCGCCTCGCCCCACGGACTGGGAATGTTCGCGAGCGTGACGATGCGGAGTCCGGAGGCGCGTCGCGCCTGCTCGATGTCGATTCTTTCTGGTTTCATTTCGGTGGGACCCCCGAATGTCCGTTGTTCCCATTTTGGGAACCGTGCTACTATTTCAAAGTGCGAGTGATGGCACGACGAACCCTTCGACAGTTTGCAGAATCGCTTAAGGGGCAGCAAGGTGAAAAGGCAGTGAAGGCGGCGCTTGATGCGTGGTTTCGCGAAGTTCACCTTGCCGAGTGGCGGAGCCCAGCAGACGTGAAGCGAGACATTGGCGCCGCTAGCATCGTCGGCAGAAATCGTGTGGTTTTCAACATCAAGGGGAACGATTACAGACTCGTTACAGCGATCAACTATCGTCGTCAGATCGTCTTCATCAAATGGATTGGGACGCACCGCGACTACGATAAAATCGACGTAAGGACCGTAAACTATGGAGATTAAACCGATACGTACCGAACGTGACTACGAGCGGGCTCTGCGGGAGGTCGAGCGTCTTATGGATGCCAAGCCGGGAACTGCAGAAGAAGACCGGCTGGATGTGCTCGCGACGCTGGTCGATGCTTACGAGAGCGAGCACTTCCCGATCGATCCGCCTGATCCAATTGAAGCGATTCGGTTTCGGCTTGAGCAACAAGGACTCGACACGAGCGCGCTAGTCGGTGTGATCGGAGGACGCAGCCGAGTGTACGAGGTAATGCAAGGCAAGCGCGCGCTTTCGCTGGAAATGATCCGGCGATTGAACGAACGCTTCGGTATCCCCGCCGAAGTGTTGATTCGTCCGGTCCGCGCTCGACGTCGCCGGCGCGCGGCGTAACCGTCTAGGTGCCGGATTCCCAGCTGGCGAGGTATTTGCGCTGTTCGGCGGTGAGCGTGTCGATCTTGATGCTCATCGCGGCTAGTTTGACGCCCGCGATTTCCTGTTCGATCTCTATCGGCACTTCGTGAACCTTGACGGTCATCTGAGGGCTTTTTGCTGCCCACTCTGAGGCCATCGCTTGCGTGGCGAAGCTCATGTCCATCACTTGTGCGGGATGGCCTTCGGCGCACGCGAGGTTTACCAGGCGGCCTTCGCCCAAGAGATACACGATTCGGCCGTTGGACAGGTGGTAGGCGTCGATGTTGCGGGTTACGTCGCGATCGACTTTTTTCGCAGCGTCGTTCAGGTAGGCAACGTCAATCTCGATATCGAAATGGCCCGAGTTGCTCAGGAACGCGCCGTCCTTCATCTGGGTGAAATGCGCGGAGGTGAGAACGTGCTTGTCGCCGGTCGCGGTGATGAAGATATCGCCGACTTTCGCCGCGTCGATCATTTTCATCACGCGGAACCCGTCCATCGCAGCTTCCAGCGCGCGAATCGGATCGACTTCCGTGACTACCACGTCGGCGCCTAGGCCGCGCGCGCGTGAGGCGATGCCGCGGCCGCAATAGCCGTAGCCTGCGACGACCACGACCGAGCCTGCGATGAGAACTCCGGTCGCGCGAATGATGCCGTCGAGGGTGGATTGTCCGGTGCCGTAACGATTATCGAACAGATGCTTGGTTTGCGCGTCGTTGACGGCGACGACCGGAATCTTGAGCGCGCCATCTTTCGCCATCGCGCGCAGCCGGATCACGCCAGTGGTGGTTTCCTCCATGCTCGCTTTCACGTCGTCGGCCTGGTTGGCGAACTCGGTGTGCAGCAGGCTGACGAGGTCGGCGCCGTCGTCCATCGTGATCGTCGGACGGCGTTCGAGCACGGCGCGCAGATGGGCGTAGTAGGTATCGCGATCTTCGCCGTGGATGGCGAAGGTGGGGATGCCGTATTGATCGACGAGCGCGGCCGCGACGTCGTCCTGAGTCGAAAGCGGATTCGACGCGCATGCGATCACTTCGGCGCCGCCCGCCTTCAGGGTGCGGAGCAGGTTGGCGGTCTCGCAGGTGATATGCAGGCACGCGCCCATCCGCTGGCCCTTGAGCGGCATGTTCCTTGGCGAATCGCTCGCGCAAGCGGCGCAGCACGGGCATCTGCTTGTCGGCCCATTCGATTCGCTTGCGGCCGGCCTCGGCGAGTCCCAGGTCGTGAACGTCGAAGTCGCGGCCGTTGCCGTTGGTGCGGGATTTAGAAACTGCTTTGAGCTTTCTTGCGGACGTGGCCATCTAATTCAAAACTCCTGTTTCAGGAAAGTTACTATCTAGCTTGGTGAAGACGGCTTGCAGTTGCGATCAGCTGCGGCCGTTGAGGCCGAACGCATTGCGCAGAGTCTCGGCCATGTCGGTCCGCTCCCACGGGAACAGTCCGTCGTGGGGGTTACGGCCGAAATGCCCGTAGGCGGCAGTCGGCTGATAGATCGGGCGCTTCAGATTGAGCGTCTTGATGATTCCAGCGGGCCGGAAGTCGAACAGCTCGCGCAGAGTTGCGGAGAGTTTGTTCTCGGGCACGATGCCGGTGTCGAAGGTATCGACCAGCAGCGAGACCGGCTCGGCGACGCCGATCGCATACGCGACCTGGATTTCGCATTTGGTCGCGAGTCCGGCCGCGACGACATTTTTCGCGACGTGACGCGCCATGTAGCAGGCCGAGCGATCGACCTTGCTCGGATCCTTGCCCGAGAACGCGCCGCCGCCATGACGGCCGTAGCCGCCGTAGGTATCGACGATTATTTTGCGGCCGGTGAGTCCGCAATCGCCATGCGGTCCGCCGATGATGAAGCTGCCGGTCGGGTTGACGTGATAGACGGTCGAGCGGGTCAGGTACTGCGCGGGGATGGTCTGCTTGATCAACTGCTCGATGACCGACTCGCGGATGGTTTCGTATTTGACGTCGGGTGAATGCTGGGTTGAGACGACGACCGCGGTTACTTCGACCGGGCGGTTATCGACGTAGCGCACCGTGACCTGGCTCTTGGCGTCGGGGCGCAGAAAATCGAGCTGCTTGCTTTTGCGGAGCTTGGTGAGATTTTCCATCAGCCGATGCGCCATCGCGATCGGCAGCGGCATGATCTCCGGCGTTTCGTCGCACGCGAAACCGAACATCAGGCCCTGATCGCCGGCGCCCTGTTCCTTATGGAGGCCTTCGCCCTCGGTGACGCCCTGCGAGATGTCGGCGGACTGCGGCTCGATCGCGGTGAGAACGGCGCACATGTTGCCGTCGAAGCCGACCTCGGAGCTGTTGTAGCCGATGTCGAGGGCGGTCTGTCGCGCGATTTTCACATAGTCCGGTTTCGCGCGGCTGGTAATCTCGCCGGCGAGGACGATGAGCCCGGTCTTGGCGAGCGTCTCGAGCGCGACGCGTGAGTTGGGGTCTTCTTTAAGGAGGGCGTCGAGGACGGCGTCCGAAATCTGATCGCACATCTTGTCCGGATGGCCTTCGGAGACCGACTCTGACGTGAACAGGAAATCCTTAAGCGGCATTATTCGCGATAGCTCCTTGGAGCGCCTTTTCGGGCAAGATTTGAATTCAACTGATGCAGCCGGCGCGTGCGACTGAGGCGGTCAAATGTGTTCAGTTCCAGAGGGTTGAGTATAGCGCTTGCGCAAGAGTGAAACGCGAAAAATAGGCAGCGCTCCTCAAGATTTTCGGTAGTGAAGGTATAACTGACCAATCGGACAGAATCAAGGTAGCGACCGGGAAGAGGTTTCGGTCGCGGGGCCACCTCGGCTCAGTCCCAATTTTTTAAACTCGGCCAAATCTGCGCCAACGTGCGCCCTCCTCTAGGTTGTGTGCACAAATATATCGTGAAGTGCTCATTTGCCATCGCGTACTGATTGCCCACCTCGGCCTTCGGTTCGACCTTCGCGTAGCCTTGCTCCAATCGCTCGCGCGACGCGCCGAGCACGATCACACTTTCGCCGCTGTAGTCTCTCGGGCCCCAATACCAGTAATTGGCGTGGCCGCTGATTGCCTTGGGGAGGCCGATCGCAGGCCCGTAGAAATCTATCGCCCCCGCTTCTCCATAGTTGCTCCCGATTATCGCCGTTCGTGCCCTCTGGTCGGGCGGCAAATCGTTGTAGACCTCTGCGGTGGCCGCGACCATCTCGGGCCATCCGAACCTATCTGCGAGGAACTGGGGCAGGTCACTCGACTTGCGATTCTCGAACTTTGGTTCCGAGAACCCTATGAATCGCGTGTACTCGATATACTCGCGAGGAGGCAGCAACGGCAGGGTGTTGAGCGCCATCAATGCGCCGGTCACCGCGACCAGACCGACGTACGCTGGCCTCAGCCATCCGCGTCCCGGTCGCCCAGTCCACTTTTCGATAACAATGGCTCCTGCGGCCAGCAACATCGGATACGCGGGCGCCAGATAATAAAATCTTCCCGCCGGTGATCAGCAGTAGGAGCAGCGACACCAGGTACGCATAGCCGAGCGCGCGATACGGCCTGACGCGTCGCTGAACAGAAACGCATACAAGCCGCACAGCCAGATCGGAGCCGCCAGAGGTTGCATGCCCAGCAGTTGCCACCCGATGAACCCGATCGGACCGATCGCGACGTTGCGCCCGCTACGTCTGATATTCGCAAGCATCTCGAGATGAGGAAAATGATGCTGGATTTGCCAGATGAGATTCGGCAGGAAGATCGCGAACGCCACCAGCCCGCCCAGGATGAACCATCGGCTCGACATCAAGCGCCGCTGCGCCGTCAGCATCAGGCCGGCCACCAGCGAGAAGCCGAACACGAGCATCGTGTCCTTGTTCTCGAGCCCGATTCCGGCGAGCACGCCGAACCATACCCACAGCCTGACGTCGCCGGTCTGGATCATCCGGATTACGATCATCGCGCATCCCATCCACAGCAGTGGCTCGATCGAATTCATCGACAGATAGCTGCCAAAGCTGAGATAGAACGGAGCAAACAGCACGGCGAGCGCGGCGAGAGTCTGGGCGAATCGTCCGCCGCCGAGTTGTCGCACGATCGCGCCTGTGATGATGACCAGTCCGGCCGCGGCGATGGCCGGAAAAATCCGAATCGCGAGAAGCGAATCGCCAAACAGCGCTCTTGCCGCCCATGCCTGCACCGCCGTGAGCGGAGGCATATCGACGTAGCCCCAGCTCAGATGCTGCCCGCAGGCCATGAAATAAAGCTCGTCGATAAAAAATCCGTATCCGCCCGGGTTCGGCAGATGAATCGGGAATTCAAGGCAGGCGATATAAGCAACGATCGCCGGCCCCGAGACGAACCACTTCGCGCGCGCGTCCGCGCCGCTCCTGACCTGCTCGGCTATTGCAGTTGCCACAGCACTCCCTGCTAACGCGCCGCCGCGAACGTGGCAACGCCATAACTTCACTGCACGCAGGACGTATCAATTGGATTGAGGGCTTTCTCAGTTACCTCGCCCGTTGAGTTAGGCAATTATCCGGCACCAGACTATCAAGTCGGATTCGTTTATCTTTCTGATCTGACAGGCCGGTGTTCGTCGGGTTACGTTACATTAGCTCTGCTGTTGGGTTTGCTCTGTCTGAGCGGTCTCTTTTGCCTTGCGGCGACGGTACGACCGCTGCTTCTGCGCCCTGTAGTGGGGATGCGTTTTTTCGTGGTAGTCCCCGCACTTGCGACAGAAGAAGAACAGAATCTTTTGAGCGTATCGAGTCATGAGTATTTTCCTCAGTGTGGTGTGATCAGACACGGACGCGGAATAGTAAGTAGTCCCTCAGGCGATTCATGTCGCGAACGCATGAGGGCGCGCATTTGTTCCATTTCTTCGATGCCTCCCATGCGGCTTGGCATGGCTTCAAACAGACTTGCGTCAACCAGTAGCGAATGTCTACCGACCAGAATGACAACTCCTTTGGGTCCGAACGGTCCGCAACTCGGAGTACCCAACACGTTTGCCGCGACATTATTCATCGGATCGATGAGAAAGGCCTGTAATTTCCCCGTCACGGCGTCTTTACCGTTCGGGCAATCGGTGCAGAATATGGTCACCCCAGAGACGATGCAGTTGGGCGTAACACCGCCAATGTCGCGCGGTCCGATTGCGATCCGCACATTTCTACAGAGCATGGCCTTAAGGGCCATCTCCAATTCGCAGGCTAGTTCGTTTGCTTCCGAATCATTGCCTGTAGTTTCGATGGTAATTGGTCGATTCTGTATCTAAGTACGAAATTATCCTCGAAATATGCCGGTCCCCGTATACGTTGGCTGCTTCCATGAAAGCTTCTGTTCGGGCCATTTCTTTTTCGACCATTGCCTCATCAATTGTTTCTAGATGTTCAGAAAGTGCGAATTCCATGATCGTGAAGAATTGTTCGCCAATAACTCCGATGATGGCCAAGGTCAGAAACAGTTTGCGGTACTTTTTCCATTTATCAGATTTGCCGAACTCTTCTGCCATCCATCCAAAAAAGAAACAACGAACCAAACACCAACGTACAAATAACCGACACATTCGAGGCAACAATGGTCGCGGACCTGGATAGTGACAGCAGCGTTCCCATCGATCCCTACGCCTTCGTGCTCGTTGCGTTCCTAGCCTTGCAAGTGTTGGTGGTCGGGATGGTATTGATTTGGCGCATTTGGAAACGTGATGACCACAATTCCAACTGAATCGGCTCGCTGGCGACGTTCTCAGATAGCTGAGACATTCGCCAGTGTTCGTGTCTCAGCACCCTCCTATCGCTTTGCCGAATATGTCGGCTTCCTTCCGATTGTTGAATCGGAATTGAAACTCCGCGAGATACAGCGGCAGATACTTAGCGCTGACATGATGGTACGTACCGATGACCCCGCGCTTGAGCAGCGACCAGAACGATTCCATCGTGTTCGTATGGACGATGCCGCGCACGTACTCGCCTTGCGCATGGCCGACAGTCTGATGCGGCAGTCCTTGCCAGCGATCAAGATACTGGTAACCGGAATGCTCATCCGTTGCGATCAGCGAGACTTTCTCTTTGTCTACCACTTCATGGACGAAACGATGCATCGTCGGCATATCCGCGCGCTCGATCATCTTGCAGACAACGTTGCCTTTGCGGCTGATCGCGCCGATCACTGGAATTTTACCGCCGGTTCCTCGAATGTGTTTTTTCTTGCTGGCGTGTCTGTTCTTATCGAGTCCGCCCATGTAGGTCTCATCGACTTCGACGATACCCATGAGCTTGCGAAAGTCGGGGTCTTTCATTCCGGCGCGAAGTCTCATGCACATATACCACGCGGTCTGATACGAGCCGGTTCCGAGCATCCGATGAATTTGAAGTGCGCTGATCCCCTTCTTCGATGTGACCATGAGATGCAGAACCTTGAACCACATAATCAGCGGCTTCTTAGATTCCTCGAAGATCGTTCCAGTCGTAAGCGCGAACCGATAGGGCGAGCGCGGCTTAGGTCCGCACTTCATGCACTGCCAACGGATAGGGCGCGTTTTGCTTTCGTATATGTGCTCGTTTTTGCATCGCGGGCAGCGGACGCCAGCGGGCCAGCGGCGCGACAACAGATAATCGCGGCAGGCTTCCTCATTTGGAAACATCCGATCAAAATCGCTGATCGTCATCTGCCGAACGAATCGGGGTTCTGTCTCGTTGCTCATGTTCGATACATTAGCAGCGGACACGTTGTTAGTCAAGAGCCGGATAATCGCCTTGAGTTAGGGGAGAGGAGCTATTCCTCGCCGAAGCGGTCGTCGAAGAGGGTTTGCACTGCTTTCAGGGCTTCGCGGGCGTCGGTGCCTTCGCATCGGAGCTTTAGCTTCGAGCCTTGGGCGGCGCCGAGCATCATCAGGTTGGTCATGCTCTTGGCGTTGACGAGATCCTCGCCAGTGCCAATCAAAATCTTCGAAGCGAATTTCGCCGCCGTCTGCGCGAGCGCGGATGCGGCCCGGAGATGAAGTCCGAGCCGGTTCTTAACCTCCACAATCGCCTCCGCCACGTTCACGAGGACTACGATAAAGGTATCGGCGTCGTCGGTAAACGACTGCGTGCGATCAATCGGCTTCGGTGACGGTCTGCGGGGTGCGCGAAAGTTCGACGCCGCGTTGGCGGCCGCTCACTTCGTCGCCGGCGTGATATTCAAGCGGCAGGAAAAAGAGCGACGACAGCAGCGCGAGAAGTCCCATCACCAGAAAGGCCGGGGTGAAATCGTGCGTCGACAGTTGAGTCGAGCCGCTCGCACGCAGGCTCATGTGCAAGAGCATCGCGCCGAGCGCGACGCCCAGGCTCAGGAACAGTTGCTGCGCCATGCTCGCCAGAGTGCTGGCGTTGCTCATCAATCTGTCCTGCACGTCGGCGTAGGCCAGGGTTCCGAGCGCGGTGAATTGCAACGAGCGGAAGAATCCGCCCGACAGGAGCGCCGCCACGATGAGGAAATGAGGCGTCGTTGGACGGAACAGCGCGTAGCTCATCATGATGAAGGAGCTGATTACGCCGTTGGAGATCAGCACCGTGCGGAATCCGAGGCGGCGAATGATCGGGGTCGCGGTCGCCTTCATGAACAAGGCGCCGGCGGCGCTGGTGAAGGTCAGCATCCCGGAAGCGAACGGAGAGAGGCCGAAAACGACTTGCAGCAGCATCGCCAGTAGAAACGGCAGCGCGCCGATGCCCATCCGAAAAAGTCCGCCGCCGAGAGTTGCCACCAAAAAGGTCGGGACTTTAAGCAGGCTGAGATCGATGATGGGATATTCGATGCGCTTGGCGTGAAGGATGTACAGCGCCATGCAGACGCCGCCCGTGGCCATCACGCACATGATGATGCTGGCGGGGATCACGCCGCGGCCGATCGACTCGAAGCCGGAGACCAGGCCTGCGAGCCCGAGTCCCGTGAGCAGGAATCCGCGGAAGTCGAGCGGGAAGGTGACATCCTCGCGGATGTTGGGGATGTACCAGGTGACCAGCATGAAACCGAGCGCGCCGATCGGGACGTTGATGAAAAAAATCCACCGCCACGAATAATACGTCACGATGAAGCCGCCGACCGGCGGCCCGACCACCGGACCCAGCACGGCGGGCACGGTCAGGTAAGACATCGCGGTGACCAGCTCGGACTTCGCGATGGTCTTCAGCACGATCAGGCGGCCGACCGGGACCATCATGGCGCCGCCGAAGCCTTGCAAAATTCGCGAGGCGACCAGCTCCGGCAGCGAATTCGAGAAGTCCGCAGAACACCGAGCCAGTCGTGAAGATCAGGATCGCGGTGCGAAAGACCGTACGCGCGCCGAATCGATCCGCCATCCATCCGCTGATCGGAATGAAGACGGCGAGGCTCAGCAGGTAGGAAGTGATCGCGAGGTTGAGCTTGATCGGATCCTCGCCGAGCGACTTGGCCATCGCGGGCAGCGCGGTCGAAATGACCGTCGCGTCGAGCATCTCCATGAACAGCGCGCAGCCGACGATCATCGGCGCCAGGAATTCGAGCGCGGAAATTCTGGATGCTGTCGGACTCATCGAAGCAGATTACGCATGGACGGCAACCACGATATGGAAATCGGCAAAACCGGTAAACGCCCGGCTATACGCGGCGTGCAAAGAGAGTCAGTTGCCATTGCGGGCGGGCGCGGTACGAGCGGCGGCAGCCTGGGCCTTCTGGGCCTTGATGACAGTGGTGAACAACTCGCGCAGGCGCGGTTCGATTAGCGAGTCGCGGGTGGTACCCTCGCGCCGCCGCCATGCTCGGAGCGGGATGACAGCCTTGGCCATGTTGCGATGCCCGCCGGCGCTGCCGATGTCACCGAACAGAGTCTTCACCGCCTCGCCGGCATTTTCGCCGCTCATGCCGTGGTTGCGAACGCTAATCACGAGCTGGTTGCCGAGCTTGCCCGCGACCGCGACCCACGCGACACCTTCGAACTGAAGGCAGAAGTCCGCCATCTGTACGATCAGATCGTCGCGCTCGACGGTTCCGAGATTGAGCACGACCAGCTGATCCTTGACCACCATCCGGCTCATCGCACGCGCCAGGATTTGCGCGAAGCTGAGCGGCAGCTCGGGACGATCCATCTGGCGGAGCAAGCTGTAGTTGGCGAGCGGGGTGAGATGAGTGAAAGCCTGCAGGTCGACGTCGGTCACGCGGCGCGACAGTGCGAGCGTGTCGCTGCGGATTCCGTAAATCAGCGCAGTCGCGAGGCGCTCGCTGATTTTCTCTTCAGCCGTGACCAGGTACTCGGTCATGATGGTCGCGGTCGCGCCGTATTTCACCCGCACATCCTCGAACGGCGCGGAGCCACCGGGATAGCCGGGATGATGATCGATCGCGATATCGGCGCGCGGGATTTTTTCGCCGAAGAAAGGCGGCTGCACATCGACCATCGCAATCTTGTCGAACTCGCGGAGGTCTTCGGTGGTGGCCGGCTGGATTTCGATTTCCAGCAGATGCACCATCGTGAGGTTTTCCGGACGCGTCACGGGCTTGAACGCGAGCAACGGCGTGGTCTGCTTGTTGCGCCCGAGCAGAGTGCGCAGTGCTATCCCGCTCGCCATCGCGTCGGGGTCGGGATCGTCCTGCAGCACAATGCCCACGCGATCGCCGTCGGAGACCATCGCGCGCAATTCCTTGATTTTCTGTTTGGTGAGAGCTTGATCCATAGAAGTGAGAGAATCCCGTGTCGCGTGGAGCGACTACAGGTAATTCAAATCTTAATCGCAGATCGTTCGGGTGCGGTCGTGCCGGGCGCCGATGTCCAGAATAACGGGACGTGCGGTCCGAAAATGCGTGTGGCGATGCCGAGCGTGACGAACGGTTATGGAAATCATCGGTGGTCGGGAAATACCACAGCGCAAAGAGTTGAAGCAATGATAGTATAAACGGCGCGTATGGACTCCACTGGCTCACATTCTAGCAAATTTCATTGCGTGATATGCCGCCGCGAATTCATCGAGTGGTTGCTGCGGATTTCGGTCGAAGATACCGCGGGCTTCCGGCAGCAGGCCTTTATCTGCGGTAATTGCGCGGTTAAACTTCGGCTCGCGTCGGAAAAAAATCGCGACTTGCAGATCGATCCGTGGATTCACGAGGCGGTCGCGAGCGTGTTGCGCGGCAAGAATCCCGACAAGCCGGAAAAATAAGGACGAGACTTAAGTCGATGGCGGGCGTATCGAGATCCGATTCGCAGGGCGGCAACGTTGCCGGCGCGGAACTATGGCCGCGTGAAGAAGCTCGACGGCTCCAGGAGCGCGTCGCAGCCTACGAGCCGCAACGTGCGGTAATTTTCGAGAGTGGCTTCGGACCTTCGGGACTGCCGCATCTAGGGACGATGGCAGAGATTCTTCGCCCATCGTTCGTGCGCAAAGCATTTCATCTGATCGAGCCGTCACGGCCGTCGCGGCTGATTGTTTTCATCGACGATCTCGACGGATTGCGCAAGGTGCCGGAGAACGTGCCGAATCGTGAGGACGTCGAGAAGTATCTCGGCGTCCCGGTGTCGAAGATTCCCGATCCGTTCGGATGCTGCGGCAGCTTTGCCGATCACATGATCGCGCAGCTCGGCGGATTTTTGGCGCCGGTCGAAGTCGAGTACGAACTGATCCGATCGGCCGAGATGTATTCGTCGGGGCGCTTCGACGAAGGTCTCAAGCTGATTCTCGAAAAGCATGCGGAGATCATCGCGATCATCGCGCCGACGCTGCGCGAGGAGAATCGCGCGGGATGGTCGCCGTTCATGCCGATTTGTCCGAAGTGCGGGCAAGTCGTCGAGCGAGCGGTGACGGCATATCACCCTGAGCGCGCGGCGATCGAGTTCACATGCGAAAAGAGCGCGGGCGGCACCTCGGGATGCGGCTTCAGTGGCGAGCAGTCGGTGCTCGGCGGGATGGCGAAGGTGCAATGGAAGGTCGATTGGGCGCTGCGATGGTACGTGCTCAAGGTCGATTACGAGCTGTACGGTAAGGACCTTACCGATTCGGCGCGGCTCGGCGGCCAGATTCTTCGCGTGATGGGCGGGAAGCAGCCGCTTGGATTTCCGTTCGAGATGCTGCTCGACGAGCAGGGTCACAAGATTTCGAAGTCGGTGGGCCGCGGCGTGTCGGTCGAGCAGTGGACGCGTTATGCGCCGATCGAAGTGCTGAAAATGTTCCTGCTGCTCAATCCGCGGCGCGCGCGCAAATTGTTTCTCGAGGCGATTCCGCAGTACGTCGACGAATATCTCGACGCGCTGCGCGCCTATGCGGCGGCGTCGGAGGAGCAGCGTCGCGAATCGGTGATGGAATTCGTGATTCAGAGCACGACGCCGACGCGGTTCAACTCGGCGCTAAGCTTCGGATTGATGATGAACGCCGTCGCTGCGCTGGGCAGCTCGGATCGCGATTTCATCTGGAAATATCTCGTCCGCTACGACTGCCTCGATCGCCGGCGATCCCGAAACCGAGAAGATGGGCCGGGCGCTGATGGAATGCGCGCTCAACTTCTATCGCGACTTCATCGAGCCGACGAAAAAGATCTACACGCCGGCTTCGGATGCGGAACGCGCGCAGCTGAAAACTCTTGCGGACTATCTGCGAGAAAATCAGGATGCGAGCGCCGAGGAGATCGAGAAGAAGATTTACGATCTCGGGCGCGAGAATTACGACAAGCCCGGCAAGATTTTTCCGCTGCTATATCGATCGATTCTCGGGACAGGAGCGCGGCCCTCGCCTGGGCGCGTTCATCCGGCTTGCCACGCCAGCCCGCGTCGTGGAACTGCTCGACGACACGATCGCACGATCAGCCTAGACGAATTCGGCGAAGACTGAGTCGGCCATTTCGAGGCCGCGGTCGGTCAGCTTGATTCGGCCGCGGTCGAGCGTCAGCAATCCGTCGTTGAACAAGGGCGTGGCGATGCTGCCGAAGATGCATTCGAAGTTGCGGCCGAAGCGATCGTGGAAATCGGACAGCGCGAAACCCTCGCGCAGGCGGAGATTCAGGAACACGAATTCACTTTGCGCGTTGGCCTGGTCGATCGTTTCGGCGCCGGCCTCCGCGTTCGCGCGCTCTTCGATCGCTGAGATGTAGCGCGCAGGGAGCTTTTCATTCCACCATCGCCGGCCGCCGCGACCGTCGCCCGCATAGCTGTGAGCGCCCGCGCCGATTCCGAGGTACGTCTGCCCGCGCCAGTACGTGAGATTGTGGCGCGCCTCGTGGCCGGGTGGCGCGTAGTTCGAAATTTCGTACATCGCGTAGCCGCGCCGCGGAATTTCCTCGCGCACCGTTTGATACATCGCGGCCTGATCGTCGGTCGCGAGCTGCTTGATTCGTCCGCGCTTCAAGTCGGTGAAAAATGCGGTGCCTTCTTCGAACGTCAGGTTGTATGCCGAGATGTGATCCGGTTCGAGCGCGGCGACCGATTCGATGTCGAAGAGGACATCGGCAACAGTCTGTCCCGGAACTGCGAAAATCAAATCGAGATTGAGACGGTCGAAGCCGGCGCGATGCGCCATCTTTGCAGCGGCGCGGGTCTCGTCTGCGCTATGGATGCGGCCGAGAAACTTGAGCGTCGCGGCGTTGAACGACTGCGCGCCGAAGCTGATTCGATTCACGCCCGCCGCGCGCATCCCGGCGAGTTTCGCGAGGTCCACCGTGCCGGGATTTGCTTCCAGGGTTATCTCCGCGTCGTCCTCGATTCCGCAAACGCGATTGGCGGCGTCGATAATCTCGCCGATGGATTTGGGATCGAACAGTGACGGCGTACCGCCTCCAAAGAAAATCGTTCTGATGCGCTCGCCTGAATACGGCGGCGTGTTGGCCCTGTATTCAAGCTCGGAAATCAGCGCGCGCGTGTATTGCGCCTCCGGCCACGACGCGGCTGCGTGCGAATTGAAGTCGCAGTACGGGCACTTCGATTGGCACCATGGAATATGGACGTAAAGTGAAAAGCTCACGCGTCGATTGTAGCGCGCCTTCGACGCCCGCTACTACGCGCTTGAAGCGGTCGGTATACTTCCTCCGTCAGAGGTAGATTTGTCCGAAGTCGCACCAAAACAGGAACGTGACGAAGCTGGCGTCAAGCCGCGTCCCGGACTCGCGCGCGCGAGCGGATCAGGTGCGAACGCGGCCGGCACGATCGCTGCGGGCGTATTGCTCAGCCGGATTGCCGGTCTTGTCCGCGACAGCATCTTCGCACATTACCTCGGCGACTCGGCCACCGCAGACGCATTCAAGGCCGGCTTTCGCATCCCGAATATTCTGCAGAACCTCTTTGGCGAAGGCGTGCTCTCCGCGTCGTTCATCCCGGTTTACGGGAAATTGCTGGGCGAGGGCGACGACGAGACCGCCGACATGCTCGCATGGGGCGTCGGCGCAATCATGACGGTTGGCGTGACCGTGCTCGTCGCGATCGGCGTATTGGTGACGCCGTATCTTATCGACGTGATCGCGCCCGGCTTCGAAGGCGACAAGCGCGACTTGACGATTCAGATTGTGCGCATCCTGTTTCCCGGCGCGGGATTGCTGGTGATGTCGGCGTGGTTCCTCGGCGTGCTCAACAGCCATCACAAATTTTTCGTCTCGTACACGGCGCCGGTGGCGTGGAACGTCGCGATGATCGCGGCACTGCTCTACTACGGCCCACGCCGATCGCAGGACGGGCTCGCGATCGCGATCTCGTGGGGATCCGTCGTCGGATCCGCATTGCAAATCGCGGTGCAAGTCCCGCAAACGCTGGCGCTGCTCAGAAAGCATCGCATCGATTTCGCGCGCGTCGCCGCGCCATTGCGCGCCGTTTTTCACAACCTGACGCCAGTGGTGATCAGCCGCGGTGTGATCAATCTCACCACTTACGTGGACAACGTGTTGGCGAGCCTGCTACCGACCGGCGCCGTCGCCGCGCTCAACTACGGCCAGTTGCTGTACATGGTGCCAATCAGTCTGTTCGGTTATTCGGTAGCCGCGTCCGAACTGCCCGCGATGTCGCGCGCGGCCGGTGCGATGCCCGAACAGATGAGCGCGATCCTGCGCACGCGACTCAACCGCGGACTCCGTCAAATCGCATTCATGGTGGTGCCGTCGTCGGCAGCGTTCCTGATCCTCGGCGACGTGATCGTCGCGATGATTTATCAATCCGGTGCGTTTACGCGCGCCGACGCCGTTTACGTGTGGGCGGTGCTCGCGGGGTCTGGAATCGGACTGCTGGCCGCGACGATGGGCCGGCTCTACAACTCCGCGTTCTACGCGCTGTTCGACACGCGCACTCCGCTGCGATTCGCGATTATCCGCGTCGTGCTAACCGTGATTTCCGGCTATCTGTGCGCGATTCCACTTCCGCACATGCTCGGAATCGCGCAGAAGTGGGGCGTCGCTGGGCTGACGGTCTCGGCCGGCGTGTCAGGATGGGTCGAATTCGTGCTGCTGCGATGGGCACTGAACAAGCGCATCGGATGGACCGGACTCGAGCGTTCGTTCCTCGCGAAGTTGTGGGCGCTGGCTCTGGGAGCCGCTGCGGTCGGCTTCTTCATGAAGCTTCACATGGCGGGATACGGGCCGCGCATCCAGGGATTGGTAATCCTGTCGACCTACGGCGGACTTTATTTTTTCGGCGCCTGGATGCTTGCGTTGCCGGAACTGAAGCAATTCACCGATCAGATCACGCGCCGTTTTTCTCCGCGCGCGCCTTCGAACCCATCCGATCGATAGTCGAGCTGGTCGAGCGTCCGCCCAGCATCGGCGCCAGCGCCACTCGACCTCCGCGCGACTCGACGAACGCCTGACCGTCAACCTGCTTGCCGCGCCAATCCTCGCCCTTGATCAGAACGTCGGGTTTCACCGCGCGAATAATTTTCTCGGCGTTGGTTTCTTCGAAGACCACCACGTAGTCGACCGCTTCCAGCGCGGCGAGGATTCTCGCGCGCTCGCCAGCGGGATAGACCGGGCGCCCGTCGCCCTTCAGATGCCGCACGCTGCGATCGCTGTTGAGTCCGACCACCAGCACGTCGGCTTGCGCGCGCGCAAACGCGAGACTCTGGACGTGCCCGGCGTGCAGCAGATCGAAGCATCCGTTGGTGAATGCGATCCGCCGGCCGGCGCGACGCTCGCGCTCGAGCGCAGTCTTGAGTTCGTCCGCCGAATGAATTTTGCGCTCGTAGCTTTCGTGCGCGGGACTCAACGCTCTCGCGAGATCCTCGCGCGTGATCACTTCAGTGCCGATGCGGGTCACTTCGATACTCGCGGCAAGGTTTGCGATCGTCGCCGCCGACGAGAAACCGAGTCCCGGCGATCGAGAACATCCCGAACACGCTCAGCACCACGTCGCCCGCGCCCGTCACGTCGTAAACTTCGCGCGGCACCGTCGAGACGTAAGTGTCTTTGCCGCCGCGCTCCGCGAGATACATCCCGTCGCGATCGAGCGTTATCAGGCAGGCGTCCAGGCCGAGTTTGCGCACGAGAGTCTCGGCCGCCTTGCGCCACGCGCCGCGGTCGGTGAGGCGCATCCCGGTCGCGACTTCGGTTTCGTGACGATTGGGTGTGAGCGCGGTGGCGCCGCGATAAATCGAAAAGTCTTCCGTCCGGCGCGGATCGACAATCACCGGGATGCCGCGCGCGCGGCCGCCGTCGATCAGCGCGCGGAGCACGTCGGGAGTCAGAATTCCCTTGTCGATATCTGAAATCAGCACGCCGTCGCAGTTGCGAAGTTCCGACTTGAGGCGCGCGATCAGCTCGCGCTCGCGCGGCGGCTTGAGCGGACGCGGATCTTCCTCGTCGACGCGCAACAGTTGCTGGGTCGCGCGATGGGCCGCCTGCACACTGCCGAGCATCCGATCTTTGACGATAGTGGGGCGGTCAGGATCGATCAGAATCGAGCGAGTATCGATTCCGAGATCGGCGAAAATTTCGCGCAGCAGGCTGCCGTTGCGATCCGAGCCGACCACGCTGAGCGCGCTGACGTCCGCGCCGAGCGCGCGCAGATTCGCCATCACGAAACCCGCGTTGCCCGGCTTCTCCTCGCGCCGCTGCACGCGAAGAATCGGGATCGGCGCCTCGGGCGAAATTCGCGAGACGTCGCCCCAGATGTAGCGATCGAGGATTACCTCGCCCGCGACCAGCACGCGCAACGGTTTCAGCGCCGGCAGACCATTTTGATGGCGCGCGGGTTCAGGATGAGCGTCAGAAGAGGTTTTGCGTCGAGCCATGATGCGGCATCTTACGCCGCCGCGCGCCTGGCGTTAAACCGCGCGCGCGAGTCGATCGTTGAGTTCATCGCGGCTCGCGAGGAACCACACATCTTTGCCGCGGTTGGCCTCGCTCACGAAGGCGCGCAGAGCGGAACTTTCAGCGAGGTGGCGGGAGATGTCGCCGACGATCGCGAGGCGCCGCTGGTATTGCACGAATTTCTGGATCAGCTCGCCGGCGATGCGGCGTTTTCAACTGGAAGAATTCGTCGTCGAGGCATTCGACCGGAATCACGATCAGCGTGGCGTGATTCTCAAACGTCTTGCCGATGAGCTCGACGGCGTCATTGTAGGTTTGCAGCTTCGATCCGTCCGGCACGCATTCGAGGACGCGCACGCCGTGAAGTTCGTAGAATTTCGTCGACAGCATTGTTCATCACCTGATCGCGTAGCCGCCGTCGACGTACACGATCGATCCAGTCACGAAGTCCGACGCGTGCGAGGCGAGAAATATCGCCGCGCCCGCCATCTCTTCGGGCTTGCCGAAACGGCCGGCCGGCGTGCGCATGATTATTTCATCGAACATCCGCCCGCTCTGCGCGCCGACCGTCATGTCGGTCTCGATCCATCCCGGCACGATCGCGTTGACCTGGACGTTGTGCGGCGCGAGCTCGATCGCCATCGTCTTGGTCGTCTGCACCAGCGCGCCTTTCGACGCCGCGTACGGGATTCCAGCCTGCGCACCGAACGACGAGTACTCACTCGCGATATTGATTATCTTGCCGTGCTTGCGCGCGACCATCGAGCGCGCCGCGATCTGCGAAAGAAAAAAACATGAGTTCAGGTTGGTTTCGATCACGCGGTCCCAGTCCTCGGCCCTGAACTTCAACGCGCTGCGCATGATCGCGATGCCCGCGTTGTTGACGAGAATCGAGATCGGTCCGAGCTTGCGCTCGACTTCCTCCATCGCAGGAGCAAGTTGATCGCGCCGCGTCACGTCCAGCGGTACGGCTATCGCCGGCACGCCTGCTTTCGTTAGCTCGTCGACTACGGCGCGATTCTTCTCTTCGTTGCGCGCGAGGATCGCGACCGCCGCGCCGGCCTCGGCAAGTCCGAGCGCGATTCCGCGCCCGATTCCGCCATTGCCGCCGGTCACGACGGCGACCTCGCCGCTCAAATCAAACATTTTCGGCGCAGCCATTTTTCAACCCACCTCGTCCTTATTCAGCGGATGAAGAAACCGCCGTCCACAATAATATCCGCGCCGGTGACGAAATCCGACGCGTGCGACGCCAGGAATACCGCCGCACCCGCCATCTCGGACGGCTCGGCGAAGCGGCCTGCGGGAGTCCGCGTGATCATCTCATCTTTCACCGCCGCGTACTTCGGATCATTGCGAATCCAGTCGGTCATGTCGGTCGTGGTCCAGCCGGGTGCGAGCGAATTGACCTGGATATTGTGCGGCGCCAATTCGATCGCGAGGCATCGCGTGAGCTGCAGCAGGCCGCCCTTGCTGACGCCGTATGAAGGATAAATCGGAGTGCCTTTGTAACCGCCGACGCTCGCGACGTTGATAATTTTGCCGCCCGCTTTGCGCGGGATCATCGACTCGACCGCATACTTCGACAGCAGAAAGCATGAGGTGAGATTCGTTTCGATGACTGAATCCCAGTCATCCTCGGAATGATCGAGCACGCCTTTCAGGATCGCGAAGCCCGCGTTATTCACCAGGATGTCGATCGGTCCGAGCTTGCGCTCGACCGCTTCCAGAGCTGGTTTCAGCGCCTTGCGCTGCGAGACGTCAAGCTTGAGGGCCATCGCGGGAACGCCGATTTTCTCGAGCTCTTTGACCGTGTCGCGATTGCGATCCTCGTTGCGCGCGAGAATCGCGACCGACGCTCCCGCTTCCGCAAGAGCCGAGCGCAATTCCGCGCCCGATGCCTCCGTTGCCGCCGGTGACGACCGCGACCTTGCCGCTCAAATCGAAAGTCTTTGGACTTGCCATTGCGCTTCTCCTACGCGGGCAGATGGACAGCGAATGCTCACCGCTTCTATATTGGCGTTTCGCACGAGTCGCAACCGGTCGCCTGCGTGCGTGCGAATTCGCGCAATCAGCGACGAGGAAAAATCACGACGATGGGACTACGGACGGCTGAACAATATAAAAGCTCGCTGCGCGATGGGCGCGCGGTATTTTTCCGGGGCGAAAAAGTCGCGGACGTCACGACGCATCCGGTGATCGGAATCGCGGTCGAACACGCGGCGCTCGACTACCGGATGGCGCACGATCCCAAGTATCGCGAGCTCGCGGTCGTGAAAGAGGGCGCCGACGAATACAGCCGCTACTACCATATTCCGCAAAATGGCGACGACCTGCTGAAGCGCAGCGCGCTGATCGCGGCTTCGACGCGCGAAGGTGCGACGCTGGTCGTGCTGATCAAGGAAATCGGCACCGACGCGTTGCTCGCGCTGCACATCATCGGTGAGCGGCTCGCAGCTGCCGGCAAGCCCGAGTATCGCGAGCGCATCCACAAGTATTACCGCGAATGCCGCGACAACGATCTCGCTGTCGCCGTTGCGCAGACCGACGTGAAGGGCGATCGCGCGCTCGGGCCAACGCAGCAGGACCATCCGGATTACTATGTGCGAATCGTCGAGGAGCGTCCCGACGGAATCGTCGTTCGCGGTGCGAAAGTCCACACCAGCGTCTCGACCAATACCAATGAGGTGATCGTGCTGCCGACGCGCGCGATGCGCGCCGAGGACAAGGCTTACGCGGTCGCGTTCGCGATTCCGGTAAACACGCCGGGGCTGAAGCTGCTCGCGTCGCCGCATGGAAGCTCGCACAAAAATGATTTCGAGCATCCGATCAGCGCGCGCCACAAGATGATGGAGACGCTGACGGTCTTCGACGACGTGTTCGTGCCCAAGGAGCGCGTGTTCCTGCAAGGCGAGATCGATTTCGCGGGATTGCTCGCGCTGACCTTCGTAAGGTTCCATCGCTTCACCGCGGTGTCGTACAAATTGCCGCTGCTCGAGCTGATGGCGGGCGCGGGCCATGCGATTGCGGAGGCTAACGGCATCTCGCGCGCGGGACACGTTCGCGACAAGCTGACGCATCTCGCGGCTTATCACACGACGGTGCGCGGACTGATCGAGCATGCCGCGCGCACCTGCACTTACGAGGACGGCGTCGCGGTGCCGAACACGCTGCTCACCAACGTCGCGAAGTATCACTTCGCGCACAATTACCATCAGGCGGTGCAAATCGTGCAGGATCTCGCGGGCGGTCTGCTGGTGACCGGGCCGGCCGCTGAAGATCTCACGAGCGAGGCGACCCGCGCTTACGTGCTCAAGTACATGGGCGGCGCGAAAGGCTTCGACTCCGAGAAGCGGCTGCGGCTGCTGAACCTGATCAGCGATCTGACGTCGTCGGATTTCGGCGGCTACCAGGAAGTGCTCGCAGTGCACGCCGAAGGCGGCTTCGAAGCCGAGAAGCTGCAGGCCTACCGCGAGTACGACTTCAAGACGGTCGCCGCCTACGCGCGCAAGCTCGCAGGAATCTAAGCAAGCTTGGCCGCGAACTCGATGACTAGATCGGCGAACTGCTTGGGCGCTTCGCCATGCATCGAGTGCGGCATTTGCGGGAACGAACGGTAGTCGATCGTCTGGCCCGCGAGTTTGACCAGTTCGCATACGCGCTTTGCCTGCACGTCCGAGGCTGCGCCCATCAGGTGACCGTCATTGTCATCGACGCGGCGGAAATGGTGCGTGTACAGCACCGGGCATTTTACGCTGGCGAGCATCCGCGCATGGTCGCAACTCGCGAACACCGTGCCCTCCCAGAATGCGCGCGCCCACTCAGGATCGTATTCCTTCATCCGCTGCGGGATTTGGCCGTCTGCACTGAACATCATCGGCACGATTGCATTCGCCAACCAGCTCGGAAGTTCTGTCTTCGCAGCTTCGAGCATCCCCGCCCAATTGCCGACGCTCCACTGATCGCCAAGATACTTGCTCATCAACTTAAAGACCGGCCCGATCGTTTGAGGCATACCCTGGCCGCACGAGGTGTTGACCTCCGAGCTGAACAGCGGCGGATCTTCGTAGACCGCGCCGCGAATCGTGCCGGGCATCGCGAATGCGGAGAGCCACGCGGCAATCACCCCGCCTGACGAGAGCCCGCTCACAATCACCGGTCGCTTGATTGCCAGCGCGATGAACCGCACCATGTCGTTGCCGAAGTTGTCGAGGGTGTAGCGGCCCGGAGTCCTGCTCGATTTTCCTTGCCCGCGAAGATCGACCGCGAACGCTTGAAAGTGGTCCTGCAGCAGGCCCATCGCCTGCTCGTAGCCCCACCACGATTCCGTTTGTCCCGGGATCAGCAACAACGCGGGCTTGTCGGTCGCACCTGCGACTGCGTAGTTGATGACGGCCTCTCCAGTGTCAATCGTTTTTTCGGCGAAGGCGTGGCTGACATAGGTTGCCGCCGGGTTTTCGGGGCCGAAAAGAAGTTGCGGCTGGGTCATAGGACCATCTCCTGCTTGGTCGCGCCGAGGATCATCCCGCCGACCGCTTTGGCTAATGGATCAGGCACGAGGTAAGCGTGCGCGAGCGCGGCTTGCATATCCTGAAAACGGCGCTGCAGCGGATGGTCGAGAAAGATCGCGCGCCCGCTCGCCGCGCGAAACAGATCGGTAACCGCCTGTCCAATCAGATCGCATCCGCGATTCATGTTCCAGCGCATTTGCGCGCGCTGTTGCATCGATACCGCCTCGTGAGCTTCGGCCATTTGCCGCAACTCGATCGCATCGGCGCGCACGCGGCTGACAGTGGCGTCGAGGTACCAGAGAGCTTCGGCGAGACGATTCTGAATCAGTGAATCGTCGGCAGCGCGTCCGCCTGAATTGAGTTTGCGGTCGCGCGTCCCACCTATCCACGCATCGACAAATCCTCGAGCGGAGCCGAGCGCCGATGCGGCAATCGCCATGTTGAACACCACTGACCACGGCAATCGGAACAGCGGACCTTTATTCAGATCCTGACCGGGCAGAGAAGCATTCATCGCGTAGTCGAGATGAGACTGCGTTCGATATTCGGGAACGAATGTTTCTTCGACAATGATGTCCTTGCTGCCGGTGCCCCTGAGGCCGGCGACGTGCCAGTTGTCTTCGATTCGGTATTGATCGCGCATAAGCAGGAACGAGCGAAAATCGCGAACCTGGTTTCCTGCGATCTCGCGCGTGCCAGAGATGGCGCCAAGCATCACGCCGCGACAATGGTCGCAACCGGTCGAGAACGACCACCGTCCCGAAAGTTTGTAGCCGCCAGCAACTTTTTCGGCTTTGCCGGTAGGATTGTACGACGACGAGTGCATGGTCGCGGGATCGTCGCGCCACATCTCCTGCTGCGCTTTTTCGGTGAACAGACCGAGTTGCCACGGATGGACTCCGATAACGCCCGCAACCCAGCCGGCCGACGGCGACGCACGGGAGATCTCGATCGTCGCGTCGACGAATTCGACCAGGGAAACCTCGCCGCCGCCGAATCGCGCCGGTTGCAGCGATCGCAGGAAACCGCCGTCCAGCAGTAGCTTCCAGGTGGAATCGCTCAAGCGCCGCAGCTCATCATCTTCGGCTGCGTTGGCAGCAAGCATCGGCGCAATCCGCTTCGCCTCTTCAACCAGGCTCATCGGAATATGTCGAGGCTACTTTTCCGTGCGCAGCTCGACGGTGTTGCCGTCGGGATCGAGGATCCATAGTTGACGGCCCGCACCCATGTTCGGACCTTCGAGAAACTCGATCCCCATTTCCTTGAGCGAGCGCTTGGTCTCGTCGAAGTCTTCGACGTCGAATGCCACGTGAGCGCCGAGCGGGTCGGGCTTCTGGCCGCGGTTCTCGCTCGAGATGATATGCAGCGCGTTGTTGCCGATTCCGTACCACGCACCGCCGAAGCCGAAGTTCGGACGCGGGATGCGCTTCAGCCCGACCACATTTTCATAAAAGGCAGTCGCCTTCTCGACATCGCTGACGCGAAACGCCGCATGATTGAACGCCTTCAACTTGATCATCTGAATTCTCCCTGCCGTGAACTTTTCTAATGCACTTCGCCGCCGCCTGCGACGTTGATCGTCTCGCCGGTGATGTTTTCCGCGCGGCACAAATAGATCACCGCCTCGCCGATATCGGCAGGGGTCTGCTCGCGCTTCAAGTAGGTGTTGCGCGCAATATATTCGTCGAATGCGGCTTCGCGATTCACCCCGTACTGAGCGCCGATGAGTGGATCGAGCACGTCGGTCCACATCGCGGTGCGCAGAAACCCGGGGCATACCGCGTTGACGCGAATGTTCAACGGACCCAGCTCTTCCGCGAGGGCTTGCGTAAAGCCGACCACTGCGAACTTGCTCGCGCAATATGCCGACGCGCCGCCGTGCCCGGTTTTTCCCGCGACCGACGCGATATTCACGATCGCGCCCTCGCGATTCTTCGCCATGTGCGGGATACATGCTTTCGCGCAGAGGAACGGCCCCTTCGCATTCACCGCCATCACGCGGTCCCACGCTTCTTCGGCAAAATCGCTCACCGGTCCGACCGCGATGATGCCCGCGTTATTCACGAGGATGTCGATCGCGCCGAGTTTCGCGACCACCTCCGACGCCATCCACTCGAGGTCCGCGAATCGAGTCACGTCGGCGAGGATCGGGATCGCTTTCACGCCGAGCTTCTTGGCCTCGTCGACCGTGCGATTGAGATCGGCCTGCGCGCCGAGATTGTAGGTGAGCGCGCGGTCCGCAGGATTGCCGAGATCGACCAGCGCGACGTTCGCTCCCGCCGCCGCCAGCTTCATCGCGATTCCGCGTCCGATTCCCCGCGCCGCGCCTGTGACGATTGCGTTCTTGCCCTTCAGTTCCATCGATTCTCTGTAGCACGACCAGCGGCGGCGGCGGTAAGCGTCTACTCGCTCGCCAGAGCCGCATCTCGCTTACGCTTCTGGCTTGGCAACGAGGCTCCAGTCGCTGGCGTACTGAATGAGTCCCAACTTGCGTGCGACGGCCAGCGACGCCGTGTTGCTCCAATAAGTGCTGTACAGAGGGATTCGTCCAGACGTGCGGATTGCGCAAGCCCACGCCGCCGTCACGCGGGCGGCAAGTCCGCGTCCGCGAAAAGCGGCGGCAGTTTCGAGACCTGCTTCGACCGCAGGCGCTGAATTCCTTGTCGCGCAAAAGCAAACGCTGACAGGGTAGCCGCCGTCCATGACCGCTACGATCGGCGAACACCACGAAATTTCCTCGGCGATCCAACCTCGAAAGTGGCGCTCAAGCAGATCCAGCCTGTCGATAAGCGTGATATCGGTCGGCTGTAGAATTTCGTCTGGAAATCTGAACGCCGGACCTGACACAATCCGACCGCCTACAAGCGACAGGTATTTGTCCGCATGTAGTGGCGGAGCCTGAAAATCTCTGAGCGGCGACTCGTCGCCGGCCAGCCGATCGAGTTCATCGGCAATCTCTCCAGCTATGTCGCTTCGCACACCCCAAGCAACATTTGATTTGCCACGGATGAGCACAAAGTCAGGCGCCGGACGGGCGTTCGGTTCAGTAGTCACAGTGATCCGGCCGTGCGACTCCTGCAGCCCTTGTGCGAGGGGTCGCTGAAGGAAGAGGGTTCTCAGCTGGAGATCGGGAGTCACCTCCTCACGCTACAGGAGTTTCGGCACGACGTCTGGCGGCGACGAGTTACTCGAAGGCGTTCTCGCCGGTGATGTCGCGGCCGAGGATCAGCGTATGTACGTCGAAGGTTCCTTCGTAGGTGTTCACTGTCTCCAGGTTCAGCATGTGACGAATCACCGGGTACTCGTTCACGATTCCGTTGGCGCCCAGCATGTCGCGAGCGTCGCGCGCGATTTTCAGCGCCTCGTTGACGTTGTTTCGCTTGGCGAACGACACGTGCTCGGGGCGCATCTTGCCCGCGTCCTTCAGATGCGCGAGGCGCAGGCAAACCATCTGAGCTTTGGTGATCTCGGTGAGCATCTTCACCAGCTTTGCCTGTACCAACTGATAGCCGGCGAGCGGACGCGAAAATTGCTTGCGCGATTTCGTGTAGTCGAGCGCGCAATGGAAACACGACCGCGCCGCGCCGATCGCGCCCCACGCGATTCCATAGCGTGCCTGCGTCAGGCATCCGAGCGGACCCTTGAGCCCGCGCGCTTTCTCGAGGTGGGCGGTCTTCGGAATTCGCACGTCTTCTAAAATGAGTTCCGACGTGATCGACGCGCGCATCGAGAATTTTCCATGGATGTCGCGGGTCGAGAATCCCGGCGTCCCTTTTTCGACCAGGAACCCGGTTATGCCCTCTTCGACCTTCGCCCAGACGATTGCGACGTCGGCGATTGAACCGTTAGTGATCCATCGCTTGGTTCCGTTGAGAATCCAGCCGTCGCCGTCGCGCCGTGCCCGCGTTTCCATCCCGCCCGGGTCCGAGCCGTGATCCGGCTCGGTCAGCCCGAAGCATCCGATCAATTTTCCCTTCGCCATTTCCGGCAAGTAGCGTTGCTTCTGTTCCTCGCTTCCGTTTGCATAAATCGCGTACATCGAAAGCGCACTTTGTACCGACGCAAAGGACCGAAGGCCCGAGTCTCCCGCCTCGAGCTCCTGCATAATCAGACCATAGGCTACGTTGTTCATACCCGCGCATCCGTAACCCTTCAAATTAGCTCCGAACATCCCTAGCTCGGCCATTTGCGGTACGAGATGCATTGGGAAGGTTTCACTCGCGAAATTGCTCTCGATTAGCGGCAGAATCTCGCGATCGACGAAGCGCTTGGCGGTATCGCGCGCCATCCGTTCTTCGTCGGTCAGCAGGTCGTCGAGGTGAAAAAAATCGAGGTCTCTTAGTAAATCCGACATGTTGCGCTCCGTGCGATTTTTGAAGGGTGTTTTAATCCGAATTCAAGGGCAATGATCGCCAAAATACCGTCCGTACAGACTGTTCTTTGGATGACTGGAATCATCGCCTCGGTATTGCCCGCTCTTGACCGGCTCGCGTCCATTCCGCAGGCTGGTAAGGAACGAAAAATTGCCTTATCACGGCTACTAGTTGCCTCTGATTTAGGTATCACGTAGGCTTATACATCGACTCAAAAGTATGCATATCGAAACGCTAAAGGTCTTCTGCGACATAATCGAGAGTGGAAGCTTTTCTTATGCCGCTTCGCAAAACTTCGTTACTCAATCGGCGGTCAGCCAGCAGGTCCGCAGCCTGGAAGAAAAGTACGACTGCCGATTGATAGAACGCGGACGAGCCGGAGTCAAACCGACGCCGGCCGGCCAGATTCTCTACACCGCCAGCAAGGAAATCGTGCGCCGCTTCCTCGAACTCGAGAATCGGCTGCGCGAGATCGGCTCGGTGGTCGCGGGATCGATTCGGGTAGGCACCGTTTACAGCGTCGGCTTGCACGAGTTGCCGCCCTATCTGACCGAATTTCTCCGCAATTTTCCAGCCGTCAACGTGCATCTCGAGTATCTACGCTCGAACAAGATTTACGAAGACCTCATCGAGGGCAAAGTCGATCTCGGCGTCGTTGCGTATCCAGCCAAGCGGAGCCAGGTCGTATCGGTGCCGTTTCGGCATGACGAACTTGTGCTCGCGGTGCCACCCGACAATCCGCTCGCGAAGCATTCGAAGGTGAATGTCGGACAGTTGGTGGGTCAGAAGTTCGTCGGCTACGAACGCGACATCCCGACTCGCAAGGCTTCCGATCGAATCCTGCGCGAGCACGGCGTCAAGCCGACTTACGTGCTCGAATTCGACAACATCGAGACCATCAAGCGCGCGGTCGAGATTGGTCTCGGATGCGCGATCGTGCCGCGGATGACGGTCGAGAACGAGGTCCTGCGCGGCACTCTGCGGATGCTCGAGTTTCAGGAAGGCACGTTTCTCCGCCCGCTCGCGATCATCTACAAGCGCGGCCGCGAGCTGTCGCCGGCGGTGCGCAAATTTATCGAGGTGCTGACCACCAGCAATATCGTCCCCCGCGCCCGTGGCGACAAGACGGTAGACAAGCCCGAGCGGCCCGCGCGAGGGGAGCGCGCTGAACGCAACAGCGACTCGAATAACGAGAAGGCCGAGAAGACGGCATAGGCGCGCTCGATAACGATTCAGGACAATAAGCGGCCGGGTCATCGCGACTCGGCCGTTTTTATTTTCGGCATATGTGCTAGAGAAAAACGCGATGTCCCCGGAAGCGAAGATCCTGCTCGGTGCCGTCCGCGATCTCGCGCCGTCGATCAGTGCGCGCAGCGCGGAGATCGATACGGCCCGGCGGCTGCCTCTCGATTTGCTCGCACAACTCACCGACGCGGGATGCTTCCGTATGTTCGTGCCGAAGAGTCACGGCGGCCTCGACATAGACGTGCCTGCCAGCATGGAAATCATCGAGACGCTTGCGTGCGCCGATGGTTCCACCGGATGGGTCGTGATGATCGGATCCGAGACGCCGATGTTCCTGGCGCTCCTCTCCCGCAAGCACTTCGACAGCATCTACACCAACGGCCCTGACGTGATAATCGCGGGCGGGTTCGCACCTCGCGGGCAGGCTAAATTGGTTGACGGCAACTATCGCGTCAGCGGGCGATGGGGTTTCGCCAGCGGATGCCAGCATAGCCAGTGGCTGTTCGGCAATTGCATCGTGACGGAAAACGGCACTCCTCGTGCCGGCGTGATTCCGGGCACGGCGGAAGCGCGCGCGATGATGTTCGCGCCGTCGAAGGCGCAAATCCTCGACACCTGGTCGGTGAACGGACTGCGCGGAACCGGCAGTCACGATATCGCGGTCGAAAATCTTACGGTACCTGCGGACGACAGCTTCGATATTTTTTTCGGACGCCCGTGCGTCGAGACGCCGTCGATGGCGGAGCCGCTGCTCTATGCCGCCTTGCATATCGGGGCGGTCGCGATTGGGATTGCGCAGCGCGCGATCACCGAGATCGTCGCACTCGGCAGCACCAACAAGCGCCGCCTCTACGCGAGCGCGTCGCTCGCCGAGAGTCCGCTCTTTCAATATCGAGTGGGACACGCGGACACGAGTCTGCGCGCCGCCCGCAACCTCGTGCGCAGCCAGGCCGATGCCGTATGGAATTCGGCAGTGGCGGGGAATCCGGTTTCAATCGACGGACGCGCGCCGGTGATGGCCGCAATCACGTGGGCGGTCCAAACCTGCGCCGCCGTCGTCGATACGTGTTACAAAGCGGGCGGCGGCACCTCGCCGTACGACGGCTCCTCGCTTCAGCGATGCATGCGCGACATTCAGACGCTGACGCAACACGCCGCCGTCGCAGAGTCATGGATGACAACAGCCGGCGCAACAATCCTGGGCCGCCCAACCGGCTTCTCGGTTTAGAGAAAGTCTGATTCCCTCCTCCTACGTGGGAGGAGGGTTAGGGTGGAGGACATTTGCGCCGCGCGATTGTCTGTTGCGCCGCATGCTGCGGGACGGAATTCGGAATCAAGGTCCTCCACCCGACGCCCGCGGACGAGCGTCGGCCTCCCCCCACTGTGGGGGAGGCGAGGATTTCACATCGGCGGCTTCTGATACCCGCCCAGCGCGGTTTCCGCCGCCTTCGCGACTGCGAGCACGGTCTCCTCGCCGAATGCGCGCCCGTTTATCTGGAGCCCGATCGGCAACCCCTCGCGATCTTTCCCGCACGGCACGACCACGCCGGGCAGTCCTGCGCAGTTGCCCCACGCCACGGGCCATCCAGCGAAAAAGTGCGGGTATTTCTTGCCGTCGATTTCGACCTCGGTCGCGCCATGCTTGAACGCAGTGACGCAGAAGGTCGGGCCGAGAATGATCGGATAGCGTTCCATGAACTCCGCCATCTGTACGCGCCACGCGTCACGTTCCATCGCGATCTTAAAAAACTCGGCCGCCGACTTTTTCTCGCCCGCAACCATGAGATTTCGCAGCCGATCGCGCGAAAGCTTGAGGGCCTCGCCCAGCGCTTCCATCACCAGTTGATTTCCGTCCGCGCCCGAGTACGCGAACCACAGGCGCTCGCCTTCATCGACGGGCGGCTTCACCGCTTCAACCACGATTCCCATCTTCTGCAGCTCGCGTCCCGCGCGCTCGATCGCGGCGCGCGTATCGGATGTCACGGGAACGTTGCACGCGTCGGTAAAGATCGCGCATCGAACTTTTTTCAGATCGATCGTTTCAGGATGAGCTTCGGGCGTTGGTACAGTGTACGGCGAACTCGGATGCGGTCCCTTCACGACGTTGTAAGCGAGCGTGAGATCGTCGACAAAGCGCGCCATCGGGCCGATCGTCGCCATGTGCGCGATCGGCGGCGGCGCGGCGATGCTGGGCGCCATATGCCCGCTGCCGGGAATCGTTCCCCAGGTCGGCTTGAGGCCGACGATACCGCAGAAATGGGACGGCACGCGGATCGATCCGCGATAGTCGGAACCCATGCCCAGCGGCGACATCCCGACTGCGAGCGCCGCGGCCTCGCCGCCGCTCGATCCGCCGGGTACGCGCTCATGATTCCACGGATTGTTGGTCTGGCCGAAGACCGGATTATCGCAGTCGTAGTCCATCGTCATTTCGGGCGTGTTGGTTTTCCCGATGACGATCGCGCCCGCGGCGCGCAGCCGCGCAACGGTCGGCGCATCCTGCTTGGCCACGTGATGCTCGAAATGTTTCATGCCCCAGGTCGAGCGCACGCCCTCGGTGATTATCGAATCCTTAATCGTGATCGGCAGCCCTTCGAGCGGGCGAACCTCGCCTTTGCCGGACAGACGCTGGTCGGATTCCTCAGCCTCGCGCGCCGCGCGATCTTCGACGAGGGTGACGACCGCATTGAGGCCATGATTGACCGACTCGATCCGCTCGATAAAAGCGTCGACCATTTCGACCGAAGAAACGTCGCGCGCCCGCAGCATCGCAGCCAGTTTGTGCGCAGGAGCAAAAAACAGATCGTCAGAAAATGCCATGAAAAACCACCTCGCGTGATTCAGGAAATAGCATCGCGCCAGAAGTATTGCACGCCCGCAGACAATGCATGCACGTTACGGACAGCAAACTCGCGATCGCTCCTAACACTAAGGTGCAGGGGTTACCCCTGCCCAAGGAAGCGTGAAACCGACGGTGGGTTTCACATCGGCCGACTACGAGCGTTACTTCAGCGCTGCGCGCAGGCGGTCGCGGTCGAAGCCGGCGATTATTTCTTTGCCCGCTACGACGATTGGGCGCTTGATTAAATTTGGCTCTTTCGCCATCAGGGCTAGCGCCTGGTCGGGGGTTAGCGATTTGCCTGCCAGGGCCATCGCCTTGAAGGCCGGGCTGCGCGAGTTTAGAAAATCGCGCGGGTCCCGGCCTGCGAACAGATCTTTCAGCTCCGCTGCATTCAGCGGAGCTTTTGCGTAGTCGCGCTCGTCGAGCTCGACGCCGAGATCGTTACGCAAGAAACTTCTTGCGTCGCGGCACGTCGTTCAGGTCGACTTCCAGAGAAAACGGATTTTCTTCATGCGTGATCTGCTACTCGATATTTGCGCCCGAGGCTGACCCGGTCGCGGGACCGGCGCCGTGATCGAGCGGTTGCGCGCCCGCCGTGGACGACGACGCACTCGCCGACGTGCCCGACGCCGGTATCGGCGTTATCGGCGCGATGCCGCCGGAACTCGCAGTCGTGGTTGTCGTGCTCGACGACGAGCTCGTCATGGGCTCCGGCGTAGTAGGCGGAGTGTCCGTCGGTCCGCTGAAATTGATCGGCTGCTGGCCCGCGAGCATCTGCGGCGTCACCACGTAGTCGCCGCCGAGCGAGCTGCGCCACACCGTGTTGGCCGCCTGCTGATTGCCGGCAGTTATCAGATAGGTTCCGCCGCCGACGATTCCGCCGAGGATCGCGTAAGTCAGCTTGGCCGGGATGTAGAGTACGTTGCAGAGCAGGGCGCCCGCGCCGTATCCCGCGCCCGGCCAGTTGACGTTATTGTCGGCAGGCTGCGGGACCTGCGTCGCCGCCGGTGGGCCTACCGTTTGTCCGGATTGTGCCGCCGCGTATTCGGCCAGCGGACCCGCCGAGCATCAGCGCGAGCCCGATTGCGATCACTGCGAATCTGAAATTTCCCTTCCTCATAACTTCCTCCACCACCCGCTTCAGACGTTAATTGTTCATTCGGTTTTGACCACTGCGTCAGCCGGCAGCAGCCCCATCAGATGACGAAACGCGCGCTCGAGATAGTCGGCGTTCTTCGACTCGAGCGTCAACTTCACGCGGTAATCGGGATCTCCGATCCGCGGATACGAACCCAGCATCAATTCGGGAAAATTGCGCATGCAGTCGTTCAGGTGCTCGGCAATCGTGCCTTCGCCTGCCGTCAGGTAAATCGCGCGCATGAAATATGGGTCGGTCGCGAAGCGAGTGCTGAGCGCGCGCAGCTTGGCCTCGAACAGTTGCGGAATTCCCGGCAGCACGTACACGTTCTCGATTTGCACGGTCGGAAAACGGATATCGCCGGCGTCGTTGAGCACCGCGCCGTCGGGCACCTGCGCCATCCGGAGGCCCGCGTCGAGCGAGCGCTCGCGAAAATGCTCGCGGATGAGTTTTTCGAGCACCGGGTTCATCACGAGACGCCGCTTGAACGCGCGCGCGACGCCTTCCATCGTGAGATCGTCATGGGTCGGGCCGACGCCGCCTGAAGTGATCACGAAATCGAAATTGCGCGAGCAGTACGCGACTTCGCCCGCGATCAGATCGAGTTCGTCGGGTATAGTCGCGATACGCGCGAGCGCGACGCCAATCTTGCGCAGCTCGCGAGCCGCGAAGTACGCGTTCGAGTCTTGAACCTTGCCGGAAAGGATTTCGTTACCCACCACCACCAGCGCGCAACTGCGTTCTCGCATCGACGTGCAGCTCCTTGCGCGATCCGCCTCGACTCGCATTATCGCAGCACGCGGCTTGCGGCAATGGGGGTGGATGCAGCGGCAAGTGGAGGTCGCAGATGAAGCCGAATGCCGCTTCGGTGACGAGACGCGGCCGCTTACGACGGGCCGGAGCCCTCGACGTCGGGCGCCGACGCCTCGATAAACTCTTTCAGCCGCCGCTTGAGCCGCGTTTCTATCTGCCGCACGCGCTCGCGACTGATTCCAAAGCGCGCGCCGATCTCCTGCAGCGTCTCGGGATCCTCGGCCAGCAGGCGCGCATCGAAAATCTCCCGTTCCTTGCCGGCGAGCGTATCGGCAAACTGCTTGACCTTGTCGTGAGCGAAGTCGCGCCATTCGCGGTCCGCGGTTTCGGTCTCCGGATTGTGCCCCGCGTCGGGGATCACGTCGAGCAGCCGCGTATCGCTGTCCTCGCTGCCGCCCGTCGGCTGATCGAGCGAGACCTCGCTCTGGCCCATCCGCTCCTGCATCTCGCGCACGTCGCTCTCGCGCACGCCCATCCGATGCGCCAGTAGCAGCGGCTGCGGCTTGAATCCTTCGCGCTCGAGCCGCTCGGTCTCCTTGCGCAGATTGAAAAATAGTTTGCGCTGCGCCTGCGTGGTGCCGATCTTCACCAGCCGCCAGTTATTGATCAGGTAGCGGTAGATATACGCGCGCACCCACCAGACCGCGTACGACGGAAAGCGGATTCCATGCTCGGGGTCGAAATTCTTGACCGCTTCCATCAGGCCGACGTTGCCCTCCTGGATAAGGTCGAGCACGTTTTTGGTTGCGCGCGCGAATTCGTACGCGAGCTTCACCACCAGCCGCAGATTGGCGGTCACCAGCCGGTAAGCGTCCTCGGGATCTTTGTTCTTGACGTAGCGCCGCGCGATCACCGCCTCTTCTTCGCGCGATAGCAGCGGGAAGCGGCGAATCTCGGCGAGATAGCGCCCGAGCGGATCGGTGGCGACGAGCGCGCCGCGGTCCTTGCGGTCGGCGGCCTTGTCGTCTTCGTCGTGCATCCGGCGCGGCGCTCGTCGCCGGTTCGTCGTCGGTGCTTTCAACGGGACGAAACTCGGAGACTTCGATTGGCGCGTTCGTTGTCTTTGTCGTCAGTAGCTTCGGTATCGAGATCCAGTTCGGACTCTTCGCCGACCACCGGCTCGGCCACGACGCGCGCGCGACGAACCTTGGCGCCGGCCTTCCCAGCGCGCTTCGGTTTCGCAGCGCGCTTGGGAGGTTTCGGTTTGCCGGGTTTGCGCGCCATGGGCAGGCTCCAGCTTCACCAAATGCTAGAACGGAGATACGGACACATCACCGCGCCGTCGGCGGCAACGATTCTGTGTCGGTTGTTGTCGGATCGATCGCGCCGGTCAGGCGTCGGGTTCTTCGATCGTGACCTTGCCGGCGGCGATTTCGCGCAACGCCGTGACTACTTCCTTGTTGTCCGATTCCACCAGTGGCCGCGCGCCCTTGAGCAACTGTTTGGCGCGGCGCGCCGCGCCGAGCACGAGCTCGAAGCGGTTAGGGATATTCTCCAGGCAATCTTCAACGGTAATTCGTGCCATTAGAGGATGATTGTCCGGCCCGCGGAGGTTCTTGTCAACGCAGTCGGAAGGGAAGGGGAGATCACTTAATCTAATGTGAAACCCGCGATGGGTTTCACACTTCCTTCGGCAGGGGTGACCCCTGGACCCGGATATCAATCGCAAAGTCGCGCGCAGCGCGCTACTTTGCTCTCAGGTCCTATCTTTGTGTCATCGAGCGAAGCGAAGAATCCGGATCTCTCTGCACCTCGCCCGCTTCTTTGCGGGAGAGGAGGCCGGCCGCAGCGCGGCGGGTAGGTGAGGGTTCCGGGCCTCAAGCTAGACGCCAGGTTGACCGGCTCCTTCCTCGCCTCTCTACAACTTGTTAAATTGTTCACCATTGCCCGATCTCTTTTCCACCGTTGAATCAATTCACCCTCGATTTCCGTATATCAGATGGGAGGATCCGCAAATTTTGATGGGCAGGGTTGGGGCGTTGCGCCGGTTTATCCTGCGTTGCAGGACTTGTTCTGATTGTCGGCGAATCGCGCGGCGTCGGCGACCGCCGATGGCCCCGCCACGATCCTCGAGGGCAACCATCCTGACGAAGCCGCCGACATCGTGGGTGCGGCGGCCGTATCGCCGTCGCAGCCGCTCGCGATGCGCCTCACAATGGCGATCCGCAATCGCGACGAACTCGCGAAGCTGCTCGCCGATCAGCAGGATCCAGCTTCACCGCAATATCATCGATGGCTGACTCCCGACGCTTTCACCAGCCGCTTCGGACCCACCGACGCCGACCTTGCGCGAGTCACGCAATGGCTCAAGAAGAAAGGTTTCACCGTCAACTCTGCCGACGCCTCGACCCGCGAGGTTTCTTTCAGTGGCAGCGTGGCGCAGGCGCAAAATGTTTTCGGCGTGAAGATTGCCGCGACCACCGACGGCCGCCTGTATTCCAACACCAGCGATCCCGCCGTGCCCGCCGAACTGGCGCCCGATGGTCGAATCGATCCACGGCCTCGACAACCTGCTGCACAGCAAGCCGCTGGTACGTCACGTGTCGAAGCCGGCGTCGGGCGCGACTTCGCCCGCGTCGGTCGTCAACGACGCGGGGCCGGCCTTCGGTCCTCCCGACATCTATACCTTCTACGATGAAACGCCGCTGCTGAATTCCGAACATCGACGGCGGCGGCAACGGATGTATCGCGGTGGTCGAGGATTCGAATATCGATCAGCCCGCCGCCGACGCGTTCAACACCCAGTTCGGCCTGCCCGCTCTGACCAGTGCGAACTTCAGCACGGTGCTGGTTGATGGCACCGACCCGGGCCAGAACAACGACAAAGACGAGACGATGGTCGATGTGAGCTATTCGCATGCGGTCGCGCCCGGCTCGAGCATCCGCATGTATCTCGGCAATCAGAAGCACACTCGGCGTCAGCGATTCTCGACGCTATCCACGCGGCGGTGACGGAGAAGAACAATCCGTGCAGCGCTATCAGCATCAGCTTCAGCTTCTGCGGCGGGTCGAAGAGCTTCTACAAAACTCAGAACGGATTTTTCGCGCAGGCGGCCTCGCAAGGTCAGTCCGTATTCGTCGCGACCGGCGACGACGGCGCTGCCGGACTCAAGCTGAATAGCAAGGGCAGTTGCGTGACGGGCACTTCGCGCAACATCAATGAACTCGGCGCGTCGCCCAACGTGACCGCGATCGGCGGCACCGAGTTCTCGCCTGATTACTCGGGCGGCGACGACGTCGGCTCGGTTCCAGAAACGCGTCTGGAATGACGGCGACGGCGCGGCCGGCGGCGGTCAAAGCAAGGTCTTCAAGAAGCCCACATTTCAGAAGGGGCTAATCAAGAAAGACAAAATGCGCGACGTTCCCGACATCTCATTCGCCGCGAGTCCCGCGACGCCCGGCTTCTTCTACGGCGGCCGCAACAATCAGGACGCACCGACTGTCATATGCTGCATCGGCGGCACCAGCCTCGGCGCACCGGCATGGGCCGGCATCAGCCAGCTGATCTCGCAGGCCAACGGCGCGCCGATCGGAAATCTCAACACGCGAATCTACCAGCTAGGCGCGAAAGCCAACGCCTCAACCACCGGAATCCGCGACGTAACCTCGGGCAACACCAACTTCAACCGCGTCACCGGATTCTCCGCGACAACCGGCTACGACAAAGCCAGCGGATGGGGCACGGTCGACATGGGCGTCTTCGTCCCCGCGTATCTGGGACCGTAGTTTTTACTCAGCGCCCTTTGACGCCCACGGTCCAACTCCGCTGAACCGGGCCGGCGCAATTCGCGTGATGTAACCCGGGATGTTGCGCATCGAGGCCGGCGGAAAATCAGCCTTCGGCCCCAGATAAATTTTCGCCAGCCGCTGCAGAAGCGGCACCGCTCCGCCTTCGGTGATGCGCGCGTTGCCATACGCCACCGCGTATTCACGCATACCCTGCGCGTTGGTCTTGTCACTGAGCAGCGACAACGCAACGCGCGGATCGCGCCGGATGTTCTTGACCTTCTGATGCACCGCCAGATGACCGATCACGAATTCCTCGCCTTCAATCGCGACCCAAATCACAGTGACTTGCGGACTGCCGTCCCGATTGAGCGTGGTCAGATGAGCATACGGTCCTTTGTCGATCACTTCGCGCAACGATTGCGGAATTTTCATGAGTGCCTCTCCGCGTAATTCAAAGATTTTTGATCAGTTTATCGTAGTCGCCACGTGAGCCAATCCAAAAAAATTTTCCTTCTGAAATGTGTAGAAACTTCCACTGAGTTCACACTCGGATTGTTCTCCCGTGCGCGTCCGTTGCTAAATTCTCGTGGAAATCCCGTCTCTATCCAAAAGTTAGTCGCCAAAGGTCTCGGAATTGCTTCTCATCTGAACCCGCTCTGCTTGGGGGCCACTGCTCGAGGCGAAGGAGTCACGAATGAGAGCAATCTATCCGTACGAAATTCGCATGCCGCTCGTCACTTCGATTCTCGCCGCCATTGTGCTCGCGACGATTGCCGCCTCGCCTGATCCCGCCGGCGCAGTTATCGGATGTACCCAGTTCGGCGATCCTCCGCAGACTCTCATCAGCGATCCGGTGCCGACATGCTTGGACGGCACTCTCCTGGGACCCTGGTATGACTCCGACGGCACCGCCCGCTACGCATGCTTGTACGAGCCGGCGAACGCGTCGGCGTCGAATCCGCTGCCGCTGCTCGTATGGTTGCATCCATCGCTGGTCACCGCCGACTCGATCACCTCGACCAACATCCTGGAATTCCAGAACAACTTCAGCCTCGCCCCCGGCACCACGGGCTTCGTAGTCCTGACGCCTGAGGGTCGCGATACTACGCATTTCTATCCGGCCCCCGACAACGAGGGCCCCGGATGGGACAACTGGTACCGGCAGTTTTCGCCGGGCACTATCACGGTCGGCGGCCAGAGTTATCCAGAAAATGTCGACGCCGCGACTATCGACTATTTCATCAGCGTGGTGCAGGCGAGAGGCACAGTCCTCACCGGCAAGACTTTCGTCTCCGGATGGTCCAACGGGTCTGCGATGTCGTACCTCTACGCGCTCAATCGCCCCAATGTGAATTCGATCGCCGTGTATTCGGCGCCCGATCCCTTTGAGGCTTTCAACGATCCGTGTCCGCAGACGCCGGTTGAAGACTCCCCATCGAGCATCTCGGAAATTGCCGTGCCGAATCCGCAAATCCAAAGCCTCCAGGTCCACAACTCCTGCGACATCGCCGGCCTGTGCCCCGACAGCGAGATGATCATCAGCCAGGTCGCCACTATCGGCGCCAACCCTGACGAAGACGTGATAATCGGCGAGCTCAAGCAGCAAGTCGGCTTCTGCGATCCGCTATGCGGCACCGACCCCGACGGCAGCAGCTCAAGCATCCCGGGCACGACGGTCGGCTCCCTGAACCACGTCGAATGGCCCTTAACCTGGACCGAACCAATGCTAACCTTCCTCGCTACTCACCAATGAGAGAACTTAATTGCAGTGAAACCCCTCCGCGGGTTTCACACTTCCCTGGGCAGGGGTAACCCCTGCACCTTAGTGAAAATAAAAGCGGCTCTCCATTTTTTGGAGAGCCGCTTTTTTCTTCTAACACTGGGTGCAGGGGTCACCCCTGCCGCAAGGAAGCGTGAAACCCACGGCGGGTTTCACTTTAATTAGACTTGCGCTGCGCCGCCGTCTACGAATAATTCGGTGCCGGTGACGAAGGTGCTGTCGTCGGAGGCGAGGAAGACTGCGGCTCTTGCGATTTCATCCGGCTCGCCGAAGCGACCCATCGGCACCCGGTTCACAATAGTGTCGAGCATCTGCTTGCCTGCAGGACCGGACGCAGCGAGGCGGTCATAGGCGGGAGTGCGGATAGGACCGGGGCTAACGGCGTTCACGCGGATTTTCCGATCCTTCAAATCCATCGTCCACGTACGCGCGAACGATCGCACCGCCGCCTTGGTCGCGCTGTAGACGCTCGACGCAGGATTACCTTTGGACGCCACGATCGAGGCGTTCAGAATGATCGATCCGCCGTTCGCGATCAGTGGCAGTGCCTTTTGCACGGTGAACAGCAATCCTTTGACGTTGATGTTAAACATCCGGTCGTAGTTTTCCTCGGTGATTTCGCCCAGCGGCGCGAGCTCCGCGACGCCGGCATTCGCAAACAGTATGTCGATGCGTCCTGTCTTTGCCTTCACCGCGTCGTACAACTTGTCCAGGTCGGCGAGCTTGGCGACGTCGCCTTGAACGGCGGTGATGTTTTTGCCGATCTCTTTCACGGCCGCATCGAGTTCCTCCTGGCGGCGTCCCGTGATGAAGACGTACGCGCCTTCCTCGACGAATCGCTTCGCCGTGGCGAGACCGATGCCGCTATTTCCGCCGGTGACGACGGCCACTTTGCCTTCGAGTTTTCCGCTCATTTTTGATTGCTCCATGATTAAGTTTGTCGAACGTTGTCGCTCAGATAGTTTCGGGCGCCCAGAAGACCAGCGCTCGCACTTCGATACTTTCGCGCGGCGCCGCGTAGGGCGGGCTGCTCGGATCTTCGAACGAAGTGTGCGCGGTGAAGCGCGCGCGGCCGTCGTCCTCCGAGTCGTAGCACTTGAGTAGGATCGCTTCTTTAGGTTGCATCCGGGGGAAGAAGTACCAGCGATGCCTGGGGTTGTAGAGGAAGCTGAGAGTTTCGCCCACGCGATCGCGATAGACGAGATCAGTCGGCACGCTATCCTCGACGTTCAGGCTGCGAGCGTCGCACAGCGCGAGCGGCGAGCTTTCGATCGGGCCGCGAATCGCGCGCCATACGTTTATTTCGGCGAAGCGATTCCGCAGCAGGTGTTCTGCCTCTTCCGGCAGATGGTCGCGGACGCGGCGCGGCGCAGATTTGAGGCTGTAGTCGTTGTGAACGATTTTGGCCGGCTCGCGCGCTCCTTTCTCTCCCCGTTTCGCGAGCACCGGATTGCGCACGATATGATCGAAAACCACCACGCGCTCGGCGCCGGTTACCCGCTTTATCAGACGCTCGACTTCGGGATAGTAGACCGACCTGACCTCATCGGAATCGTAAAAATCCCTGACCGCAGTATCGTGCTCGGTGAGGACGAAACCGTTGGTGTCGAGCGAGAATCTACTCAGCATCTCGCGGCCGTTGTGTATCGCGACGCTTCGCTCGACGTATTTGCCGGACCGGCGCGGAACTCCGGGCGGCGGATCGTAGGCAAAGTTGACCGGCTTCGGCGTCGCCTCCGCCAGGTAGTTCAGCCGTGCGCTCACGACGTCGATTCTCGCGCGCTCGTGCTCCTGGATGCTGGTTTCCATCTCTATTAGTAACCTCCGTTGATTGATTGCCGTCGGTCGCGATGAAAGCTCGACGTAGTCAACGAAGTCGCCGACACTGTCGATCGCTTCCATCAGCTGAGTCTTGAGTTGCGTTGCGTCCCAGCAGACTCGCAAATCGCGACCGCTTTGGCCGTTCGCGAATTGGTCCTGGTCGTAATGTTCAATGATGGTGTGCATTTTCAGCCTTCGGCGCTTGTATATACAAGACTCGGACCAAAAAATTTTCGGGCGGTGCAACTTAATCGTCATCGTCGCGATCCTTCGGACGCATCGCCCAATCCGCGATTACGATTGCTGCGATGCAGAAAATTGCGAGCAACAACAGCTGGCTGATTTCATTTTGCATGGTGACCACCCTTGTTTTTCGAAACGTTCGAGGCAAATCCCTATTCCGAAGTCAGTTGGCTACGTCCAGAAGAATCTTACCGCCGCGTTGCGCATGCGCGACGGCTTCCTTGATGGACGAGAGCGGGTAGGTTGCCGCTATTGGAATATGCACCCGGCCGGACGCGATCATCTCCGCCGCCTGCGCGACCGCTGGCGCACTTTTGGCCGCAGACTCCGGATGCCCCAGCCAAAAGCCTCGCACCGTGAGCGGCTTGAAGATGACATCGAGCGGGCTGATCGACATCGGAGCGAGGCTCATCGCCGCGTAGGAGACGAGCGTGCCGTAAGGCGACAGCGTCGATGCGAGCACTCCTGTCGCTGGGCCGCTGACACCGTCAAGGGCGAGACGAAGCTCAGCCGGACCGACGGCAGCTTTGATCTCCTTCGATACGTCGGGAGAATCGACGACGACCACGTCTCCGCCAATCGCCTGAAGCTCGGGCACGAGTTCCGGCCGCCGCACGATGTTGACGCTCTTCAGGCCGCTCGATTTCGCGAACGCGATCACCCACCGTCCAACCGCAGAATTGGCGGAGTTCTGCACCACCCATTCGCCCGGTTTCAGCTCGACGTATTCGCTGAGCAGCAGCGCCGCCGTCGGTGGATTGATCGCGAGCATCGACAACTGCTGCGGGTCCGCGTCGGCGGGCAACGCGAAAAGGCCTTTCGCTGAAACGAGCATTCGCTCTCTCCAGGTGAAGCTGGAAAGCGGCGCGAGAACGCGGTCGCCGACCTTGACGTTATCTACTCCCGCGCCCACGGCGAGAACGCGTCCGACACCTTCATTGCCGATGACGGTTGGAAGCGCGGGGCGGACTCCATAGATGCCCCGTGCGAGCAGGAGGTCGCTCTGATTCAGCGGGGAAAACTCGACTCCGAGGAGGACCTGGTTGGGACCCGGAGCGTCGGGCTCGGGAATGTCGACGTACTTGAGACCCTCGATCGGGTTGCCATAAGCCGTGAGTTGTACTGCACGCATATTGATATCTCCTGAGATTACGGTCGGTACATTATCGACGATTCAGATTTGTGTTGTCACTTTGCCGCGATCCTTTCTTTGACCTCGCTCCACTCGATCCAATCGGAGCGGTACTCCTGGACTTCGACGATCACCTTCGAACCGCTGCGATCGACCAGCGTGGCTCCACGCCGCTCTTGAGATCGAAGACACTTTTGACGGGCGGTATGTCCTCACCGGCGACGTACGTGTTGGCCGCGTTTACTAACCGCTTAAAGTAGTCAGGGCTTAGTGCAATCATCTCGTCCTCACTTGGCTCCTGTGCTTCGGGTCACCGTTAACTGGCGTCCTTCGGCGAGCTGTCCGCGCAGCGTCATTAACTGTTAGTGCCCGGCGCCCGCCGCTTTGCCGATTTCGAAACGCCGGATCAGGAACGCCAGCGGCAGGCCCGCCAGCACGATCATGCCGAGCAAATGAAAACAATCCATGCACGCGAGCATCGTCGCCTGCTGGGTCATCGTGCTTTGGACCATTCCGTACGCCTGATGGATCGCATCAGGAGTGGTCGCTCCGCGCGTCACCAGGAAATGGCTCGAGGCCCTCACGAACTGCCGTACACTGGCATCGCCGGAGGTGAGATTGCTCACCAGCACGCTCTGGTGATATTGCGTGCGCCGCTCGAGCATCGTGGTGACGAAAGCAATACCGAAGCTGGCGCCCCAGTTGCGGCAAAGATTCGTCAGGCTCGATCCTTTGTTGTTCTTGTTTTTCGGGAGATAGGAGTATGCGAGCTGGCTCACCGGAATGAACATGAAGGCGTAGCCGAAGCCCTGAAAGACGCGGGCAAGCGCGAAGTGGAAATAGTCAGTTTCGATCGTCATCCCGCTGTAGTAGAAAAACGAGAGCGCGGCGACGGTAAAGCTGAAGGCGAGCATGCGTTTCACGCCGACTCGCGGGACGATCCGCACCACGAACGGCGCCAGGATCGTGACAACCGCGGCTCCCGGTCCGAGCGCCAGGCCGGCGTCCGTGGCCGTGTATCCGAACAGCGTCTGCAACATCTCGGGAATCAGCACGGTGCTGCCGAACAGCCCGAAGGCGAACAGGAAGTAGTAGACGTTGGCGATCGCGAAGTTGCGCTCGCGGAGCAAGGTCAGCTCGACCACCGGATCGTCGTGACGCCATTCCCACCAAATCGCGATCGCGATCGCGACTACCGCAATCGCAAGGAACGTGGCGATAAAGTGGCTCTCGAGCCAGTCGTCGCGCTCGCCGCGATCGAGCACCACTTCCAGGCACGCGAATCCGACAGCGATCAGGGTGATCCCGACATAGTCAATTCGAAGATGGCCGCTGCGCCGCGCCTGCATCCGCTCTTCGGTGAATTCGACCGGGTCGTGCACCAGACGGTTCGAAAGTATCAGCGACAGGATTCCGATCGGAACGTTGATAAAGAAAACCCAGCGCCATGAGAAGTTGTCGGTAATCCATCCGCCGAGCGGCGGGCCGATGGCAGGGGCAGTGACCATCGCCATGCTGTAGAGCGCGAAAGCTCCGCCGAGTTTTTCCTTGGGGAAAGTGTCGACCAGGATTGCCTGCTCGACCGGCGCGAGACCGCCGCCGCCGATTCCCTGCATCACGCGGAACGCGATCAGCATCGCCAGGCTCGGAGCGACGCCGCATAGAAACGAACTCGCGGTGAACAGCGCGACGCACATCATGTAGTAACGCTTGCGCCCGAAGGCGCGGCTGAGCCACGCGCTCATCGGCAGGATGATCGCATTTGCGACCAGGTAACTGGTCAGTATCCACGTGCTTTCGTCGTAGCTGGTGCCGAGGCCGCCTGCGATATGCGGCAGTGAGACGTTCGAGATGCTGGTGTCGAGCAGCTCCATGAACGTCGCCATCGTGACCGTCAGCGCGATCGCCCACTGATTGTGCGCGAGTCGTTCTGACGGCACGGATCCGGCGGGTGCGGCCGGCCGCGATGCGACTAGCGCAGCCATACCGAAGGCTCCACCGACATTCCGGGATGAAGCAGATGATCGGGATCCTGGCCGGGGTTGAACTCGATTCGCACCGGCAGGCGCTGTACGACCTTCACGTAGTTGCCGGTCGCGTTCTCGGCCGGAAGCAGGCTGAAGCGATCGCCGCTCGCGCCGGGCAGGTTCCGGACGTAACCCGTGTAGTTGCGGCCGAAGGTGTCGACGTGGATTGTGACTTTCTCGCCGCGATGCATCCGCTCGAGTTGGGTTTCCTTGAAGTCCGCCGTCACCCAGATTTCGTCGGTCTCAGTCACGAACATCAGCGTCTGTCCCGGTTCGATTCGAGAGCCAAGCTCGACGGTGCGTCGTCCAACGATGCCGTTCGCGGGCGCATAAATTTTCGTATAGCTGAGATTGAGCAGCGCCTGATCGAGCGCAGCCTTCGCCGCATCGGCGTCCGCCTGGCGCGCCGCGATAGTCTTGAGCGCGGAGCCGGCGGCCTCGCGCGCGGAATCGACCTTCGCCGCATCGACACGCGCAGTCGCCGTGTATTGATCGTATTGGTTCTGCGCCACCACCCGCTGATCGAGCAGGGCGGAAAAGCGCTGTGCATCTCTCTGCGCCCGGAAATTATCCGCGTCGGTTTCGCGAGTGTTCGCCAGCGCGGCGGCATAGTCCTGCTTCGCAGATGCGACCTGGGCTACTGCGAGTTCGAGCCGAGCCTTCGCCTGCGCCACCGCGACCTCGTAGTCGCGCGAATCGATCTCGACCAGCAACTCGCCCGCCTTCACGCGGTCGTTGTCCTCGGCGTGGACGCTGATGACGGTCCCGTTGATACGCGAGCTAAGCGGATCGATATGCCCGTCGATTTGCGCGTCGTCAGTGGACTCGTACGACTGGATATAGTTCCACGCGAACGGGGCGATCGCCCCCAGCGCAAGAATCAGCATCGCGAGCAACAGAAGCCGCTTACTGCTGCGACTGAACAGCGGGCCGCCACCGGAAGTGCCGTGCTTCCCGTCGACTGAGTCGGGCAATTCGATGCGCCGTTCGAGATCCTGGTCGGAATCTTGCCGCAGTGCTTCCAGCCCATCACCGGAATCAGCGCGCTCGCGCAGATCTCCTACCTCGTGGTGGTCTCGCAAATCGCGAGGGCTTTGGCCGTTCGCGAATTGAGATTCGTCGCCGTGTTCAATGATGTTGTTCATTTTTCCGTCCCTGAAGCTTGTATATACAAGAGTCGGACCAAAAAAATAGACGCGGCACGGTTGGGTGGTAACGCCCGCGAACCTAACCCCTAACCACTTCCCGAGCGGGAAGGGGAATCGGAATAAGGGAGCGAGAATCAGTCACCTTAGGGAAGGAGGATAGGATTTCTTTTTTTCTAGTTCCACTTCCCGCTTGGGAAGGGGTTAGGGGTTAGGTTATCTGCTGCAACCGACCTGCAACTGTTTCGCCGAGGGCGCGGATGACGACTAATTTCACGCGCTCAGCTTGCGCATTGCAGAGCGTAACTCTTTGACAGTGCCTGTTCCCAACCGCTCGCTGACCTCTGCTTGAGCTTGTCGCCATGCTGGCAGGCACTTGCGAATCAACGCGTGGCCCTTGTCGGTTACTTCGATCAGATGGCTTCGGCGATCGCCGCCCTCGCGCTCGAGCCGCAGCCATCCCCGCGCGCACATTCGATCGACGTTGCGGCTCACCGTCGACTCGTCCATCTGAAGGTGTTTTGTCAGTTCCGCGGGCCTGGCCTTTCCCCGGTTGGCAACCGCGATTAGCACGCTGAACTGGCTGGTCTTCAATCCCGCGTCTGCCAGTGCGCCATCATAGATAGCGGTAACCATCCGACTCAGCTTGCGGACGTAGCCACAGACGCATACGCCTTCCACTCCTTTGATCGATTCGTTCATAGTTCATTGTATATGCATGCATTCGCCGCCCGTCAAGGTCGGCGGCATCGATCGCATGACGCACAAGTGCCGGCTCCCCCGCGAGGAGAGCCGGCACTTGCGTGGTGATCTTTGAGGAGCGGTGCGCTTACTTGCTGGGGTCGGGTGTGATGCGCAGGTACGGCTTCACTACCTTGTAGCCTTTCGGGAACTTCTCTTTGAGAACTTTCTCGTCCTGCAGCGCGGGCACGATGATGCAATCCTCGCCCTGCTTCCAGTCGGCCGGCGTCGCCACCGAGTACTTGTCGGTGAGCTGCAGCGAGTCGATCGCGCGCAGGATTTCCTGGAAGTTGCGGCCGGTGCTGGCAGGGTAGGTGAGCATCAGGCGGATTTTCTTGTTGTTGTCGATCACGAAAACCGAGCGGACCGTCAGCGTGTCGTTCCACTCGGGATGAATCATGTCGTAGGCCTTCGAGACCTTCTTGTCCGCATCGCCGAGGAGCGGGAAATTCATCTTGGCGTGCTGAGTCTCTTCGATATCGCCGACCCACTTCTTGTGCGACGGCACGTCGTCGACGCTGACGCCGATCGGCTTGATATTGCGCTTGTCGAATTCAGGTTTGAGCTTCGCGACGGTGCCAAGCTCGGTGGTGCATACGGGGGTGAAATCCTTGGGATGCGAAAACAGAATCGCCCACTTGTCGCCGATCCATTCGTGAAAATGAATCGGCCCTTCGGTCGACTCCTGGGTAAAATCCGGTGCGACGCTTCCGATATGAAGTGCCATATTCCTTACCTGCCTCTTGGGTTTTTTCTTTTTTAGTAAATCAATCGCCCGGCGAGCTTCGATTAAGATGATAAAAGAGACTTACTAAGTTATGTACTCCGAACGGTACCCTCTGACATCACTTCGGTCAAGCTTTACTAGCAGATTCAGGCTTCGATTTGCGATATCTAGACGAGACTGAAGGGGGATCAATCGGTGATTCGAAAGCTGCGTGTAATCGCCTCGGCTATGCTGGCTGGCGTCGCCGCGGTTGGTATTGGCGGCTGCGAATTGTCTGTTGCCGCCGGCGGCGCGATCTACGCTCCATTCCACAAAACGGATCCACGCTCGAAAGCTTACGTATTGCTCCGCCGCCATGATTGTTCGGCCGCGAATACAGAATTTTCTGAAATTCTTGTCACTACGCCCGACGACGCGCAGGCGATTTCCGGAAAAGCTGAGGCTCTCGTGTGCCTCCAAAAATATGATGACGCGATCGCAGAATACTCGCGCGCGATCCAACTCGATCCCAAGTGGTTCGACTATCTCGGGCGTGGCGTCGCCTACAAGGCTAAGGGCGATCAGACACAAGCGATACAGAATTTCGACGCCGGCATCTCCATCGCGCCGGCCATCCCCGCGCTCTACGTCTATCGAGGCGCCGTGCTGAGCGCGCGTGGCGATAGGTCAGGCGCCAGCGCTGACTTCGAGAAGGTATCGAGTCTGATTTCGGACAGCCGAGGTGGATTCAACCGCTACGGCTGGGCGCTCGCGACATCCTCAGTCGCCGCATATCGCGATGGACCCGCGTCGATACAGTACGCCGCGCGTGCCTGCGAATTGAGTTCATGGAAGAACGCTAACGAACTGGATACGCTGGCAGCCGCCTACGCAGAGGCTGGACAGTTCAAACAGGCTATTCAGTGGCAGACATCGGCCCTGCAAGTTGGCGGCCGGAATATCGATCGCGACGACTACGAAGCGCGGCTCGCAATGTATCAAAAACGACAGCCGTTCCGTTCAGTTGACGCGACGGCGTGTTTCTTCTAGGTCGCCAAGTCTTTCTGGCAGAGCGGATATCCTGCCTCTACGCCTAAGCCTTTCTGAAATCCGGCTTGCGCTTCTCCAGAAACGCGGCGACGTATTCCTTGTGCTCGGGACTGACGTAGCACTTCTCGAGCGCGAATCCCTCGAACGCCATCGCGGTTTCGAGATTGCCCTCGAGTCCCTGGTACAGCGCTTTGCGGGTGAACGCGAGCGACGTCGGCGAGCATTGCAGCATGTCACCGGCCAGCTCGCGCGCCGTCGTCATCAGATTCGCGAGCGGCACGACTCGACTCACCAGTCCCATCGCCAGGCACTCGGATGCCGGGTATTGCCGCCCCGTCAACATCATCTCGGCCGTGCGCGCGAGTCCTATCAGGCGCGGCATCAGGTAGCTCGATCCCAGCTCGCTCATCAATCCGACGCGCGGGAAGATGACGCCCATCTTCGCGTTGTCCGACGCGATTCGCACGTCGAACAGCAGCGGAATCGTGCATCCAACCCCAAGCGCGTAGCCGTTGATCGCGGCAATCGTGGGCTTCGACAGATTGCGCATCACCTGCGGCAGCGAGACCACCGCGCGAGCGCGCCGCTCGGTGGCAGCCGGCTTGTCTTCGTGCTTCGCTTCGCGCGTCTTGATGTCCGATGCGAACATGGACATATCGGCGCCTGCGCAGAACGCACGATCACCCGCGCCCGTCATGATGACGACGCGAACATTGTCGTCGGCGTCCGCACGCAGCATCGCGTCGGTAATCTCCGCGCCCATCGTCGTCGTGTACGCATTCATCTTGGCCGGACGATTAAGCGTAACCGTCGCGATCTCGTCCGCCACATAGTAAAGGAGTGTCTCGTAATCCATCGCGAACTCCATCTTCCCCTCTCCAGAAGGGAGAGGGGCTAGGGGTGAGGTCCCGCGCGCGAGAACGGATCGCGGCCTTAATACTGAAAAAACTTACCGCTTCTTCCGCGCCTTCTTCCTCGACTCCCTGGTCTTCGCCTGCAGTCTCGATTTTTTCCGTTTGCGCCGCCGCTTGATTTCCTTTTGCCGTTCGCTTGCCATCTAACCTCTCTTCTCTATTCCTTTAGTCCAGCGGGACCGTCCGTTCCACCTTTGCACCGGATTCAAGATGGATTCCAGCCGAGTTCGCATACGGCTTCCCCTTGCCGGACCGATTTTCGACATAAACGTCGTAGTTGCCCGGGTCAAGTTTGAAACGATGCTCACTGCCCGGCCCGATCTCCGCGACTTTGGTCTGCGTGCCCGCGCGCAAGACTACCACGCGCGTCGCATTGTCGATCGGAATCTTCGACATCACCGGCTGCACCAGCAGCTCGGCCTTGAGCACCTCGTCGAGCGTCAGCGTCGCGCGATGCCCCGGCGCGAGCGGCACCGCATGCCAGTCGTAGCCTTGCGGCGGCGCGTCGACGTGCACGTCCACCTGGCTCGGCGCGAACAGATATTTGTCGCCGGAAATAAAACTGGCGACCTTCGTATGCGGCGAGTCGGTCGTGGTCACCGTCACGCCAAAACCTGGATCGGTGCCAGTCTTGTCTTTGACGCTGACCTGCAGCACCGCGACATTAGCAATCATCACGGTATGCGTACGCCCAGCCTCGATCTGCACGCCGTCCTTGACGATCTGCCCGCCGACAATCGGCAGCACAATTTTGTATTCGCCGGGCGGCAGCGCAACCGACGCTCCCGCCGTGACCTGTCCAGCCTCCTTGCCGTTCGCCGCAATCAGGTGCGCAGGGTTTTTCGCCCCCGCGCCCTCGTCGCCCATCACATCAAGCTTGAGATTCCCGGTCTGCGCCGCATGCGCAATCGAAACGACCGCAAGCAAAGCAGCAACCGCAAGCACTCGAATCAGTCTCGTTTCTCTCTTCCCCCTCTCCAGAAGGGAGAGGGGGTTAGGGGGAGAGGTAGCGCGATTCAAAATTCTGCGCGTGCGAGACTTTTGCAAATTTCTCCTCATAAGCGACGCAGTATCTTACGGGCGCCGTCAATCGCGCGCTACCGCCGCATCTCCACTTCTGTGATATTTTTCTCTCGCCGATCGACTATCCCAATTTCGAGGTCACGTGATGCCGCGAATTATCGTCGAAAGAAATATCGAAGTGCCGATGCGCGATGGATGCGTGCTGCGCGCGGATCTCTTTCGTCCCGATACTCCCGAGAAGCTGCCCGTGCTGCTCAATCGCACGCCCTACAATAAGGCGATGCCGATGGTGTACGGCGGCACCCTCGACGCTCTGCGCGCCGCCGAGGCCGGTTACAACGTGATGGTGCAGGATTGTCGCGGACGGTTCGCGTCGGCCGGCGTGTGGAATTGCTTCACCGATGAAGCGCGCGACGGCTACGACACGATCGAGTGGGCCGCGCGCCAGAGTTGGGCCGACGGCAATGTCGGCACTTACGGCGCGTCCTACATGGGTGCGACGCAATGGCTCGCCGCGACCAGCACGCCGCCGAGTCTGAAGGCGATGGCTCCGTCGATCACCGCCAGCGACTATCACGACGGATGGACTTACCAGGGCGGCGCCTTCGCGCTGTTCTTCAACGTGAGCTGGACGATGGCGGCGCTGGCGCCCGCGCGGCTGCTGCGCGAGCGCGCCGACAATCCGGCAGTGGTCGGCGAGCTCGGCATGGTGATGAGTTCGCTCGACTCGATGCGCGAGAAAATGAACTTCATGCCGCTGAACCAGTTCCCGATGTTTCGCGCCGGTGCGCCGTTCTTCTTCGATTGGCTCGCGCATCCCGCTTACGACGATTACTGGCGGGGCTTGTCGATCGAGGAGCATCACGCGGCGATAAACGTTCCCGCGCTGAACATCGGCGGATGGTACGACATCTTTCAGGGCGGCACGATTCGCAATTACTCCGGGATGCGCTCGCGCGGTGGCAGCGACGCGGCGCGCGCGGGACAGCGTCTGATCATCGGGCCGTGGAATCACGCGGTGCCGTTTCAGAATCTCGTCGGCGCGGTAGATTTCGGATTCCGCTCGAGCCCGGTTTCGGTCGATATCGACGGCATCACGATGCGATTCTTCGACCAGTGGCTCAAAGGCAAAGCCAGCGCCAACGCGGAATCGCCGGTGCGAATTTTCGTGATGGGCACCAACCAATGGCGCGACGAAAAGGAATGGCCGCTCCCCGGCACCGATTTTCGCCGCTACTATCTGCACAGCCGCGGCCGCGCCAACAGCATGTACGGCGACGGCGTGCTCTCGACCGAAGCGCCCGGCGCCGAGCCGCCCGATTCGTTCCTCTACAATCCGCTCGACCCCGTGCCCACAGTCGGCGGTGGACTGTGCTGCTACCCCGGCGCGCTGCAAGGCGGTGCGTTCGATCAGCAAGCCGTCGAGCATCGCGCCGACGTGCTGGTCTACTCGACCGAACCGTTGCCCGAGGACCTCGAAGTGACCGGCCCGATCGTCGCAACGCTGTATGCGTCCTCGTCGGCCCCCGACACCGACTTCACCGCCAAGCTGGTCGACGTGAGCGAATGCGGAACCGCGCTGAATCTCACCGATGGAATCATCCGCGCGCGATGGCGCAACTCGCGCACCACGCCCGCGATGCTCACGCCCGGCAAAGTCGAAGAGTTCAAGATCGATATGTGGTCCACCTCAAACGTGTTCAAGAAGGGTCATCGAATTCGTCTCGAAATCAGCTCGTCGAATTTCCCGCGCTTCGATCGAAACCCAAACACCGGCCACGAACAATTCGCCGACCCGGAAATCCACCCCGCAATGCAAACCATAATGCACGACCGCACCTTCGCCTCGTACATAACCCTCCCGCTAATCCCAACAAAGCGGTAAGGTCCGATCTGCCACTGACGCGCAGGAGTCGTTGCGCATTTCCCCTCTCCCCTGTGAGGGAGGAGAGGATCAAAGGTGAGGGTCCTTATACAAGCGCGCGATCTTTTTCGCGCGCGATTTCAAGATTCTGCCTCTGCGCGTCGCTGTCCTGATTCCCACTTACGCGACAACTGGCGTAACCGCGACCGAGACCGCCCGCCAAACTCCGTCCCGCCTGGCCCACACCCGCAGGAAGCGCTGGTCGATGACGATGCGGCCGTCCTCCAACCCCAGTCGGAGGCGTCCCCGGCTGATGCCGGTGTCTCCGAAGACGCGCACTAATTGCTCGCTGAAGGTGACCGATTTGACCACCTCATGTCCCGAAGGGTTGATCATCAGCAACGCCTTCGTGATGGGTTCATCCAACGCTGTCCAACCAGTGAAGTCATCCGCGAGGATGTGAGCCAGCGGCGCGCGATCGTGGCCGCCGATACGCCTCGTTCCACTCGTTATCCAGCCGCAATATCTGCGCTTCATCGTCCGCTTGCGTCCCCATCGGAGTGAAGTCTTATTTTACGGAGACGACGCAGCGCGAGCCACCAAGGTCTGCCGCGGGACAGCATGAACTTTCCAGCCTGACCCGCTCGGATTTTCTATGCTACGAATACCGCATGGCCACGATCTGCACGCTCGTTCGCCTTGCCAGAAATCGAACTAGACGAGTGTCGTGCAAAAAACACTTTTTGACGGAACAAAGCTACCCTTGGCGTCGTACCCAGTACTCGAGCGCTACAGGTGGTATAGAATGCCGTTTCTGACACTTTTCGACCCGTCAAAACCATCGCCGCGCGCTCCCAAAAGTCCCCTCGCGCGCGCCATTTCCACTTAACCTCGCTCCGCGTTAGGTTGTCTCTTATGCCCACCTCAAGTGCCCGCGTCGAAGCATGGAAGTCCGCGTGGGAAAGCCGCGATCCCGCGCGCGTCGTCGCGCTCTACACTCGCGACGCGACTCATCAGAGCGCGCTCATCGCGAAGATTTATCCGCAGCTGGGCCGGCTCTCGCTGCAGGGCCATCATGAAATCGGCGTGTACGCGCGCCGCGGCCTCGAGCGATACACCGAACTGCTGTTCGAAATTCTCAGCGTCACCGAATCCGGCGATCGCGCCGCGATCGAATACCGGCGCCATTCGAATCTCGACGCCGCAAATCCTCGCGCACGTGCTCGAGCTGATCGAATGGCGCGACGCGCTCATCAGCAGCGTTCGCGTTTTTCATTTTGACGCATAGCCGCAGGATGAAACTCTCGACCCGACTGCTCGGCAAGTCCTACCGCTTCCGCTCCATCAAGGAATTGCTCGCGCGTGCCAACGAAGCGCGCTCGGGCGACGAACTGGCGGGAATCGCCGCGCGCTCCGAGCAGGAACGTATCGCAGCCAAGACCGTGCTCGCCGATCTCACCCTGAACGACCTGCGCGAGAACCCGGTGGTCGCCTACGATCGCGACGAGGTGACCCGCGTCATCGACGACGCGCTCGACCGCGACGCATTCGCCGCCGTGCGCAGCAAGACGGTCGGCGAGTTCCGCGAATGGCTGCTCGACGACGACACCACCGGCGATGCGATCCTCGCGACCAGCCGCGGAATCACCGCCGAGATCGCCGCCGCGGTCGCCAAGCTGTGCACCAATCTCGATCTGATCACGATTGCGTCGAAGATTCGCGTCGTCACGCACGCGCGCACCACGCTCGGCCTCGCGGGCCGGCTCTCGACCCGCCTGCAGCCCAACCATCCGCGCGACGATCTCACCGGAATCGCCGCCGCAACTTACGAAGGCCTCGCGTACGCGACCGGCGACGCGCTCATCGGAATCAACCCGTGCATCGACGATCCCGACAACATCCGCCGCATGCTCGAACTCACCGCCGACATCATCGATCGCACCGGCGTGCCGACGCAGAACTGCGTGCTCGGCCATATCACGACCCAGATGCGCGCGCTCGAGGCCGGCGCGCCGATGGACATCATGTTCCAGAGCCTCGCGGGCACCGAGAAGGGCAACGCCGGTTTCGGCATCACGGTCGCGATGCTCGACGACGGCTACGCGATGATTCGCGAGACCGGCCGGCTGCGCTCCGCGAACCTGATGTACTTCGAAACGGGGCAGGGCTCGGAGCTGTCCGCCGGCGCGCACGAGGGCGCCGACCAGGTCACGCTCGAGGCGCGATGCTACGGGCTCGCGCGCCGCTACTCGCCGCTGCTCGTCAACACCGTCGTCGGATTCATCGGCCCCGAGTATCTCTACGACGCGAAACAGATCACGCGCGCCGGCCTCGAGGATCACCTGATGGGCAAGCTGCTCGGCGTCCCGCACGGGGCAGACGCCTGCTACACCAATCACGCGCGCGCCGATCAGAACGATTGCGAGAATCTCGCGGTCTTGCTCGCGGCGGCAGGATGCAACTACTTCATGGCGGTGCCGATGGGCGACGACGTGATGCTCTCGTATCAATCGACCAGCTACCACGACGCCGCCGCGCTGCGGCAGGTGCTCAACCTCCGCCCCGCGCCCGAGTTCGAGGATTGGTGCGAGCGTCGGGGAATCATCCGCGACGGCCGTCTCACTGAGCGCGCCGGCGACGCCCGAATCGTGATGTGATGGACCAGCTTTGAGAAAAATCGAACCCGGCCCGCCGTCGGACTTCGACACGATGCGCAAATCGACCCCCGCGCGCCTCGGCCTCGGCCGCGCGGGCCCGCGCTACACCACGGCCGCGATGCTTTCGCTGCGCGCCGATCACGCGCGCGCCGTCGACGCCGTCATGACCGAAGTCGCGCGCGATTGGCCGCGCCGCAACGGCCTGCTCGAAGTCCACTCGCAAGCGCAAACGCGCGAAGACTACATCCGCTATCCCGAACTCGGCCGCCGCCTCACCGACGCCGATGCAAAGCGCGTCGCGCGCCTCAAGCCTCCTCTAATCCGGTCCCCCTTCCCGCGCGGGAAGGGGTTAGGGGTTAGGTTCCGCGGCCGCGCCAAATGCCGACGTCCTGCTATGCATCGGCGACGGCCTCTCATCGGCCGCCGTCGAGAAAAACGCAGCGCCCTTGCTGCGAGCACTGACGAAGCTGCTCACATCGCGCTACCGGCTCCTGAAGCCAATCTTCATCCGAAACGCTCGCGTCAGAATCGAGGACCATCTCGGCGAAATACTGCGCCCCGACGTCATATGCATGATCGTCGGCGAGCGTCCCGGCCTCGTCACCGCCGAAAGCCTGAGCGCTTACGTGATCTATCGACCGTCACTCAAATCGATCGAACCCGACCGCACCGTAATTTCAAACATTCATCGCGGCGGCATTCCAATCGCGGAAGCCGCCCGCAAAATCGCGGCACTGATCGACGACGCGATTCGAATTCGAGGCGTCCGGCGCCGCACTGGCAGGAAAAACTTCACCCCCGCCATGAGTCTTGCGCGGCTGGCGCCTGCTCATCCGAAAAACTACGCTTAAAAGATAATGTCAGATCGTGAATCAGTGCTCGCCGCCAACCGCGCCTTTTACGACGCCTTCGAAAGTCTCGACGCCGAAAAGATGGAAGCGGTTTGGCTCAAAGACCCGCGCATCATTTGCATCCATCCCGGATGTCGCAAACTCTCCGGATGGGGTCCGATCATGTCGAGCTGGGAGCGCATCCTCGACAACGTGTTCGAGATGAAGTTCGATCTCGGCGAAATCGAAGTGATGATCAGCGGCGACCTCGCGATCGTCGTCGTCGAGGAAAACCTGACCCAGCGCGGCTACGACGGCACCCAGCGCTCGAACGTGCTCGCCACCAACGTCTTCGAGCGCGTCGGCAACGCATGGTTCATGGTGATGCATCATGGGTCGCCCGTGATCGCGCCGGCCGACGACGAGCCGCCGCTTCAATAGCGCGAGGAGAAAAATTCGACGATGCTCAAACGCGTTGACCGGGTTCAGATTGCGGTTGCGAACTGCAATGCGGCCGAGGAGGTCGTCGAGGAAGTCTTCGGCGGCGAGCTCGTCCGTCGCGACAAGGCCGCGCCGCTCGCCGCCAAGCGATCCACGATGCAAGCGGGATCGAGTCTCATCGAACTTCTCGAACCCGACGGCGCAGGCGCGGTCCAGGATTTCGTCTCCAAATGGGGCAGCGGACTTTTCGGCGCCGGATTTTCGGTCGACGACCCCGACGCCGCCGCGCATCATCTTACGAAGTGCGGCGTCAACTTCGATCAATCCGCGGGACAACTCTATCTCGATGCCGCCGCGACGTTTGGGATGCGCACCGTCATCTCGCAGCATCACGAACGCGCGCCTGTCGGCGCAATCAAGTGGATCTACGAAGTCACCAACGTCGTCGGCGATTGGAAGGCGGCGTCTGATCGCTATGCGCGCATCTTCGGCCTCGACGCTGCGAAGTTCAGTCCGATCGAGAGCAAGCAGTTCGGCTACACCGGCACGCTCACGCTGTTCGATCCTCCCGCGCGCCTGGACAGAATCGAGATCGCGCAAATCATCGACCCCAACCTTGCGATGGGCCGCTTCCATCAGCGCCGCGGCGACTCGCTTTACATGTTTTTCGTCGAGACCGACGACGTCGGCGCCCTCGAGCAGCGCCTGCAAGCGCGCGGCTCCCGCTTCGCAGCCCACACTCGCGACGAAGCCGGCCTCGCCGAACTGTTCATCCACCCATCGGCATTCCTGGGCGTACTGATCGGAGTCAGCCGCACCGAACACGCCTGGACCTGGTCCGGCGACCCTGCCCGCGCAAAGCGCGCCGCCAAAGCGCGCGCGCTCAACAAGGAACTAATTGAAATGAAACCCGCCGTGGGTTTCACGCTTCCTGGGCAGGGGTAACCCCTGCACCTTGTGAAAAGAAAGGATGCGGGACTTCGTCCTTGTTGAGGTTTTGACGGAGGGGAGTGCTGATCTTACCTCGCCCGTTACTTTAGAGGAGAGGCGGCCGCCGCATCGCGGCTGGTAGGTGAGGGTTCTGTGAGTCAGCTGCACGCGTGCAACTTCCGCGAGCGCCAGCTCGTGTCCGTGATTGCGATCTACTTTGGCGTCGTGCATTGCTTTCACAGGATCGCCGCAAGCTCCGGCCGCGTGAATTCCGGCGGCGGTGCTTCACCTGCGCGCAGCATCTCGCGGACTTTCGTGCCCGACAGTATCACGCGGTCTGCGTCTGAATGCGGGCAGGTCTTGAACGACGCCATCGAGTTGCATCGCTTGCAGTAGAAAGTGTTCTCGAACATCAGCGGCGTGATTCCGAGTTCCTCCGGCTTGAAGCGCTCGAAGATTTTCTGCGCGTCGTAGCTGCCGTAGTAATTGCCGACGCCGGCGTGATCGCGCCCCACGATGAAATGCGTGCATCCATAATTGCGCCGCGCGATCGCATGCAGTATCGCCTCGCGCGGGCCGCCGTAGCGCATGTGCGCCGGGAACACGCCGATCATCGCGCGATCCTTCGGGTAGTACGCGTCGAGCAGCACCTTGTAGGTCTCCATCCTGACCGCGGCGGGCACGTCGTCGCCCTTGGTCTCTCCGACCAGCGGATGAATCATCAGTCCGTCGCAGATTTCGAGCGCCGCTTTCTGAATATATTCGTGCGCGCGATGAGTCGGGTTGCGGGTCTGGAAGGCGACGATTTTTTTCCATCCACGCTCGCGAAACGCCGCGCGCGTCTGTCGCGGCTCGCGCGGAAACTCCAGGAACGTGCGCCCCGGTATCTCCTCGATCAGCGTGACCTTGCCCGCGAGGCAGTACGGCGGCATCGAGGTGACATTCTTCGCCCCCGGATGCGCGTCCTCCGACGGTGCCGAACACGTTCTGCGCTTCAGTTCTTGCGATCGACTTTGTAAATTTCCGCGAGCTTGAGAATCGCCAGCCGCTTGCCGTCTTCAGTCGCGAGCGCGATCTCACTTCCGGTCTTCAGCGACTTCGCGGTCGCCTCATCGACGCCAAGCGTGATCGGAATCGACCACGGCACTCCCGACGCCAGGCGCATCTCGTCGCGCGCGCGAGTGTAGTCCGCCTCGCCCATGAAGCCCGTCAGCGGCGAGAACGCGCCCGACGCGAGCATCTCGAGGTCCGCGATGTCGCGAGCGTTGAGCGTGACGCTCGCGAGTTTCGCCGCATGCGTCGCCAGCGCGGCGCGCTCGGAGGCCGGCGCTTTCAGATCGACCAGCTCGCCGCCGCCGTGCGCCGAGATTGCGTTCGTGTCGCGCACGCTCATCGCCGTGCTCCCTTGTTGATGTAGTTCAGTTCCTCGAGCCGCCCGAGCAACTTGCCGAGACTCTGATCGACGGTCTCGGTGCTGCTATCGACGATTAGTTCCGGCTTCAGCGGTTCCTCGTAAGGGTCCGACACTCCGGTGAAAGATTTGATCTCGCCCGCGAGCGCCTTCTTGTAGAGTCCCTTCACGTCGCGCTCGACCAGTTTGTCGATCGTGCATCGCACGTACACTTCGAAGAAGCGATCGTGATTGCGCCGCACTTCGTCGCGCACCTCGCGGTAGGGCGAAATCGCCGCCGAAATCGAGATCACGCCGTTGCGCGCGAGCAGATGGCACACGTAGCCGATCCGCCGGATGTTGATGTCGCGATCCTCCTTGGAAAACCCGAGTCCCTTGGAGAGATTGGTGCGGACTTCGTCGCCGTCGAGGATTTCGACGCGATGCCCGCGTTTGCGCAGTTCCTCGGCGGCCAGATTCGCCAGCGTCGATTTTCCCGCCCCGGACAGGCCTGTAAACCACAAGGTAAACCCTTGATCCATCGGCTAAAACTGATGCTCCCTTAAGAATAGATTACTTACTGAACTCCACAAGTTACTTAATCTTATGGAAGGAAACAAGGCTTGCCAGTTTGAGGGTCGATTAGCTCTTCGAACTCGGCAAGATTCAGATGAATCGCGAGCGCGGCTGGAGAGCCGAAGATTTCTGTGGCGCCTGCCGCCAGCAATCGATCTCGCGCGATGTCGGTGGGCGCGATTCCGTAAAATCGCACGCCGCAACTTTGCGCGGCGCGGACGTCGGCTTCGCTGTCGCCGACGAACGCGGCTTCGGATCGATCGACGGAAAATAATTCGAGTGCGCGAACTAACATGTCGGGCGCTGGCTTGAGTCCGAGCAGGGTGTCGCGACCGATAATCGCATCGACTGAAGTGACGCCGTTTCGGTCGAACCATCGCTGAACTGTTTTCGAAGAGTTGGACGTCACGATCGCGATGCTGGCGCCGCTCGCCTTCAGTGCCGCGAGTATTTCGATTGCGCCTTCGAGCGGCTGCGCGCGATCGACTCCGGCCAGCTCGATCTTTTCGATTATTTCCGAAGCGTGCCGAAGGGCTTCGGCCATGTGCGGCGGACTGAACTCCGCGAGTGCGAGATTGCGGTACGCGTCGTAGAGCGGGAGATTGCCGCGCGGGATTCGTGCGAAGAGTTCATCGGGCGCGCCGACGGAGCGCAGGTAAGGCTCGAGGATCAGCCGGCCGCCGGCCCAATCGACCTCGGGCTCGAGCCGCGCGATCGTGTTGTCGAAATCGAACATCCAGAGTTTGTACATCACGGAATGACGCGAACCCTGGTCTCGTAGCCGTCGAACTCGATCGTCGCCCGCGATGGATTTTCCGCGTATCCGGCGATCAGCTTGAATGCCTCCGTAGTTGCGAGCATCGCGATGAAGTCCGCGGCTTCCGCGCGCGTGCCGAATTCTGCGTCGACGGTTCGCGGGCCGTGCGCATCAGGGATGACGGCGATTTTTCCGGGCGCATCGAGTCGCGCGATCACTGCCGCATGCACATCGCGATTATTCGCGATCTCGTCAGCAGCTTTTCGCGCTGCTTCGCTGCCAATGATCATGAGTGCCAAATCGACGCGGCCTTGCGATTCATCCGCGAGGGTGACGGATACGTCGGCATTCAGTTCGCGTTTTTCAGCGAATACAGCTTGATCGCCAGATAGCTTCAGGCAGATCGTTCCAACACCTGCGCCAACGAGGTACGCGAGCGGCGCTTCGATATCGCGCGCGTCGCCCACCAGCAGTATTCGCGCGGCGAGCAAACGTTCCTGGCCGCGGCCGCCGATGCGCGGGACGATTATCTGGCGGCTATAGCGATCGATTTGCGCGTCAGTGAGACTCATCGCGCACGCGCGACCTACTCGATCACGTTCTTTTCGATTGGCTCGACCGTGACGCCGGTGCTGCGCAGCCAGGTCAGCGCGCGCTCGATCTGATCGGAGCTGCCTTCGAACTCGACTGCGACCAGGCCCATCTCCTCGGACACGCTGGCGCCGCGAATATTGAAAACGAGATCGAACTTCTTCACCAGCTGGTAAAGGATCGGCTCCTTGATCAGCGTGCGCGGATAGCTCAGGTAGTAGCGTTCGTGGATACGTTCCATTTTGCGGTTACTTCTTCTGCCACTTGGCGATAACTTGTTGCAGGCGCTCGGGACGCCATTCCTGCCATCCGATCCACAAATTCGTCGACAGATATTTGTCGCCGAAGTCGGCGAACATCGTGACTATCGTGCCTTCGCGAATCGATCGCGCGAGCTTGAGCGCCGCGATCATCGCAGCCCCCGACGATTGCCCGACCAGGATGCCCTCGGTCTGGCCGAGCGCGTAGACCATCTCGTACGCCTCCTCGGTGCCGACCTGGATTTTGTCGTCGAGCTCTTTTTCGTGATAGATGCCCGGGACGATCGAGCTCGCCATGTGCTTGAGGCCCTCGAGCCCGTGCATCGCGTCGTCGGGCTCGACCGCGATCACCTTGATTGCGCGATTCTTCGACTTGAGAAACCTGCCGGTGCCCATCACGGTGCCGCCGGTGCCGATCGCCGCGACGAAATGCGTCACCTGGCCGCGCGTCTGGCGCCAGATTTCCGGGCCGGTGGTCTCGAAATGCGCCAGCGAGTTGGCCTCGTTGTTGTACTGGTCGGGCTTGAAGTAGCGCTCGGGATTTTGCGCGATCAGCTTGCGGCACATGACGATCGCGCCGTCGGATCCTTCCATCGGATCCGAAAAATGAATCTTCGCGCCGTATGCCTCGACGATTTTCTTGCGCTCGCGGCTGACGTTCGACGGCATCACCAGCTCGACCGGATAGCCGAGCGTCGCCCCGAGCATCGCCAGCGCGATTCCGGTGTTGCCCGAAGTCGAATCGAGGATCACCTTGCCGGGCTTGAGCTTGCCTTCGGCGATTCCGACCTCGAGCATCTTCTTCGCCGGCCGATCCTTGACCGAGCCGCCGGGGTTGAAGCCCTCGAGCTTGGCGAAAATCCGCACGCCCGCGGGAATCAGTCCCGCAGTCAGCCGCGAGATCTCGAGCAACGGAGTATTGCCGACCAAATCGAGCACGCTGTTCGCGCGCCCGACCGGGACGATCTCATCGAGCGCGACGACGCGCTCGTGCACGTCGACCGGCGCGCGGCGGTTAACGTCCGCCGGCAATCGCGGGAACGATTGAGATGTCGTCGCCATCCTTTACCTTGGAGTTGATCGCATCGAGGAAGCGGATGTCGTCGCCGTTCAGATAAATATTGACGAAGCGGCGGATGTCGCCTTTTTCATCGAGCAGCCGCTCGCGCATCCCCGGATGACGCCGTTCGAGATCTTCGATAACCGCCTTGATCGAAGCGCCGTCGGCCGGAACTTCGTCGACACCCGCGGTAAACCTGCGAAGTGGGGTTGGGACTCTGACTCGTACTGCCATGTTCGGGGACTAGCCTCCTGATTGAATTCCTACACTTATGCTGGCCGCATAGCCCAAACAAGGCTAGGCGGCGCTGTCGGCCGTGCGTTTTCCGTTCGTTAGCCGGTCGAAGAGCGCGTCGAAATCTTTCAGGCGCGCGTCGATTATCGACGGTTGATCGATCGCGCTCGCGACCGCTTCGAGCGTCTTGTAGCCGTTGCCTGTAATCGACACGACCACTGTCTCGTCAGGCTTGATGCGCCCCTGCTTGACCAGCTTGAGTGCGACCGCCAGCGTGGTGCCGCCGGCGGGCTCGGCAAAGATTCCCTCGGTGCGCGCGAGCAGCTTGATCGCGTCGATGATCTCCGGGTCGGTGGCGACGTCGCCCCATCCGCCGGAATCGCGCACTGCCTTGAGCACGTAAAAGCCGTCGGCGGGATTTCCGATCGCGATCGACTTCGCGATCGTGTCGGGCTTCACCGGCGTTATCAGGTCGGTATGCTTGTGCAGCGCATGAATGACAGGCGCTGAACCGGCGGCTTGCGCCGAGTGAATCTTGAACTCGCCGGTCTTGATCAGCCCGACTTCCTTCATCTCCTTAAATGCTTTCGCGATCTTCGGCAGAATCGTCCCCCCCGCGGTCGGCACCACGATATGATCAGGCAGGCGCCAGCCGAGCTGTTCGGCGACTTCGAAGCCGAAGGTCTTTGCGCCCTCGGTGTAGAAAGGGCGCAGGTTGATATTGACGAAGGCCCATCCGTACTTGTCGGCGATTTCGCTGCACAGCCGGTTGACGTCGTCGTAGTTGCCGCGAATCGTGATTACCTTGGCGCCGTAGATCGTCGAGCCGACTACTTTTCCCGCCTCCACGCCTTCGGGCATGAAGATGTAGCATTGCAGTCCCGCGCGCGCTGCGTGCGCCGCTACCGCCGTCGCCAAATTCCCGGTGGACGCGCACGACACTGTAGTGAAGCCGAACTCGCGCGCCTTGGTGATAGACACTGAGACGACGCGGTCCTTGTACGACAGTGTCGGATGGTTGACGGTGTCGTCCTTTATATAGAGATGCTTCAGGCCGAGTTCCGCGCCGAGCCGCTTGCAATGCAGCAGTGGGGTGAAGCCGGAGTTGGGCCCGACGACCTCGTTCTCATTGAAATCGACCGGCAGCAATTCGCGATAGCGCCACAGATTGTGCGGACGCTTCTCGATAATCGAGCGCGAGATCGCCGCGCGAATCCGCGCGTAGTCATAGGTGACTTCGAGCGGCCCGAAGCACGTCTCGCAGACATGGAGCGGACTTATCGGATACTCCTGGCCGCACTCGCGACATTTCAGATTGGTGATATAGCTCATCGTTTCCTCGATTCTTATTTACCTGCCCGGTGCCTGCGATTCGCGATGTTCTTGCTTCGAAGCGCCGCAACCGCATCCCGGACGCGGACTTACAGCCGTAATACGCACCCGGCTCGGGCCGGACGCGTCATATGTGAGAATTTTTCCTGATAGCGAGAACGTCTGCGCGCGCGAGGCGCGCATCGCCTCCGTCGCCTGCATCTCGCCAATCGCGCCTGCGACCGGACCGACGATCCCCGCCTCGCGGCAGCTCTGGATTTCGTCTTCAGTCGGGCGGCGTCTCGAACACGCATCGGATGCACGCAGTCTCGCCGGGAATCACCGTCATCGCCTGCCCAGTCATCCCGACGACGCCGCCATAAACGAACGGCGTCCGCGCGACGATGCAGGTATCGTTGATCAGAAATTTCGCGACGGGACTGTCAGTCGCGTCGATCACAAAATCATGCGCGCCGACGAGTCGCGCCGCGTTGGACTCGTCGAGTGCAACCGAGTGCGGCTCAACTTTGACGTCAGGAAATCGCTCGACCAGCCATCGCGCGGCAGCTTCGACCTTCGGAGTGCCTATATCGCGATCGCGATAGATCACCTGGCGCGCGAGATTAGACAGCTCGACTGGGTCGGGATCGACCAGCGTCAACCGCCGTGCACCCGCTCGCGCGAGCGCCCACAACGCGGGGACGCCAAGTCCACCCATTCCGACGATCAGTATTCGATCCTTAGCCACCTACTTGCGCATCTCCCGCCATTCGAGAGTGCATCGCGGTCAGTGGTTACCAGATGTTGGTGAAAAATCCTGCGGATACGATAGGACGAGGGGTTGATACTCTCGCCTTATCTTCCAGGAGACTCTCGCGCGGAGAACCCCTGCAGGAGTTAGCACCAGCACCCATCACGGGCCGGTTGCTGCGGCATCAGCGGGCCATGTCCCTCCGCCGCTCTCGATAAGGCTGCAATCGTTGCAGTCAGGCTAACCGTAATATGCCAGAGCAGGCGTTGTCAATCGACAAACCTCTCGGTCAGCCATCCACAGAATTCGTTTGCTACTCGCAATGTATTTGTTTATGTTCGCCGCAACGTTTTGGGGAACTATCTGGCGGGGATTCGAATCTAGCTGGGCCATATCGGCAGCTGGGCGACGATACGCATTAGGAGATCGAATATGACCTCTCGATGGGCGGGGCTGGCTGTTTGTCTAGTACTTGCGGTTGCATGGGCGTCACTCGACACCACCGGGTGCGATCCGTGCTCTTCGTGCTCGACTACTACTACACATAGTAAGAGCCCCACGCCTACCCGAACCGCCACGCCTACTTCCACGCCTACGGCGGCCCCGAATGCTTGCCTGCCGTCGAGTTCTCTTTCCGTGCTGGTCCAGGGCACGAACGCCACTGCTTATCTTCCACAGGGGAGCTGGGAAGGTGCAACGACTGGCGTCAAAGTCGTGCCTATCGAAACCAGCAACGGTCTTGGGACTGGCGGTTCGCCGACTTTGATTACGACCCCGGGTGTGACGAACTCCTGCTCCTCTAACTCAGACACCGGCGAAACGGTTTGCGTCGCCAATGACACGGACGTCTACCTGATTAACGGCACGACCCTCACCAGCACCCTGATGAGCGGCGCGACCGCCGACGAACATTTCTCCGGCGGCGAATGCGAAAACTGCGGTGTGGTGGTGGATTCCTCGACTAACAGGGCGTTGATCACAATTGGCCTGTCAACCGGCGGCCCCGGTGGCTTCCAATTCCTGGACCTGGGCGGCACGCCAGCATTTGAAACACCGATTCCGGCGGGGGCGACGACTTCGGAGAACGTTTCCATTGACCCCGTCCGCCACCTGATACTATCGCCGAATGAGCAGTCGCTATACCAACTGGTCAATATCAGCACCGCGACGGCTGCCCTGTTCAACAATCAGCTCGAGGAAGGGGTACTCGACTCGGCGGCCGAGGATTGCACCACCGGCATCGCGCTCGCTACCGACGAGGCCACGGGCAATCTTTTCATCGCCGATCTGACTCAGGCCGTATTCACGCCCGGGACCGACGGCGCGCCCGGCACCTGGACCGATCCGGGAAGCCAGTTCCAGAACTTTCCCGAGTTTGATGATTTCTCGGCCGGCACCGACGGCATTGCGGTTGCACCCGGCACGCACCTTGGCGTCGTGACGGGAGAGTTCGGCGGCAACGAGGAGGGCGTCATTCAGTTGCCGGCCACTTCAGGGACCGGAACCCCCGCCGTGGTTGACTACGCAGCGTTCACGGTGCCAGCTCCTCCGACCGAGGACATTTGGTCGCAGGGTCTCGATCCGCATACGGTGACCGCTTACGTCAGCCCGAACTCGCACAAGGCATATGCCGTATTGGAAAATGAGGACTTCAGCTACGTGGCGATCGTCGATATTCAGGCGATGCTGAGTGCGCCGCGCACGGGCGCGCATACGGTGACCAATCCGATTCCAGCGGGTATTGTGACGTTCGTGGCGGAGTAGAAACTAGCGCGCGCCGATAAGCAGTTCGGCGATCTGGACGCCGTTGAGCGCGGCGCCCTTGCGCAGCTGGTCGCCGACGACCCAGAAGTTCAGCGCGTTGGCGCAGCTGAGATCCTCGCGGATTCGCCCAACGAAGCAGTCGTCCTGTCCCTCGACGAGAATCGGCATCGGATAGCGATTCTGCGCGGGATCGTCCAACAGCCGGATTCCCGGGAAGTCCGCGAACGCCTTGCGCGCATCGGCCGCCGCGATTTTCGTCTCAGTCTCGGCGTTGACGGAGATCGAATGCGCGGTGAAGACCGGCACCCGCACCGTGGTCGGCGAAATCAGCAACCCGGGCTGGTCGAGAATCTTCCTGATCTCGTTGACCAGCTTGATTTCCTCGCCGGTGTATCCGCCCTCGACGAATTTATCGATATGCGGGATCAGGTTGAACGCAATCTGATGCTGAAAAAACTTCGACTTGATTTCCTCGCCCTTCGACCACGCCATCGTCTGCTCGCGCAGCTCAGCCACGCCATTGACGCCCGCGCCCGATACGGCCTGGAAGCTGGTCGCGACCACCCGCTTCAGGCGCCCGAGGTCATGCAGCGGCTTGAGCGGCATCACGGTGACAATAGTCGTGCAATTCGGGCATGCGACGATCCCTTTGTGATTGCGCGCCGCATCGGGATTTATCTCAGGCACCACCAGCGGCACGCCGGGGTCCATCCGCCAAGCATTCGACTTGTCGATAACGACCGCGCCCGCCTTGACCGCCAAAGGCGCGAACTCGCGCGATTGCTCCGTGCCGGCCGAGAACAGCACGATATCGATTCCCTTGAACGAGTTGGCGTCGAGCTTCTCGACCTTCACCGACTCGCCGGCGAACGTGACAGTCGTGCCCGCCGATCGCGCCGATGCATACGCCCGCAACTCGCGCACCGGGAACTTCCGCTGCTCGAGGATTTTGAGCGTGGTCTGGCCGACCGCGCCCGTCGCACCGATCACTGCTATTCGTTGCCCACTAGCCATCGCGAGATTCTATCGTGATGCAGGTGTTGGAGTGAATAGATCTCGCCTCCCCCATCATTGGGGGAGGCCGACGCTCGTTTTCGAGCGGCGGGTGGAGGACCTTTTAATTCTGAGATTTTGTTTCAGGGCAGAGCATGGCGCGCAACAAACACTTGCGCGTCATATTGTCCTCCACCCTAACCCTCCTCCCACGTGGGAGGAGGGAATCAGAGTCATTGCAGGTGCCGCATCAGCCACTCACTGACCAGAGCAAATACTTCATCCTGCGCTTCCGCCAATCCATGCCCGACGCCCGGTAAAATCCTGATCGTTTTCGGCTCGCCTGCGCGATCATAAAGTGCCTGCGAACTCTCATGCGAGAGAATCGTGTCCGCGCCACCATGAATCAGCAACAGCGGCTTAGGCGCCAGGTCGCCCGCCACGTGCGCACCCGCGAGCTGACTCGACAGCGCGATCACCGTGGTAACGATAGGGCTCAGCGTGCCCGCGTTGATCGCGACCGCGCCGCCGAACGAATGCCCAATCAGAGCGACGCGTTGATTTCCGATTCCGCCGAGGAACGTCAGCGCCGCCATCGCATCGACCAGGCATTCGCCGAACTCGTTGGGCGCGCGATAGTCTAGCCGCGCAATCGTGAGTCCGCGCTTGGGCATCTCAAGCCCGAGCCGCGGATAGAGCATCGACGGCCCGTCGAATCCGCCGATCGCGCCGCTGACGCAGAGCACCGCATGCCCCTTCTCCGGCGCCGAATGCAGCACGAGCGGAATCGCGCCGCGGGTCGTGTTGATTATGACCTTGCGCGCCCCCGCAATCTCATCGCCGGGTTCAACTCCGGTAATTCTGAGCGTTACTCCCTCGTCCAAGGAACTTAACCCCTATCAAGAAATGGCGAGAATAATCGCCTGCGCGGCGGGCGGCAGGGGTGACCCCTGCACCCAGTGAGAAGCGCAAAGTTGCGCGCGGCGCGCTACTTTGCTCTCAGGGGCACGCTGGCGCGAGTAACAGATGTGCGGTTCAGCTTTACTCATGAGCGAATCGAGAACGGTCCGTAGAGTCGCGCGTCAATCGGATCGCCGAGCATTCGCATGCCGTATCGAATCATCGCCGCCAAGCGTTCAACGCGCGTCAGCAGTTCAGCCTGATCTTCGCGCGGCGCATCGACAAGATCGGCGGCGACGACAGCCAAATTCTCGCGCATCAGTTGCACCGCGCGCTCGAGATTCTCGCGCTCGGGGATACGCGCGCGAGCTTTGCGCCGCGCCTCCTGGATCTCGGCAAAATCGATTATCTCGGCCATCTATGATTACGATTATCGCGCATCAGCGTCGCGCGTGGAAACTGTTATCTCAATTTCCTGCCCGCGCTGCGCTTCTCCGCGATCGTTCGATGACCCCCGTCGGCGACCCATCGTATCTGCCGCGCCATCCCGTTGAGAATTTCGACCTCACGCGCCGTCAATCCGCTCCGCCCGAAAATCTCGCGGATCGCGAGCATGATGTGCTCCGGATTGTCGTCCGGAATAAACCCGATCGCGATCAGCGCCTCCGCCAGCCGCTCGAGCATCGGATCGCTGATCGATGCGGCCACAAACTCGGGCGTGCGCGGGGATTCACCTGCTGCAGTCGCAGCCATCATCAATTCGTACGCGACCACCATCACTGCTTGTGCCAGGTTGAGCGACGGATACTCGGGCGCGGTCGGGATCGTGACCAAACGATGGCAGAGTTTCAGCTCGCGATTTGTCAGCCCACGATCTTCGCGGCCAAAAACGATCGCGATCTTATTCGCGCTCGCCAGCGCGTCGAGTTCCACCGCGGCGGGCCGCAGTGGAGCCGAGCGGCTGCGATAGCCACCGCGACGGCTGGTGGTGCCGACCGCGATCGAGCAATCCGCAAGCGCAGCCGCCAAATCGGGATAGACCGTCGCGTTCGCGAGGATATCGTCGGCGTGCACCGCCATCTTGACGGCCTCGCGATCGTTCAAAGGACCGAGTCCGACCAGGCGAAGGTCGTCGAAGCCCATATTTTTAAGCGCCCGCGCCGCCGCCCCGATATTGCCAGCCGACTGCGGCCGATAGAGCACGAACGCAAATTTGTTCGGCGAGGACATCCTCTGGTTATGCAAGTAATTACCATCGAAAAGAAAGATCCGGGATTCTTCGCTTCGCTCTAGAATGACACAAAGACAGAACCTGAGAGCGAAAGGTTGTCCTCAACATTTCGCGCTTCTCACTGGGTGCAGGGCTTAGCCCTGCCGAAGGAAGTATGAAACCCACCGCGGGTTTCATTACAATCAAGTTCGATGAAGATCGTATCCTTCGGCGACGTTCACATGGCGACTCGCAATCTTGACCGGATGGGCGAGGTGATGCGCGATTGCGATCTTGTGATTCTGTCCGGCGATCTCACCAACTTCGGTGGCATCGACGACGCGCGCAAAGTTATCACCGACGTTCGCCGCGCATGTCCCGCCGTGCTCGCGCTCCCCGGCAATCTCGATCAGCGCGAGGTGATCCCGTTTCTCGAAGCCGATGGAATCGCACTGCACGGCAAGGGTTTGGTGACGGGCGGAGTTGGAATCTTCGGATGCGGCGGGTCGAACATCTCGCCGTTCGGCACACCAACCGAGTTCACCGAGGACGAAATCTACGCGACGCTGCGCGCCGGCTACGAATCCGTGCGCGACGTGCGTCCGCTCCTGATGATCTGCCATCCGCCGCCGTTCGATACCAAATGCGATCGAATCATGAGCGGCAAGCCGGTCGGAAGCACCGCCGCGCGCCGGTTTATCGAAGAGGTGAAGCCCGACGTTTGCATCTCGGGGCACATCCACGAATCCGCCGGCGTCGACAAAATCGGCCCAACGCAGATTTTCAACGCGGGCCCGTTCAAGGGCGGCGGCTATATAGTTGTGCGCACGATTGAAGGCGGCGCGCGGCTGGACGCGAGGCTCGAATTTCTTTGACGTGCCGACGATGTCGCGCGTCGATCAATCGCTTCGGATGTACGCCGGAAAGATTGCCAACGGATGGCCGCTGGTGCTGCGCAACTCGTTCCGGCTACTGTGGCGCTTCCGGCCCGGACGCGCCGCGAAGTAGGGCGCACATTTTTCCCGAAAGGAGATTCGCTTTAGCATGGCTGCGACTGACGATGTACGTTTGAGGTTCGATCACGTTTCGATCGCGGTGAAGTCCATCGACCGCGCCTACGAATTTTTTTCGAAGTATTTTCCGATCAAGCTGCGCGGCGCCAAATCACTCGACGAACAGGTCAGCGGATCGTTCTACTGGCAGGACTTTCATCTTGGCGGTTTCGTGGTCGAACTGATCGAGGACCCGCCCGGCAAGCCCGGCTTCGTCAGCAAGTTCATCGAGCGGCACGGCGAGGGGATGCATCATTTGTCGATCGAGACCGACGGTCTCGACCAACTGGTTGCGAATCTGAAAGCCGGCGGCGTACGCGTCGTCGACGAGCAGAAGTACGACTCCGGATCCGCGACCGCGTTCATCTCGCCGCGATCGGCCTTCGGCGCGTTGATCCAGTTCTGGCACACGCCGAATTGGGAAGAGAAACATCCCAAGCCGGCGCCCGACGGCCTGGCGTATTTCGATCACGTCTCGCTCGCGGTCAAGGACATCGCCGCGGCCTACAAATTTTTCACGAGCTACTTTCCCGGCACGAAAATCAGCCACGAGATTCATACCAGCAATTCCGAGGGCAACTTTGACCTCGGCCATCTCGAGGTCGCCGGCTTCAAGCTCGAATTCATCCAGAGCCCGGCGCACAAGCCCGACAACGACTTCGTCGGCAAGTTCATCGCGCGCTACGGCGAGGGGATGCATCACGTGTCGATCGACCTCAAGGATTTCGACGAGACCCGCGAGAAGCTCAAGCGCGACGGGGTCCGCGTGGTGGACGAAAAGCGCAACTGGCGCGGCGAGCGTCAATACTTCATCTCACCGCAATCAGCCTTCGGCGTCCTGATCCAAATCTGGGACGGGTTGCAGTGATAAGCTAAAATTCTTTGCATGCCTTCAGAAGACAAAAAGCCCTCGGTCGAAGTCTCGTCGCACGTCGAGCCGCCCAAAATCTACCACGCCGCATGCGGCGTGCTATGCGACATCTTCTGGTGGGCCCGCCGCGATCCTGCTGCCGAAGATCCGCCTCCTCCGCCCGTGAAAGACGAAACTCCGTGACGGTTCCGATTTCTTGATCCGCGCCGCATTCTTCGACGCCGCCGGCACTCTGTTCGAGTCGCGCGAGCCTATCGGACGCACCTACGCCCGCCTTGCGCGGCAATTCGGCCTCGACGCCCCCGAGGATGCCGTCGGCGCCAGTTTTCGCCGCGCTTTCGGTGAAGCCCCCGGCCTCGCCTTCGGCCTCGGGCTGCGACCCGACGAGCTTCGGCGCCTCGAGCGGCATTGGTGGCGCGATCGCGTTTCCGAGACCTTCGCGCCGCTTGGCAAATTTCCCGATTTCGACGCCTACTTCGACGCGCTTTTTTCGTATTTCGCCAATCCCGACCATTGGCTTGCCGACCTTGAAGCTGCGCCGATGTTACAACGTCTAAAAGATGATGGACTCAAACTGGGCGTGATCTCCAACTTCGACTATCGCCTGTATCGAATTCTCGACGGCCTCGACCTGACCCGTTTTTTTGATTCGATTACAATTTCATCAGAGGCCGGCTTCGCCAAGCCGCGGCGCGAGGTGTACGACGCTGCGCTCGCGCGCGCCGGTGTGACAGTGCGCGACGCGATGCATGTCGGCGACTCGGAGCATCTCGACTTCGCGCCGGCCGCCGCACTCGGCTTCGCCGCCGTGCTGATTGATCGCGAGAACCATGATGCGGCGCCGTCGATTGCGGGCCGCACCGCCAGAATTCGTTCGCTTGCCAGCGTCACGGAGGTTGCGCGAGTATTTGAACCAGCTTGACGTTATCGCCGCGTTATCCTTAGTTAAGGCCACAATTTCCCGGGGAACAGCATTTTGGGGATTAGACAAATGAACCGTCCGCTTTTTTCGCATCGCCTGACGGCGATGTTAACCGCGTTTTTCGCGCTTGCTTTCACTGCCGGTCTCGCCTCCGCACAGAGCACCGCGCAGCTCGAGGGCGAGCTTTCAAGCATCTCCGGCCAGATGTCCTCCGCCGAGAGCAATGAATCGACCGCCGACCAGGTGATCGGCCGCCTGGACGGCGCCGAGGCCAGTTTCGCCAAGCTCACCTCGAGCGGCAAGGTCGACAAGGGCGCGATGATACCGATCTTTCATCAGCTCGAGGGGATGCTCGATCGGATGCAGACGGCCTGGTCCAAGAAGAAGGACGATTGCATCAACACGATCGACAACGGTGGGCAATGCGATTACGACAAGCCCGAGCAGTTCGCGTTGCGCGCTGCGTATCCTCTGGCCTGGCTGCGGTTCACCGCAGCGACAACTCTGTTCGACGATAGCGCTGAGCAATCGAAAAAATTGCTGAACGAGTCGATCGACGGCTTCACCGCCAGCATGCTGGCGATGCCTGATCCCAACCTGATCCGCGAGAATACTCTCGGCCGCGCGTACTGCGAGCGCGAGTTGGGCAAGTTCGATCACAAGGAATACGACAACGCGATCGCCGACTTCAAAAAAATCATGGACGATGGCACCACCACGCAGCAATACGCCGCTGCGAAGCAGGGGCTCTCCACGACGTACGCCAAGATGGGTGACGCGGCGAAGGCTGCAGAGTTGATGCAAGGAGTTTCCACCGGCGGTAAAGGCGGATCCGGCCAGTTCATGCTTCAATTGCAGACCCTCTTCCAGGCTGAACGAGCCACCAGCGATTCCGCCAAGAAGGCCGAGTACCACAAGCAGATCATCGATCTGATGAAGCCGAAGGAAAACGACAAGGAAGGTTGGGCTATCGACGTTGCGGCAGCCTCCAAGTTCCCGAGCAATGCAGTCGAAGAGTTCGGAAACTCAAACGATCCTTTCGAGAAGTGGCTACTCGCCGCGGTTTTGCTCTCGCGCAAAGACGAGGCCGGCGCCGCCAAATACTATTCCGAGGCCTGCGACAGCGGAAAATATCCCAAAGCCTGCAGGTTCGCCGCTGATATCTACCAGCGCGAGAAACGCTTCGACCTGGTCCAGGTGATGCTCGAAAAAATCGCACGTCAAGGCGGCGGCGACGCGGCCCAGGCCAACTTTTTGGAGTACAGCCTCGATCACGATCGATGGGAGAAGAGCGGTCAGAAAGATAAGGCGCTCGAAGATAAGTGGGTGAAGGACGCCGAGGAATACCTGCAGAAGAGTCCCGGCGGTGAGCATGCCGCCGAGTTGCAAGTGGCGCTGGCCGATCGCAAGCAGCGGCAGGGCGATCTTCAGGAGCCGCCGATTTGTATTCCAAGGTCAAGGGCGATGCCGAGTTCACCTTCACCGCAAAGTTCAAGGCCGCGGAATGCTACTACAAGATCCTCGTGGGTGCGGGCTGCTTCCAAGGACGACAAAACGGCGCCTAAGATCGATACCGATCAGCTCAGAAAACTGGCGCTCGCGGACCTGAACGAATCAATCAAGATGGGTCCGCAGGCGGAGAGCGCTGCCAATAATGCGGCTGCCAAGAAGGCGGTCCGCGAGATTCGCGGCGAGGCGACGTACATGCTCGCCTCGATCCTCGAGGAAGATCAGGAGCATGTCGACTACGCGCAGGTCGCGCCGTTGCTGGTCGGCTACGAATCCAACTACCCGATGATGAGCGCGAAGTTCCAGGACGTGATCGAATGGCGCATCACGGCGCTCGATCACCTTGGCCGGTATGACGAAGTTAATCGCGACGTCGCCGGACTTGTCGAGCGTAGCCACGGCGATGTAGCCAAGGGCGATTTCATCAAGGGACTTGGAATCGACTTCTGGAAGACCGCGCAGGCGGCCAAGGAGAACAACGACGACAAGGCATACAAGGCCAACGCGAAGTTGACTGTCACGGCGTACAGGTTCTTCTCGGACATGGCCGATCAGGGCAAGATTCCAGTCAAGAATCTGACCGGTACACTATCGATCTATGCTCAAGCGCTTCAGGCTACGGGCCAGGCTGACGAAGCGGAAAAGGTCTTCCAGGAAGTCGTGAAGGCCGACCCGGCGTCGCCCGATGCGAACGCAGGTCTGGCCCGAAGGGCGGAAGAGAAAGGTGACTGGAAGGAAGCAAACGAGCGATGGACCGCGGTCGAGAACACGGCCGCCGAGTCCGACCCTCTCTGGTACGAGGCCAAATATCACCTCGCGGTGATTTACGAGAAGCAAGGCAACGTGCAAGGTGCATGCAGCAAGCTGGCGCAAACGCGCGCCGAGCATCCTACGCTGGGCTCGGACGATATGAAGGTCCGATGGGATAAGCTGCAACGCTCGCTGTGCTTGGATCATCATCAATAGCGCGGCGATGCTGAAAAAGATTCATCATGTCGGCGTCGTGGTGCCGAACCTCGACGCCGGCTTGAGCTTCTGGCGCGACACTCTCGGCCTGCATTTCACCAAGAGCGCGACGATTGAAGAGCAAGGGGTCCGCGCCGCGCTGCTCAAGGTCGGCGAGAGCGAGATCGAACTGCTCGAGCCGCTCGACGCCAACAACGCGGTCGGCAAATTCCTCGCGCGGCGCGGAGGCGGACTGCATCACGTATGCTTCGAGACCGACGACGTCGCCCGCGAGCTAGACGCGGCCCGCGCCAAGGGAATCCAGCTGATCGATCAGAAACCGCGCCAAGGCCTGGCCGGCATGATCTGCTTCCTGCATCCCAAGGCCACCCGCGGCGTCCTGGTTGAATACGCGCAGCCGCTCGACGAGTAAAAGGAAAGCCATGCCGATCTACGAATACCGATGCTCCCAATGCGACCGCTCCTTCGAAGCGTTCGTCCGCCCCGGAGACGCCGGCGCGCAATGCCCGCATTGCAACGGTTCGAAGCTAACCCGCGAAATGTCGACCTTCGCGTCCCGCAGCAACGGCGACAGCACGGCAGCAGCCGTATCCGCAATCGCAAATTCCGGCACCTCAAACGGCGGCAGTTTCACCGGCGGCGGATGCTGCGGCGGCAGCTGCGGCTGCCATTAAATCTCTTTTTCTGGTCCCCCTTCCCGCTCGGGAAGCCCGCTTGTCATCCTGACCGAAGCGAGCAACGCGAGCGGAGGGAAGGATCTCGGACGGCTTCGCGCCAGCGAAGCCGGTACCGGTTCTAATCAATCAACCACTGCGACGCACGCTTCTGACCAACTGATCAGTCACCTGCTCGACAATCCATCGAGGCTTCCATTTGCCGCCCGCCCGATACCAGTTCGCGACGGTAAAGGCAGCACGCAAGATCACGAATGTCATAAGTTTCGGATCGCCCCCGACGAAAACTCCTTTGTCGACTCCACGACGCACGATATTCACGAACATCTGCTCATAGCGCCGGCCCAGCGCTCGGATGCGCTTGCGATTCTCGGCGCTGAGCGACACCGGGTCCGCCAGTTCGCGCTCGTAACTTTCTAGCCCCGCATCGAAGCTTCTGGCGATCACTGCCGCGATCGCCTTGCGCAACGCCAATTCCGGATCTTTGGCCGAAGTGGTCGTGATCGCTGTCAGCTTTTCAATCAATCGGTTGACCGCGTCGATTCGGATCTCTGTAAAGATTTCCTCCTTGCTGCGGAAATAATGGTAGATATGGCCCTTTGCTAGTCCGCACTCGTGCGCTATTTGGTCCATGTTGGTCGCATCGTAACCGCCACGCGCGAACGCGCGCGCCGCGCCCATCAAAATTTCGCGGCGCCGTTCTTTGGCTTTGGCGACGTCACGTATCCGGTACCCGCGGACGCCCACCGCCGGTGACGAGACCAGTTCGAGTTTTGATCGGTTCGACGCCATTACTTCCCGCCTTTCCTCTTGACTAGACCATTCGTTTTAGAATATCCGTTTTAACTGAAGGGCCGCAAGACCGGCAGGCCTCGAAGGTAACGGAGTACCAGCCATGGATCGAACCTATGTCGTCACAGGGGCCGCATCCGGAATCGGCGCCGCAACCGCGCGTTACCTCCGGGAACGTCGAGGCAGCGTGATCACATGTGATCTCCACGATGCCGATGTCATCGGTGATTTAGCGACCGTCGCGGGTCGTGCCCAGTTGGTCGACGCCGTGACGCGCCTGTCCGGCGGCAACATTGACGCGATCGTTGCCAACGCCGGTGGCGGCCCGGCGGAGACCATGCTCTCGGTGAATTTCTTTGGCGCGGTGGCGACGCTCGAAGGCTTGCGCCCACTCCTGAAGAGCAGTCCTGCGCCTCGCGCCGTGATGGTGTCGTCGATCGCCTCGATGAGCCCGCCCGATCCACGAATCCTCGAAGCTTGTCTGAATATGGACGAACCTGCCGCAAATGCCGCCGCGAAAGACGCGCTCGCCGCGGGGAAGGGGGCGTTGGATCTTTATGGCAATGCCAAGTATGCGTTGAACTGCTGGTGCCGAAGAGTTGCGAGCAAACCGGATTGGGCCGGCGCCGGAATCCCGCTGAATGTGGTTGCTCCCGGCTTCGTCGACACGCCTGCTGCGTCTTATATTCTGTCCGATCCCGACCGGAGAGCGCAGGCAGGCCGGATGGTACCGTTACGCGGCGCCTTTCCCGGCCGCCCCGATCAGATGGCCGCCGCCCTTGCCTGGTGCGTGAGTCCCGAAAATTCGCTGATGACGGGACAAGTCCTGTTTGTAGACGGTGGCGCGGAATGTTTTTTGCGCGGACAGAACTCCAAGGTGAACTAAGCGCAGGTTTTTGATGAATCAATCAACTTCAGGCCGTCCGCCGCTCACACTGGCGACCAACATCTGGTACGGCGTCGGATCGATCGCATTCGGCATTCATCTGACCCTTCTCACGTCCGCGCTCTTGCTGTTCTACAACCAGGTGGTGGGGCTGCCGGCGGAGTGGGTGGGAGCCGCGATGGCGATAACGCTAATCTTCGATGCGATCTGCGATCCGTTGATCGGAGAATGGTCGGATCACACGCGCTCGCGATGGGGCCGGCGCCATCCGTTCATGTATGCCTCCGCGATTCCTGCTGCGATTGCATTCTACTTGCTGTTCGATCCCCCGCTCGGGTGGTCGAAAGTCCATCTGCTTATCTACATGGGCGTGATGCTGATGACGGTACGAGTGCTGCTGAGCCTGTATGAAATCCCCAGCTCCGCGCTGGGACCGGAACTCACGCTCGACTACGATCAGCGCACCAGCCTGATGAGTTCGCGTTTCTTTTTTGGAACTCTCGGCGGCGCCGGCATGTCCATCCTTGCGCTGCAGGTCTTCCTGCGGAAAGACGCCGCTCATCCCCTCGGCTTGTTGAGCCCGGTGGGCTACCGCGAAACCGCAGTGGCCGCGAGCATCGCTATCTTCTTGTCGATCATAATCTCATGCCTGGGCACTCATCGCTTCATTGGGACTCTGGTCCATTCGCCGAGAGTGGTATCCACATGGCGCGAGAAGTTTCGAGAGCTCAGCGACACGCTGACGAATCGATCGTTTCTCGCGCTGACGATTGCGGGAATCGTCGGCGCCATTTCGACCGGCCTGCGGCAGGGACTCGACTTTTATATCGGTGCGTATTTCTTTGAGCTCACGCCGGCGCAAATGTCGTATCTAGCTATCGCCGCGCTGCTCGCCGCCTTTGCCGGGGTTGGCCTCGCGCCGGCAATCTCGAAGCGGTTCGGAAAGAAATGGACGATGATCGGCGTCTTTTTCGTTTCACTGTTTGCGTCAGTCGCTCCGATCGCGATGCGCCTGCTGGGTATCCTGCCGCCAAACGGTACCCATGCGTTGGTCGCGATCGTGATCGTCTTTCAGTTCATCGCCGCAACCCTCGGACTTTCTGGATTTATCATCGTAAGCTCGATGATGTCTGATGTGGTGGAAGATGCCGCCGTATCGACCGGACAACGATCGGAAGGTCTGCTGTTTGCTGCCAACGGCCTCATATCGAAATGCGTGACTGGTGTTGGCACTTTCCTTTCCGCACTCATGCTCGAATGGGTCAGCTTTCCTCAGCATGCGACACCGGGCCAGGTAGACCCGCCGATACTGCGTCACCTCGGCATGGCCTTCGTTCCGATTGTCACGGTATTCAGCGCGATTTCGATCGCGGTCCTGATGTTTTACGACATCGACCGCTCGAAGCATGAGCGAAATATAGAGCAGCTGGGAAGTATGGATGAGCCCGCTTCAGACGCTGCCGCTGTCGCCGACTTCCCACCAAGATCCGTGAACCAATGAACCGAAGATCATTTCTCAGAGCAATCGGATCGGCGGCGCTGCTGCCGATTTTGCCACGCCGTCCATTCGCTGCGACTACGAACTTCCGCCGACGCCGTCCCTCCGATGCGACATGGCCATCGCAGTCCGCATGGAAGCAACTCAACGAGACTGTCGGCGGAAATTTGATTCCCGTCGACTTTCCCATTAATAAGCTGCTCGACGAGAACATTAGAAATCCGTACTACATCGGCGATCAGCCCGGCCTCACAGAGACCCTGGGATGGGTCGACGCGTGGGCTACCAAACCGAGCGTCTACGCAGTCGCGGCGAGAAATGCCAATGACATTGCCGCGGCGGTGAATTTCGCCCGCGAGAATGACTTGCGCCTGGTCGTCAAGGGCGGCGGCCACAGCTACCAGGGAACCTCCAATGCGCCCGATTCGCTCCTGATTTGGACCCGGCACATGCACGACATCGAGATGCATGACCAATTTGTTCCACAGGGATGCGAGCACGCCATACAGCCGCAACCCGCCGTGACTGTAGGCGCGGGAACGATCGGAATGCAGGCGTACGACGTGGTTACGACCAAGGGCGGAAAATACGTTCAAGGGGGAGGGTGCACGACGGTATGCCTTGGGGGCCTGGTTCAAAGCGGCGGCTTCGGAAGTTATTCGAAGCATTACGGCACTGCCGCGGGAGGTTTGCTCGAAGCCGAAGTAGTCACCGCGGACGGCCAGATTCGTATCGCGAATGCGTGCACCAACCCCGATCTATTTTGGGCGCTGAAGGGCGGTGGAGGTGGCAGCTTCGGCGTGGTGAGCAAGATGACTCTGCGGGTGCACGATCTTCCCGAGTTCTTCGGCGCCGCCAACTTCACGGTCAAAGCCGCGTCCGACGATGCGTATCGGCGCCTGATCCGCGAGTTCGTCAGCTTCTACCACGATCATCTCTTCAACGATCATTGGGGCGAACAGGCTCACGTGAAACCCGACAACACTCTCGAGATCAGCATGACCTCGTACGGGTTAAACCAGGAGCAGGCGAGGAAAGTCTGGCAGCCGTTTCTGGACTGGGTCGCGCGTTCGCCGAACGACTATTCGCTCAAAGGACGCGTGAATATCGGAAGCATACCGGCGCGACACTGGTGGGAGGTGCAATGGTGGAAGGAGCATTGGCCGGAAATCGCTTTTCCTCGAGACGGCGTCGTCCACGGATTGCTTGACGATGTCCTCGTAAACGTTCTGCCGCAGCCGCTCTTCGACTTCGACACGCGGCCCGGCGCAAGTCCCAACAATGCGTGGTGGAAAGGAGATGCGGGACAGGTCGCGTGGTTCATCTGGGGTTTCGAATCGCTCTGGATGCCCGCGTCAATGCTCGAGCCCGACTCGCAGCAGCGTCTCGCCGACGCGCTGTTCGCCGCGTCTCGTCATTCAGGCTTCGAACTGCACTTCAATAAGGGACTTGGAGGAGCGCCACCCGACGCCATCGCGGCGGCCAAAGACACCGCAACCAATCCGGCCGTGCTGACGGCATTCGCGCTGGTGATCGCGGGCGACGCGCAGAAACCCGCATATCCGGGAAGTCCAGGACACGAGCCGTCAGTGGCCGAAGGCCGCGAAGCTAGAAAGCGCGTTCATCAATGCGTGGATCAACTCCGCGCAATCGTTCCGAACCCGGGCGCGTACGTGAGCGAGAGCAACTACTTCGAAAACGGATTCCAGCAAGCGTACTGGGGAGGCAATCACGCTCGCCTCGCCGATATCAAAAAGAAGTACGATCCCGACGGCCTGTTCTTCGTCCACAACGGAGTAGGCTCCGAACAATGGAGCCCCGATGGCTTCACCAAACTGTGAACGCCTGCTATCGGCCCGCCGAAAGCCTAATCGGGAGACGACCTCGGATCGCCGGCGCCTAATCTTCCTTCGCCAAGCCAGCGGATCAAAGAGGGCGACAGTTCCGCGTTGATCTTGCGTTCATAAAGATTGAGGTCAGCTTCCGTCAGGACGCCGCGCCAACGGCTGTTGGTGCCTCTATAAAGAAAGGTCTCGTGACCGCCCCTGAAATGACGCTCGGTGCCGGCCAGGATCGTTCCGCCGTCACGCTTCATCGCCTCGAATGACGCCGCTTCGACCAGCTGCGGCCACAACGTCTGCGGTGTTTTTATGCCGAGAAAGTCGGCGATCCGCTTCATCTCGCCGGAAAGATCAGCTTTCAAATCGTTGTAGTGGACCATCAGCAAGTTGGATCGCCGCCGTTCGGTCCAGAACGAACGCTCCAGGCTGAAGAAGCCGGCCGACATCCTCGTGGGCAAGTCATCCTTGCTATCGATCCAATAAAGGAAAAATTCGCGCTCGGTCTTCGGCAGTCGAGGATACGGCCGCTTTATAGTTTCGTCCGCGAGGCCAACCTTGTCGAAAACTTCGTAAGCCTCCGGCACGAAGCTGTTGTGGTGATTCAGCAGCGACATGCACGCATCGCGACCGTCGCGCGCGACGTGGATGTATCTCACCTCGTCATGGAGCGGCATCGCGTCCAGCGGCAGATGAGACTTCAGGAAGCGCCGATGAGTCTGCGCCTCGATATCAGAGAGCACTTCGTCGATCGGCTGCCTGAACCGGCAGTCAATCCAGGGCGATAATTCTCCCAACACGCGCGGCTGCGCCGATTGGAAAATCAGCAGATTGACGATCTGCTGCATCCAGGTGGTCCCGACCTTCGGCGCGGTCGCTATCACTACATCGCCCGCGCGCGGCTTATAGCCGGACCACCGGCGACTGTCACAGGCCCAATCGCGCACGACTCGGGAAGGTTCGCGACTCAACATGGCGACTCCTCCGCGCTGAGAATTCGAGGGGACACTATGCTAAGGGGGCCGCTTTGCGACAATAGGAGCGCTTGCTCAAGATCAGGCACAGGCTGGATCGGAGCAGAAAACTCGCCGGACTCAACTCTCCTTGCGCGCCTCGAACTCCTTTTTCGCCGAAGCCAGCAGGTCCGGCTGTGCGAGCAGATCGTATGCGGTCATCGCCATCGCTTTTGCCACTCGAATCATCGCATCGTAGCCGCGCTTCGAGTCCGCATGCGCGACGAACGCATCTTCATGGCAGTTGCCTTCGCCGTGCCGCGCGATCGCGAACGACGGATGTATCGCCGGCATCACGTGACTGACGTCGCCCATGTCAGTGCTGCCGGTTGGAGTGTTCTCCGGCGCTTCGACCGATTTCGCGCCGAGAGTCTCGCTATGCGCCGCGTATCGATGTGCCATACTGAGATTGTTAATCAGATTTTTGTAGCCGCCCTCGATCTCGTGGTCGAGGCGCGTCCCGGTCGCCATCGCGGCCGCCTCCGCGCATCGAATCACCCGCGCGCCGATCTCCTTGGCGTACTTGCTGGTCTTGGCGCGCGCCAGGAACAGGCACTCGGTCCGCTCCGGGATGATATTCACCGCCTGTCCGCCGTCGGTGATGATGCCGTGAATCCTCGACCCGTCGCGCAGATGCAGCCGCATCGCATCGACGCTGTGGAAAGTCTGGATCACCGCGGCCAGCGCGCTCGATCCGTCCCACGGCGCCAACGCCGCATGCGCGCTACGCCCATGAAAAGTCAGCTTGAGATGCTGCGTGGCAAGGGCCGGCATCGTGCAGAATTCCGCGTCCGTCGGATGCGCCATCATGGCCGCGTCGACGCCGCGCAGCGCGCCCTTATCGATCAGGATAATCTTTCCACCGCCGCCTTCTTCGGCCGGCGTGCCGAGAAAAACGACTCGCCCGGGCAACTGACTCGCGATGCTCTTCAACCCGGCAACCGCGCTCAACGCGGCGCCCGCAATCAGGTTATGCCCGCACGAGTGCCCGTTCGGCAGCGCGTCGTACTCGGCGAGAATCGCAACGGTCGGCCCCTTGCCGCCGAACTCGCTGCGGAAAGCAGTCTTGAGCCCGCCAACTTCGCGCTCAACCTCGAGCCCCAGTTCGCTCGCAGCCTTGCTCAGCAGATTAGATGCGAAATGCTCTTCGAACTTGAGCTCAGGACGCTCATGAATCTCATGGCTGAGCGCCACCACTTTATCGCGGTAGTTATCAATCGCGCGTGCTATCTCGGCATGAGCGTCCATCACAATGCTCCCTCTCGATGCAGGATGCATTCTGACTAGCACCGCCCGCACACACGATCCAACTCTTCCCCTCTCCCAAAGGGAGAGGATTGAAGGTGAGGGACATTATTCAGCGCGCGATTTCTTTCGCGCGCGATTCAAGATTCTGCTTTCTATGCTTGGATGCCGCGTCTTATCCCTCAATTCGGAGACACTCACTTCGGCCACTCGCGTTGATAGAAGGCGGCCATCTCGCCTTCGACGCGAGGCGGGAACTCCAAGCCATGACGCGCGAATGCTGCTCTCGCAAGTTCGCAGATCTTCCGGTGCATTTCGATATGCAAATCCCGCATCGCGATCCGATCGCCGCCGCGCACCGACGTGACGATTCTATCCACCAGCCGTGCGCATTCCGCTCGCTGCTCGGGCGTGATCAGCTTCGCGCGCGTGAACATATTGCGATGGAACGCGCGCCGATCCTTTTCCAGCAACATCAACGGAACGATCGCCGTCTCGACCAGCAGGATCTCGTTGAACAGAAACGTGTTGATTTGCCCGCGCGCGAGTATTCTGACCGGCCAGGTCGCCCCCTGAAGAAATCCAAGAACGTTGGATTGGAGCGCGTGCTTGATTGCCGCATCGCCCAGGTCGTCGCCGATTTTGAAGCGATCGTAAATTTCCGGCGCGCCCCAAAGCTGCTTCACGGCGATGCGCGGCCTCGACGCAAGTCCGCTTTCCCGTTCAAAGAAGACGTCGAGCTTCACGGGACCTTCGATCAAACAGCCGACGCCGAACACTCCCATGATATCGAGCGACGCCAGGATCGGCGCGATTCGCTCTATCTCGCGGAGCCGCCCGTTCCACACCTCGTTCCACGCGCTCTCGACCACGCAAAGATGCAAATCGATATCCGAGTACGAGTCCGCAGAACCATCCGCAAGGCTCCCTTCGAGCCATCCCGCCGGAAACCGCGCATCTCCGGAGCAAATCGCCACTGCGCGGTCGATCAACTCCGCGCGCCGAACCGCAAACGGAACCTCGTCACTCATGCTGCTAACTTATTTTCGTGCTCATACTTTCTTCGATATGAAGGAGAGCATTGTGTCCATTGCGGTTTGCGTCGCACGTGATCAACAGTCCGCCGGGCCGAGTCAGAATCTTCGCCGCGCCCGAACTATCGCGAGACCTACGCGATGGCTTTTGATTTTTCCTCTTCGGCTGCCGCGCTTCTTGCGATCAGGCGATCGCGCATGGCGCGGTGGCTTGCGCGGGTGATTGGGTAGCGCGAGAAGACCAGCGCGCTTAGCAGGTAAATTGCGGCGGGGCCGAGGGCGAATAGCGCGCGCAGATGTTCTCCCGCCGCCGGCGTGATTCCGCCGCCGCCCGGTTTGTAGCCGACCCAGCTCAGCACCGGGCCGACCATCAGCAGAGTGACCGCGACCGCCAGCTTTATCGACATCGAGGTGATTCCGCCGTACGCGCCTTCCTGGCGCTGGCCGGTGCGCTCCTCGTCCCACTCGATTACGTCCGCCGACGCCGACATTTGCGTCACCCAGATTCCGATTGCCGAGAATCCCGTGAACGCCATCAGAATGTAGAGCGCGACAGTGCTTTGCGGCGTCATCGTCATGAACAGCAGCGAGCCCATCGCGTTGCAGATCATCGCGACCACGAAGGCCGGCTTCTTTTCGAAGCGCACCGTGATCCTGAACCAGAACGGATACGAAACCACCGATCCGGCGAAGTACGCGATCAGCCATCGCGCCGCCGCGTTCTCATCGTGATACCAGTACTTCGCCAGGAAGCGGATCAGGACGGTCGGAATGTTGATTGCCATGATCGCCAGCGTGGTGGCGATCAGCAGAATGATGAACGGCCGATTGCCCCCAATCGATTTGATCGACGCCCACAGCCTCGAGCGGTCGAGCGTCGAGAACTCGGCGCGCTCGCGCAGACCTGTGTATGCGAGCATCGCGCCTCCGGCGACAACAATCGCGCAGATAGCGCCGGTGACTTTGAAATCGGTGCCGCGTGCGAAGAGGTAGGTAGCCGCGAACGGCAACAGCGCGCCGCTGATATCGCCGACGGTGCCGAGCAGCATGCGGAACGTCGAGAGCTTGGTGCGTTCGTCGTAGTCGAGCGTGAGCTCGGGCATCAGCGCGCTGTACGCCGTTTCGTAAATCTTCCGCGACGTGAGCATCAGGAAATAGAAGCCGAAGAACCATACGAACAAGCCTGCGTGCAGCCGCGGCGGCGAGAGCAGCAGGTAGTAGCATACCGCCATCGGAATCGCGGCGAAGAAAAACGGCCGGCGGCGTCCTGATTTGAAGCGCGCGCGATCGGAAATGTTGCCGACCAGCGGATCGGTCACCGCGTCCAGCACCAGCGCGAGGAAGAATGCAAGCCCGGCCAGCGATGGAGAGAGGCCCATCCGATCGCTATAAAAATAAAGCAGGTGAAGTCCGATCAGAGTCACGCACAGGTTGAGGCCGGTCTGCGCCTGCGCGTAGATTAGCAGTGGACGAAGGCCAATCTTTTCGCTCGAATTCCGGTTTGCCACAGTCCGCAGAGACTACTCGATGGACATGCCGATATACAAAGCGATTGCGATTGCCCGTCCGACTCAGCTATCGGGATGACGATGAGAATTTTCGAGCGAGGTCCGATGCGCGAACGCCGGTGGCTGTTGTTGCCCGTTGTACTTCTTCTGTCGATGGCACTGGCGACGTCCGGATGCTCGCAGATTAAGGCATGGTGGAATCCCGACGACGACTCGACCGATCTCGACGACGCCGCCAACGCCAACGAGGGTGAGCCGCTGCCGCCTCCGGTCGCCAACGTCGCTATCAGCTATCGGCGTCCCGGCGATGCGCTCGCACGCGCCACGGTGATCAAGTATTTCGGCGCTGACGTGATCGCGAACCATCAGCGCGACGCGACGCGGACCGAGTCAGTGGTGCGATTCGACGGCGGCGTTCCAATCTGGGAGTTCAAGGCCGACGAAGGAACCTTCGGATCGCTCACCGGCGTCGGCGCGGCCAAGTATTCGCTCAAGAGTGTCGAGTACTCGAAGGTGCCGTCGCATTTCACGCAGGTGCTTCCCGAGGAAGGGCCGCCGGAGCCGCTCGACCGCGGCGCCTACTATGTCTTTCAAATCGAGCGGGCGTCCGGTTCCATCAGCTATCAGGCGGTCAAGGTGCTCGCCGACGGTTCTCTGCAGGCGTACAACGCGCAACCTCGCGCGGGCAGCAGTTATCTGCTGTGTTGCAATGTGACATCGGATTTTCCTGAACCGGTTATTCTTCCCGATACGACACAGGATGCGGGAACGGCGAATCCGTCGCCTGACGAATCTCCCGATCAGTCCGGCGCTCCTGCGGACCAATCCGCCACTCCTCCTGAGTCGTCCGGTCCGTCGCTCGATCCCAACGCTCCATAGCGTCTTTAACGCGCTTTTTCGACCTTTCGTTCTCTAGCTAGTCGCCGATTGAGGACGACTTTGTTCAATGAATCCGGCTCTCTCGGCGCAGGCAACAGTTACCTCATTTATGAATATCAATTCAGTATTGAGCGTGTACTCGTAATTGACACACGATTCATTTTTCGCCTAAATATCATCTCGATGGGACAAGCTGCGCGACAATCTGGTGATGCGCCGAATCGATTTGATCGTCGGCGTGAAAAGACGCGCGTCGATCTAATTCAGGCAGCCGAGCGCGTCATCTCGAGCAAGGGCTACCATCAGACTCGCATCGCCGACATCGCCACCGAAGCGGACGTCGGTCTCGGCACCTTTTACCTGCATTTCAAAACCAAGAACGAAATTTTTATCGAACTAATTGAGCATGGCGCGGCTGAGCTCCGGCGTACACTCGGCGAAGCCAAGGCTGGCGTTCATACGCCGGCCGAGAAACTCAAGATCACAATCGACACGATTCTCGATGCGGCCGCCGAGGCGCCCGAGCTTTTCCGGATAGTCTTCGGCCACAGCCCTGCGTTCCTCGACCTGATGGTCCGCGTGCACAATATCTTCATCGACGACCTGCGCGACGACCTTGCGCCGGCGGTTGGCGAGCGCGCCGACGCGATTGCGCATCTCACGGTCGGGATGCTGTCGCAGGCGATTTCGTGGCTGCTCGCGAGCCGCGATCTTTCTCACGCGGAGCTGAAAAATATCACAGTAAATTTTGCTCTGGGCGGACTCGAGCGCGCAGCACGGCTCGCCGCCTCATGAAATCGGAGGATTCCCACAATGGCCCACGACCACACCGTAGTTAACACCGACCTCGAAAGCGTCTTCCACTGGGACTACAGCGTGAAGTTCCCGCAGATGGATCGCCTTTACGAGAACGCCAAGCGCGATCAATGGAACGTCTCGACCACGATTAACTGGGACCGCCCGATCGAGAACGAAGTGCTGGACATGACGATGATGCCGATGTTCCAGACCGAGCTTTATCGATCGCTCAGCGAGGAGAACAAGTACCAGCTCGGGCGCAAGTTCGCGGCGTGGCGGCTCTCGCAGTTCCTGCACGGCGAGCAGGGCGCGCTGATGGTCTGCGGACAGTTGGTGGACGCGGTGCCCGACCTCGACGCCAAGATGAACGCGGCGGCGCAGGTGTTCGACGAGGCGCGTCACGTCGAAGGCTTCCGCAAGTACATCACCAAGCTCGACCGCATCTACCCGATCGATCCCACGCTCGAGCGGCTGCTGACCACCGTGATGGCGCACGACCGTTGGGAGCCCAAATATGTCGGGATGCAAGTCGTTGCCGAGGGGCTCGCGATTGCGGCGTTTCGCTTCATGCAGCGCGAAACCAAGGACGAGCTGCTGAAGGAACTGCTCGAGTACATCATGAAGGACGAGGCGCGCCACGTCGGCTTCGGCATGCTCGCGCTCCGCGACGCAGTGACCAAGCTCAAGGGCAAGGACAAGAAGGATCTCGAGGACTTCGCGTTCGCCGCGTGCGACATGATGGTGACGAAGGTCGTCGACGGCGTGCCCAAGGACGGCTTCCTGTCGGGCGCTGCGGTCTTCGAGGAAGTGGGCATCTCGATGAAGGACATCGAGGACGAGATGCATCGCAACCCGGCCTGGGCGGCGGCTGAGAACGATATGGAGAAGCAGTTCAACTCGTTCCTGTTCGTCGACACGATCATCCCATGCCTGCGGCAAATCGACCTGATCAACGATCGGACTGAGTCGTGGTACCAGCAGCTAGGCGTGATGCAGCTGGCATCGGCCGCGTAGCTGGCAATCACCACAGTCAGAATGATGAAGGGCCGGTCGTCGAACGACCGGCCCTTTCTTTTTCGTACGCGCGAACGCGAAGTCGTTCGCGCCAATCTTGTCATCCTGACAGAGTGAGCAACGCGAGCGGCAGGAAGGATCTCGGACAGCTTCGCGCGAGCGAAGCCGGTTCCGGTTTTGGGTTGCTGCATCCGATGAGAATGGCCTGCGCTTGCGCGAACACAAGGAGCAAAGGACCGCTTCGCGATTTCGAACCGGTACCGGCGGCGCGTACGCGCCGCTGTCCGAGATCCTTCCTGCCGCTCGCGTTGCTCGCTACGTCAGGATGACAAACTACGCGACGCGCGTTGCATTTTAGAATAAACGAGTCACTCTGCTACTTTCGGAACTTCGACAATGCCTCACCGCTCAGCTTGTAGTTGGGCTCGCCGAATTCTTCATCGACGCCGCCGGTCGGCCTGAACCCCAGGCTGACGTATAACGCTGCCGCATTGAGGTTAGTCCGAAAGCAAGTTAGTTGCACCGCTTCGCATCGAGGGTAGCGCGCGACGATCATTTTGAGCACCTCGACCATTGCAGCGCGGCCGTAGCCTTTGCCCTGATGCTTTGCGTCGATCATGATGTCGTCGATCCAATAGTTTTCGGGACTGTTCGGATCGCAGACCGTGGTCACGTAGCCGACGACCTCGTCGCCGGCGCGGATCAGATGCGGCAGATGCTCGAACTCGTCGCCGAACAGCCGCACGTAGCATCGCGCGAGCGTCCATCGCGGTGGAGTGACGAATGTGATCTGCTCGTTCCGTAGCTGCATGTTGAACAACTTGCGGAAGTTGCTCCGATCGATCGGCTCGAGAACCACTTTCTGATCGGTCTTCTTCATGACTGCACGTGCAGGAAAATATCGCGGGCGTGTTCGTCGCTGATGCGCTTGACCGACGTAATTCGATCCGCGAACTGCGCAAGCGACGACGTCTCCGCCGATCCCACGTCGACCAATACCGCGAAGATCGAAAAATCCAGCTCGTCTTTGCGCTCACGCAGCCGCGCCAGCCATTCCGGACTTACCTGCGATTCGCCGTCGGTGATAATCACGATGTCGCCGCGCTTGAGTTTCTTTTCGCCGAGCAGTTCGACTGCGGCGTCGATCGGAGTCTCGAAGTCGGTGCCGCCGCCGGGGAAGTATTCGGCCATCTCGACCACCTTGTTCAGGTCGGGCGCGTAACGCCGCTCGCGATTCAAGTCGAGCACCTTGAGGCTCACTTCCCCCGACGAAAACATGACGGCGCGGAACAGCCGGCGCTGGCGCCGCGCGATATCCATCAGTGTCAGCGCGACCGCCTTCGACCACATCTCCTTGTCGCCCTGCATCGAGGAGCTGACGTCGATACACACGACCATCGGGCCCTTGCCCTTCTGCTCGTCGTCGCGCAGCCGGTACTGGAGGACGGTGCCTTCGAGCACGCGGCGATGGAAATCGCGCTTGAGCACGGGATGATGCATCGCGAGCAGCTCTGCCGGAATCAGGCGTCCGAGCTCGGAGCCGAGCTCGATGTCATAAGCCTCGGCGACGCCGCGCTCGAGAGTTTTGCGCTTGAGCGCGCGCGCGTCCTGCTTAAACCGCCCGACCATCCGCGCCAGCTCGCCGAGTTTCTTGTTGCGCGCGAGGCGCCGTCCGAGCTCGAGCCGCGCGCCGGCTGCGACGCGTCCGCCCTGCCCGAATTCGCGGCTGAAGTCGTGACTGTCTTCGGCCGCTTGATCGATCTCGCTGGCCAGCTCGGCGGTCTTCAGCTGCATCCGCTTGAGCGCGGTTTGATCCGCGCCCTTCAGTTGAGTCTCGAATTGCCGCGACTTCTGATTGAGCCGCGCCTCTGAAACCTTGGCGGCACGTTCGGCCGCGTCGGCCATCTCGGCCAGCTCTTTTTTCGTCGCTTGATTCTTTTCTTCTTCGCCGGATTCGTTCTCGCCTTCTTGCGATTCCTGAATCTCGTTGACCGACTTCACCGCATCCGCCCGCGCTTCGAGATCCTGCTCTTGCCGCGCGAGGTCCCACAGGTCGAGCATCTCGCTGCGATTGATGAGCTTCTCGGATTTCACGAGTTCGAGCGCATGCTCGCTCATCACGATCGCGGCGATCGCGGCCTTGTCCTCTTCAAGGGCGGTGCGTGACCGTAGCGCCTGGAACGGAGCCGACGGTACGATTTGCTCGAGGATCGTTCGATTGAGCGCAGCCGCGAGGCGCACGTCGCCGGATTTGCGGAACACCGGGTTCATCTTGAACAGCGCGAGAAAGAGATCCTGCACCAACGCGCCGAAATGAGGGACGAGCCGCTCGCCGGTTTCCGCAAGGTCGGCGAGCGACGGCGCATCGGCGACGATTTCGTTCCACGTTCGCCGATCGTAGCTGTCGCTCTCGAACCACGACGCATTGGCGGGCACGACGGGGACATACATGCGTCGCGGCTTGATGATTTTGCTTTTGCGCGCCACGGTTCGATCCTACGTCACGGATTAGCGGCTCGCCATCGTTCAAATTAGCGCCATTGCGTTACGGTGTCTCTTGAATGTATCGCTGGATGCGTAACAGAATTGAAACAAGACGAGATGACGCAGGAATCTTCAAGCCACCCGCTTTCCAACCGGCAACACGCGCTGGTTATCGCGGCGGTGCAGGAGTTCATCTCGACCGCCGAGCCCGTGGGCTCCGCGCAGATAGTCGCGCGCCATCAGCTCGGCGTGCGCTCTGCCATGGTCCGCAACATGATGGCGGAGCTCGAGGACGGCGGTTACCTGCGCCAGCCGCACACGTCAGCGGGCAGAGTCCCGACTGAAAAAGCGTTTCGCTACTACGTCGATCATCTCGCGGCGGCGACGCGGATCGGTTTCGAGGATCGCGCGCAAATTGAACTTCACTATTCGAGTGCCGTGCGCAATCTCGGCGACGCCCTGCGCGACACCCCGAAGCTGCTCTCGCTGCTGACAGGACAGGCCGCGCTGGTGATGGCGCCGCGACTGGAGGCCTCGATCCTCGAGCGCGTGAACTTCGTGCGGCTGCGCGACAACCAGGTGCTCGCGGTATTCGTCGTGTCGAAGGGCTCGATCCAGAATCGCATCGTCGACACCGAGCGCGACCATTCGCAGGACGAGCTCGATCGCATGGCGCGCTACCTCAACGAATCGCTCGAAGGACGCACGCTCGACGAGGCGCGCCGCTGGATCGAGACGCAACTGCGCGAAGAGCGCGCGAACTACGATCGCTTCATGCACGACGCGCTTGCACTCGGCGAGGCGATCTCCGATTACGTCGGACGTCCGGAGCTGTACGTCGAGGGCAGTTTGCAGGCGCTCGAGCAGCCGGAGTTTTCCGATCGCGACAAGATGCGCGAGTTGTTGCGCGCGCTCGACGACAAGACTGCACTGCTCGAATTGCTCGAGCGCAGCCTCACCAACGCCGGGCTGACAGTGTCGATCGGATCGGAGAACTACGACACGCGCCTCTCGTCGTTAAGCGTGGTGGCGGCATCGTACGCCAGCGGTTCGAGCGCGCTGGGCAGCCTCGCAATCGTCGGCCCGGTGCGGATGGACTATGACCGCGTGATACCGTTAGTCGAGTACACGGCGCGAGCCCTGTCGCGGCTGATGGAGTACTGAAGAACTTCATTGAAATGAAACCCGCGGTGGGTTTCAAACTTCCTTCGGCAGGGGTAACCCCTGCACCTTAGTATTTCTGCCTGCACTGGCGCGACTTTGAATCGTGCTTAGGTTTATGGTCTGTCGGGTTTTTTTAAAATGACCAAGCGGCACAAGCATCCTGAGGACGGGAATCCCGGTATGGATGGAGAGCTCGATCCGGCGAACGCCGGCTCCGAATCAGATCGTGGCGAGGTGGAATCCCTGCGGGCGCAGCTCGCCGAGAAGGACAAGGAAATCGCCGAGCTGAAGGACAAGTATCTGCGCACGCTCGCCGACTCCGAGAATGCGCGCAAGCGAATCCGCCAGCAGGCCGACGACTCGGTGCGCATCCAGCGCGAGGCGATTCTGCGCGACCTGCTGCCGATTATCGACAACCTCGAGCGCGCACTGGCGGCTGCTCGCAGTGGCACCGATGCCAAGACGGTCGTCGATGGAGTCGAGATGACAGTGCGAGCTCTGCACGACTTCCTGCGCGCTCAGGGCGTGACGCCGGTGCAATCGGTTGGCCAGCCTTTCGATCCTAATCGGCATGAAGCCGTCGATCACGTGGCGTCCGAGGCGCATCCGCCGAATACGGTCGTCGACGAATTCCATCGCGGGTATCTGATCGGCGAACGGGTGCTGCGGCCGGCGCGGGTTTCGGTTGCGAAGGGAAATGGACCCGACTCCGGAAAGCGAAACGGAAGCGAAAACGATACTTCCGACGTTGAAAATAGCTAAACCGTGATTATTTCTATCTTAAGTTTTATATCAGGGGACCTGTAGGAACATGGCAAAAGTTATAGGTATCGACTTGGGCACGACGAATAGTTGCGTCGCCATCATGGAAGGCGGCGATCCCGTCGTTATCGCTAACTCCGAAGGCAGCCGCACCACCCCGTCGGTTGTTGCATTTACAGAATCGGGAGAGCGGCTGGTTGGCACAATTGCCAAGCGCCAGGCGATCACCAATCCGACCAATACGATATTTGCAATCAAACGCCTGATGGGCCGGCGGTTCGACGATCCCGAAGTTCAGAAGGCGATGAAGGTGCTGCCGTACAAGATCGTGAAGAACGATGATGGTGCGGCATGGGTCGAAGTCCGCGGAAAGAAATATAGTCCGCCGGAGATTTCGGCGTTCATCCTCCAGAAAATGAAGCAGACGGCCGAGGACTACCTTGGTGAGAAAGTCACCGAGGCCGTAATCACCGTGCCCGCGTATTTCAATGACAGCCAGCGTCAGGCGACCAAGGATGCTGGCCGTATCGCGGGACTGAGCGTGCTGCGAATAATCAACGAGCCGACCGCGGCGTCGTTGGCCTACGGTCTCGATAAGAAGAAGGACGAAAAGATCGCCGTGTTCGATCTCGGCGGCGGCACGTTCGATATTTCAATTCTCGAGCTGGGCGAAGGCGTGTTCGAGGTCAAAGCGACCAACGGCGACACCTTCCTCGGCGGCGAAGATTTCGATCAGCGCATCATGGACTACCTGGCCGACGAATTCCGCAAGGACCAGGGAATCGATCTGCGCAAAGATCGGATGGCGCTGCAGCGGCTGAAGGAAGCCGCCGAGAAGGCCAAGACCGAGCTGTCGACCGTGACCGAGACAGATATCAATCTGCCCTTCGTGACCGCGGATCAGTCCGGGCCCAAGCATCTCAACATGAAGCTGACGCGCGCGAAGCTCGAGGCGTTGTGCTCCGACCTGCTCGACAGGCTCGAGCCGCCATGCGTGACCGCGATGCGCGATGCAAGCCTCAAGGCGAGCGAGATCAACGAGATCGTGCTCGTCGGCGGCATGACCCGCATGCCCGCGGTGCAGGAGCGCGTGAAGCGTCTGTTCGGCAAGGAAGGGCATAAGGGCGTCAACCCGGACGAGGTAGTCGCGATCGGTGCCGCAATCCAGGCGGGCGTGCTGAAAGGCGAAGTCAAAGACGTTCTGCTGCTGGACGTGACTCCGCTGTCGCTCGGAATCGAAACGCTCGGCGGCGTGTTCACCAAGCTGATCGAGAAGAACACGACGATTCCGACGCGCAAGAGCCAGGTCTTCTCGACCGCGCAGGACAATCAGACGGCCGTGACGATTCGCGTCTTCCAGGGCGAGCGCGAGATGGCGTCGGACAACAAGCTGCTCGGCCAGTTCGACTTGATCGGAATTCCGCCGGCTCCGCGCGGGATGCCGCAGGTCGAGGTCACATTCGACATCGACGCGAACGGAATCGTTAACGTGCATGCGAAAGACCTTGGCACCAACAAGGAGCAGTCGATCAAGATTACCGCGTCGTCGGGACTCAACGAGGAAGAGATCAAGAAGATGGTGCGCGAGGCCGAGGCGCATGCCGCCGACGATCATGCTCGCCGTCAGCAGGCGGAAGCGCGCAACAAGCTCGACAACCTGATCTACACGACCGAGAAGACGCTCAAGGATCACGGCGCCGAGATTGATGAGGCCGGACGCAAGCAGGTCGAGGACGCGCTCGCGGAGGCCCGGACCAAGCTTGAATCCAAGGACGCCGACGAGATCAATCGCGCGGCCGAGGCGCTGCAGAATGCGTCGCACAAGCTGGCCGAGGCGATGTACAGCAAGACCAAGGCAGGTGCGGGACCGCAAGCCGGCGCGGGTCCACAGGATGGCGCCAGCGGGCAGAGTGGTTCGCAGAGCGGGAACGGCGAAGGCGGCGCGAAAGAAGACGTGGTTGATGCCGATTACAAAGAAGTCAAAGATCAATAACGACAGATGGGGCCGTGCAAGCGGCCCCGTTAATCTACGCTTCACAATGGCGTCGGCGGCGCGGTTCGCATAGAATCTCTGCGCGATGCCGTCAGCACAAAAACGCGATTACTACGAAGTCCTCGGTGTCAATCGCGGCGCCGGCGAAGCCGAACTGAAGAAAGCCTACCGCACTCTAGCGATTCAGTTTCACCCCGATCGCAATCCCGGCAACAAGGATTCTGAAGAGCGCTTCAAGGAACTCAACGAGGCGTACCAGGTTCTTTCCGATCCTGAGCGGCGCGCGCAGTATGACCGTTTTGGTCACGCGGCGTTCCAGGGACCGCAGGGCGGTCCGGGAGGTTTCGGCGGCTTCGACTTCAGCCAGGGCTTCGAAGAAGTTTTCTCGGACATTTTTGGCGATTTCTTCGGCACCGGCCGTGGACGCTCACGTTCGCGCACGCGGCGCGGCGACGATCTGCGCTACGATCTCGAAATTGAATTTGAAGACGCAGCGCGCGGAATCGAGAAAGTCGTAAAGTTCCAGCGCCTCACCCAATGCGAGGCTTGCAACGGCACGCGCGCTCGCGGCGGATCCAGCGGCGCACGACAATGCCCCAACTGTCGCGGCAGCGGCCAGGTGCGCACGCAGCAGGGATTCTTTTCGATTTCGACGACCTGCGGACAGTGCCGCGGCGAAGGCATGATCATTTCCGACCCGTGTCCCAAGTGCCAGGGGCAGGGACGAATCCGCAAAGCCGAATCGCTCGCCGTGAAAATTCCGCCGGGCGTCGACAACGGATCGCGCCTGAAGCTGCGCGGCGAGGGCGAGGCCGGCTACGGCGGCGGACCGCAAGGCGATCTCTACGTCGTCATCCACGTCAAAGAGCATGAGATGTTCGTGCGCCAGGACAACGACGTGATAATCGAGGCGCCGATCAGTTTCCCGCAAGCGGCAGTCGGCACCGAGATAGAAGTGCCGACGCTCGACGGCAAAGTGAAACTCAAGATTCCGCCCGCCACGCAATCGGGAAAAATCCTGCGCCTCAAGGGCAAGGGCATCGTCGATCTTCACGGCTACGGACGCGGCGATCAGCTCATCAAGATAATCGTCGAGACCCCGCGCAGCCTGACCGCGCGCCAGCGCGAACTGCTCGAAGAATTCGCCAAGCTCGACGGCAAAGCCGTCAACCATCCACTCTCCAAGGGCTTCGTGGACAAGCTCAAGGAGATGTTCGGCTAGCCCGACTCTTCGATGCGTGAAGCGTGTGGTGGGGGGCTGGGAATATCCGCGAGATACCGATTCAGCTCAGAGAATAGAAACTCAAGACGTCGCATCGACTGAAGTTCTGCCATCATCGTGCGGCGCGGCTCGAGCGGCCATGATTCCAATCGGGCAAACCCCTGCTCCTCCAAGTGTGAACTGAACTCGTTAAGCAGTTCCGCCAGCTCACCGGCTGGGTGTTTCTCCGCGATCGCACGAGCAGCGGAAGCGCTGGACCATTCAGCGCTATTGAAGAAATCAAGCCACGAGCTGAGCTGCCCACGAATCGTGTTGAAGACTCGCTCACGCGCAAATTCCGTGACGGGGTCGAGTTGCGGCATTTGCGTGACGACTCGCGCTGTCGCGATATAGGACAGCCGGTTCGCAATCCGGCGGAGAGTCCCGGCCGCTTCGACGATCCCATCGTGGTAGACGGCGCAGGTGCGTCCTTCCATCCGCGCGTCCTCGGCGATCTCGAGGAACTCGGTCAGCACGCGCATCGTTTCCGAGTTCGTCTTCAGGATTTGATCCTCGCTGCTCGAAGCTGAGCCGCCTGGCGCTAGCGCGAGCATATTGGCAAGGACTCTGCGTAGTCTCGGCAACAAAGAATCGCCGGCGTATTCCGGCCACAGGGTGAAGAAGACGATCGCCACGACAAAGGCACCGAGCAGGGCGCCCCAAATGCGCCAGAGAGGCTGGTAGATATCGACCGAGGGACTCAACCCTATGAACACCAATGAAAAAATGAACCCCATTTGCTTGCCCGCGTAGGAAATCCTTGAATTGCCGAGCGACGAGTATGCGAACAGATAGAAAACCGCGAAGGCCGCCAGCAGGTAGGCTGGAAGGGTGTCGAAGTTAGGCGAAACTATAATGATAGCGAGAAGGGAAACCGCTCCGCCGATAACAAATCCGGCAATTCGGAGGTACATCTTGTGCAAGGTTGCGCCATAGGTGGGAGTCCCAACGGTTATTACGGTCACCAGGATAGTGAATAACTCCGGACGCTGGGCAATGAGACCGATTGTATAACCGACCACGGTGCACAAGCCGACTTTCAAGCAATAGCGTACCACCGCGGGATCTGCAGGAGTGGCCGATCGAGGGACGGCACTCTTCCGAGGGACAGGACTGTTCGACGAATCGATGGTCTGCATCGGAGGTTCATCAAGCGGGCGCTCGATGTGCCGGGTCACAGCAGCCAATGAATCGATGAGTTCCGCGAAATTCTCTACTTCCGCCGGACTGGCTTTGCCGATGTATGCTGGTCTGATCTCAATGACGCGCGCAGCCAGATTGTCCATTGCCAACCGCAGATGCGTCCGCGTAGCGGGAGTCTGTTCCTCCGCGCCTGCAACAATGCGCGCCGGTAGGTTGTGCGAGATCTCGTCGAGTGCGGCGGCGATCGCATTTACCGCGCTTTGAGTTTCGTCCGGGACCATCGTGCGAATTACTCGAGGCAGGTTCTCGCGCGCAGTAGTGATTAGGCGATCCATTTCGAGATCGATGCGAGCCGCGCGCGTGATCGCAGCCAGCAGGATCGCCCGGCGATGCTCGGACGCGCCCTCGGCCACCGCTCGCTCAAGCAGCGCCATATGTGCGGGCAGGTCGGAATCCGCTGCCGGCAAATGCGGTCGAAGTACGCTTTGGCCAGCGAGAAAAAAGTTGTTAGCCTCGAGCAGTTGTGAACGGGCACGCGCAGCGCTCGCTCCGAGGAAGCCTATGAGGATCGGCTCGCCCGGATTCGGCCACAACCAGTTGTCGAACAGAACGATCACGCCAAAAGCAATCGCGCTAGCGTCAAACGAGGCGGCCGCGTTCCAACCGATTTCCTGAGGTCCAAACACGACGTCGTAGAATGTAATGAGGCATACTATCTGGATAAGGATCAGGCCCGAGCCAAGCTTGCGCGTCGCTCCCACGTAGGTTGAAAAGGAAATCCAGGCGAAGACAAATGGGAGCATCAACCACGGCGTCTCCGCGAAGGCGCGCGCCATTATCACCGATGTGATCAAGGCGAGCATCACGGCGATTTGCCACGCGACGGCCTTGCGCATGGACATCATTGGTCCAGCGCCGGCCAGGAGCCAGACAATTACCGCGTCCAACCTACTGTTGACGTGACAGCTCGTGTCCAGTCCAATTGCGATTGTCACAATTGTGGAGATACGTAAGGCGGTGCGGAACTTGTGGGCGCTCGGAGCAAGTTCTTGCGCGACCAGCGCTTCGAGTCGATCCAACCATGCAAATGGCCGTTGGATGGAGAACCGTTGCTCTATGAATCCTGCCACGCGGTTCGCTCAGCGATCGGATTTGAGATCATGTGGGCGCGTGAGCCGCGTCGGCCAGGTTTCGCAGGATGACCAATCAGCGTGCACAGAAGTTGGCAATATCACTGCCGGTACTGTGGCTGATATCGGGGCAACAGGTCGGAAAGATTTCCGTGGCGTGGATCGTTCCCATCACCTGCCGGCAGCGCGCGCGTACGCCATTGTGCATGAGAAGGCGGTAGAAGTTGATCCCTTCGTCGCGGAGCGGATCACACTCATTGACGCTGATCACTGTGGGCGGGAACCCTGCGACGTCTTCGGCGGCGGCGAAGGCCGGCCAAGCTAGCGGATTGCGCGCACGAAAGGCTTCGATCCCGTAACCCATTGCGCCACGATTGTTGTGCAGGTCGAGCAGAATCTCGTTGTTTTCGGTTGAGGAAGGATATCGCGGCTGGGGCCATTCACCCGCGATATAGGGGCACAGAGCATAAAGCCCTTTGATTAATCCGAGGTCGCCGTCGCGCTTCAGTTTCAGTCCGGTGGCAAGGGTGAGATTTCCCCCGCCGCTCTCGCCCGCGACGATAATTCGCGTGGGATCGATATTGAGCGCCGCGCTGTTAGCGTGAATCCACTTCAAGCCGGACACACAATCATTTAGGCCGGCCGGAAACGGTGCGACTTCGGGAACCGAAGACGGGGACAGCGCATTGCGAAAGTCGACCATGGCCACGGCCACGCCGTTGGCGGCGATAATCTTGCCCCATGCCCGGTAGTTTCCCGAGTAACACGACATCATCGTCATGCCACCGCCGTGAATATAGTAGACACACGGAGCGCGCGCGGCATTGTCAGGCCGGATGAACTGGATGTTGATTGTGTTGCCATCGGGAGCCGACGCGACGCGTTCGGTGCGAATGCTCAGCCCAGCCGATGGTGCGACGGTTTCATCTTCAAAGGCGTCGAGCATCGCTGCCAACGCCGCCGCCTGCTTTTTGCCGGATTCGCTATTCGCCGCTGCCAGCATGTCCTCGCGGCTCGCCACGTCGCCCGCATCGGTCAGCAAACCGAGGCTGCCGAATACAGCTTTGAGACGCGGGTCGATGCGAGGATCCTCGGCAAGTTTCGAGGCCATGGCATTTTACTCCGGGATTTCTTTTTTGGTCGATCCGAATCAACGAGCTTTAGCGATGTCTTATCCAGGGCGGTTGCCGGCCAGGATAGATTTGGCAACCTTGACGATGTGCTCTGGAGTAAAGCCCAGCTCACGCATCACGATTTCACCCGGTGCTGAAGCACCGAAGCGGTTCAGCCCGATGATTGCGCCTTCGAGGCCCACGTAGCGCTCCCATCCTAGCGGGGAGCCTGCCTCGACACTGACTCGCGCTTTGACGCCAGGAGGAAGGACCGCGTCCTTGTAGGATTGCGGTTGCGCCTCAAACAGATCCCAGCACGGCATCGAGACCACCCGGCTTGCAACTCCCTCACGAGTCAGTTGGTTGTGCGCCTCGAGCGCGATCGACACTTCGGAACCGGTAGCGATGAGGATGAGCTTGGGCGGACCTGCGGCACAGTCGGCAAGGACATAAGCTCCTTTTGCCGTTCCTGCTGCGGGGGCCAGCGTGTTGCGGTCGAAAATGGGCAACTTCTGGCGCGTAAACACCAGCCCCACGGGACCTTCAGTATGCGCCACTGCGAGCTTCCACGCTTCCACAGTTTCGTTGGCGTCCGCGGGGCGCAGCAGCATTAGATTGGGCATCGCGCGCAGGCTGGCCAGATGTTCTATCGGCTGATGCGTGGGTCCGTCCTGGCCCAATCCGATGCTGTCGTGGGTCCACACATAGATCACGTGGGCCTTGCTCAAAGCCGCTAGTCGGATGCTCGGCCGCATGTAGTCGGAAAAGGTAAAGAAGGTGGCGGCAAAGGGCAGGACGCCGCCATGCAGGGCCATGCCCGTGGCGATACCGGCCATGGCGTGCTCGCGAATGCCGAAATGGATGTTTCGCCCGACGTACCCCGTCGGACCGCCCACCATTCCCTGGGTGGGCGGCGCACCTTCGGGCGGCGTAAAATTGGGGCTCTCGAAGTCGCCCTTGCCCTTGAGCGCGGTGCGTGTGGATGGATCGAGGTCGCCCGATCCACCAACCAGGTTGGGTATCGCCTCGGCCAACGCGACGATGGTTTTCTGTCCGGCGTCGCGCGTCGCCATCTCGCCGTCCTTGGGCGTGAATCGGGGAAGGGCCGCTTCCCATCCCTTGGGCAGTTCACCGGCAAGCGTCTGCCGAAGCTTGTCAGCCAAATTCGGATCGGCAGCGCGCAAACCGTCCACGCGTCGATTCCACTGGGCCTCGAGGTCGCGTCCTTGCTCGACCGCCTTGCGAAATTGGGTCAAGGCCTCATCGGGAATGTAGAAGCTCTTGTCTTCAGGCCATCCCAACGTGCGCTTGGTTAATCGGACCTCTTCGACGCCCAAGGGCTCGCCGTGGGCCTCGAAGGTGTCGTGCTTATGCGGACTGCCATAGCCGATATGTGTGCGCGCCACGATTAGCGACGGTCGGTCATCGACCGCCTTGGCCTTGGTTATAGCGCCATCAACCGCGGCAATATCCATCCCGTCTATATGCTCGACATGCCATCCATAGGCCTGGAATCGCGCGCCTACATCTTCGCTGAAGGTAACGTCGGCGCTGGCCGAGAGGGTGATCTGATTGGCGTCGTAGATCACGATCAATCGCCCGAGCCGAAACTGACCCGCTATCGAGGCGGCTTCGGCCGCGACGCCTTCCATCATGTCGCCGTCGCTGGCCATCACGTACGTATGGTGATTCACCACTTCGTGGCCCGGCCGATTGAATGTGGCGGCCAGCCAGCGCTCCGCGATTGCCAATCCCACTGCGCTCCCAACACCTTGACCCAGCGGACCGGTGGTAACTTCCGCTCCGGGCACCACACCATACTCGGGATGCCCCGGAGTGCGGCTTCCCCATTGGCGGAATTGCTTTATATCGTCCATGGTAAGGTCGTATCCGGTGAGGAATAGCAGGCTGTAGAGCAGCATGCTGGCGTGTCCCGCCGACAGGACAAAGCGATCGCGATCGGGCCATTTGGGGTTGGTGGGACTGTGCCGGAGATGGCGCGTCCACAACACGTACGCCATTGGGGCCGCGCCCAGCGGCATTCCCGGATGTCCTGAGTTCGCTTTCTGGACCGCGTCGATCGAGAGCGTCCGGATAGTGTTGATGCAGAGGTCGTCGATTGCCTGAATCGTCGTACTCATGACTCCCCTGAACGGCTGCGCGTGACCGCAGAGCCATATTGCGGGCTAACACGTTCGAGCAGATGTACGGTCAAAAAGAGATGCCGGCCGCCATTGCGTTTCTCGCCGGTGCGCTCGTGATTAAACTTTGACTTCGCGTAATTTGCCCGTGTCCACGTCGAAAATGACGCCGCGCACGGCGACCTCTTTGGAAATCCAGGGATGCGACCTGACTTTCTTGATCTGCTCGCGGGTGTTTTGCTCGGGGTCCTTGTAGGAGAAGAAGCGCATTGGAGCCGGCGAAGCATCTCCGGTCGAAGCGCTCAGCTTCTTGTTCAGCTCGTCATCGGTGAATGTCGTGAACCCGCAGCCGGTATGGTTGAGAAGCAGTATCTCTGTGGTTCCGAGTATACGGTTGGAAACAACCAGTTCCCCGAGAACATCTTCGGTTACCGCGGGCCCGCCGGTTCGGATAACGTCAATATCGGCCTGCGGCAGACCCAAGATTCCAGGGAGGTCTGAGAGCCGTGGATCCATGCAGGTTACAACTGCGATTTTCGGGGCGGGGCGCCCTCCCAGCTTTGGATCGTAACTTTTTGCATAGTTGCGGTTCGCTTCCAGCGCCTTATCGATAATACTCATCGGTTTTCTCCTTGAGTGGCGAGTGGTGCGGCCCGAGCGCGGATTTTGCTAGTGTCGCGCTTCCGCACTCGAGGGTCAAATGCTGCTAATCGGGACCGGTTACGGCGGACTTCGCTGTTAGCCTTCGGCATTCCTCCGAGAGCTTTGTTACAATCGACTCACAATGCGATTTCCAGGGAGGTAACGGTTTGATGAGTGACACCGACGGCCTTCGTTATACAAAGATACCGCTCAATAACGGCCGCGATGAGATTCCGGCACTCGGCTTTGGCACTCTGATTCCTGATCCAATCGCAACCGAAGAGGCAGTTAGGCTCTCCCTGGAGGTGGGCTTTCGTCAATTCGATTGCGCCGAGCGCTACCGAAATGAAGAACAGGTAGGCGAAGCAATGCGAGCGGTGTTCAGCAAAGGCAAGGTCAAACGGAAGGACGTCTTTGTAGGTACGAAGCTGTGGAACAACAATCATCGCCCGGAACGCGTTAAGCCCGCCTTTGAGGCAAGTCTGAAAAGACTGCAACTGGACTATGTCGATCTATACAGCATCCATACTCCATTCGCTTTCAAACCCGGCGACGAGCAAGACCCGAGAGACAAGAACGGTGATGTGATTTACGACGACGCGACGACTCTGACGAATACCTGGAAGGCTTTGGAGAGCCTGGTCGATGAAGGTCGGTGCAAGGCGATCGGATTATCAAACGTAAATTTGGGACAGCTGAAAGAGGTGTTCGATATCGCTCGCGTAAAGCCGGCTGTCGTTCAGGTCGAATCCCATCCATATCTCCCTCAATGGGAACTGCTCGACTATTGCAAGGGGAATGGCATCGTGATACAGGCCTTCGCTTCTTTGGGTCATGGTATTGAACCCAAGTTGACCGACGATCCTGTGATCACTGTCATTGCCAAGCGCGTCAACAAAACCCACGCTCAAGTCCTACTAGCCTGGGCGATCCAGCGCGGCACGGCTCCTCTCACCACAGCTACAAGCATCCGCCACCTCGAAGAAAATTTTGATGTCTCGGCTCTTCCCGACGACGCCATCGAGGAGATCACTCAAGGGATCAGCACGCGAGTCAGGCTCAATACGGTTGTTGACACGGGCATCCCGGGGTTCATTCCCAAGGGAAGATGAATAAAAGGTATCGAGGTCAGCGCGCGCTGATGCTTCGGCCGAGCGCGTCGAACAAAGCTGCGCGCATCACACCGACCGGGGGTGCGATTCGATTGAACAGCTTGAATGCGAGTTCGCCCTGATTCACCAGCATCCCGGCGCCGTCGGCCGCATGCCGGCCGGCGGCGACGGCGGGCTTCATGAACTCGGTCGGCTCCCGCGAGTAAATCAGATCGTAGAACAAACAATCTGTCGGGGTTGAATCGTAGTCGAGACGCGCGAATCGTCCGGTCGTCAGACCCATCGAGGTCGCATTGACGATCAATCGCGCGTCGGTTAGCAGCTCCGAGTCCATCAGCGCGTCCAGCCCGCGAGGCTCGCCCGCCGCGCGCGCTCCCTTGGCTGAAAAGCGCCGCGCAAGTGCTGCCGCGCGGGCAGGAGTGCGATTCGCGATCACGACGCGGCTCGCGCCAAGCCGAATGCATGCGAGGACGGATGACGCAGCACCGCCCCCTGCGCCGATCACGATCGCGAGCCGCCCGCGCAACTCGCATCCGAGATCGCGCAGGTCGCGCTCGAGACCGCGCGCATCGGTGTTGTCGCCGCGGAGCACGCCGCGCCGATTCACGACGCAGTTGACCGCGCCCAACATGCGCGCTTCACCGCTCAAGTCCTTGATCAGGCGTGCCGCAGCTTCCTTGTGCGGCACGGTCAGATTCACGCCGATGATCCCGAGCGCAGGAATCGCGCGAAGTGCCGCCGCGAGATTGCCGGCCGTGACTCGAAACGCCGCATACGTTCGGCTCATGCCGAGCGCCGCGTACGCAGCGTTGTGCATCGCAGGTGATTTGGAATGTCCGACGGGATCGCCGAAGATCGCCGCGACCGCGATGTCGCGATTGATTGCCAATCGAAATCAGCTCGCGACCGGATGCGCGGCGCGCTCGGCGCGCACCTCTTCCGCAGTGAATACCCAGCTATACTTCAAACCCGCGCGCGCGAACGCTTCGATTGCGCCCTCGCCGCGTTCGACCAGCGCGATTGCCGCGACTACGTTTCCGCCTGCCTCTTTCATCGCCGCGACAGCTTGCAAGCTCGATCCGCCGGTCGTGATCGTATCGTCGATCACCGCGGTCTTCAGTCCCGGCTTGAACGCGCCCTCGACGATTTGCTGCAGCCCGTGCTGCTTGGTTTCCTTGCGCACAAAAAACCCACGAATATTGACGCCGTTGCGATGCGCTGCAGCCATCACTGCGTCCGTCACCGGCAACGCGCCCGCAGCCATGCCGCCGATTTGCTCGACGCCCGCCGCAGTCGCGAGTTCAAGCACCAGTTCTCCGGCGAGATATGCACCACGTGGAAGGTACAGCGTGCGTTTGCAATCGACGTAATAATTGGACGCGCGGCCTGACGAGAGTGTGAGTTGTCGCTCGAAATACGACTCCCGGGCGAGCATCTTCAGCAATTCGCTGCGTTCTTCGGATTTCATAGTTGAAGCGGATCTTAACTGATGTAGCGCAGGGCACAAGAGCGATATAATTCGGGTCGCGCTAGTGATAGCGTCAAAGGTGCGCGAAGGGAACAATGTGAGGTCCGTCGGGCACCAAAAGGAGAGATAGCGATTCGCCATGAGTCCCTGACTCGGGCGCCCCGCGATATAAGTGATTAGCAACGATTCACCCCGTGTGATCGGAACCGGCACCGCGTTACCCTCCAACTACGTCGATCAGGAACAGCTTACCTCGCGCCTTCGGGAGCTCTGGGAGAAGCGATGGTCGGATCTGCGCCGCTTCGACAAAATCCAGGGCGCGCTCGGAATCACCGGGCGTCATCTCGCCTTGCCGATCGAGCAATACATCCCGCTCGACACCTTCGCCAAAACCAACGAAGCATGGACGCGGGTGGCGCCCGAGGTCGGCACCGCGGCCGCTGAAATCGCGCTCAAGCGCGCCGGCGTGAAGGCTCGCGAAGTCGATCATCTGTTCTTCGTCACCGTCACCGGCATCGCCGTTCCGAGTATCGACACTCGCGTCATCAGCGCGCTCGGGATGCGCAAGGAAATCAAGCGCACTCCCATCTTCGGACTGGGGTGCGTTGCGGGAGCGGCCGGCACTGCTCGCGCCGCCGACTACATCCGTGCGTATCCGTCGGAGGTCGCGATGCTGCTGTCGGTCGAGCTGTGCTCGCTGACGCTGCAGCGCGAGGATCTTTCGATCGCGAACATCGTCGCGTCCGGCCTTTTCGGCGACGGCGCTGCTGCGATGCTGATAGGCGGCAATGCCAATGCGGAGGCCGGCCCGCAAGTACAAGCGACCCGCTCGCTCGTGTTTCCGAACACCGAAGAAATACTCGGCTGGGAGATTGTTGACAGCGGCTTCAAAATCGTCCTGTCGTCGAAACTTACCGACCTCGTCCGCGCCAACATCCTCGATGAAGTTGATTCATTCCTTGCGACGCAAAAAATCGATCGATCGCATATCAAGCATTGGATCGCGCACGCCGGCGGTCCCAAGGTGCTCGAGACCCTCGAAGGCGCGCTCGCGCTGCCAGAGGGCGCGCTGGCGCGTTCGTGGCGCTCGCTGCAATCGGTCGGAAATCTCTCGTCAGCGTCGGTTATGTTCATCCTGGACGAACTGCTCGAAGACAACGAAGCCGCGCCCGGCGACTACGGCTTGATCATCGGGATGGGCCCCGGGTTCTCGGTCGAGCTCGTACTACTGAAGTGGTGACCTCGCTGAAGTCGTGATCTCGCTCCGCACTTATCTGATCATCCTCGCGCTCCTGGTCGTCGAGCGAATCTTCGAACTGGATCGCGCGCGCCGCAATGCGCATCGCGCGTTCCAACACGGCGCGGTCGAAGTCGGGCAGGTGCATTATCGCGTGATGGTCGCGATTCACACACTTTTCATAGTGTCGTGCGCAGTCGAGGCGATATTTTTCCCGCACTCATTGCCGCGTATCGTCCCGTGGATCGCGCTATGCGCTGAAATCGTCGCGCAGGGGCTTCGGTACTGGGCGGTCGCGACTCTCGGCGATCGATGGAACACGCGAATCATCGTGAGTCCCGACCGCGCTCCTGTGACCAACGGCCCGTATCGCTTCATGCGGCATCCCAATTATCTGGCGGTAGTGATCGAGATCGCGGCGGTGCCGTTGATCGGCGGCGCAATCTTCACCGCGATCGCGTTCTCGATCGCAACGCGCTGATTCTCGCGGTACGAATTCCCGCCGAAGAGCGCGCGATGGGCGGCCGCTATGCCGACGCGCTGGGCTCACGCCGCCGCTTCTTTCCTGGTCTGCGACACGGCTAAGATAGCCGCGTGTTTTTCGCACCGTTCCTTTTCTTCTATGCGATCATCTTCTTCCTCGTCCTTGCGTTCTTCTTCGTCCTGCTCGAAATCCACGTCATCAACTATGCGTTCGTGTCGCTCGGCCTGCCGCCTGAGTTGGCGTTCACGGCTCTGCTCGTGAGTCTGATTGGCAGCTACATCAACATTCCCATCACGCGCGTCGCCAACAGCCAGCCGCATCACGCCGAAGTGGTCCGCAGTTTCGGCATTCGCTACCGCGTGCCGACTCGCTACGCCACCGACTCGACCATCGTCGCGGTGAATGTCGGTGGCGCGATCGTCCCCGTACTCATCTCGCTATATCTCCTGATGCAGATGCCCTCGATAATCGTGCCTGCACTGATCGGAATCGCGATCGTTACCGCTATCGTTCATCGTTTCGCGATACCGGTGCCCGGGCTGGGAATCGCGACCCCGATGCTGATTCCGCCGATCGTCGCCGCGCTATGCGGCTACTTTCTCGGCTCGTCGCAGCATCATCGCGACGCGGTGGCATTCATCAGCGGCGTGATCGGCACGCTCATCGGAGCCGACCTGCTCAACCTGCGCAAGTTGCGCGATTTGGGCGCGCCGGTCGCCTCGATCGGCGGCGCTGGCACCTTCGACGGAATCTTCCTGACCGGAATCGTCGCAGTGCTGTTGGCGTGAAAATGGTACTTTGATTTATGACCGTAACTCTTTCGATCAGGAACGTTCCGGCTGCGTTGGTAAAGCGACTCAAGCGGAAGGCCGCAATACACAAGCGGTCGCTCCAAGGTGAATTGATAGCCATTCTGGAAGAAGCGGCTTCGCCAAGCCGTCTGACGGTTGATGAGCTTTGGCAGAGAGCGCGGCGACTCGGGCCTCCAACCCCCGGGGACAGCACGAAAATGATTCGTGAAGATCGAGATGCCCGATAAGGTGGTAGTTGATGCCTCGGTGGTACCGGCGCCGGCGTTCGAAGAAATAGGCGGTGCCTACTTTGGTTTCGGGTCGCTCTTCAGTTCATCTGGAACGATGTCGGGGAATTCCTCGTAAAGACGTGTCGATAATTGACTGTTGCGCCCATGCTTTCTCCGATGAACGCCACGTACCGCTTGAATTCTTCGGCGGACACGTCTGTCTCCATATAAGTTGCAACGTAACCAAGGCTGTTACGGATGCCAATCAGAAGGCCATCGATCCTCAACGTAACGTCTCGTTTCAAGATCTTACTCCAGCAAAAATTTACGCTGGTTTGAATTTCACCAGCGTGTGATCCGGCGTCACGTCGTCGAAGAAAACTTGCACCGGCATCTCGACGCGTACCTGCTCCGGCGCCGCGACAATATTGGTCGTCATGCGCGGGCCCTCGGCCAGTTCGACGATCGCCAGCACGTACGGCGCGTCGGCGAACGCTCGGCTCGACGCTCGTCGCACGACGGTATAGCTGTAAACTTTGCCGCGGCCGCTCACGCGCTCCCATGAGAGCTTGTCCGCGAAACATTTCGGGCATCGATCGCGCGGATAGTAGACGTACTCGCGGCACGCGCCGCATCGCTGAATCGTCAACTCGTGGCGCCGCGCCGCTTCCCAGAACGGGCGGCTGGTCGGCGATGGCTTCGGAAGCGGTTTGTAGTATTCGCTCATGATCTGCGCTCCAGCACGAGACTTGCCTGCTCACTCATAATTCCGCCGTTGCCGTTGACGTATCCGAGCGCGGCATTTTTCACCTGGCGCTCGCCGCCGCGTCCCATCAACTGGCGAATCGCTTCGGTCACGTGACTCATTCCACCCGCGAGCCCCGGCTGTCCGAACGACAACTGCCCGCCATGAGTGTTGCACGGAAAATCGCCCGCGTAGGTCAGGTCGTGCTCCGCGACGAACGGGCCTCCCTGCCCTTTCTTGCAGAAGCCCGCATCTTCGAGCGTGACGATCACGGTGATCGTGTAGCAGTCGTAGGGACACACGAGGTCCATCTCCTTCGGCTGCAAGCCCGCCATCTTGAACGCGTTCTCTGCGGCCGGCTTGATCGGCGAGGTCGTGATCGATGGCGCGTAGGTGATCGTCGAATGGTTGGCCGCCTCGCCTGCGCCCAGCAGCCATATCGGTGGATTCTTCGAGCGCTTCGCAACCTCGGGCGACGCGACAATTATCGCAGCACCGCCGCTAACCGGGCTCACGATTTCATATAGATGAAGCGGATCGACGATCATCCGCGAGTTCAGCACGTCGTCGATCGTGAGCGCCTTGTCGTTGAACGTCGCCAGCGGATTCTTGAGTGCGTTGGTCCGTTGGTCGACCGCGACCTTCGCCATCTGCCGCGCAGTGGTGCCGTACTCATGCATATGGCGATGCGCGATCATCGCGTAGCCGCAGTTTGCGCCGATATTTCCGTAGGGCGCCTCGAACTCGCGCTGCACTGACACGACCGGCGGACGCTGGTCGCCGGCCTTGTTCAAGTCCGCCACCATGCAGAGAACCGCGCTGCACATCCCGGCGTCGATCGCAGCCGCAGCGCGCCAGATCATCCCGGCCGGACTCGCCCCGCCGATATCGACCTGGTTCAGCATCCGCAGGTTGAGCCCGAGCACTTCGGCCGCGCTCGCCGGATAGATCATTCCCGGATCCGAGAACGGCACGCCGACCAGGAATCCGTCGATATCTTTTTTGTCCAGCCCTGCGTCCGCGATCGCCTCGGCCGCCACTCGCGCCATCAGTCCTAGCGCGGTGAGGTCGCCGGGTTCCTTGACCGGTTTGAGTTCGCCAATTCCAATCGCCGCGGCTTTTCCCTTAAGGCTCATCGCATCGACTCCCGCGTTTACGTTTTCTCGATTACGCTTACCACAAATCGCGTCACGCGAGTCTGCCGCCAGGCAGTTCATTTCGTCGAAAAATTCTTATACCGTGATTCGTTCGAGGTGCTTTCAACCAAATGGCATTTATCATCTGTGACGACCACAACCTTGACGTCGAAGCCGACGGAATCGACAACCCCGTCGCGAAGCAGTTGATGCTCACCGACGCCAAGCCGGACGCGACCCCGCTCGAAAAAGAGATCATGGAGTTCGGCAGAATCCATCGCAACTGCAACATCCGGATTCTCGCCGGCTAAGTTCGAAATGGCGGGCACGGCGGCCCGCCCCACTTGAATTTGACTCCGCGACGCGATCGCCGGCTCGATGCGGCGATCGTTGCATTCACACGCCCGCGTGCATTTTACGCCTTCGATGTTGACCAGCCGCGCAACCGGCAGATAGACTGCCAAAGCGGGGTGGAGCAGTCTGGTAGCTCGCCGGGCTCATAACCCGGAGGTCGAAGGTTCAAATCCTTCCCCCGCAAATCCTCAGTCTTCAAGATTTCGGCCATCTCAGAGAATCGATCGAAAAGCGCGCGTGTGCGCGCGATTTGCGATCGCCTATGGACCCGGAGAGCACGCTCCTCCGAGGTAACTGGTCCAAATCGCCCAATTCCTCTCTCGGCGCGATTTACCTAGGTCCACGGAGCATCGCCATTCATTCGCCTGATCGAACACTACTGCCTCCCAGGCTTGGACAGATGGTCTTCTTACTTCGTTGCCTTGCCCTTGCCGGTCTGCCCCCGCTCAGCAGCCCGAGCTTTCATACTTTTCATGTATGAAAGTGTGAATTAAGTCCGCATACTATCCAACTTGTGGACCCAACCTCCAACCGCGCCGTGTAGTGAACGCGCACGGCGACTCGGACTCAAAGCTCCCCTCGATCTTCAGGGCTTTCGGCGGGCGACGTGCAGAATAGTCAGCTCGTGCTTGCGGACTATCCCGTCAGGACGGGTGTTGTGCAGGCGGCGCATCTCCGAGAACAACCATTCACGCTTCGCCGGTTCCATCAGGCGATGGTCAGAGGCGGTACTCATCAGCGCCACATGCTCCTCGGCATTGAAATCGGTGGTCCACACGTGGCGCGCGACGCGAACCTCTTCGAAGTAGCCGCTGCGCTCGATATCTTCGCTCAAGTCCTGCACCTGCTCAGGCGGTGGCGGTGGCCATGCACCATCCCAGCTTTGGCCGATCGCGTCGTAAGCTTTCTGGATCTCGCTGAAGAACGGATCGAATCCGGATGGGAAGGCGTGAGCACCCCACGTGAAGGCAAGGACTCCGCCGGGCTTCAGCACGCTCGCCGCCTTTGCATATCGCACCTGCGGGTCGATCCAGTGCCACGACGTCGCGGCGAAGACCATGTCGAACGTCGCCCCGGCCGGATCGAAATCCTCGAAGCGCTGGTTGACGACCGTGACGCGCGGAAACTCCGCCGTGTTTCGGCGCGCGATTCGGGCCAGATTCGGCCCCGGCTCGACGCCCACGACCCGGCATCCGCGCCGCGCCAGCGGCCGCGTCGCCAGCCCCGTTCCGCAGCCGATCTCCAATATTTGCGACTCGTCGGGCGACATTTCGGCGAGCGCAAAAAGATCGTCGAAGAGTTGCTCGGGATAGCCGCGACGCGCCCGGTCGTAAAGCTCCGCGACTTCGTCGAAGGTTTGAGCCCGCAAAGTCCTTCTTTCCTCATTCACGGTAAATTAACCTGCTTCAATGACGCAGTGTCAGCGTGTCTCCTCTCAAGCCACGGTCTACGCGAACCTCAACCTGCGGAGCCACGAACTGTTAGATGATATATGTACCCGGTCCATGGCCAGCCTGATCAAGAGTAAACGATGAGCACCGCACGAATCGACCTCGACAGCAAGGACTCATTGCTGCGAACCGAGAACGGATACATCGAGTCGTTCAACGGTCGGCTGCGTGATGAGTGTATGAACGTTCAGGTCTTCTTCACCTTGGCCGACGCGCGCGACAAGCTTGAGCAGTGGCGGCGCGATTACAACCAGGTTCGTCCGCACAGTGCGCTCGGCGACAGCGCTCCTGAGGAGTTTGCTCGCGCCTGGCAAACGGGGGCGGCGATCACTTCTTCGGAGGGTTTGCGAGAGGGTCTCACTTGAGCTACTTGAGGTTTCAAACCGCCGGAAAGACCGGCACTAACCGACCATGCCAGGCCATTTTCTCCACTGCCGGTCGTACTAGTTTCGCTGGGCGGATCAAGTTTTCGGGTGCAGGCCAAAATTCGTGAATCTATCTTTCGGCAATCGTTGTTAGGTGACGCCTTCCCCCTTCCAATGCTAAGTGTTTAGAAGCTGCAATCCAAGACAAACGCCCTTACTAACCGATCAGGCCCCGAATTCGTCTCTGCTTGGGTCCTGAAAAATTCTCGTGCTTCCTCTAATGTCCACTTCGGAACGCGGTCCCTCCGGTAGTCAGCAGGGTCCCAGCGCTGCGGATCAAACCAAGCGACCAGAAAAATGCCATCACGACAGTCGGCGCTGCTCAAGTATTGGTCCAAGAGCTGATCTTTCATCGCCGAACGCACTTCCTGGTGCCAGCAACCCTTGAGCTCAATGACGGCCTTCAGACGCTCAAATTGTCCGGGTCTCGTTCCTTTCGAAACAGCGTCGATATGGACGTCAGTCTTCCCCAGTCCTTCAGGTCCATGGATCTCGACCTCGCGATTTACAATGATGCCTCGTCTACTCAGATCTTGTTCGAAAAACGTCTTCACGTAGTTCGAGATCTCCGGCTCGCTTTGAGAGCGCCGGAGAGAAAATCCCTCAGTGAAGCGGCCGGATAGACCAGCCGCGCCGGAGTAAAACTCCAGCACGCGATAGCCTTCAGCCTGGAGGGTTGAAGGCGGAGGGATGAAAGGCGTGGAACTGTATGGGCAGGTGCGACGAGCGGTTTATGTTGAAGGGCTGAGCCGGCGCGAGGCAGCGCGGCGATTCGGGATCGACCCGCGGACGGTGGCGAAGATGCTGGCGTTCTCGGTGCCGCCGGGATACCGGCGGGGCCGGCCGCCGGCGCGCCCGAAGCTGGATCCGTTCGTCGGGATCATCGATCGGATTCTGGAGGAGGATAAGGGCCAGCCGGCCAAGCAGCAGCACACCTCCAAGCGGATCTTCGAGCGGCTGCGAGATGAGCATGGCTATGCGGGCGGGATCACTGTTGTAAAGGAGTACGTGCACGAACGCCGGCAACGGCAGCGCGAGATGTTCGTGCCGCTGCGCCACGACCCGGGACACGCGCAGGTAGACTTCGGCGAAGCGCTGGCGGTGATCGGCGGGGAGGAGCGGAAGATCCACTTCTTCGCAATGGATCTGCCGCACAGCGACGGCTGCATGGTGCAGGCCTACCCGGCGGAGAGCAGCGAGGCCTTCTGCGAGGGCCATCGCGTCGGCTTCGAGTTCTTCGGCGGCGTCCCGCGCTCGATCCTGTACGACAACCTCAAGCTGGCGGTTGCGCGCATCCTGGGCGATGGCCGCCGGTTGAGAACGCGGGTCTTCAGCGAGCTGCAGTCCCACTACCTGTTCGCCGACCGTTTCGGACGACCAGGAAAGGGTAACGACAAGGGCAAGGTCGAAGGGTTGGTGGGCTACGCGCGGCGCAACTTCATGGTCCCGATTCCGCACTCGTCCAGCTTCACGGAGTTGAACGCGCAGCTGCTGGAGTGCTGCCGCCGTCGATTGAACGATCGGCTGCGTGGCCATGATGAGACCATCGGCGAGCGGCTGGTGCGGGACCGCGCGGCCTTCCTGCCGTTGCCGGCCACTCCTTATGAAGCGTGCGAGAAGAGAGCCGTCCGGGTCAGCTCGCTCTCGCTGGTGCGCTATCGCGGCAACGACTATTCGGTGTCAACCGCCTACGGCCACCGTGAAGTGCTGGTCCGCGGTTACGTCCATGAGGTGGTGATCGCCTGCGGCGCCGAAGAGATCGCTCGCCATCCGCGCTCCTATGAGCGCGAGGACTTCATCTTTGATCCGCTGCACTACCTGGCGCTGCTGGAACGGAAGATCGGCGCGCTCGATCAAGCGGCTCCACTGGTCGGCTGGACCCTGCCTGAAGAGTTCGCGACCCTGCGCCGTCTGCTCGAGGCCCGCCTTGGCAAGCCGGGCAAGCGCGAGTTCGTGCAGGTGCTGCGCCTGCTGGAGGTGTTCCGCACCGATGATGTTTCGGCGGCAGTGAGAGAAGCCATCGCGCGCGGAGTGTTAAGCTTCGATGCGGTCAAGCATCTGGTGCTGTGCCGCATCGAACGGCGACCGCCGCGGTTGGACCTTAAGATCTATCCCTATCTGCCGCAGGCCACGGTAACGACCACCTCGCCCTCGGCCTACCTGAGCCTGCTGGCGGGAGGGGCATAGTCATGAGCGATACACCGCAAGTGCTGCTCGCTCATCACCTTAAGGCGCTGAGGCTCCCAACCTTCTTGCGCGAGTATGACAAGCTGGCGCGCCAATGCGCCGCCGAAGGCGTCGATCACTCGCGCTACCTGCTGCGTCTTGCCGAGCTTGAGATGATCGATCGGGAACGGCGAACTGTCGAGCGCCGGATCAAGGAGGCCAGGTTCCCAGCGGTGAAGAGCCTCGACAGCTTCGACTTCGCCGCAATCCCCTCGCTCAACAAGACCCTGGTGCTGGAGTTGGCCCGCTCCGAGTATGTCACTCGCCGCGAGAACGTCATCGCGGTCGGCAACAGCGGCACCGGTAAGACTCACATTGCGCTAGGCCTGGGGCTTGCCGCCTGCCAGAAGGGTCTCCCGGTTGGCTTCACCACTGCCGCGGCCCTGGTCAACGAACTGCACGAAGCACACGACGAAAAGCGCCTGCAGCGACTGCAACGGCAACTCGCCGGATTAAAGCTGCTGATCGTCGACGAGCTCGGCTACGTTCCGCTGTCGCAGACCGGCGCCGAGTTGCTGTTCGAGGTCTTCAGCCAGCGCTACGAACGCGGCTCAATCATCGTCACCAGCAATCTGCCCTTCGATGAGTGGACCGGCGTGTTCGGCTCCGAGCGACTGACCGGCGCGCTGCTCGATCGCCTCACCCATCATGTCCACATCCTCGAGATGAACGGCGATAGCTTCAGGCTTAAGCACAGCAGAGGTCAGATCGTAGAAGAGCAACCACCGCAAGAACCCGACTGACCCTACCACCGGGTCGCTCAGCCCTTAGTTCCACAGACGGGCGAGGGGGAAAATCCCCCTCGCGCTCCTCCTGCCAGAGCTCAAACCTACCCCGGCCAGACTGATGCATTTTTACTCCGGCCTGTTGATGTACTTTTGCTCCGGCGTTGACAGACGCGGGAGACCACCTCGAATCGGACTGCGCCATCAACCACGAATCCAATTTTCATAGCTACTTAGCCAGGGAAGCAAGGCCCGGTCGGCTGGGCTCGCTTGGCTGATGGCAGTTTTGGTGGTTGTTGCTGTGGACGATGTAATTGCTGCATGGGAGGCGGCACCAAGCCCGCAGTGAAAGAACCGTGCTCTTCCGAGATTTCCCGGTCGCTGCACTCAGCGAGGCAATCTAGCTCAGCGGGAGCTATCGTTCAGACCGCGCGCGATGCTTAGATGCTGCCAGATTTTTTCAGCTTCGACGGCCCGCGAGCGGTTTTGGCCCGAGAAAGGTACCCGAGGCCGGCGCGACTGCTTTCAATTTGATCACCGCATCAGCAAGATCTTTGAGGTCCTGCTGCGCGCTCTCGGTAAGCTGGCCATCCACAAAATCGGCCGACAAGAGATAGACGCTGGTCGGCACGGCCAACGCTCCGAACCATGCAAGGACGTCGCGCAGATGCCAATCGACGCCAAGATAGTGATGCTGCGTCGCGCCCATCGCGACAATTCCGACGGGCTTTCCCGCCAGCGATTCGACAGGCAAATGATCGAGCATGTTCTTCAGCGCACCGGTGAAGGATCCGCGATAGACCGGACTCGCAACGATCACGCCGTCCGCCGCGCGTACGCTTTCGATGATCGCGGCGGTATCATCGTTGTATTGTTCAGGCGGCCTGCCGTCGGCGAACGCAACTTTCTTGTCGGCCAGATTGATCAGCTCGACCTCAAGATCTTTCCTCGATCCACTCGCGGAATTGAGCAGCCATCGCGTCGCATTGAGCAACCTTCCTGGCGGCGTGACGCTTCCCACAATCGCTAGCAGTCTCGTCGGCATAGAATTCTTTATCCGGCGATCCGCCCGGCTAAGGCAACGGTCTTGTGTCCCTCGCGCCCGGCAATCTCGCTTCTCACGAGTGGAATCAGTTCGCGGCCATAGTCGATAGCGTCTTCGAGCGGATCGAATCCGCGAATCAGAAAGGTCGTAACACCAAGGTCGTAGTAGGCGAGCATTGACTCGGCGACCTGCTCGGGCGTCCCGACCAGCGCGGTCGTATTTCCCCGTGCGCCGGTCGCGGCTGCGACTGCCGTCCAGAGCCTCTGGTCGAGAACTTCGCCTTCGGCCGCTGCCGCGAGCAATCGCTGCGAGCCAACGGCGCCTGGAGTTTTAGCCGGTGCTCCCAGCATCGCGTGCCCGCGGATCTCGCGGATCGTTTCTATGATGCGTCGCGCGCGCGCCCATGCCGCATCTTCGGTCGCCGCAAGGATCGGCCGGGTGGACAAGCTGAATCTTACGGTTCGTCCGTGCCGCGCCGCCGACGCTCGGACCTGCGCTATTGTCTTGGCAGCTTCCGCTAACGGCTCACCCCACAGCGCGTAAACGTCGGCATGCTTTCCTGCGATTGCGATCGCCGCATCCGAAGAGCCGCCGAAGTAGATCGGAATGTGCGGCTTCTGCAGCGGCTTGATGTCCACGGACGAGCGCACGAACTTGTAGTACTTGCCTTCGTGATCGACCGGCTTGTCCGCGGTCCAGATGCGGCGAAGGATTTCGACATACTCGTCGGTGCGCTCGTAGCGCTCGTCATGCGAAATGAAATCGCCGTCCTTGCGCTGTTCGCCATCGTCACCGCCCGAGATGATGTGCACCGCGAGCCGACCGCCGCTGAAATGATCGAGCGTCGCCAGCTTGCGCGCTGCCACAGTCGGCGCGACGAAGCCGGGACGATGGGCCAGCATCAGGCCGAGCTTATCCGTCACGAACGCGGCGTACTGCGCGACGATGAAGCCGTCTGCCCCGTTCGAAAAATACCCAATGAGTATTCGGTCGAAGCCCGACTGCTCGTGGGCCTGCGCGAAGCGCCGCACGTAATCGACCTCGATCGCCGGTCCGCGCGGCGGGTGAATCTCCGATGCGGCCTGCGTGCCGATCATCCCGATGAACTCAACGCTCATGGACGCTCTCCTTCGCTGGCGGCTGAAACCAGCGCTCAGCCCGCGGCGAGCGCTTCCGGCTGCCAGGCTGGTCGCCGGAATTGGCAGTTTCGGAAACAGCAGCTCCGCCACATAGTACGCCTCTTCCAGTCCCGGATAGCCCGAAAGCACGAACGTGTCGATACCGAGGTCGAGGTATTCCTCGAAGCGCCGCGACAGAGTTTTGGAATCGCCGACCAGCGCGGTCCCTGCCCCTCCGCGAACGAGACCAATGCCGGCCCACAGATTCGGGCTGATCTCGAGGTCTTCGCGGCGCCCGCCATGAAGCTGCTCCATCCGGCGTTGCCCGACCGAGTCCATGCGCGCGAAGGTTTGTTGCGCGATCGCCGAGATGCAGCCCCTCGCCCGCCAATTCCGTCGGATCGCCGCCAGTGACGACATTGATAAGACATCGTCCGCCCGAAATCTTGTCCAGCGACGCCGCCATCCGTGCCGATACCGTGGGCGACACCAATCCCGGCCGCACAGCCACCAGGAACCTCATGCGCCGCGTAACGGCCGCGAGCGAACTGGCGACTACCCAGGCGTCCTCGCATGAGCGGCCCGTCGGCAGCAGAGCGCCACCGAAACCGAGCCCGTCAACCGCCTCGGCGATTTGCTTTAGATAGAAGGGCGTGGCGCGCCGGCTTCCCTTGTCGGTCGCCAGATAGCGGCCGTCGCCGTGAGTCGGGATATACCAGAGAATTTCCATGACTGGGTCGCTCTCCGTCGTCAAATCAAAAGGAACGCGGACAGACGGCTCAGACGTAGCGGCCGCCCGCCCGCGTCGGGGGACTCCGTTATTCAAGCTCGGTCGTCAGGATGCGGCCGCCGCCACCGGCTCGCGTTGCGCCGACTCCTTCTTGAGAATCCGGCTCCGACGACCGTCGATGCTGATGGGCACATCGCCGGCGACAGTCACTCGTCGATGCAATCTCGGCTGCTTGCCGTAGTCGTCGATTGCCACGTGCTGAGTCGCGCGGTTATCCCAGATCGCGACGTCGCCCACCGACCATCGCCATCGCACCGTGTTCTCCAGACGCGTCACGTATCCTTGCAGCAGAGCGAAGAGCTGCCTCGAATCGGCTTGCGGCAGATCGACAAAATGCCGCAGGAAAGCTCCCAGCACGAGAGTCCGCTCGCCGGTTCCAGGATGCACGCGGACGACAGGATGTTCGGTCTCATAAACCGTGGACGTGAAAACATCGAAGTATCGTTTCAGCTTGTCGGATGTGGCCTTCGTGGGCACTGAATAGTCGTACGCGTTGCTGTGCACCGCCCAGAGGTTGTTGGCGATTTCCTGCAGCTTGGGCGGCAACGATTGATACGCCGCCGCTGTGTTGGCCCATGCAGTATCGCCGCCATGCGTCGGAACGATCAGCGCGCGCAGAATCGATGCTTGCGGATAGGCGTCGACGAAGGTCACGTCGGTGTGCCACGCGGTCGCGCGATTCCCGTGAGTGCCGTCGATGTCCAACACGGCTTCAGTGCCCTTTACCGACGGAACGGTAGGATGCGGCACGATGTCGCCGAGCAGGCGGCCGAAAGCCTCGTGGCTCGCTTCGTCGAGATGCGCCTGCTCACGGAAGAAAATCACTTTGTATTTGAACAAGGCCTGACGAATTGACTCGACGGTTGCGGGCTCCAACTCGCCTGAAAGCCGCACACCCGCAACCTTGGCGCCGATCCGTCCGGCAATCGGTAAAATCTCGAAACTACCTTTTCCATTCGTGCTCATTACTTGCTCCTTTCTATTTCTGCAGCGCGCGGCGCCCTGCGCGTTCCAACTGATGGGTCCGATCGATCGTGAATTGTCTTCGTACCAATGTGGCATCGGTGCCTCCCACTCCTGATTCGTTACTTTTTCTGCTATCGCGCGATCAGGCGCTCTTCTCCGCCGGCCAGAAAACCAGGGCGCGAACCTCGATGCTCTCGCGCGGCGCGGCGTCCGGCCCGCTGGTTGGATCCTCAAACGCCGAGTGAGCCGTAAAGCGCGCGCGTCCGTCCTCTTTCGAGTCGTAGCACTTCAGCAGGATCACTTCGTTGCGCTCGAGATGCGGAAAATAGAACCATCGATGGTTCGGGTTGTAAGTGAAGCGATAGGTCTCGCCGACTTTGTCGCGGTAGACCAGATCGGACGCAACGAAGTCCTTCGGATCAATCGAGCTGGAATCGCAGACAGCGAGCGGCGTCGATTCGATCGGTCCGCGAATCGGGCGCCACACGTTGATTTCCGCAAAACGGTTCTGAAGGCGCTCTTCGGCTTCGGCCGGCGGCAGGTGATCGCGTACGCGGCGCGGTCCGGACTTGGCGGTGTAATCATTGTGAACCGCCCGGCCATATTCGCGCGCGTTCTTCTCGCCGCGCTTGGCCAGTTCTGCATTGCGCACCTGATGGTCGAAAACTACGACCTTCTCCGCGCCCGTCGCGTCCTTTAGCAGCCGCTCGACTTCGGGATAGTACGTCGCCTTAACTTCATCCTGATCGTAGAAGTCGCGCACCGAGGTCTCCTGATGCGTCAACTGGAAGCCCTGCCGCTCGAGCGACAACTCGCGGACAATTTCCCGCACGTTTCGAATCGGCACCGTATGCGCGGCGAACTTTCCCGTCGAGCGCGGCGTTCCGACCGGCGGCTCATACGCGTAGTAAACCGGTTTCTCGTTCGATGCCTCGAGGTAGTTCAACGCCGCTTCGACTGCGGTTCCGGCGCGATTTCCGGCCGCTTCGTGTGATTCGGAAATCCTGTCCATTAGTGTGAGCCTCCTTAGATACTGCTCAATTAATCAATAAGCCAAGTAATTTGATGGACTTAATAGTTTTATAACTCGGAGTCAAGCATCCTCGAGGTCGTCACCCGAAATATTAGATGTTTCCGCTACTGAATTAGTGAAAACAGTTATCAGTGAATTTATATTATCTGGTAGATTGGATATACGATGATGGCGCCAGAAACCCGGGGATGAACGGCTAAACCCTGATGATCTCCCAGAAATCGAAATATGCGCTAAAGGCGCTTATCGTGCTCGCCGAGGAGTACGGTAAGGGCCCGATTCTCATCGCGGATATTGCAGAGCGGGAAAATATTCCGCGTAGTTTCCTGGAACTCATTCTCCTGGAGCTGAAGAACCATCGCTTTCTGGACAGCCGGAAGGGACGCGGCGGCGGTTACTTCCTCGCGAAGCCTCCCACGCTGATCTCCGCCGGACAGGTGTTGCGCGCGATCGAAGGACCGCTCGCGCCGCTGCCGTGCGCGAGCAAGACGGCATACCGAAGATGCGAGGAGTGTCACGACGAGCGCACCTGCGCGGTCCGGCTTCTCATGTGCGATGTGCGCGAGGCGACGGCGCGGATTCTCGACTCGACGACGCTGGCCGACCTGCTCAATCGCTCGCAGCTCGCGACGCACGGACCCGAAGTCCTCGACTTTTCCATCTAAGCTTCCCACGATGAACGCTTCTCCGCGTAGCGAGTGCTGCGTACGCGCTGGTGCCGTCCGACGGATCGCAACTGCTTCATCGGCAGTACGTGAGGTTGCACGATGCGCAGTTGCTTTCGAAACGACCCCGGCTCGAGTTCGAGCACCTCGCATACGTACTCGAAGGAAAAAGGAACGACCCCGGTTCTTGCTTCGAACCATCGCGCGACTTCCGTAAATTCGACACGGTCCCGGCGCCGGCACGAATCGCGCAGTCGCACATAGGTGCGGACTGCATCCTCGAGCACGGCGAAAACCAGCCGTGTCTCGCCGTCGAGAAACGCGCTGCGGCGAATTAAATCATAGAACTGAACCGGGACCACGAAGTCCGTCTCAAATCCGTGAACGGACAGCGAGCGCTGGCTGTCGAAATGCGCGGGGTTCTGGCTGCGGGCTTCAAGGCTTGAGGTCATCTTTCAGTCCTTTCGTGGATCGTTCTTGATGGGGCTGGGCCGATGTTGCAATCTTCCTTTCGAGGTCGAACCTGGTTGCCGACGGGTAACAGCCGAAATGAAAAACTTTCTCGCCAGTTGGCGCTTCGGAGACTGTGCGTACTCGGGCGAGCTCGTCGCCTGAAGATTTTACGCCTCGCGGTTCATCGCGATCCGCGGAGGTCTCGAGCTGGTGGTCGTCGAGCTCGTAGCGCGGCGGGTCGAAAATTGTGGCGACTCGCGCAAACTCCGAGAGGCTATCAAACGAAGATGCCTCCGGCTCCGCTGGCGCGAACGCAATAAAACGACGACGACGTTTGCCTTTGTGAAACAGGTCAATCACCTCCTGCTGCGCGGCCTGAGTCGGATAGGTTAACTGGGGATTTGGTTGCACGGAATATCCATTTAGTCAATGGGATTACTCAACTGATGTGCCAGAGTACTCAAAGGAAAGATTTGAAGCAAACCGAAGGGCTGATTTTCTACTAAGCGGGCGGCAAGTGACGGAGGAAGAGGGCCGGCTATACGCCATCATTACCGGGTTGGCTGGATCCCGTGGTCACCGTGGCTCTTCACATAGGACTGCGTAGCCTCTCGTAAACCGGTGTGCTACTCTTCCTCCTACCACTGGTAGGAAGAGTAGAAGCATGGGCGCTGCAAAACTTTCCGTATCGCTTCCGCGCGCGCTGGCGGGGTTTGTCGAAAATTACCGGAAAAAGCGTGGTTTGAAGAGCCGATCTCAAGTCTTCGAGGAAGCTATCAAGCTGCTTCGCAACCGAGAATTGGAGGCGGCGTACCGCGAGGCCAACTCGGAAATCGATGAGGTTTGGGACAACGCTATCTCCGACGGGCTGTCCGATGAGACGTGGTGAAATCTATTTCGCAGATCTGAGCCCCGTTACCGGCACGGAGATCGGTAAACGCCGTTCGGTCCTTATCGTAAGCAACGAAGCGAACAATCAGGCCGCAAATACCGTAACCGTCTTGCCGCTCACGTCCAATATCAGCCGAATCTATCCTTTCGAAATTGCGTTGTCTCCGAAGGACAGTGGCTTGCCCAGATCGTCGAAGGCTCTCGCGCAGCAAATCCGCACTATCTCCAAGGAACGCATTCAAGGTAAAGCGCTTGGCTCCTTGAGCGTCGCGCTGATGCGTAAAGCAGCGGACGCTATGCGTCTTCACCTCGACCTCTAGTGTCAGTTCTGCCACCAGCGATCAAATTTGCTTGCCCCATGTATCGACGTACGTAAGCTGCTCAACTGGACGCCTTATCAGCGGGCCGTGGCCGCGGCCGACTGGGTAGCCGATCGGAATCGCGGCGGCGGTGTACCATGGGTCGGGAATCGACAACAGCTTGCGCACTTCCGGCTCGCATTCGCATAGCAGCGTTGTCAGTACGCATCCGAGTCCTTCGGCGCGGCATGCGAGCAACAGGTTCTCGACCGCAGTATAAACCGAACCACCGCCGACCACTGAGACGCGCTCCTGCTTCGAATCGGTGATCGCCATATTTTTCGGATTGAAGCAGAACATCGCTGTCACCGGCGTCTCGCCGAAATGCGCGCCCAGGTAATCGCCGGCCGCCAGCGTGCGCTCGGCTCGCGCACGCACTTCCGCTGGTGCGCTCGCGGGGATCGCGCCGCGATACTGCTTCGAGTACGCGATCCATCGCTCGTTGTAGAGCTTGCCGAGCGGCTCTTTGAGCGCACGATCTTTCAGGACGACTATCCGCCATGGCTGGACGTTGCCGCCGGTCGGCGCCCAGGTTGCCGCTTCGAGCACGCGATGCAGCACGTCGTCCGGTATCGGGTCGGGCCGCAGCCGCCTGACGGCGCGCAACGTTCGCATCGCCTCGTAGATTCCCATCTCGGCCATGGTGGTCGTCCTCCTTCTCGAAGTGAAACTCGCGCGGCCCTCGCGCGTCTAATCTATAGAAGGAAAGAAGATGAATAGAAATATCGCAATGACTCTCTGTGGTCTTGCGGCCATCATGCTCGATTTCGTCGTAGTCGGATCGATCGTCGGATCCCTGCTGCTCACTCGCTGGATTGGTTTTGGATCGATTCTGGACCTTCTGACCGTTTTGAGCGTCATTTTTGTTGCGGCCGCGTGTTTTTACGGAAGAGGATTTGCCGAATTTTTCAACGCTCATGATGACCAAAAGCCGAGTGCGGTCGTCGATTTTGTTAGCGTCGTACCGGTGAGAATTAAGTCGAGCTCCCGCAGAATCGACTTACGCTAGAGCCTTCCAACTCAGCCGGGCGCGTCAAGTGCGCGCTTGCGCAAATTAAGGTGTCTCCGCCAGCTCAGGCGCGGTATTTCTCTATCGGGCTTCGCGGCCGCTATCTCGTCGCGTCTGATGAGGTAGAGCAGCGGACTCGTCGCCAGAGTGGTTACCAACGACATGATGACCAGCATCGCGAAAACCCGCGGGTTGATGACTCTCAACTGCAGGCCGATGTTGAGCACAATCAACTCCGCCATTCCGCGCGTGTTCATCAGCACACCAAGCGCCGATGCGTCGCGCCATCCGAGCCCGGTCAGCCGCGCAGCTACGAAGCTGCCACCGAACTTGCCGATCGACGCAACGGCAATCGTCAGGCCACATAGCATCCAGGCCTCGGTCCCGCTCACCAGACCGATTCGGGTGCGAAGGCCGGTCAATGCAAAGAACGTCGGGAGCAGCAGCACCACGAGCACGTCTTCAAGCCGGTCCGTCATGTCGTGCGCAAGTTTGCTGTCGGAGGGAATGATCGCGCCGAGCGCGAACGCACCGAACATCGCATGGATGCCGATGAGATCCGTCGCGAGCGCCGAGAGCATCAGCAGGACAAAGACGATCGCCATCATCCCCTGCGTCAGGCGGCCGGCATTTTCCTGGTGCACCGTCAGTCGAGCTACCGTGGGCCTGACCAGCACAATCATGAACGCGATGTAGGCGATCGCCATTGCCGCCGTGATAAGGCTACCTGTCCCGTGCGCCTCGACCACGCCGACGACCACTGCAAGCAAGCACCACGCGGTGACGTCATCTACCGCGGCACAAGTTAGCGCCGTGATCCCCAGCGGCGTCTTGTTGATCCCAAGGTCAGTCAAAATCCGCGACAAAACAGGAAAGGCGGTCACCGACATCGAGACACCGATGAACAGCGAGAAACCGGTAAACGGAATGCCGGCTGCGGCGACCTGCGGATATAGCACTAGGGCAAGCAGGCTGCCGAGCAGGAATGGCGTGACGATGCTGGCATGTGAGATCGCGACTGCGGTCTCCCCGCGCTTGGCAACCATTCCCTGGTCGAGTTCGAGACCGACCAGGAACATATAGAGGATGATTCCGAGTTGCGCGAGCACGTCCAGAAATGGCGCGACCGTCGGCGGCAGAATATATGCGAAAGCGGCGGGCCAGACACGTCCCAACAGTGAAGGACCGAGCATGATGCCCGACACGATCTCGCCCACTACTGCCGGCTGGCCGAGGAACCGAAACAGCATTCCGCCCGCGCGCGCAACCGCGATGATTACCGCTAGCGCCACCAGGATGTGGAGCATCACGTCGGCATCATGGCCCCCCGCGGGTCCGCCTGCTACGCCAAGATCGGCGGGCGCGCGCATAGGCGTCGGCAGCTGATCGCCGTAATGGCGGATAAGCAAGTAGATAAAAACAGCTGCGCTGAGCAATCCTCCGTAGAGGACGGCCTCGCGCGCAGCGCGATTCACTGCGCGTTCACCGCGGGCGTCTGCCGGGATGTCATGCGGGCAAGGTAGCAGATACTACTGCCGGGCGAAATTCCCGCCTTCGGCTAAGGTCGATGCTGCCCTGGGTTCATCCCGCTCGCAAGACTCCGATTGCCGCGAAGGCGAACAGCGCAACGTCCATCGACGCGTGCGCGATGATCGACGCTTCCAGCCCGCGCCGCAAATAGAGGCGTCCGAATACCACGCCCTCCCACGTCTGCGGCATCACCAGCGCGCCGAGCAGAAGTTTCGGCGTGCTATGGAACATCGTCCCGGCCAGCGGCACCAGGTGAATCAAGCCGAACAGGTAACCCTGCACGATGGTCACAACCCACAGCGCGCGGCGTCCCGGATGGCCTCGCGAGTCGCGTGACATCAGCCGCGCGATCCATCCGAAGATGGCGTAGAGCACAAATCGAAACTGGATTTCTTCGCTGACTGCCGCCGCGATCGCGACCGACGCTCCGACGAACGCGATCCGGCCGGGCGCCACCGTCATCATCGGCGTATTCGGCAACTTGAGGCCGGCGGCGCCGCGCTGAATCAACACCAGCGGCACAATCACGAGCGCCAGCACGCTCGCGCCGGCGAGGGCAGCCAGGAATGCGTAGCCGATCGAGACGCGGAGCAGGCTGCGAATCGAGAAGTGTAATTTCTCGCCCGCGAGCTTTGCCGCGATCAACGGTGCAGCAGGCAATCCGAGCTCGGCGCTGAGTCGAAGCGATAACGGTATCAACGCCGCCATCACGACCGTGACGCCGAGGAACGGCAGCGCGCGCACCAGGTCCGATCGGTCGATGGATTTGAGCGCGAAGGCGAGCGGATACTCGATCACCGCGCCTGCAATCGCCAGCGACGCGAGCAGCGCCGCTTCGCGACGTCTCGCCACTCGAGCCGACGCCGTCGGAATCGTCGGCGCGTCCGAGGTAACTGCCTCCAGCTCGCTCACTTTATCGTCGGGATGAATTCGGGGACGTCCTTCGACGGCTTCATCTTCCACTTGGGCTTGCGCTTCTCGACGAACGCGCTCACGCCCTCGTACGCGTCGGGCTGTTTGCCCGCCCACACGAACGCGCGAGTATCTTCCTTCTGCGCTTTCTCCGCCTCCGGTTCGGCGAGCAGCGCGTAAATCATCCGCTTGGTGATCGCAACCGACACCGGCGCGGTGTTTTGCGCGATGTCGAGCGCCATCTCCCGCACCTTCGGCATGAACTCCGCGTCGGGCCAGACGTGACTCACGATTCCGAACTCGAGCGCCTCGCGCGCGGTGATGATCCGTCCGGTCATCAGCAGTTCGTTGGCCTTGGCCACTCCGATCATTCGCGGGACAGTCCACAGGCTGAGCGCTTCCGGCACCACGCCGCGGCGCACGAACACGAATCCGATTCGCGCGCTCTCGGCCGCGACGCGGATGTCCCATTGCATCGGCAGCGTGATTCCCATTCCGACCGCCGGCCCATTGATCGCCGCGATGATCGGTTTGCGGACGTTCCACGGCCGAATCGCGAGTGCCGGACGTTCGCGACGCTCCGCACGCGCGTCAGCATCGAAGGTGTTGCCGCCGCTCGACAGATCCGCGCCGGCGCTGAACGCGCGGCCCGCGCCGGTGACGACGATCACGCGCACGTCGTCATCCTTGTCGTACTCGGCGAACGACGCGTAGAGATCCGCGGCCATCGTGCCCGAGAAAGCGTTCAGTTTCTCGGGGCGATTGAGCGTGACGGTCGCGACGCCGTCTTTGACTTCCTTCAGAATATGTTCGTTGGCCATGTGCATTGCTCCTTGGTGGGAAGGGTAAATCACTAATTAAATGTGAAACCCGCCGTGGGTTTCACACTTCCTTGGGCATGGGTGACCCCTGCACCCATTGCAAGAGAAGATGCGGGACCTTGTCCCTGTTAGAAGTTTTGGATGTGAAGCCGTGATCGCATCCTCACTTATTACTGGGTGCAGGGGTCACCCCTGCCGCGGGCGCGGGGCGCGAAGCCCCGCATAAAATTCCTATTGCTTCTTCGGGTCCGCGTTTAGCGTTTCCGCGAACGCCATCATCTGAACGATCTGCTCTCGCACCTGCTCGGGATTGTTTCCCGCAGCTTTGTCCAGGTCGCCGATCTCTTCGGGGACGTACCAATGCAGCTTGTCGGAGTTGTAGGCCTCCCAAACGATCTTGGCGACTTCTATCGGCTGAATGAGCCGGAACATTCCTTCTTTCGGCGCGCGGTCGGCCGTGCCAGGCGGCAGTATCGCGGTGTCGATCAGGCCCGGCAGGGTGTCTGCCGCGCGCACGCCGTAACGGCGGAACTCGATCGAGAGCGCCTCGGTCAATCCCTTCACCGCGTGTTTGGTGGCGGAGTAGACCGCGATCCCGGGCATCCCGTAGGTCGCGGATGAGGACGAGGTGGTGAAGCAGAGCGAGCCCGGCGTCGCCTTCAGCAGGCCGATTGCCGAATGAATCCCGTTGAGCACGCCGATGAAGTTCACGCGCACGACGCGCAGGATGTCCTCGAACGGCTGCTCGTCGAAGAAACCGCCGACGCCGATACCGGCATTGTTGTACAGGATGTCCATTTTGCCGCCGGTGGCGGCGCCGAACTCGGCGAGCGCTTTCTCGTAGTCGGTCTTGTCGGTGACGTCGAGCTTGCGCACGACGCAGTTGTCGGCGCCCAGTTCCTTTTCGAGCGCGCTGAGTCCGTCGGCGTTGACGTCGTAGCCGCCGATGAACCATCCCTTTTGGCGGAAGAGGCGCGCGGTCTCGCGGCCCATCCCGGATGCGGCGCCGGTGATAAAGATCGATTTGCGGCCGTTGGCAGTTCCCATAGAATTCTCCCCGATGCGGTTACTTCAGGATCGAACATAGTCGAATCGTGAGGCGGCTGGCGAATGGAATGCTTCGTCTACGTTCTCGGTAGTTGCGGCCCTGACGGGTATCGGACGTACGTCGGATGGACCAACGATCTCGAGCGACGCATCGCGCGTCACAATGCGGGCACAGGCGCCCGATCGACGCGCGGCCGCGTATGGTTTTTGCTGTACGCAGAGCGGCACGACTCTCGCGAAGAGGCGATGAGCCGCGAGTGGCATTTGAAAAGGAATCGGGGGTTCCGGAAAAGATTGCTGGTTGAGTAGAGAGGCGTCAAAGAAAAAGATCGCAGCGACTCGGCGTTGTGTGCTCTAAGTGCGAGGTAGAAGTGTTGTGCGTCGAGAAAGATCCGGGGTCCCTCGACTGCGCTCGGGATGACACAAGAATAAGACAATGACCGGGAGCTTCTTACTTCTTGAAATCGATTGGCTGCGCGCAGGCGGTGCCGGCGGCGTTGTAGGCGAAGACCATTTCGCCGCCTAGGTCTGCGCCGGCGGCGATTAGGGCCATCAGTGCTATCAGGCCGGCCAGGAATAAGATACGGGCTCGGGTTGGCATTGGGCGTGATGCTAGTGCCCAGGCTGTTAGCAAGCCGGTTAGGATCGAAGCGGCTAACATCAGGTGTTGGTGGTGAGTTAGAAGTTCATTGCGGACTGATTCTGAGATCATCAGGCCGGGTGCCGCGTAGAAGCCGCTAGTCAGGGCTGCGGCTGCGCTCAGAGCCGCTAGTATCAGCATCCAGAGGGCGGTCCATTGAAGTTTTTCGCTGGCGGTTATCCATGCGAGGAAATACATCAGCGACGCGCCGTAGATGAAGGCGATGGGGAAGTGCACTATCAGGGGATGGTAGTTTTGTAGCTGCGATGCGCCTGGCAGGATGCGGTCTAGCACAGGCTCGACCGCTGCTACTTCACGGATTCTACTACTAAGTATTCCGTGCCGTTCTTGTTGTATTCCTTGCCGGTCACTGTTACCTCGTCTTCCATTCGCGAGATCACGCTTTGCGGAAGCGGGGACGCATCCTTGTTGGGTAGCAGGATATAGGACTTCTCGGTGCCTTTTTCGATGAGGGTCACTGGAATTCCCGCGGATGCGCATTTGATTGCGCATTGTTTGTGGCCGGAGCCTTTCGCGCCCATCGTGCCGTAGCAGTAGGCGTCTTCGAGATTGCCGGTGACGGATGTTGGGGCGCTATCGGCGGCGATAGCCATGCCGGCGAGTCCTACTATCGCGACGAGTCCTAGTCCAAATTTCGCTAGCCTATTCATTTTCGCACTCCAGATCTTTGGCGCGCAGGCCTTTAGGAAAGAAGCAGAATCTTAAATCGCGCGCAGAATAGCGCGCTGTAAAAGGACCCTCACCTTCGATCCTCTCCCTTACAGGGAGAGGGGAAGAAATCCGAGCGAGGTCAAGCAAAGGTTTCCGCCTCAGAAAGTAGAAACAAACTAGTGCGAGGATGCGTGGAGCATGCAATGGGCGCCCATGGTGTGGCTGCCACCGCTGCAGCATGACGCGCTGGGGCAGCATCCTTGCTTCTTCACGCAGCATTCGGGGGTGTCTGACGCGCGAGTGCCGCTGGCGGAAGAGAGCGCATAGGGGGCGGCCATCACGGTCGCGAGGATTGCCATCAGTGCGAATTTCTTCATGACGAAGTTCCTCCTTGCTGAAGTTTAACGTCGATAAGAGCGTGCTTCGACGGTCGAGCCGACGTCGCCGCCGCCGAGCAGATCGCGCCATCCTTTGCGGCGTGAGCCGGGCAATTTCGCACCCATCTTCTGCAGATGCAGTTCGAGAATCTGCTTGAGCTCTTCGTTGAGACGCTCGATTTCCATTTCCTCGGGCATCCGGGGGCGCGGCTGTCCTTCGGTGATTCCACCGCGGCGGCGTCCGTAGAGTTGCTGCAACCGCAACTCCGCCTTTGCGAACATCGCCTTGTACTTGTAGTCGAGGCGGCTAAGCGCGTCGGTCATCGCGGCCAGCGCCATGAACCGGCGGCGCATCCGCCACCATTCGAACATCGTCAGTATCATCGCGCCGAACATGATGAGCGCGCCGATTCCGAGGCTGATGGCGGTCGCCTTCCACCATGGCAATACCTTGACGCTGCTCTGCAAGTCCTGGTTATCGCCAGTCAGCTGCTGCACCTGTCCTTGGAGTGTCTTGATCTGATCGGCGGCGGCGTCGGACTTCTGCTCGGCCGCCTGCTGCTGCGCGCTCAGCGTCTCGACCTGGTTCTTGAGGTTGGAGACCTCGGTGGTGAACGGATGCGGAACCTTGAGCACCTCGTCGACCTGAAGCTCGTCGTCGACATGCATCCGGTTGGCGCGCGCGAGTTCCTCGGGCGTGATTCCGAACATCGACGCGATTGCGCCAATAGTGTCGCCGGGGCGAATCGTGTAGGGAATCATGTTCGCTGGCTTGACGGGCTTCGGCGCGGATTGGTCGGTGGGCTGATCAGTGTCGCTGGGCGAACGCACGATTCGCGCGGGCGGCGATGACGGAGGGATGGTGCTCTCGTTAAAGTCGGCTTGCGCGAACGCAAGTCCGCACCCGGCAACGATAAACGTCACCGCGAGGGCAAGTTTTGAAAAAGCCGATCTATACCGTCGCACGCTCATGAGGGACCCTTTGCCTGCGAACCGCTTCCAGTATCCATCAGATTAAGCCTACCGTCTAGGTTGTAGCAGATACGCTACGGCCGGGTCGGCGGATGCAAAGCGGCGTAGGCGGCGCCAACCACGCCGCCGCGAGGACCCAGAGCGGCACGCACAATCCGGGCCTGCGCGGCGATCGCGGTGAAGGCTCGCGCGCGGACCTGGGCGGTCATGGTTTTGCGCATATAGGGGAGGGCGCCAGCGACGCCGCCGCCGAGCACGACCAGCTCGGGGTTGAAGGTATTGAGAAACGACGCGATTGCGATTCCGAGATAGTGGCCGGCGGTGGCGAAGGCCTCGAGCGCGAGCTGGTCGCCGCGACGAGCCTGGGCGGAGAGACCGCGCACGGAAAAATTACCTTCGGCATCAACGATTTGAACTGGCAACGGCTCACCGGGCGGCAAGCCGAGGCGCTGTTCGACGAGACCGCGCAGGCCGGACGCCGAGGCGTAGGCCTCGAGGCATCCATGCGAGCCGCAATCGCATGGGGGGCCGTCGGGATTTACAGTCACGTGGCCGAGTTCGCCGGCCATGCCACTGCGGCCGTGAACGAGCTTGCCGCCGACGATCAATCCGCCGCCCACTCCCGTGCCGAGCGTCAGCAGCACGACGTCACGACGTCCGCGCGCGGCGCCGCGCCAATATTCGCCGAGCGCCCATGCGTTGGCGTCATTGTCGAGGACGACCTTACGGCCGATCAGCGCTTCGAGCCTGGTCCGCAGCGGATACGAGTGCCATGCGGCGACGTGCGGCGCTTGCATCACGGTGCCGGTGTACACGTTGAGGGGACCGGGCACCGCGACACCGATTGCGCGCGGCGAGCCGTGTCCGCGTCGTCGCGCGGTGTCGAGGAGGTGAAGAGTTTGCGCTGCGATATTTTCAGCGACGTCGGCGGCCTTGCGCGATGCGAGTGACGGGCCGTGCTCGATCAGCAAGACGTCGCCGGCGACGGATACAGCTGCGCACCGGATATTGGTGCCACCCATATCCAAGCCGACCGCCCATGGGCGCGTCATTTGGCAGGTTCGCCGGGGAACTTCATGAAGGCGAGATATTCGCGATTTCCTGCCGCGCCTTCAATCGGCGATTCGAGGGTGCCGACCACATCGAGGCCGATCTTCTCGGCGAACTCGACGATGCCCGCGACCGCTTCGCGCCGCAGCTTCTCATCCTTGACGACGCCGCCCTTGCCGACCTTACCCTTGCCGACTTCGAACTGCGGCTTGATCAGCGCCACTATCTCGGCACGCGGCGCGACCAGCGCCAGCACCGCGGGAATCACGAGACGCAGCGAGATGAAGCTGGTGTCGATGGTGACGAGCTCGGGCGCGTGCGGCAAATCGGTGGGCGAGGCGAGGCGGATGTTCATGCGGTCGAGGACGGTGACGCGGGGATCCTCGCGGAGCTTGAGGGCGAGCTGGCCGTAGCCGACGTCCATCGCGACGACGGCCTTGGCGCCGCGGCGCAGGAGCACGTCGGTGAAGCCGCCGGTGGAGGCGCCGACGTCCATCGCGAGCTTATTTTCTACCGAGATGCCGAAGTGCTCGAGCGCGGCGATCAGCTTGTACGCTCCGCGGGAAGCGAACTGCGGCGCACCGGCCATCAGATCGATCGGCGTCTCGGAATCGACCTTGAGGTCGGCTTTGTAGGCCGGGCGCGAGTTTACGCGGACGCGTCCCGCCATGATGAGGCGTTGCGCGATTTCGCGACTGTCTGCCAGACCGCGGCGCGCCATTTCGGCGTCGAGCCGGAAGCGGGCCAGCGGCGCGGACGCGCGCCGGGTGCGGGTTTTGGCCTTGGGCTTCGCGCCGGAACCGTTGTTAGAAGGGTGTTTCGTCGTCGTCCTCTGCGCCGGCGGGGTTTTCGTTTTCGTTTTTTTCACTCTCTGACGATGGTTCAAAGGACGCCGTGCGCAGTTCGCCGCCGGCGCTCCGCGTTAGCAGTTCGACCTTGCGCTCGACCTCGTCGAGTTTCCCATTGAGCGCCTTCACCAGCATCACGCCGCGTTCGAAGGCTCCGATCGATTCGTCGAGGGTGAGCTCTCCCGAATCGATCTGACTGACAATCGTCTCAAGTTCCTTGAGCTCTTCCTCAAATTTTTTCGGCTTCGTACTCATCGTCTACAGAGACCGGCCGGTCGCACGCGCACTGAGCCGTCCCTTCGCCAGCCTGATATCGAGCTCGTCGTCGAACTTCACCGATGCGGCGTCGAGCACCGCGCGCGAATTTGTTTTGTTGATCACGACGGAGTAGCCGCGGTCGAGAACTTTCAGCGGCGACAGTGCGTCGAGGCGTCCAGCCTGCGCGCCGAGTTGCCGGCGTTTGGCTTCCAGAGCGGACGCGACACCATGAACAAGATTGTTACGGAGCCTGACGGTGCGAAGGCGCAGGTCGCGTACAGCAGCGTCAGGACTGCGAAGACGCAGACGCAATTCGCGGACACTGCGACGACCTTCCGCGATGCGCGATGACACCGCCTCGGCGAGGTCGGCGTCAAGGCCGGAGACGCGATTGCGCGCGTCGGCGACAATGCCGCCGGGATGGCGGATGCGATCCGCCAGGTCGTCCACTGATTCACGGCGGCCCAACAGTTCGCGACCCATCACACTCGCGAGCGACGCGCCGAGCGATTCGACGCGCTCCTTCAACTCGACCAGGCTCGGCACCACCAACTGCGCGGCCGCGGTGGGAGTTGGGGCGCGCAGATCAGCGACGAAATCGGCGATAGTGTAGTCGACTTCGTGGCCGACGGCGGAAATTACCGGAATCAGCGATCGGAAAATCGCGCGGGCGACGACCTCTTCGTTGAAGGCCCACAAATCTTCGAGCGAGCCGCCGCCGCGTCCGACGATCAGCACCTCGGCGCGGCCGTCGCGATTGAGGTCGGCGATCGCGTCGGCGATCTCCTGCGCGGAACCATCGCCCTGCACTCTAGCGGGCCGGAAAATCACCTGCACGCTCGGGAAGCGATCGAACAGGATGCGCAGCATGTCGCGGAGTCCGGCGCCGCCGCGCGCCGTCACGATTCCAATCCGGCGGGGCAGGAACGGCATCGCGCGTTTGCGCGCACGATCGAATAGTCCTTCGGCTTCGAGCCGCCGCTTCAACTGCTCGAACGCGACCTGCAACGCGCCGACGCCTCGCGGCTCCATCTCCTCTGCGTAAAGTTGCAGCGCGCCGCGCTGTTCGAAGACCTGAACGCGGCCACGAACGATCACTTCCATCCCGTCAACGACTTTGAACCGCATCCGCTGGAAAGCGGATTTGAACATCACGACGTTGATCGAGCAGTGCGAGTCTTTGAGCGTGAAATAAAAATGATTGGATGGCGCCAGCCGGGCGTTCGAGATCTCGCCGACCACCCAGCTCTCGCCGAGGCCGGCGTCGAGCGTGTCGCGCACCATCCGCACCAGGTCCGATACTGTGATTAGACCCGTGCGATGGCCGCGCAAGGAGAGATTGAGCTGGCCCGCCATTAGTCGATTAGCTTATCAGAACGGGTTGCCGGGCACCTATATGGCGGATTAGACAGGCTTTTCGACGCATCCGGCCCAGATAGAGGGAATCGGAACTTATTGTAGTGAAACTCGCGGTGGATTTCACACTTCCTTCGGCAGGGGTGACCTCCTTCGGCTTCGCTCAGGACAGGCACTGCACCCAGTGATAGGAAATCGCGATGACTTTAGTGGCACAGGCTTAAGCCTGTGATTTTCTGGTCCATGCCAATCCAGGAAAGAATCACAGGCTGAAGCCTGTGCCACGTGGGTTCCGGGGTTCAAGCTGCACACCAGCAAGTTCACCTTTTGAAAATTTAGATGAGCTTTTCCACGATTGTGCGCGCGAGGGGCTCGCGATGTCGCATACGGCCGAGATAAGGGACTTTGATTTGTTGGAGTGAGGCGGCGTTAACCGCTGGAGTTGGATCGCAGTCGCAGAGGATGTAACCGGTTATCTTTAGTCCGCGGGTCTCGCAGCGTTGGATCATTAGCATTGCTGCATCGGCGTATCCGGGGCGGTTTCCTACTATCAGGATTAGTTCGAGGTCGAGGGTTGCGGCTATGTCCGCGAAATCGATCAGGTCTGAGCCTTCGACTATCACGACGTCGCTTTGCGCGGCGATTTTGTTGAAGCATTTGGAGATGTGGGTTAGATCGGGCGCATCCGCAGATGCGGGAGTTGCTGCGTATCGATAGGGGCAGATCAAATCCATCGGCATTGTGGAGCCGACGGCGAGTGCCAGTGCTTGCGCATCCTGAGAGTCGAGGGTGTCGACTGGCTTCATCACGCCGACGCGCAGACCGCGGGCTCGCATCGCGAATCCCAGCGCGCATCCGATTGTGGTTTTGCCTACGCGTGGGCTCGTGCCCGTGATGAGGAATCGTCGTGCCATGGAGTGATCAGCCTGCGGATTGAAGCTAGCATCAAGTCGGGGTTTCGCGATCCAGGATCGAGGGAGGAATCAATGACTAACGACCACGCGCCAGTCGTCGAGAAATGGGAACGGCAGCGGATTCGGCACGTCCATCGGCATAAGCCTGTCATCAACATCAACCAAGTTGACGCCGAGAAGCTGACTACCGGGCAGCGAATTGCGGATCGGCTTGCGACCGTGATGGGCAGTTGGCCGTTCATCATCGTGCAGTCGATCATCCTGGCGATTTGGATCAGCCTGAACGTCATCGGGTACATGAATCACTGGGATCCTTACCCGTTCATCCTGCTCAACCTCGCGCTGAGTTTTCAGGCCGCATACGCGGCGCCGATCATCATGATGTCGCAGAATCGGCAGGCGGCGAAGGACCGGCTGATGGCTGAGCAGGATTACGAAGTAAATTGCAAGGCTGAGGACGAGCTGAAATCGATCATGTCGCATCTCGAGCAGCAGGACGAAGTGATGCTCGACATCCTGCGCCGGATGGAGGGGCAGCATCAGGTGATCATGGGGAAGTTCGGCTTGATTGCGCCCGACGCCAAAGCGCCAGCATAAAAAAGCGCCGGACATCATCTCGATGCCCGGCGCTTTGCGCACTCTGTTTGCGGCTGCCGTCTAGTCGCCCTTCGACTTGCTGGCTTCGGCGGCTGAGGCGGATTGGAGTTCGCCCTTGGCCAGTTGGAGTTTGAACGTATTCCAATGTTTCAGGATGTCGATCGCGCGATCGAGCTGGACGTCCTTTTCCTCTTTGGCCTTGGCGCCCTTGGCCGCGGGTCCCTTGTTGCCCTTTTCGGGGGCTGCTTCAGGAGCCGTACTTTCGCCGCTCGGCGCGGCAGTCTTGTCGCCTTTCTTCTGGCCGTTCTGGAAGTGATGCGGCAAATCGGCCTCATGGATTTCCGGGTTCTCGTCGAACTCGCCGCCTTCCTGGGTTATCGACGCGAGCGTCTCCTTGGGCGGGGCTACGTCGACGTCAGGCGTGATCCCCACTGCCTGGATCGAGCGGCCGGCCGGAGTGTAGTAACGCGCCGTGGTCAGGCGCAGCGCAGAGTGATCGTCGAGCGGCAAAATCGTCTGCACTGAGCCTTTGCCGAAGGTCTGGGTGCCGAGAATCACGGCGCGCTTCTGATCCTGCAACGCGCCCGCGACGATTTCACTGGCGCTGGCGCTGCCGCCGTTGACCAGCACTACCATCGGATAGTCAACCCAATCTTTCTTCTTGTGCGAGAAATATTTCTGCTGCTGATTCTCCTCGCGTCCCTGGGTGTAGACGATCAGGCCGCCGTCGAGGAAATCGTCGGAAACTTTCACGGCTTGGTTCAGCAATCCGCCCGGGTTGTCGCGCAGATCGAAGACCAGTCCCTTGACCTTGCCGTGGTCCTTCGATTCGAAGTCGTCGATCGCCTTCTCGACGCCGTCGCCGGTGTTCTCCTGGAAGGTGGTGACGCGGATGTAACCGTAGCCCTCAGGAAGCATTTTCGCTTTGACTGACTGAATCCTGATGACGTCGCGCGCGAGGCTGACGGTGAACAACTCGGGCACGCCGTTGCGATGCAGAGTCAGCTTGATCTTGCTGCCCTTGGGTCCGCGCATCCGCTTGACGGCGTCGGTGAGCGACATGTCCTTGGTGAAGTCGTCGTCAATCTTGATGATCTGGTCGCCGGCCTTGATCCCCGCATGATATGCGGGCGTGTCCTCGATCGGCGCAACAACGGTGAGCGCGCCGTTCTTGATCGTTATCTCGATGCCGAGACCGCCGAAACTGCCGCGGGTCTCGACTTCGAGGTCACGGTAGAGGTCGGGCGTCAGGTACGCGCTATGCGGATCGAGCGACGCCAGCATCCCGCTGATTGCGCCGTCGATCAGTTTTTTGGTCGTGACCGGTTCTACGTAGTTCTTCTGCACGATTGCGAGCACGCTCGCGAAGGTGTCGAGCTCCTGATAGGTGTCGTTCGAGAGCGCCTGGGCTCGGCGAACGGCGACCTCCTGCAGGAGGAGGAAGCACGCGACCAACGAGACCGCCAACGTGATGGACCATCGATGTCTTTTAATCATTCGACATTAACCACTGTCGGAACCCTTTAATTTGAGTTGTTCATTTAAGCAGATGCCGCGTGCTGATGCATACGCCCGCGACATCCTTTCGTTACGTTATACAGTCTGTAATTACCCCTGTTTCGAATCGAGCAATTGCTGCAATGCGTCCCTGACGTCGGGCCGCGACCAATCGAACGCGCCCATATGGTGCGCGACAATCTGTCCCTTGCGATCGATAATGAACGTTTCGGGCACGCCGCTGACGTCGTAAGTCTCGCCGATTTTGTTCTCTGGATCGAGCAGAATTGTGAAGTGATAGCCGTTCTTGGCGACGTACGGCGCGACCGCCGCGCGGCCCTTGACGTCCTGGCTGACCGCCAGCATCACGAAGTCCTTGTTGCTCTTGAAGGAGTCGTACAGGGTCTGCATCGAGGGCATTTCCTCGCGGCAGGGCTCGCACCAGGTCGCCCATACATTCAGAAATACGACCTTGCCGCGCAGCGACTCGAGCGAAACCGTGGTGCCGTCCAGCTTCTCGAGCTTGAAATCCGCCGCCTGGCTGCCTGCCGCCACGGGAGCCTCGGAGCCACTGCCGATTCCTGATGACGTCGCGATGCGCGCGCCGCGATGTCCGCTGAGCACGACCAGCGCGAGGCCCGTCGCCACGACGATACCCGCGACCAGGTAGAGAATTCTGTCTCTGATCTCCATCGGGTTCAGGCGCGAGCCGCTCCGACTGCCTCACGACTTACCTTCTCGCCCTGATCTTTCACCGCAGGATTTTTTTCCCGGGTGAGAATCAATCCAACGGCACCGATGAGCATCATCCCGAGCGCGATCAGTTGTGCCTCGCTGAGCATGTAGAAGACTCGCGGATTGACTCGCCAGAACTCGACGATAAAGCGGGCGGATCCCCCGAGCAGCAGGTACCAATACATGATGCGGCCGGCAGGATGAGACGTCTTGCGCATCGACCACAGTATTATAAACACGCCGACGTACAGAATTGTTTCGTAGACTGGTGCAGGATGGACGCGGACGTTGAGGCAGTCCGCCACGCTGAGCAGGCCGGCACCAACTGATAGTGGTCGCCCAGTTTCAGCACCGTGTCCGGACTCCAGCCCACTATCGCCTTGGGGTACGACATCGCCCACGGCACAGTGGACGGCAGGCCCCAGTCGCCATCGCCGGAAAGCTGGCATCCGATTCTGCCTATTGCCTGTCCGATCGCGAGCGCGGGCGCGCACATATCCATCGTCACGCCGAGCCCGATTCGATACCAGCGTGAGACCAGGTACGCGCCGAGCAGTCCGCCGATCATGCCACCGTAAAACACGAATCCCGAGCCCGAAAAGATCATCGATTTGGGATCGGCAAGGTAGGTCGGCAGGTCGTCCAGGATGGCGTAAACGCGCGATCCGATCAGTCCGGCCACGGCGGCCGCGATCACAATCGACGACGAATATTCTGGGTCGAGGCCACGCCGGATACATTCGAGGCGGATAACGTAGTCGGCCGCCAGGAATCCCAGCGCCATCATCAGCCCATAGCTGTAAACGGTCAGCGGGCCCAGGTGGAACAAGACAGGAATCATGGTCGCTCAAATTATAGTACGCGAGCGCCCGCGCTGACCACAAAGGTTTTTCGGTTTTTCAAGGGTGCAAGCTGGTGCGAGCTTGGGGGTCTCTACTATATGACGCAAGTATGCGGGCAGTTGTTCAACGCGTCAGCCGAGGAGAAGTGCGAATCGAGGGTCGCGTCGTCGGCAGGATCGGGCGCGGATTGGTCGTGCTGCTGGGAGTTGCGGGAGGCGACAGCGAGGCGGATGCGGCGTTCCTGGTAGATAGAATCGTCGGGATGCGCATATTCGCGGACGATGCGGGGAAGATGAATCTGTCGATTGCTCAGGTCGACGGCGCGATGCTGGTGGTGTCGCAATTCACGCTGATCGCAGATACGAACTCGGGGCGGCGGCCGTCGTTCACCAAGGCCGCGGCGCCGGACGAAGCGCGCCGCCTCTACGAGCACTTTGTCTCGCTCGCTCGCTTGCGCGATGTTAAAGTTGAAACAGGCGAGTTCGGAGCCACGATGGAAGTGGATCTCGTCAACGACGGCCCGGTAACGATCATCCTCGACAGCCGTGAGAAGTGAAATTGGATTGCAGGGTCTGTTTGGATGGATTTGGTTGACGTGTCTCGTTCTCTTGATTTGGTCGATGACGAAACGCGGGGTTGCCTATGTGGCCCGTCACGGCTGGAATCTGTGGTTAGCGCGCTTGTTGCTCGCGGCCGGTTTTGTGGTCGCGCTGTCAATTGTCTTCTGGCTCGGAATTGGTCCACCACCTTCAAACTGAAGGCGTGATCGACCTGAAGGACTGAGGAAGTAACTTCGATGCCGCGTGCAGGTTTCTATACCGTCGAATCGGGGAAAATCTCGTTTCGGCGCGATGGCAACTGGTATAGCGACGACGAGCGGATCGACAATCCGCGAATCGCGCTGCTCTTCAGCCAGAGTATCAAGCGCAATCCAGACGGCAGCTACTATCTGCAAGTCGCCGAGGAGCGCGCGTCGATCACGGTCGAGGACACGCCGTACGTCGTCAAGGCGCTCGAGGATGACGAGTTGGGTGGATTCGTGATGGTGCTGAACGATGAGACTCGCGAGGCGCTCGATCCCGCTGCGCTGGAAGTCGGCGCCGGCAACGTGCTGTATGCGCGGGTTAAGGAAGGAGATGCTCGCGCGCGCTTCCTGCGATCCGCGTACTACCATCTCAGCGATCGCTTCGAGTCCGACGACGCCGGCCGCTTCTATTTGAACCTTCGGGGTCGTCGGTATCCTCTCGGCGGCGCGGCTGGCGCGAATTCCTGATGAATCTAGCCGAGCCGAATCTGCACATCGTCCTGGTTCGTCCCGAGATTCCGCAGAACACTGGATCGATCGCGCGGCTGGCCGCGGCAATCAGAGCTCGATTGCACCTAGTGGGTCCGCTGGGATTCTCGCTCGAGGATCGTTATCTCAAGCGCGCCGGGCTGGATTACTGGCCGCTGGTGGATTTGCGCACTTACGCAGGATGGGACGAGTTCACCGGACTCCATCACGATTCGCCGCGAGCGAAATCGAAGTTTTTCTCGACGCACGGTCCCACCTCATATCTCAACGCGCAGTACAAGCGTGGCGACTTCCTGTACTTCGGCGGTGAGACAAAAGGTCTCGGCAAGGAATTCCTGTCGGAGAGAACGGACCGCGTCTATCGGATTCCGATCTTCGAGGCGGGCGTGCGCAGCCTGAATCTCTCGAACGCGGTCTCGATTGTCGTATATGAAGCGCTGCGCCAGACCGGCGCGCTCAGTTCTTCTTGACGCTGCAACTGCCGCAGCCGGTGCTGCATCCACCCTTCTCGCCTTCTACTGGCGGCGGGCCGAAATAGTAACCCGCCTGCTCGAGTTCGCCGGGCGAAACCCACTTGAGATTTTCGGCGATGGGGGTATCGCAATGCACGCAGACGCGGTGTTCGGCGCCGTTGCTGTCGTCGAGCGCGACATACGTGAGCACCGATTTGCCGCAAGGCACGCAGTCGGCCATCGGGAATGAAGAATCTCTAACTGAGAGCAGAGGGGTGGACATCGAAAGTCACACTACACGATTGTGCAGGTGAAATTCGATGCCCGTTTAGGTCAGCCGCGATGGCCTCCGCCACCATGTCCTGAGTGGGCATAGGAACCATGTCCGCCACCGTCATGACCACCGCCATGCGCAAATCCACCGCCATGACCGCCGCCCCATCCGCCACCATGTCCGCCGCTCCATCCGCCACCATGACCGCCAGCATACTCATGACCCCATCCACCACCATGACCCCATCCGCCGTAGCCGCGAGCCCAACCGTCATGATCCCATCCGTGACCCCAGCCGTAATCGCCGAAGCCCCACGGGTGGCCCGATCCGTATCCGTACGCGGGTGCATATGAATAGGCAGGGTATCCGCCTCCGTAGCCGTATCCACCTGGATAGCCTACGTCGTAGCAGCCCTGTGTCGAAACCAGACAAACGAGGAGCGACAGAGCTGCTAGTCCTGTGAGTAATTTTCGTTTCATTGCTCTGTACCTCCATCTAGTTAGACGCGAAAATGAGGGGTTGGATACAAGGGCGAAGAATTGTCGAATGATCGGAGAAAAGCCCAAAAAATTGGGTACTTGGACTGACTTAAAAACAGCAAATAGTCGGACGAATCCGCGTGCGCCAGACAGGATCGGATTAATGCCGTCTGTAAGGCTCTCCGAGGGCGCTGGGTGCTGCCGCTTGGCCGCCGAATCCTGCCAGCACCACGAGGGTAAGCGCGTAGGGCAGCGCGAGGAATAGCTGGTACGGCACGACGGTGCCGAGGGCCTGCAGGCCGAATTGTAGGGCCATCGCGGCGCCGAACAGGAGCGATGCTGCCGCGAGGCCCCATGAATTCCAGCGTCCTACGATCACCACCGACAGCGCGACGAAGCCGCGGCCGGCCGAGATGTTCTCGACGAAGGTGTTGGCGTAGGCGAGCGTCAGGAAGGCGCCGGCCAGTCCCGTCAGAGCGCCCGACACGAGCAGCACCTGCCACCGGATTGCAATCACGCCGAGGCCGAGAGCGTCGGCCGCTTCGGGACGCTCGCCGCATGCGCGCAGCCTGAGTCCGTAGCGCGTGCGCGCGATCACGTACCAGAGCGCAGGCACGAGAATGAACGTGAAATAAACCAGCGCGTTGTGATCGAAGAGCACCGGACCGAGCAGCGGAATTCGCGCGAGCGGGCCGAGCGCGATTTTCGCCATCGGCGCCACCATGAACGCGTTGCCGGTCACGCCAAACAGCTTGCGATAGAAAACACCGGTCAAGCCGAGGGCGAGGATGCTGATTGCGGTGCCGGTGACGACCTGGTTGACGGCGAGATTCACGACCAGGACCGCAAAGATAGCGTTGATTGCGACGCCTGCCGCGATCGCGCCAGCCAGACCGAGCGCGGTGCTGCCGCTGAAAAACGCGATCGTGAGCGCGGCGAATGCGCCTGAGAGCATCGCGCCTTCGATACCGATATTGACGACGCCGCTTTCCTCGACAATCAACTCGCCGAGGGCGGCCAGCAGGATGGGCGTCGCCATCGTGATCACGGAGACGAGGAACGCTTCAAGCATCGGGCATCTCCGCGACCGGAGGCACTGCGGCGGCGTCATCACTAGATGGGCCGAAAATATTCTCGCGCAGCCCGCTCCACGCAGGCGTGTCGAAGGCGAGGATGATCAAAATCACGAGCGCCTGGATCACCTGCACCAGCTCGGGCGAGATACCCTGCGTGCGCTGCATCGCCTGCGAGCCGTTGTCGAGCGCGCCGAACAGCAGCGCGGCCGGAACAATCGCGAGGGGATTCAGGCGCGCCACCAAGGCGACCGCGATCGCCTCGAAACCCCAGCCGGGCGAGAGCTTCTCGTACAGTCGATGCGAGATTGCGGACACCTGCACCGCGCCGCCCAGCCCGGCGAGAGCGCCCGACAGCGCCATCACCCAGACGGTGAGCGCGGGGATTCGGACGCCGAAGAACGTCGCGGCGCGCCGGTTGCGGCCCATCGCGCGCAACTCGAATCCCGCGCTGGTGTTGAACAGAAGCATATAGCACGCGACTGAAAGCACGACCGCCAGCAGCATCCCGAGGTTGAGGCGGCTCGGCGCGAAGTAGAATTCGAGCTGCGCGGCGGATGCGATCGGCGAGCTGGTCGGATACGCGCGCGACGGTTCCATCAGCGGCCCGTGCACCATCCAACTGAGCATCTGCACCGCGACGAAGTTCAGCATGATCGTGCTGATCACTTCGTTGACGTCGCGTCGCGCGCGGAGCCATCCTGCGATACCGCCCCATACGGCGCCGCCGAGCGTGCCTGCAGCGAGAATGATCGCGACTGCAATCGAATGCGGAAAATCGCCGAGATGCGTCCCGATTGCGCCGGCTGCGATCGCGCCGATCGTCAGCTGTCCGTCGGCGCCGATATTCCATAAGGCTCCCGAGAATGCGATCGACACTGCGAGCCCGGTGAAAATCAGCGGGCAGGATTTCACAATCGTATCGACGCAGGCGTACCAATTGCCGAATGCTCCTTCGCCCAGCGCCGCGAACACGCTGAATGGATTTGCGCCGAGGGCGGCGAGCACGATCGAGATCAATGCGAACGCGAGCGCCAGCGCTGCGAACGGTTTCGCAATCGAGGACAGCATCAGTCGCGCGCCCCGGACATCAGCAGGCCCAGCCGCTCGGGATCGCGCTCGTCGGGATTCGTCTCGCGGATTTTTCCGCGGCTGATAATCAGCAGCCGCCCGCAGATCGCGAGCAACTCGTCGAGGTCGCTCGAAATCAGCAGCACCGCGCGGCCGGCGGCTGCGAAGTCGAGAATCGTGCGATGCACTTCGGCGGTCGCGGCGAGGTCGAGGCCGCGACAGATATTGTGCGCGACGATCACCTGCGGCTGCGACGCTATCGCGCGCGCCACCTCCAGGCGCTGGCGATTCCCGCCCGAAAGCGCGCCGGCAATCGTCTCGGGGCCGGGCGCGCGAATCCGAAAACGCTCGATCAGCTCGCGCGAGAGATCGATCGCGCGCGAAGTGTTCAGCCATCCGTGCGACGTCACCCGCTCCCGGAGCGGACGCGCGAGAATGAGGTTCTCCCACAGCCGCATGTCGAGGATCAGCCCGTCGAGGTCGCGATTCTGCGGTATCACCGCCATCGCGCCGCGCGAAATTATTTTCCCCTCGCTCGGCTTGCGCACACCGGCGAGCAATTCGACCAGCTCGGTCTGTCCGTTGCCGTCAACGCCGGCAATCCCGACAATCTCGCCAGCGCTGACGCTGAACAAAAGGCCTTCGAGAATGCGACGCCCGCCGCGATCGGCCAGCGACAGATCTTCGATTCGCAATACAGGCTCGCCCGGTTGCAGCCGCATCGCGGCGGCGTCAGGTTGGATCACAATCTCGCCAATCATCAGGCCCGCGAGTTTTTCCTCGCTGGTTTCGGCTGGAGTCGTGCGCGCCACCACGCGGCCGCGGCGCAGGACGGTGATTCGATCGGCAACTGCGATCGCCTCGGCCAGCTTGTGCGTGATCAGCACGACGATTCTGCCTTCGGCGCGCAGGTTGCGCAGCAGGTCGAGAAACGCGCTCAACTCCGAAGGCGCGAGCACGCTGGTCGGCTCGTCGAGAATCAGCACGCGCGGGCTGAAGCTGAGCGCGCGCAATACTTCGAGCCGGACGCGCTCGGCGACCGAACGATTCTCGACGGTAGTGCCGGGAGGGGGCAACTCGAAGCCGAGTTTCGTGGCTAGCGCGCGCGCCCGCGCCGCGACTGCCTCGAGGTCCAACAATTCAGCGCCGGTGTCGAAGCCGCCGAGCGCGAGATTCTCCTCCCACGTCATCCGCTCGAACAGCATCGGACTCTGATGCACCGCCGCGATCCCAGCTGCCAGCGCAGCGCGCGGCGAGCCTGCCTGCAGCGGCCGCTCGTCGAGGATGACCTCGCCGCGGTCGGGCGCGAGCGAGCCCGCCAGCACATTCATCAGCGTGGTCTTGCCCGCGCCGTTCTCGCCGACCAGCGCGTGAATCTCGCCGGGGCGCGCCTCGAAATCGACGCCGTCGAGCGCAAGCGTACGGCCGAAGCGCTTGGTTATGGCGATAGCGCGCAGCACCTAGGCGGCGCTTGTGTCGTAGTGCGCGCGCACGTATTCGAGCGCGGCTTCGCGGGTTTCGAGCGCGCCGTCGAGCTGATGGTCCTCGACGTCCTTCAAAATTTCCTTGAAGCGCGGCCCCGGCGTGAACCCCAACCGCTTGAGGTCCTCACCGCCGATCAAACGCGGCGGCCGAATCTCAGCGGGCGTCATCGTCGTCAGCGCGTGGCGGCAAAAATGCCAGTAGCCGAGGTACGAGCTCGACGCCATCGCGTCCATGAACGCCACGTCCATCAATTCGTCGAAGCCGTCCTCTGCGAGCATGCGCTTGAGCGTCGCCGGACGCATCCGCGGCGCCATGCAAAGCTTCAGATGATTCTTCACCAGGTACGCGACGCGCTCCTGCACGAACCGTGAGCGCTTAAGCCGCGCGAGTATGTTCGCGGCAATGACAGAGCCTTCGTCGGTGTGTCCGTAGAACGTGACCTTGTCGCCGACGACCGCTCGGCATTGCGGCTTGGCGATGTCGTGCAGCAGGATTCCGAACGCGACAGTCTCGGTGCATCCTGCCGGCAGCATCGCAACGCCGATTCGGGTATGCGTGTACACGTCGCCCTCAGGATGGAAATTTTCGGGCTGGTCGCATCCGCGCATGCGCACGACCTCGGGCAGCAGGATTTGCATCAGGCCGCTGTCCATCAGCAGGTCCATCGCGCGCGCGGCGGCGCCCTCGGTCATCATCATCACGATTTCTTCGCCGATTCGCTCGGCCGCGATATCGACAATCGTGGGCGCGGCGCGTTTCATCGCAGCCCAGGTCGCGGGATCGATCGTAAAGTTCATACGCGCGGCGAAGCGGGCGGCGCGCAGGATCCGCAGATGGTCCTCCTCGAAGCGGTCGTAAGGATTTCCGATGGCGCGGATGATTCCGGCGCGCAGATCGTGCATCCCGCCGACCAGATCGATCAGCTGGTTGGCGATCGGATCGTAGAACATCCCGTTGATGGTGAAGTCGCGGCGGATCGCATCTTCTTCGATTGCGCCGAAGCGGACCGACGAAGGCCGGCGTCCGTCGGTGTATTCAGCGTCGGCGCGAAAGGTGGCGACTTCGATCGGCTTGTCGCCATCGAGCACAACGCCGATCACACCGAACTTCTCTCCGATCGCGACGGTGCGATCAAACATTCGCAGCACGACTTCGGGACGCGCGTCGGTGGCGATGTCGTAATCCTTGGGCTCGACGCCGAGGACTCGATCGCGCACACATCCGCCGGCGAAAACGGCGCGAAAGCCGGAATCGACCAGACGGCGAACGATGTACAGCGCCTCTTTCTCTCTGTCGCTCATGCGCGATGCGACTCTCCAGCCGGACATTTTATAGCGGCGCGAATGGAGGGTGCTATATGGCTGATTGGAGTCGTAGGCGAGCGCCGCTGGCGTCAGGTGATGGAGTGTGGAGGGGTGCGCTCGTGTGAGGTTAGTCGAATCCGCGCACTTGTCATTCTGAGCGGGGCGAACTTTTGTCATTCTGGGCGCGCCACTTTGTCATTCTGAGCGCAGCGAAGAATCCCGGATCTTTTGCGATGCTGGCAGGTGCACCCTCCAACCACGCGTCGAGCGATGTTTCAGCTGCTGTGTTGCAGCCGCTCGGGTGCGCAGTTCGATTGCGCGATGATTGAGGCCGCACTTGCCAGCGTCGCAAAAGATCCGGGATTCTTCGCTGCGCTCAGAATGACAAAGTGGGAATGACAGCAGGCGAGGTATCTTGAGTTTCGGTCTTGCAGGCGCGATAAGTGGTTCCATGTTCAACGGCAACAAAGTAATCGACGCCGACGGGCATGTGATGGAGCCGAACGAGCTCTATGACGAATACCTCGACACCAAGTTCAAGCCGGATCTCGATGATCTGAAGAAGATCGCGGCGACGCGGGCGTCGAAATATTTTTTCGGGTACTTCCACCAGCTGAACACCGGGCGGCCGCTCGGTGTCGCCGCGCCTGACAAGCCGCTGACGCGGACAGGGCGCAAGCCGCATGGCGAGAAGCCCGACATGCGCGGCGGCTTCGACCCCCACGTGCGCATCAAGGATATGGAGCGCGAGGGTATCGACGTCGCGGTGCTGTTCGCGACGGTGGTGTCGAGTTTCTGCGCGCTGCCGAGCGTCGATTTCGAAGTTGCGATGATTCGCGCGTACCATCGATGGCTCGCCGACTACTGCACGGCGTATCCGGCGCGCCTGAAGGGCGTTGCGATTGTGCCGATGCGCGCGCCGGAGCGGGCGGCTGAGGAAATCCGGCGCGTCGTGGACGAGCCGTGGTGCGTCGGCATCTACCTGTCGGCGCATATGGAGGATAAGCTGCTCGACCATCCCGCGTTCCATCCGATTTGGAATGCGTGCGTCGATACGGATTTGCCCGCGTGCTTCCACGGCGGCACGGCGCGTCCGCCATACGGGATGGGGACGTTCGAGATGGGCAACAATCTGTTCATCCAGCATTCGGCGACGAATCCGTTCGAGGTGATGCGCGGGATCGCGGCGCTCATCGGCGGCGGTGTACTCGATATTTTTCCGAAACTGCGGGTTGCGTTTCTTGAGGCGGGCGTGGGATGGCTGCCGTTCTGGATGGAGCGGCTCGACGAGCATTACGAGCTGATGCCTGAGTACGTGCCGTTTCTGAAGCGCAAGCCGTCGGAGGTGATTCGGAGCGAGAATTTTTTTATCTCGTGCGATCCCGATGAGGAGACGCTGCCGTATGTGGTTAAGACTGTGGGCGCGGAGCACATTCTGTACGCGTCGGACTATCCGCATTTCGACGGCAGATTTCCGGATACGGTGAGTTTGACGGCGGGGAGGAAGGAGTTCGCGCCGGGGGTGGCGAGGAAGATTCTGGATGAGAATCCGACACGGCTGTATACGCGGTTGAAATGAGAGTCGGGAAAATTGCGGCGGGCTTGATCGTGATTGCGCTGGTGGCTTGCTCCGCGCGGAATGCGAGGGCGCTGACTCCCGAGCAGGAGCAGGCGGCGCAGGATTTGCGGGACGCCGAGGCCGTCAGCAAGCGGCACCGCGCGGAGCTGATGAAGATTCCACACGTCACGGTCGTCACCGGCGAAGTCGATAGCCGGAACGAGGCCGCGATCCTGGTCGAGGTGGACGATCAGAAGAATATCGACTCGGTGATGCGGCAAGTGCCCTCCAAGCTCGACGGCTTCCCAGTCGAAGTTGACGAGGGTCAAGGCGACGACTGTGACGGCTCAGGTCCGACCATCAACTGTGCCCATGTCGGTCACTGGGGTGGCTCCGCTCCCGATCCGCCACCCACGATCGACAAGAACGGGTACTACCATCACGCGTGGCTGAAGCCTGCGAGCCCCGAAGCGACAACCTGCTTCGCCGTGATCCAACTTGACTGCGATTCGAGCGACTCCTTATAGTCAAATCGTGAGCCGGTGAAATCTGCCGGCGCAGAAACTCCCGTTCAGACAATGGATTTGGTGCTGGTTTAGAGATGCAGCGAAGCGAACAAATGACCTTCTGGGAGCGGATTTATATCCCCGAAATCCTGCGGGGTCTTGCGATCACCAATTACCATTTCGTGCGCAATTTCATGCTGCATACCGCGCATCTGTTCGGGATGAAGAAGGACGTCAACGCGACTTCGACCACGCAGTATCCCGAGGAGCGCAAGCACTATCCCGACAATTTTCGCGGCAGCCATCGGCTGACGCTGCGCGAGGATTCGAGTGTGCGATGCACCGCGTGTTTTTTGTGCGCGACCGCGTGCCCCGCACAGTGCATCTATATAGAAGCGGGCGAGTCGCCTGATCCGCACGTCGAGAAATTCCCGGTGCGCTACGAAATCGACACTCTGCGATGCATCTACTGCGGCCTGTGCGTCGAGGCGTGCCCGTGCGACGCGATTCGGATGGACACCTACGTGCATCCGCGTATCTGGGGTTTCGACCGCAAGGATTTCGTCGAGCAGAAGGAACTGCTGATGCATCGATCGCGCGTGCTCGCCGAAAAAGGCCGCGACGGCAACATGAACGAGATGCTCGAGTGGTACCGCGAGCAGGATGCCAGGGTTTACGATCCGCAGCGGCCCGAGATGAAGAACTTCACCAATCGCGAAGCGCCCAAGCATTACGCGGAGGCGCCGGACCATATCGACGACCTCACTGCAATCGACCGGCATCCTGTCCGCAGCGGCAAATAGCAAGATGACGCGAGTGACTATTGGCCTGACCCTGGCGGGCCTGATCGTTTTGTTTATCGCGTACGCGAAGGGCGTCGGCGTGATACACGGCGGCGACGTGCTCAGTCATATGTACTGGGCGACCGGGGCGCTGACTCTGGTGGCGCTCGCGAATTTTATCGCAGTGGCGCACCTGGCGCGTGCCGAGCGGATGATCCAGGAACTGCGCGCTCTGTGCGAAAAGAACGGCATCGAGTACGGCGACGATTGAGCTATACTTTTAGATCCAAGGCCGTGCGCTTGACGGCCGAGAGGTGACGTGATGACCCAGATTGAAGCCGCCCGTAAAAATATTATTACCCGGCAGATGACCGAAGTTGCCGAGGACGAAGGTTTCTCGCCCGAAGAAATTCGCGCGCTGGTCGCGACTGGCGAGGTCGTGATCCCGCACAACATTCATCACGACTTCAGGGCTATTGGAATCGGCAAAGGCCTGCGCACCAAGGTCAACGCCAACATCGGCGCGTCGAACTTCCATCAGCTGGTCGAAGAGGAGGTCGAGAAACTTTACACCGCGGTCCGCTACGGCGCCGACTCGGTGATGGATCTTTCGACCGGCACCGACCTCGACAAAATCCGCGTCGAGCTGCTGTCGCGATGCTCGGTGATTCTCGGCACCGTGCCTATCTACCAGCTCGGCTCTGAGCGCTCGATCATGGAGATGGAGGCCGAGTATTTTCTCGACGTTATCGAGCGGCAGGCGCGCCAGGGCGTCGACTACATGACGCTCCATTGCGGCGTCACGCGCGAGAGCGTGCGACTGCTGCGGGGGCATCATCGCATCGAGGGAATAGTGTCGCGCGGCGGCGCGATGCTCGCGTCGTGGATCGAGCGCACCGGCAATGAGAACCCGCTCTACGAGCATTTCGACGAAGTCTGCGCGGTGCTCCGCGAACATGACGTGACTATTTCGATCGGCGACGGACTGCGCCCGGGCGCGACCGGCGACGCTACCGATCGCGGGCAAATCGGCGAGCTGCTGCTAATGGGCGAGTTGGCCGATCGCGCTCGCGCGATGGGCGTGCAGGTGATGATCGAAGGTCCGGGACATGTGCCGATCGATCAAATCGCGGCCAACGTGAAGCTCGAGAAACGAGTATGCGGAGGCGCGCCGTTCTATGTGCTCGGGCCGCTGACCTGCGACGTCGCGCCGGGCTACGATCACATCACGGGTGCGATTGGCGGCGCGATGGCGTCGGCGGCCGGCACCGATTTTCTATGCTACGTGACGCCGGCCGAACATCTGCGGCTGCCGGATATCGACGACGTCCGTGAGGGCGTGATCGCGACGCGAATCGCGGCCCATTCGGGCGACCTGGTCAAGGGTGTACGCGCGGCTAAAGTCTGGAACGACCAGATGTCGCGATATCGCAAGGCGCTCAACTGGGAAGGCATGTACGCGATGGCGATGGACCCGGACAAGGCGCGCCGCTACAAGGAAGAGAGCGAGGCGGCGGGTTCCAACGTCTGCACGATGTGCGGGTCGCTGTGCTCTATCAATATCGACAACGCGGCGATCAAATTCACCAAGCGGCGATCGATTGCCGAGGCGGAAGCGCATGCCGTCGCCTGACGCGAACGGCAATCTCGATCTTTCGACGGCGCTCGAACTCGCGGTGCCTGATGCTCGCGGCGAGATGCGCCGGCTCAAGGATTTTCGCGGGCACAACGTCGTCGTTTATTTCTACCCGAAGGACGACACGCCCGGCTGCACCGTCGAAGGCAAGGAATTTCGCGACAGTATCGAACAATTCGAGGCGCTCGATTGCGTCGTCATCGGCGTGAGCACTGACTCGGTCGAGCGTCATCGGGCGTTCGCGGAAAAGCATGCGCTGCCGTTTATCCTGCTGGCGGACGAAGACGGAAAGCTCGCCGCCGCGTTCGGTGTGCTCAATGGCAAGTATGCGGCGCGATCGACTTTCGTGCTCGACAGCGATCTGCGCGTGCGCCGCGCTTTTCACGAAGTGACGCCGCGCGGACATGCCGCACAAGTCCTGAATTTCATGCGCACGCTGGTCGAATCGCATCGAATGATCGGCGGATAGTGGACCACCGCACCGCGTAGCGTGACTCGCGCGGGTAGTTATAGTTGTATATTGAAACTGAATCCGCCGACGAATGACAGGAAAACCTATGGCGAAAACCTCGAAGAATATTCTCGACGAAGCGCGCTCGACGATTAAGCAGATCGGAATCGACGAAGCGCGCACGATGATCGACAAGCCCGGCACCGTGCTGGTCGACGTGCGCGAAAGCGACGAGTGGCGCCAGGGGCATATTCCGCAGGCGGTCGCGATACCGCGCGGATTCCTCGAGCTTCGAATCGAAGAGAAGGTGCCCGACCACAAGACTCCCGTGGTTCTGCAGTGCGCGTCGGGAACGCGATCGCTGTTGGCGGCGCGCACGCTGCGCGAGCTCGGCTATGAGAACGTCTACAACATGACCGGCGGTTTCAGCGCGTGGAAGGATCGCGGCCTGCCGTGGATCGCGGATCGCGCGTTCACCGCCGACGAGCTGACCCGCTACTCGCGCCATTTCGTGATTCCCGAGGTCGGTGAGAAAGGACAGGCGAAACTGCTCGACGCCAAAGTACTGCTGCTCGGCACCGGCGCGCTCGGCTCGCCGTCTGCGCTGTATCTCGCGGCGGCCGGAGTCGGAACGATTGGCCTGGTGGACTTCGACGTCGTCGATATGTCGAATCTCCAGCGGCAGATCATCCACACCACCGATCGCGTCGGGATGCCGAAGACCGAGTCGGCGCAGAAGGCTATCAACGCGCTGAATCCGGGCGTGAAGGTGATTCGTCACGACGTGCGGCTCACTTCCGAGAACGCGATGGACATCGTCAAGGATTACGACGTGGTCGTGAACTGCGGCGACAATTTCCCGACTCGATATCTGATCAACGACGCGTGCGTGTTCTCTAAGAAGCCGCTGGTGGACGGCGCGATTTTCCGCTTCGAAGGCAACACCACGGTTTTCTATCCGGCCAAAGGCGGGCCGTGTTACCGATGCCTGTATCCTGAGCCGGCGCCGCCGGACATGGCGCCGTCGTGCGCGGAGGCGGGAGTGCTCGGTGCGATTCCGGGACTCATCGGATCGATCGAGGCGCTTGAAGCGATCAAGCTGATCATCGGCGCGGGATCTCCGCTCATCGGCAAGATGGTGTACTTCGACACGCTGTCGGACAAGGACTTCGTGCGAATTTTGAAGATTCGCAAAGATCCGAAGTGCCCCGTCTGCAGCGAGCATCCCACGCAGACCACGCTGATCGACTACGAAGCGTTCTGCGGTTTCGGCGCGCCAGCGAATGGAACAGCGCATGCGGAACCGGCAGCAAGTACGAGCGCGGCAGCGTCGGCGCGGTAGCGTTCGGCTGTCTCAATAGTCGAATATCTGGTTTGATTGCGGCGGGAGCTCATGAGGAGATCCCGCCGCATTTTTCTTAGCGGCATTTTCATGACGCGAGGAACCTTCGATGGCGCTGGGACCGTTTTACGTTGCGGATAAATTGAAAGGTGGTGACGGGATGAGAGGAATCGCGCTGTTCATGCGCCACGGCGAGACCGCCTGGAATCGCGAAGGCCGCGTGATGGGCCGAAATCCAATCGAACTCGATGCCGATGGCCGCGCGCAGGTGGAAGCCTCGGTTCCCTTTGCGCGGCTGATCAAGCCGGAATTGATCGTCACCAGTCCGCTCGCGCGTGCGCGGCAGTCGGCGGAGATAATCGCGGCCGGCGTCGGCGGCGTCCCGATCGCCGAGGATCCGCAACTATCGGAAGTCCAATACGGTCGATGGGAAGGGATGGTGTACGACGATTTGCTCGAAGACGAGGAGTACCTGAACTATCGCGACCATCCGCTGGACGAGCCGACGCCCGGCGGCGAGACCATCGCGCAGGTGCAATCGCGAGGAGTCGAGGCAGTACGTCGCGCGATCAGCGACAACAGCGGACGGCGCATCCTGTTCGTCTCGCACGGCGACATTATCCGCACCGTCTTGTGCCATTTCATGCGGCTTGAGCTCGCGCACTTCCGGCGAATCCGCGTGGATAATGCGGCGTTCTCCGGCTTCCAGCTGATTGGGGATTTCGCCGAAATTAAGTTCCTGAACCTGTTGCCTGATCCGGATCGCGCGTTCGTCTCGCCGTTTGAATCGAAGAAAAGCGCGTAGCGCTGAAGTCGCGACCAGACCGAATCGATCTAAGGTACGCCGGCGAACGACGAGCCTGACGCACCGACATCGATTCCCTTGCGGACGCGAACTTCGGCGCCGGATTTGCCGGGAACATCTACCCGTAAGCTGCGGTATCCGCCTGCGCTGGGATCGGGCGCGAGGAATCCGATGGTGTATTGCTCGCGCAGCTCGAGACTGATGTTCTCGCATGCGCGACGCAGCGCCTCTCCGTCTCCAGCCTGGCGGATGATGTAGGTTTTGGCGCCGGTCTCGGTCGAGAGAGTGTGCAGAGTCTCGGAGTCGACGTGTTCCATGTCGTCGCCGCCGAGCACGAAGGGGCCGATCGAGACGGAAACTCCGCCGCTACCGCCGTTCGGATCGCCGATTCCGATCGAGTACACCAGCACGCCCATCCGCCGCGCCTGGGCCACGACGTCGTTGACAGTCGACGCGCTGGTGTTGTCCATTCCGTCGGTGACGACGAGCAGCGCTTTCTTGTCATAGCGCCCGCGCTGCACCATCTGGAGGCCTTCCATGATCACGTCGAACAACGCGGTCTGGCCGTAGGCATGCAGCAACGCGAGCCGGCGCATCACGAGATCGTGATTGGTCGTGAACGGCTGGAGCAGGAAGGGGTGGCTGGAAAATGCAAACAGAAAAACGTCGTCCTTGTCATTCAGATCGTGCAGGAACTCGGCGATCGCGGCGCGCGCCTGCGGAATCTTCGGGGTCATGCTGCCGGAGGTGTCGACCAGGATGCCGACTGAAACGGGAGTGTTGAGATCCTGGCGAAAGAATTCTATCGGGCGCTGTTGCCCGTCCATGTAGAGCTGAAAATCACCCTTTTGCAGTCCGGTGACGTAGGTGCCGCTCGGTTCGGTCACGGTCACCGTGACTTGTTCGTAACCAGGCTGCTGGCGCAATTCGCGCGTCGGCACCTCGAGCGACTGCCCCGTCTGCGGCATCTGCGGCGGGATGTTCATCGACTCTCCGCCCTGCTTCGCCGGCATCGACGGCAGCTCGAGGGTCGAGGTTTCCTTGCCCTGACTCTGCGGGATGACGATCTGCGGCGGACTCGATGGTGGCGGCGGCGGATTTGCCAAGCCCTGCTGTAGCTGCGCGGCAGCGGGGTCGACTCCGCCGAGCATGATCGCCAGCGCGATCAACATGACGGTGAATGCAGGTATCAGCCTGCGACGCATGGTTGGAAGAATTGTAGTCGTCATTGCTATGCGAGCGCCCGCTGCAGCGGCGCGAGTTCGTATCTAATGATCCTATTTGCCTGAGCATTGAGCAAGCCGGACTCTTTTTCCGGCCTCTTGATCCTCGATGCTCTTACAGTTTGACGAATTCGCCGAAGCAAAGTTTCAGCGCGTGCGTCACAGATAATTGAGTAAAACCTTAGCAAATGTTAATCTTGCTGAACGATCGTTCAACCGCCGCCAGGTTCGCTTTTCTTGTTTCGCGTTCTGATTTCGTCGTAACCTGATGGACCGCCGTGCTCCAGAGCGCCACTCCAGACCCGCCCGCGTAAGGAGAAATGATGAAGTTCGGAATTTTCATGGCCCCGTTCCATCGCGTCGGCGAAAACCCAACGCTCTGCTTCGAGCGCGACATGCAGCTGATCGAGTGGCTCGACGAGCTTGGCTACGAAGAGGCGTTCATCGGCGAGCATCATTCGTCGGGATGGGAAATAATCTCGTCGCCCGAGGTCTTCATGGCGGTGGCGGCGACGCGCACGAAACGAATCATGCTCGGCTCCGGCGTCGTGAGCATCCCGTATCATCACCCATTTCACGTCGCCAACCGCTTCGCCCTGCTGGACCATCTGACGCGCGGGCGCGTGATGCTCGGATGCGGTCCCGGCGCACTGGCGGCCGACGCGTACATGCAGGGAATAGATTCGACCACGCAGCGCAAGCGGATGGTCGAGGGCGTCACCGCTATTCTTCGGCTGTTCACCGAGCAGGGCAAAATTTCGATCGACGGGTCGTATTTTAAGCTGGTCGATGCGCATCTGCAGGTGAAACCGTTCCAGCAGCCGCACATGCCGATCTTCGTCGCGAGCACAATCTCGCCGTCGGGGATGGTCGCGGCGGGACAGCTCGGATGCGGCGTGCTGTCGGTGGCGTCGTACGCGCCGGGCGGGCTGGACGATCTGATGAAGCGATGGGCGATGGCGGAAGAGTCGGCGGCCGAGCATGGCAAGACGGTTGACCGCAAAAACTGGCGAATGGTTTTCCCGATTCATCTCGCGGAGACGCGCGAAGAGGCGATGAACGATATTCGCGATGGCGCCAACTCCTGGATTCGCGACTACTTCATCGACACGCTTGGCACGCGCGTGCAGTTCGAGGAGTACCCGAACCAGCCGATCGAGGAGATGAACATCGATCGGATGAACGGGCGCGGCGGGATTATTGTTGGAACGCCCGACGATGCGATCGCGAGAATCAGGGAACTGCAACAGGCGACCGGCGGCTTCGGCGGAATCCTGGGACTCGCGCACGAGTGGACTACGCGCGAGAAGACGCTGCGCTCGTACGAGCTGTTCGCGCGTTACGTGGCCCCGCAGTTCCAGGGCGCGGTGGCCGAGGGCGTGAAGTACTCCAACGAATGGGCGCGCGAGAATCGCGACCTGATGTTCGGCAAAGCGGTCGCGGGAATTTTGACCGCAGTTCAGGACTACGCGCAGCATAAAGTCGAGAAGGGCGAGCCGGTACCCGACATGCTCACGCAGCCTGGGACCCGCATCCGGCCGTAGCGGATGGCGGAAAGTTGGGAGGGCAGGTTCGAGTCGCTCCGGGCGAGCCGGGTTCTCACTCATAACGCCGACTACCTTGAGTTCCTGGTAAGCAAGGTATGGCGGATCGATCGCCAACCGTTGAAGATCGCCGAGTTCGGATGCGGCTTCGGACGGTTCGCCTCGATGATCCTTCCGCTGCTGTCGAGTGGAGGCTCGTACGCTGGTTTCGATTCCGCGGCCAACCTCGTTTCAAAGGGCAAAGAGATTTTCGCCGAGTCTCCGTACCCGTTCTAGATTGTCCGAGGCGAGGTGCATCATGCTCCTCTGCGCGACGCCCATTTCGACGTGACGATCGCTCATCTGGTTCTCATGCACGTGGCCGATCCCGAGCAAGTTCTGCGCGAGATGATACGCGTGACTCGGCCCGGCGGACTGTTGATCACGTGCGACGCCAACCGCAATGGACACAATGCGCTCCTTCATATCGAAGAATCTGATGAGCAGGAAAATGTTGACCTGGAACTTATCCAGAGCGTCAATCGCAGCATCCGCGAGGACAGCGGCGTCGACTATAACATCGGGATGAAGACCCCCGTCCTGATGAATCGCCTGGGACTCAAGAACGTGCAGGCCCGCCTCAGTGACCTCGTCGTAATGATACTTCCGCCATTGGATACTCCCGAGAAGGAGCAAGTGTTTCGAGCGATGTGCAGCGAGGGACTTGGCTATCAACCTACGGACGAGGCGGAGATCGACCGCTGGCGCGAGAAGTTGATCGAGCACGGGATCTCGCGAGAGAAGGCCGACCGGGAAATCAAGCGTCAACTAGGGCGCGACTTCCTGCATAAGGGTATGAATTACCACACCGTCAGTGCGTCCGCGTTTACCTTCAGTTTTGGTACGGTAGATTGAAAAAAAGGCCGCGGGGATATCACCCGCGGCCCTCTTATCAATCTTAGCTAGCGTGATCAGCCGAGCAGCGACTTCGCCACTGTCTCTCGATGCACGGGGGCGTTGCCGAAGTTTGCTTCGCCGGCGAGGGCGCGGCGATGGTACAGGTGCATGTCGTGCTCCCAGGTGAATCCTATTCCGCCGTGGACCTGGATTGCTTCTGACGTGACGTTCTTCGCCATGTCGGATGCGTACGCTTTCGCCATCGGCACCGCAGTCGCCGCTTCCGGGCCCTTGGTGTCGACGGTCCAGCACGCGTAGTAGGTGAGCGAGCGCGCGTTCTCGACCGCGACCATCATGTCGACGCACTTGTGCTTGACCGCCTGGAACGATCCGATCGGCTTGCCGAACTGCACGCGCGTCTTGGCGTAATCGACCGACATGTCGAGCGCGCGCTGCGCGGTGCCGACCATCTCGGCTGCGAGCCCGGCGGTTGCGATGTCGAGCGTGCGCCGCAGAATCGGCCATCCCTCGCCTTCCTTGCCGACGAGTTCAGAAGTTTTCACGTTGTCGAATTTCACGTGGCATAGCCGCCGCGTCATATCGACCGTCTTGAGCTGAGTGATCGTGATGCCGGGCGCCTTCGCGTTCATCGCGAGGATCGAGATTCCTTTTTCGCCGCTGCCGCCCGTGCGGACCGCGACTGCCATCCCGTTGGCGACGTGCGCGTCGGGCACGAAAAACTTCTCGCCGGTGATGGTGTATTCGTTGCCGCTCTTGGTCGCCTTGAGCTGGATTCCTTCGGCGTCGAAGCGGCCTGCGGCTTCGGCGATCGCGACGGTGCCGATGAACTCGCCCTTCGCCATTCGTGGCAGGAGATCTTTCTTCTGCTGGTCCGAGCCGCCTTCAATCAACAGCGGCGCCGCGAGCAGTGCGGAGGTAAAGAAGGGGCCCGGCACCAGAGCCTTGCCGGCTTCTTCGACGATCACCGTCATGTCGAGGAAGCTGCCGCCCTGTCCGCCGTAGCTTTCCGGGATGAGCAGCCCCGGCCATCCGAGTTCGACCAGCTTTTTCCAGAAGGCGGGGTCGTGGGCGGTCGCATCCGCCATCATCTGGCGGACATACTTGGTCGGGCAGTTGTCGGCCAGAAAGCGCTTGGCCGCGTCCCGAAGCATCTCTTGTTCTTCAGAAAATCCGAAATCCAACTTACGTGCCTCCGTTTTTTCGATGGGGAATCCTGCGGCTTGAAACCGCTCAGATCCATGTTTCAGGTACCATTAAGGCTTTCAGACGTGCAAGCGCCGAGGAATGCCCAATCATCCATCACTGTGTCATCCCGAGCGTAGCCGAGGGACCCCGGATCTTTCTGAACGCTCGCCGTCGCACCCTCAACCACGGAGTGATCGAAGTGCGCCTGCCAGGACATCACTTGATGCGCGGTTAGGTTGCACCTTCTGGCGTCGTAAAAGATCCGGGGTCCCTCGGCTACGCTCGGGATGACACGGAGAGAGAGCAAAAAAGCGGAGCGCGCGCTCTTAGAATTTACCACGGCGCGTGTCACCAGCTTGATTCGGGTGCGGGAACCGCGACAATGGGTGCCGGTTACTAAACAATGGAACACAAAGATCTCGTCCGCGAAGAATTCACTCGGCAGGCGAATGACTATGCGACCGCGCCCGCGATTCGCGACGCCGAGCATCTGCGCAAGCTGGTCGAGATTGTCGCGCCGGCGGCGGATGCGCGCGTGCTGGAAGTCGCGACCGGGCCGGGGCATGTCGCGATGGCATTTGCGGCGGTGTGTCGCGAAGTCGTGGGGATCGATCTCACTGACGCGCCGCTCAAGATTGCCGAGACGATGCGCGCGGAGCGGGGAATCGCCAACGTCAGCTTCCAGAAGGGCGACGTCGAGTCGCGGCTGCCGTTCAAGGACGGCGAATTCGATGTCGTCGTGTGCCGTTTCGCGATCCATCACTTCGCCGCGCCGGAGAAAGTTATTGCCGAGATGGCGCGCGTATGTCGGGCTGACGGACTAGTGGCGATCGAGGATTTGATTGCCAGCGAACGGCCCGAGCGCGCGGCGTACTACAATGAATTCGAACGGTTGCGCGATACGTCTCATACGAGCGCGCTTGCGATGAGCGAGTTGATCAAGATGATGGGCGCGGCCGGGCCTCGAGATAGTGAGGTTCACGTCGCATGGATACCGCACTCCGGTCTCGCAATGGATCAAGGCGGCGAATGCGTCACCGGAGCGCGCGGCGAAGGCTCTTGCGATGGTCGAGCGGGACGCGCTCGAAGATCTAAGCGGCGCGCGTCCGGTGCGAATCGACGGTGAGATGTATTTCACGTACCGCATCGCGATGCTGGTGACGCGCAAGCTCCCACCGCACGCTGTTTAAGCGGGCGAAACGCGCCTGTTCCTTTTCTGAGTCGTCTTTTTTTCGTGTCATTCTGAGCGCAGCGAAGAATCCCGGATCTTTTTGACGTGAGGGCGCACCCCCAACCATGGCGCGATCGTGGTGAGCGCCGTTGGAGGGTGCGATCCGCTGTAATGCGCAAACGGGGAGAGCAACAAAAACATCGCTCAATGCGTGGTTAAGGTGCATCTGTACGCGTTGAGAAAGATCCGGATTCTTCGCTGCGCTCAGAATGACACAAGAATAAGAGCGCCGGCGGTTCGGTCGTTAGTCTGGTGAGACTCAACCTAAGATTTTTTCCCCGAGATCAGCGCCAATACCCCTGAATACTGCAGCAGCGAGGTTTGCTCGGCTAGCGAGCTGATTTCGAAACCGGTGAAGAAGCCGGCGATTGGGACCGGGCCGAGGGCGCGTCTGATATAGGCGGAGTCGTGGCCCGGGATGTTGTAGAGACCGGCGCCGCGCGACACGCAATTGAAGTACAGGCCGAACGCAGGCGGTGAGTCGAAGCGGTCGTTCAAATCGTCGAGGGTCGCCTTCAAGTCCTCGCGCGAGCGCTCGGCGTCGCGCAGCACGAAGCCGATCGTATCTCCCACCTTAGGTTGGAACGCGACTGCGATAACGCCGTGCTCCTCGCTGGCGCCGACGATATTGCGCACGACAAATTGACCGCGCTCGATTGTATCCGCGTTCTCGTACACCGGAATCGCGACGAATATGTACGTCAGCGCGCGGCGCAGATCGGCGGCCAGAGGACCGGCGGCTTCAGCGAAGACTTCGTAGGCCGGGCGGCCGTCGAGCTCTATTAGGATGTTATCGCGGGCGGCGGTCACGCGATGCGCCGTGCCGATCAGGCCGCAAGCAATACTGTTAGCCAGCGTGAGTTCGAACTCTCCTGAAATAAGCATCCCGGCGACGGCGTTGGAGCTGATCGTGTCGCCGCAGAAAACAAAGGTTTCGCCGATCGAGCCGTCCTCGCTCGCGCCGCCGCCTGCAATCGTCAGGCCGGGCAATTCAGTTCCGAGTGCTTCGAGCGTCGCCTCGGCTTCGAAGTTGTAAGTATCGGCGAAGAGAATCAGCAGGTTTGATCTGCCGAGCTTCGGGCGTACCGCGGCTGCTACGTCGGATGCGACGCCCACAGCGCGGCCACGAAGAGTCGGGACGAAGAATCGGGTTGCATGAATTTCATCTTCGTTGCCGCCGAACACCAGCACTGCGAGCGCATGGCCAGATTCGGTTTCGGTTTCCCCGGCGATGACGCCCATGCTCGAGCATCCTGCTACTTCGCGCGTGTGCGCTTCGGAAGCCACCGTGCGCAGGATCATCGGATACGCCGCGCCGTAGGCTGGAGTTGCGAAACACAGCGCGCCCGTCGCGCGGCTGATTCCCGCCTGCGCGAGCGCGACCGCGGTCGCCTCGGCAGCGGCGCTGCGCGGATTGCGCGCAGTCGAGTAACCAACGCCGCCTCGAATCATCGCAACACCTGCTACTGGCCTCCGAAGATCTTAAGCAATTGTACCATCCGTTGAATTCCGTCGGCGAGTTCTTTCACTCCGACGCGTTCGTTGATGCCGTGAATGCCTTTTCCCTCGGCCGGAAGAACTTCGATCGGAATGAAACCATAGGACACGATTTTCTTCTGGCGGAAGTAATGGCTGTCGGTGAACCCGATGACCATCGAGGGAACGACGCTCGCCTGATCGTGGACCCGAGCCAGCGTCTCGATCGCGTTCATCAGCGGCGATCGCGACGGCGACGAGATCGGCTGAAAGTTCAGCAGCACATCGATCTTGATGCTGTCGTCGCCGATCGCTTTTTTGATGTCGTTCATCACCGTCTTCGAATCGCTGCCCGGCAGCAGCCGGCAATCGATTTCCGCGTACGCCGTTTCGGAAATCACGTTGGTCTTCTGGCTGGCGGACAGCACGGTGGGCGTGATGGTGTCGCGGACCTGCGCGTTCTGGCTCGGATCGGAAACAAACTTATCCTGGAACGCGGGATTCTTCAGCGCCGAGGCGAGATCGAGCAGCTCGCGCGGCCCGTGATCGAGCAGGGCTACCGAATGATAGTAGTCCTGCACCGGCCCGATGACGTGGATGGGCGTTTTGTACTCGCTCAGTTTATCCAGCGCACGTACCAGGCGCGTGACCGCAGTTTCCGCCGGCGGATCGGACGCGTGCCCGGCCGGGCCGTTGGCAGTGAGCCTCAGCCAGAGGGGGGTCTTCTCAGTGACCGAGACCACGTAGACCTTGCGCTTGTTGTCGGCCAGCGGGTGAATCCCGCCGCCTTCGTTGAGCAGGTAGCCGGCATCGGAGAAAACGCTGGCCTCGTGATCGACGAACCATCCGGCGCCATTCTTGCCGCCTTCTTCCTCGTCGCCGGTGGCGATGAACAGCACGTCGCGATTGAGCAGGATGCCCGCGCGCTTGATCGCGAGCATCGCCATCAGCTCGATGACGCCGGGGCCCTTGTCGTCGATCGCGCCGCGTCCCCAGATTTCCCCGTTCTTGACGAGGCCCGAGAAGGGCGGCACCTGCCATTCCTTGGGATTGGCGGGCACGACGTCCATGTGGCTCAACAGGATGATCGACTTGTTATGCTTGCCGATACCGCGGAGGCGAGCGGCGACAATTCCGCGTCCATGCTGCGGCTCCCAGGTGGTGGCGGGAACGCCGTCGGTCAGAAATTTTTCCTTGAACATCCGCGCCGCCTCGATCTCATTGCCGGGCGGGTTGGTGGTGTTGATCTGAATGTACTTGGACAGCAGGTCGGTCGCTTCCTGCGTTACGCGATCCCAATTGATTGGCTGAGGGGGAGGCGCCTGCGTGACGCCCCTGGACTCAGCCGGCAGCACGTTGGGCGAGGCGGCGGGTGAGGCAGCGAAAGCGGCGCCGGAAATCGCAAGGCAGGCGAGTAGCGAAAAGGCGTTGATAGCGGATGCGCGAGTCATCGAGCGTCGCGGTGAGACTTTAATCACGCCATGAAGCAACACGGTCGCGAGCGCGCCGTCAACTGGCTCGATGGACAAAAGCGAAGCGCGATGAAGCTTGCAGGCAGGCGTGCCTGCGCCTGACGCGAGAGCGTCCGGCGAGATTCTTCGCTGCAGCAGTTCAGAATGACGCGTGTAGGCGCTCGCTGTTTTGTGTCATCTTGAGCGCAGCGAAAGATCTCGCGCGCCAGCGCGTATCTCAGGAACAAATATGCACAAAGCTGAGGCGCGTTCGACAGATCGAAAGATGGCATCAGATAAGAAAATGAAAGCGACGCAGCGCGCGCCGTTTGATGCGCGCGGGGTTAGTCGTGCGCTCAGCGTGCTGCGGCGCGAGGCGCCGGGGTGGAATGCGCCGATTGTGAGCTTCATTGCGGTGCAGCATCGCGATCCATTCAGGACGCTGATCTCATGCATCCTGAGTTTGCGCACCAAGGACGCGACTACTGCGGCGGCCTCGACGCGATTGTTCGATCGCGCGCATACGCCGGAGGCCATACTCGCGCTGTCGCCGAAGACGCTCGAGCGGCTTATCTTTCCGGTGGGCTTCTATCGCACCAAGGCGCGCGTCATCCGCGGAATTTGCCGCGACCTGATCGAGAAATTCGACGGACGCGTGCCTGACGAGATCGACGCGCTGCTGACGCTCAAAGGCGTCGGGCGCAAGACCGCGAACCTGGTCGTGACCGAGGCGTATGCGAAGCCGGGCATCTGCGTCGATACTCATGTGCATCGCATTTCGAATCGATGGGGCCTGGTGCGCACCAAGACGCCAGATAAGACCGAAATTGCGTTGCGCGCGGTGCTGCCGTCGAAGCATTGGCTCGAGTACAACGGCATCCTGGTCGCGTTCGGCCAGACGATTTGTCATCCGACGTCGCCGTGGTGTTCGCGATGCAAAATCGCGGCGCAATGCCCGCGAATCGGAGTCACTCACTCGCGGTGACTAAATTAAACCCGCGGTGGTTACACTTCCTTCGGCAGGGGTCACTGAGTTATTTTTCATTGCCCCAATCAAGCCGAGTGATAGTTTGAGTCTATGACACAGAAAATTGGATTCGTCGGGTTGGGCGCGATGGGTCTGCCGATGGCGACGAACTTGATCGCCGCGGGATTCCATCTGACGGTTTACAATCGGACTGCGTCGAAGGCCGAGCCTCTCGTTGCGAAAGGTGCGCGTCGCGCGGATCGCGCGGGCGACGTCGCGCAGCCGGGAGGAATCGTCGTCTCGATGCTCGCCGATGACGCGGCGGTCAAGGCACTGGTTACTGGCCCGGATGCCATAGCCGAGAAGCTGGCGCCTGACGGAATTCATATCTCGATGAGTACCGTCTCGCCGGCGACTACGCGCGAGCTGGCCGCGTATCACGCGTCGCATAATAGTGTGATGGTTGCGGCGCCGGTGTTCGGGCGGCCGACGGCGGCACAGGCGAAGCAGTTGAAGATCTGCGTTTCGGGCCCTGCAGAAATCAGAGCCAAAGTGAAACCGATCCTCGAGGCGATGGGCGATGCGATATTCGACTTTGGCGACAACGTTGGCTCGGCGAACGTGGTGAAGCTCGCGGGCAACTTCATGATCGCGGCGGCGATGGAGGCGATGGGCGAGGCATCCGCGATGATGCGCAAGAGCGGCGTCGATCCGTCCGCCGCGCTCGAGATGCTGACGAAGACGCTCTTTGCCGCGCCGGTGTACCAGGGCTATGGCGCGATCATTTCGCATGGACGGTTCAGCCCGCCGGGTTTTCGGCTGCCGCTCGGACTCAAGGATATGAACCTCGTGCTTCAGAACGCGGCTCGGAGGTGACGGCGCCGATGCCGACCGCGAGCCTGCTGCACGATCGGTTCGTCTCGGCGATTGCGAAGGGACGCGCCGACCTGGACTGGTCAGCGATCGCTCTGGGAGCGGCCGACGACGCCGGCCTCAAGGAATCGCGCTAGAGAATTTTATCCGGGACTCGCGTGAGGAAATATGCCCAACAAATTTTAGCGATCGCTGTAAGTATCGCCGCATTATTCGCGGGCGCGCGTCCGTCGCACGCGATCGATTTCTACGAAATTCAGATTTACGATACCGACACGGCGCCGGTCGGGCATCTGACGCTCGAACTTCACTCGAACACGACCACGACCGCGACCGGGCAGCTGGCGAAAAGCCAGATGGACGTTTACCAGGTACACGAAACGGTCGAGGGCACCTACGGAGTCCTGCGCTGGCTCGAGGTCGGTCAGTATTTCTGCACCGCGAAACTCTCGAACGGCGACTACGAATATTCGGGATCGCGCACCAAGGTCCATTTCGGAATCCCGCAGACCTTCGAGTGGCAGGTGCAATTCGGCGGAAATATCGAGTTGGATTACATGCGGCATGCGGCCGAGGAAAATCCGCTGACGCTGGAGTTACGGCCGATCGCGGGCGCGAACTATAAAAAATTTCGGCTGGTGACGGACTTCGCATTCATAGATCCATTCAGTGGTCCGGGCGCGCACCGCGGAATGCAATTCGATCCGTCGGGCATGCTGGTTTACAAGCTCAACGACTGGCTTTCGCCGGCGGTCGAATACTACGGCGACATGGGATCGATTCAGCCGCTGGCGAAGGTGCAGGAGCAACAGCACTTCATTGTGCCGGCGCTGAATTTCGATTTTATCCCGCAGCTCGAGCTCAATCTGGGCGTGGGGATCGGCGTGACTCGCGCGAGTAACGGAATCTTTCTGAAGTCGATTGTTGGATGGACGTTCTGACCTGACCAACGAGCGCGGTCACCGGAGATTTATCGTTGCTTGAGTAGATGCGCTAAACTATCCTCGATCTGCGCGCTTGGCGCATTTGATGTCGTTTCCCTCACAAGACAGGCGAGCTGACGAGAAACTCGGGCAAATTCTGGGCCGGGTCGGGTCGGTTCGAGCGCGACTGAACTCGCTGGCATTGCAGCACGCGATTTTCTACACGCTCGCGATCGCAATTGCGGCCGGCGCCGCCGTTTTCGCGATGGCATATTTGCTGACACCGCTCGCTTTCATGGTTGGCGGTGCGGCGCTGGTGGTCGTTGCGCTCATAGGTATCGCGAGCGCCGTCTCGGCCGGATGGCGAATGCGCACCAGTGCGGTGAAGGCAGCCGCGATTGCCGACGATCGCGCGGAGCTGAAGGGGCGCCTTTCGACAATCGTCGCGCTCAAGGACACCGGAAGCCGCGGCCCGCTGTGGTCGTACCTGGTTGAGGACACGCTCGGGCATCATGATGAATTCTCAGTCTCGAACATCGAGCGTCGTCGCGTATCGCGCGCGGTCTATCCGCTGGCGGGAGCAATCGTGCTGGCTGCGCTCGCGTTTCCAATTTCAAAAATCAAGCGTGCGCCAGTGATCACTCCGGGCAACGGGCAGGACGATCTCACGGTCGATCTCGACGACCTTCATCTAAGGCCGGCCGAACGGGGCGATGAAAATGGGATGCAGGTTACCGCAGATGCCGCGACCATGCGCCGGCTCGAGGAGAAGCTCGCTCGCGAAGGTGCGGGCGGTGGAGATGCCACCGGTAGTTCGCTGAATCAGCTGATGAATCGCGCGCGTGACATGGCCGGGAATCTACAAAACAAGCTCACCGGGCAGCAGGCGGCCTCGAAGCAGCGGCTCAACCTGCGGCTGGCCGACGCGGGACGCGACCAGAATCAAAATGAAATCCATCGCGCGCCCGATGCGCAGAAGAATCGTCACGGCGAGGTTGCAGGACAGTTCCAACAAGACCAGCCGAAGACCAACCACGAGCTCGACTTGCCGCCGGAAGACGATTCGCGTCAGCCGAAGTCGCAGCCTTCGCCTGGCGGCCACGGTGCGGCCAGCGTCGAGTCCAACGCCGGTGTCGACAACCCCAACAAGGACGACAGCGCTTCCGATCGAAGCATCCAACAGAACGGTGAGAACAGCAGCAACGGCGGTTCGGCCCATGGAATCGGCGCGGATCCCGACAGTCTGTTCGGCGCGCCCGCGGCGTCGAAGCTGGGCAACGAGGGATTCGAGATTGCAATCGAGGCACGCCCCGTCGATCACGGCGCGAAAGGCGCCGGTCACGCGTACGTGCCGCCCAAAGTGCGCACTCCTCTCAGCGTGAACCAGGAGCCCGACGAGCCGGTGGCGCGCGCCGCAGTGCCGGCCGACGATCGAACTACAATCAAGCGGGTATTCGAACGATGAGCGACGTACAGGCGGAAACGCCAACAGTGGCGGATTTCGCCCGGACGTTTCGGCGGATTCAGGCCGAGATCCACAAATCGATTATTGGTCACGAGCAGGCGGTCGAGGAATTGCTCTCGGCGTTGTTCGCGGGCGGTCACGTTCTGATCGAAGGTGTCCCAGGCACCGGCAAGACCACGTTGGTCAAAACGCTTGGGCTCGCGCTCAATCTTAGCTTCAACCGAATTCAGTTCACCGTCGACCTGATGCCGGCGGATATCACCGGCACCCGCGTGATCCTGTCGGGCGAAGACGGTCGGCGCGAGTTCACCTTTCAGCCGGGACCCGCGTTCTGCCATATCCTGCTCGGCGACGAGATCAATCGCGCGACGCCGAAGACGCAGTCCGCGCTGCTCGAGGCGATGGCCGAGTTGCAGGTGACGGTTTCGGGCACGACCTATCGCCTCAAGCCGCCGTACTTCGTAATGGCCACGCTGAATCCGATCGAGATGGAGGGCACCTATCCGCTGCCCGAGGCGCAGCTCGACCGCTTCCTGTTCAAAGTCCGGCTGAACTATCCCGACGAAGCTGAACTGACGCGAATCATCTCGTCGACCACCGGGCCTGAGGACGCGGGCATCGAGCCTATCTTCCACGCCGCCGAAGCTGCCGATCATGTTGAAGGCCTCAAGCGGCTGGTGCGCGAAGTGATGGCTGCACCCGCGATGGAGACTTACGCGGCGCGGCTGGTGCGTGCGACGCAGCCGCAGAACTCGCGCTTCGTGACCGACGAGGCCAAGGCGGTGCACGACGAGATGGTCAATCGCTATGTGATGTTTGGATCGAGTCCGCGTGGCGCGCAGGCGTTGATCCTCGGCGCCAAGGTGCGCGCACTGCTCGACGGGCGCGCCAACATCGCGCGTGAAGATATCGAGCACGTCGCAATCGCCGCGCTGGCCCATCGCATAATGCTCAACTACGCCGCGCTATCCGACGGAATCGACGCCGCGCACATTGTCGAGCGCGTCATCAAGTCGGTTCGCGCCGCGAAAGTATAGGCGGTCGACGATGCTCGAGGCACGCGCTTTCGAGCCCGAATATTTGCGCAAACTGGACCGGCTGGTGCTCGGCATCAAACGCGCCCGTACGGTTCGCGCTGGTCAGCGCGCGCTCGGGCGCGTCCAGGGTCTCGGAATCGAGCCGGAAAATTACAAGGAATACGCGCCCGGCGACGATTTGCGCTTCCTCGACTGGAATGCGTTCGCGCGTCTCGACGAATTGATGCTGCGAACTTATCGCGCCGACCGGCAGGTCGAGGTCACCTCGCTAATCGACGCGAGCGCCTCGATGGGATTGCCGGAGCGCGACGACAAGCTCGGGCTCGCGCTGGCGATCGGCGCGTCGCTCGCGTACATCGGGATGGCCGACAATGACGCGGTGCGAATCGGCGCGTTTGCGATGCATCGCGGGGCGATGAAGCTCGAAGCGACGCCGTTTCATCGCCGGCGCGAGTCGTACCTCAATTTCAAATCGTTCGTGACGTCGGTGAGAGCGGGCGGCGAGACGCGATTGGGCGCAGCCGTCGACGAATTGTTATTACAGCGCCGGCCCGCAGGTACAGTTGTCGTCATCTCGGATTTTCTGGTGAACGAAATCGACATCGAGGATGCGCTCAAACGGCTGGTGGCCGCGCGCCACGACGTAAAAGTAATCCACGTCATGGGCGAGCAGGAGAGCAGCGCCGCGTATCCGCCGGGGCTGTATCGCATCCGGGATGCGGAGACCGGTGAAGTCCGCGAGACCGTGCTCGGCCCGACGATGATCGCGGCGATTCGGCGCAAAGTTGAAAAGATCGTCGCGCATGTGCGTCAAATCTGCACGACGCACGCGATCACGTACGCGCAGGCGTTCGGCGCCGGCAACCTGGATAGTTTTATGGAACGCGAACTGCCGCTGCTCGGAATTGTGAGATAGCCGTGGGCTTCCTGAATCCGCAGAACATCATTTATGGACTCAGCCTCGCGCTGCTGGTGCTGATTTATCTGCGCTCACGATCGCGTCCGACGATTGAAGTGTCGAGCCTGATGCTTTTCGACGAGGCGCCCGCTCCGGTTGCGAGCGTCCGTCAAGTACGACTCGACCCGCTGTTCTGGCTCGAGATGGCGACGCTGGCCGCATTGACGCTCGCGATTGCGGGACTCTACGTGATGAGGCCGCCGTCACCCGGTCACGGCCGCAGCCACGCGTTGGTGTTCGATCTCGGCGCCGGGATGAGCGCGCACGACGGCTCCGGCACGCGGCTGGACCAGGCGCGTCACGACGCGCTGGAAATAATCGATCAAGCTCCGATTGGCGACGAGTTCAGCGTGATCGCATACGCGCTCGAGGCGCAGGTCCGCCACCCGCAGACAGCGAACCGGGCCGATTTGCGCAAGGCGCTCGACGATCTTGTGCCGATGGCGGTACCCGCGCGCACGGCGGCTCTCAGAGCGGCGCTGATTCGAGCGCACGGAGCGTCGGAAATCGATCTGTTCGCGGACCGTCCGCCGGCGCCCGCGATTCTTGCCGACGCCGCCTCGACGGCGCGCGTGAATTTCCACCAGGTCGGCTCCGGCGATTCCAACCTCGCGATCGTCTCGCTCGATCCCGGCATCCCCGGGTCGACGCGCGGCCGCGCCGTGATTCGCAACTTCTCCGCGCGGCCTCATCCGGCGGAACTGGCAATCGATCTCGGCGACGCCGAAGAGTTTCATCAGACGATGATGCTCGCGCCGCGCGAACAGATTCTGGCCTCCTTCGGACCGCTCAAGACGGGCGGTTTGCTCCATGCACGAATTCTGACCGCCGATGCGATCGACGCAGACAATAGCCGCTATGCCGACGCGCCATCCGATGTCGCGGCGCGTGTGCTGGTGCTCTCGCCCGACGCAGCGGTGCGCGATGACATTGCGCGCGTGCTGCTCGCAGTCAACTCGAATTTCCAGATCGAGACCGCCGATCCCGCCAAATATGTTCCGCAATCGAATGCGACTGGCGCGAATGCCAAGCCGCTCGAACTGGCTGTTATGCACGACTCCTATTTGCCCGCGGTCAAGGCGGCGTCCACCCTCCTCATATATCCGCCGGATGCGACGAAGAGTTCGCCGTATGCCGCGGGCGTGGGAATCTCCGTCAGTGGAACGATTGCGAGCGCCGATATTCGTAATGACGCGATGGGCGAATCGCCCGCGATGGAATCTCTGACGCTGGGCGCGACCCGAATCGTCGCAATTCCCGAATGGATGGATCTGATCGCCACCGCTGCGGGCCCCGGCCATCCGTCGATTCCGATCGCTGCGATCGGACGCGCGAGCAGCGGTCCCGTCGGCGTGCTCGCCTTCGACGTACGCGATCATCTGCTGCTCGCGCCCGATCATCTCGACGCGCTGGTGCTGACCGTCGATCTCATGAAGCAACTCACTGCGCCGCGCGATACTTTCATCGTCGCGACCGGCTCCGATGTGAGCGTGCCTGCGAATGGAACGGCGCGCGTTACCCAGCCCGACGCAAGTGTGCGCACAATTGCTGCCGACAAATGGGGCCGCGTGCGAATCCGTCCGCTGCAGGCTGGACGCTATACTGTTGAGTCAGGTGGTGTGACGACGCAGGTGCTCGCCAATTATTACGACGCGGCCGAATCGGATATCGCCACGAAACCGCAGGCCGAAGCTAGCGCGCCCGTCGGACGCGCTGCCGCGCTGGCAAACGTACAATCCGCCAGACAAGTGCAGCCGCTGGTTTTTATTTTGATTGCGCTGGCGTTGATCGCTCTGATGATTGAATCCGCGATGCTGATCAACCACGCCGGCCGTTGGGGAATGCGCCATGTTTGATCGGCCGCTTCTGCTCTGGCTGCTCGTGCTCGCGCCGATAGCGGCGACGCCTGGGATTCTCGCGATGCGGATTGGACCGCGCTGGGCGGGTGCTGCGTCTGCGACGCTTCGCGCGCTGTGCGTCGTCGGTCTGGTCGTGATGCTCGCGGGGCTGCGCATTCCCGGACGCATCGCGGCGCAAAGCGTCGCGGTGGTTGCGGTGATGGATGAGTCACGATCGGTGTCGCCCGATCAACAGGATTGGATGCGCGGCCAGATCGAACAATTGAAGTCCGCGATGGCGGCGAGCGACCAGCTTGGGATTGTCGGTTTTGGCCGCGACGCGCGGCTGCTTGCGCCTTTGACCGATCCGCGACTGCTGAGCCACTTCGGCGACGGCGTCGATGGAGGAGCCACCAATATCGCCAGCGCGCTGACCGCGGCCGAGAGTCTGTTTGCGCCCGAAGCCGATAAGCGAATCGTGCTGCTGAGCGATGGCAATGAAACCGAAGACTCCGCGATGTCGGAGGTTCCTGCGATGCTCGAGGACGGCGTGCGAATTTTCGCGGTCGCGCCGCCGCCGTCGGCCACCGAGAGAATCGCGGTCACAAATTTCTATTCTCCCGACACGGTCCGCGCCGATCAGCGTTTTGCATTCAGGATCGGTGTCGAAAGTGAATCGCAGACTCCGGTTGCTACGATGCTGAAGCTCTACCGCGACGACACCGCCATCGGCGGCGAATCGATTGCGCTCAAGCCGGGCCTGAACGAGTTCGAGCTGCCGTATCGGCTCGAGCAGCAGGGCGCATATCTGATGAGTGCGGAAGTTTCGATTGCGCCGCCGCGGGTCGCGTTGAATACCCGGGTCGAAGCGCCGATTTCGGTGACCGGTGCGCCGCGAATTCTGATCGTCTCGAATTCCCTGCCGGAAAGCCTCGTGACCGCGCTCAAGATGCGCAACTACAAAATTGATTTCGTGTCGCCGCGCAGTTTGAGCGAGCATCCGGTGGATTACCTGCCGTACCAGCTGGTGATCCTCGACGATGTGCCCGCGGGGTCGCTGACGCCGGGCGGGCAGCATGCGCTCAATCGCTACGTCGCCGACTACGGCGGTGGATTGGTCGCGACGGGCGATACGCTGCGCGAAGAAACCCTGGCCGGTGGCGATCTGGAAAAGGCGCTGCCGGTGAAGTTCGTGCCCCAGCCGCCGCCGCCGTCGCGCGAGCCGATTGCCGTTTATCTCTGCATCGATCGGTCGAACTCGATGAGTTACGACTCGCGCTATCCCGCGGTGCGCGACGGCGAGCGGATTCGCTACGCCAAGGAAGCCGCGATCGCGTTACTGCGCCAGCTCGACGACACTGACTTCGCCGGCGTGATTGCGTTCGATTCGCAGCCGTACGTGCTCGCGCATCTGCAGCCGCTCGGCGAGGATCGCGGCGAGCTCGAAAATCGCATCGACCGCCTGCAACCCGGCGGCGGCACCGACTTCAAGGACGCACTCGAAATCGCGGAGCGCGAGATTCTGCAGAGCGGCATCCCGGTGCGCCAGGTGATTCTGCTGACCGACGGCGACACCAACCGCCAGTATCACGACCACGACGATCTCATCGCCGAATTCGCGCGCCAGCACATCCCCGTTTCGACCATCCGCATCGGCCCAGATCTTGCCAATCTCGAATTGCTGCAGGATTTCGCGCAGGCGACCGGCGGCATCTTCTATCGCGTGCAGGACATCGAGAAGCTGCCGTTGCTGTTGGTGGGATTGACGCGCGAGGCGATGAACCGGCGCAAGCAGGATCGCACCACTGTCGAAGCGGGTGACGCGACCGCGATGCTCTCCGGCATCGGCATCAAGGACATTCCGCCGATCGATTTTTTCGCGGCGACCGAGCCCAAGGACGGTGCGCAAGTCACGCTCAAGGTTGCGCGCGCTGACAAGACCGCTCCGCTGCTGGCGTCATGGCAATACGGACTCGGCCGCACCGCGATTTTCGCCGGCGATCCCGATTCGCTCGCGACCTTGAGCTGGATTCGATGGAACCGCTACGTCGAATTCTGGTCGCAGCTCGCGAACTGGACGATGCGCCAGGGCGACTCCGGGATGTTCACGATGCGCGTGCACAATGCGCCTGACGGGGCAGTCACGGTCGACGCTGAAAAGGCCGATTCGGATCCCGTCAGCAACCTGGTCTGCCGGATAACCGGGCCTGAGCGCGCCATCGACGTTGCGATGACCGAGGCCGGCGCCTCGATCTACCGCGGCGAGGTCGGGCCGCTGCCGCGAGGCAAATACGCGGCGACGCTGATGTTCAAGGCGGGTGATTCCGAGAAAATCCTCGAGCAGCGCGAATTCGCCACTGCCGGATCGATTCCGGCCGACAGCGCCGAATTGCGCATCAGGCCGCCCAATCTCGAATTGCTCCGGCGCCTGGCGACCTCTACGCACGGCGCCTTCGACGCGACCCCCGCGACCATCGTCCGACACACCGGGCAGACCGTCGCATATCGCCGCAGCGCCGACCCGTGGATGATTCCGCTTGTAATCATGCTGTTCCTGGGAGAAGTTTTCGTGCGACGCCGCTATCTCGGCGACTAGCATGGAGCAGTTCATGAAAATTTCGGCCGCCAATCTTCCTCATCTCATCGCCGCAGTTGCAGTCCTGGCCGCCATCGCCTCCCCTGCTGCCATTGCCAATGCAACGACTTCGCCGCGCGACGCCAAAGCCTTGGCCGAGGCCACCTACATCTATATTGCGACGGTTCGTAAAGACGGCAATCAGAGCAAGGCCGCACCGGTCTGGTTCATCACGACCGACGACAAGGAGATCCTGATTGACACCTCGCCGACCAGCTGGAAGGCCAAGCGAATCAAGCGCGGCAGCCCTGCGATGATTTGGATCGGTACGCGCACCGGTCCTGCGTTTATCGGCAAGGCCGAAATCGTCACGGATACGAAGCTGCAGGACCAGGTGATCGCCGAATATCCCAAGAGATATCTGCTAGCCCGAGTCGGTTTCTTCCGTCCGTCCCGCGCCAAGCTGGACTCAGGCCAAATCGTCGTCATTCGTATTTCACCAGCGCGCGATTTGCCCGACGGATTTCAATCCGCGCCCGGAACTCCCGCACCGCAGCTCGACGAGAAGACAAAGCCCGCCAGCGCTCACTAGAACATCTTGAAATTGCGCGGCCAGTAGGACAGCATGCCTGCCCATGCGTTTAGTCAAACTGGCGGTAGCTATAGTCATCATCGCGTTGCTAACGAGCGCCAACTGCTTCGCGGACGACTTCTTCTCGTTGCGCGACCCGAGTGCCGATTTGCTCACGCCCGCGCGGCATCAATTCGACATCGAAGCCGACGACGCCTACATGTTCCTCGTCGGGCCGAGCACGCTGCGGCGGCGCATCAACTCGTTTCCCGACAGCGCGATTAGCCTCCAGCACGACCTCGGAGTCTCGCAGCTGCAATTGCCCGAGGTGCTGCTCTCGTTCTGGTTCGACGACGTCAACGCGGTCCAGTTCCAGTTCCGGTACTACGGCATCTACGGCAGCAAATTCGAAACTCAGCCGTTGGCATTTGGCGGGACGATAATTTCGCCGGGTCAGAAGCTGAATCCCGGCGGCACGCGATGGTACACGTTCGGCGGATATTACGAGCGCCGCCTGACGCCGCTCTATCAGAACTACGAATCAGGATTGCCGCAGTTTCTTCAAGGATGGGACTCGCGCGCAAAGGTCGGAATCGAGTTCACGTACAACGATTTCCGAATCAACGACGGCAGTCCGCTCTTCAGCCAGGTCTCGCCGTTCGAGGCGCGAATCCGCTTCCACGACAAGGGATTGCCGATACCCGCAATCGGACTCGAGGAGCGTCATTGGCTGGGGTACAACTTCGCGTTCGAAGCGACGGCGCAGGGCTATTGGATCAACAAGTGGAACTCGGGCCGTAGTGAAGGCGGCTCGACGGTGTACGACTCGCAGTCGGGTTTCGAGACCCACTGGCGCGTCATTTACGCAAGTCCCGACTGGCGCGGGTTCTCGCCGTTCGCCGGATTCAATTACAACTACACCAAGTACACTCAGACCGGCTCAGGCGTGGGCAACTTGTTGCGCGTGCAGTTGTACGGTCCCGAAGTCGGCTTCAACTGGAGTATTTGATCTTCGCGCGAGGAAGTCGCTAGCCTCAAGTGCGCCGCGGAGTAAAATCAGAATTGTGGCTAATGACTCCGCATCTGCGCTGATCAAGTGCGCGCTAAACTGCCGATGCCCGGTGTGTCGCGACGGCGCGATCTTCCGCTCGCACTTCAAGATGAATCGCGAGTGCCCGCGATGCCACGTCATCTTCTGGAAGGACCCCGGCGAGACTCTGGGCGCGATGTATCTCGATTTCGCGGTCGCTGCCGGATCGTTCCTGGTATGTTGGGCGATTCTCGCCCTCGCCACCCATCTGTCTGACGCCGTCGAAATTTTTATCCTGTGCGCGGTGGCATGCGGCAGCGTCCTGCTCTGCTACCCGCTCACGCGCAGCGCCTGGACGGTGCTGGTCTACCTCTCAGGCGGAATAGAGCGGCAGCGCCCCCGCCTCCGCACAATCCAGGGCGGCAAAAAATCCGCCTGAAATTCCTTATCCGGTTCCCCTTCCCACTATGGGAAGGGGTTAGGGGTTAGGTCGCTCGCATCGACCGCGATGCCCGCGGGTCACTTTGTCGAAAATTTCGACCGCGCCGCCAGCTTCTCCTGCAGATGCGCCAGACGCTCGGCTGCTGCTGCTATCGTCTCGTCGCTTTTCGAAAACGTGAATCGAATCTTCCGATGCCCCAATTCCGGGCGATGATAAAAGCTTGAACCTGGTACCGCGGCGACTCCGACCTCGTCGAGCAGGAAATCGGCCGCCGCGAAGTCGTCCTTGAATCCAAGCTGACCGATTTCCGCCACGATGTAATACGCACCGTCCGGCTTCGTGCATTCCAGCCCCGCCCGCGTGAGCGCCGCGTACAACGCGCCGCGCTTGCGCTCGTACATTGCGGTCAGGTCGGCATAAAACGACTCGGGCAGCTGCAGCGCGACGGCCCCGGCTTCCTGCAGCGGATGCGGCGCGCCGACCGTCAGAAAATCATGCACCTTGCGAATCGGCGCTGTGATTCTCTCGCTCGCGATCGCATACGCCAGCCGCCATCCGGTGATCGAGTACGTCTTCGACAGTCCGCTGATCGTGACCGTCCGATCGGCCATCCCCGGGAGGCTCGCGATCGAGATATGCCGCGCGCCGCCGTAGATGATGTGCTCGTAAATCTCGTCCGTGATCGCCAATGTGTCATACCGCTGGCATAGTGCCGCGATCGTTTCGAGCTCGGCGCGCGTGAACACTTTGCCGCTCGGATTGTGCGGAGTGTTGATCACGATTGCCTTGGTGCGCGGCCCGAATGCCGCCTCGAGCTCGGCGCGATCGATCGAAAAATCCGGATCGCGCAGCGCCACGTAGCGCGGCGTCGCGCCGGCCAGGATCACGTCGGGGCCGTAGTTCTCGTAAAACGGCTCGAAGATGATCACCTCGTCGCCCGGATTGATCACCGCCAGCATCGTCGCGATCATCGCCTCGGTCGCGCCGCAGGTTACCGTGATGTTACGGTCGGGATCGCACTCGATGCCGTTATAGCTGCGCACCTTGTCTGCGATTGCGCGGCGGAAGTTCGGCGAGCCGTGCGTTATCGCGTACTGATTGTATTCCTCGTCGATCGCGCGCTTCGCCGCTTCCTTGATTTCGGCCGGCGCCGCGAAGTCGGGAAACCCCTGCGCCAGGTTCACCGCGCCGCACTTAAGCGCCCGCCGCGTCATCTCGCGGATTACGGATTCAGTGAACAGGCGTGTCTTGGCGGAAATATCAGTCGGCATAGCTCTGCGATTACTGCGCGAAGTCGCAGTCTAGCCGCGCGCGAGCGCGCACGACAACTCGCTCGATTGAGTATTCATCTGAAATCGAAGTGAACAAATTTCAGAGAAACGGCTCCGGCGGAAGCTAGAGGTCAGTGCAGAAGCGGGCAGTTTTGAAAATCGACGGAAACACCCCCGTCGCTCTTCAAAGCGGTCCGCTACTCCACCACTTCTTCTTCCAGCACGCCAGGACCCTGGCGCAGTCGCCACTCGTCGATTACCTCGACGTTGAAGCGCCAGTCGCTCCCAATCTTGAAGCCGGGCAGTTGCCCCTTTTTAAGCAACCGGTAGATCGTCGAGCGATGTACTCGCAGATACTCGGCTAGCTCGTTTACGGTCAGGACTTTGGTCGACGATGGCATTCGTTCACTTCCTCTTTAGTGTGCCTACCAGTTCTTTGGATGGCAAACAGGCTATCATAAAACCTGTACTGTGCTATAGACCCTCTTATTGTACAAAACCAACCCAACGTCAAGCTTTACGAGGGTATGTTGCGCAGCATTGTGCTATTCAGCACTCAATCAGAGTTTATTTGTACTTAAGGAACAGGAGCAGTCAACCGGCAGATTGACCGCTTTTCTCGGCTTTAGCCACGCTTGATGTGGCTCGGTACAACGATCGGACTAGAGCAAATCGGCAAAATTTACCCGAATAGACGGAGGGCCGCTTCCCTCAATTCGGCGCGATGGTCCGGATGCGCTATCGCGATCAGTTCGGCGGCACGCTCGCGATGGTTCTTGCCGAGCAGCCGCGCGATTCCGTACTCCGTCACCACTGTATCGGCAAAGTAACGCGGCACCGTCACCAAGGCGCCGGCTTCGAGTTGCGGCACGATCCGCGAAATCGCGCCGCCGACCGCGGTCGATTGCAGCAGGGTGATCGCGCGCCCTCCCGGACACAGGAACGCGCCGATATGAGTCTCCGGCTGCCCTCCGGTCCCGTTCATCATCCGCGCGCCAAGCACGCTCTCAGAATTAATCTGTCCGGTCAGATCGATCGCGAGCGCATTATTGATCGACGTCTGCCGGTAATTCGCGGACACGGTCGCCAGCTTGAGCACGTACTCCGGATCGTAAAGCTCGAACGCCGGGTTGTCGTCGATTATTCGCAAATCGTCCGGGTCCGATCCCGACCACGCGACCGCAACCGCCTTGCCGCGATGGATAGTCTTTCGCCGCCCGTTGATTACCCCCGCATCGACCAGCCGCGCGATTCCCGGCGCGACCATCTCGGTATGCAGCCCCAGGTCGTGCTTGCCATCGAATGCGCCCAGCCGCGGCATCTGAGAGCTGGGATCTCCGACCCCAATCTGAATCGTCGCGCCGTCTTCGATAAGTTCGCTGAGGTATCCAGCCACTGCCTTGAACTCCGCGGGCGGCGGCGTGAGGCCGAGCAGTACTCGCAAATCCGAAAGCGGCGTCCGTTGCAGATACTGAACGAGCGGCCAGATACGCTCGACTCCCACCTCTGCGATGATCGCGCGGATGCCGTCGCGTTTTTCAGCGTCCATCGCAGCGAGCGCACCTTCGATCACTGCCTGATCCGGAGGCGGCGGAGTCCCCTCGACGAAATACTCGAACTCCGAAACATGCATGTACACGTCGCCGTAAGTGCGCGTCAGGTTCGCGTCGACCTCGGCAATCGCATGCCGCGCGCGCCGCGCGTACATCCGCTTGTTCCACTGATGCGGCCCGAAGCTGACGAAGCCCTTCGCGTTGGGCGTGGTGACGTTGATGAAAGCGAAATCGATCGGCTTGTCTTCGGCCGGCCGCTCGTCGTGCGGTTTGAAGGCGGTAGAAAATAAATTGGGCAGGTAGGTCGCCTGTTGCCGGTCGTGCGCGGCGCGTCCCAGGTTGCCGATGAACAGCTCGAACTCGATCCTGAAATGCCGCGCGACGTCTCCACCGATCCAGCCCGGGTCGGTAAGCGGCGACGACATCCTGAGATCGACCACGCCGCCAATCTGCTTGCCGCGCGCCGCCAACGCCCGCTGCATCACGGTTCCCGCCGCGAGCGGAAAATCCACCCGCATCCCCGGCTTCACCATCGCCGCCGCTTCATCAGGCGAAATCGTGCGCGATCGGTAGTACTCCTGCCAGTTCATTTGAGCGTTCCTTCTTGGCGATCAGAGTCTTGGAGCAGCCACAATGGCCCAACTCGATAACGCTGGCAAACTTGTCCGCCCACAGCCGAGCGGTTAGCTTTCGAGCATGCTGATCGCCGACGGTGATTTCCGCTACGAGATTCGCCGCGTCGGCGAACTGATAGCCGTCGAAACTGAATCGCTCGCGTGGGGGATGATCCGGGGCACCCGGCGTCCCGCGACCGGCGCGAACGTGTACGAAGTCGAAGCGGAACTCGACGAGGCCGGCCTCGTCCGCCGAGTAGCCGTCAGCTACAACCGCGGCCCCTTCACTCGCAACGCCACTTACGAATCGATCGACAGTTTTCTGCGCGGCTACATCAGCGCGGGCGGCAGCCGCAACGATCTGACCACCAAGCTCGGCCGGTACGGCGAAGTGGACGCCGACCTCGTCATCTTCCGCGCCTTGACCATCGCGCACATTCGCGAACGCGGGCAGACACGCTGGACGGGGCGGATCGCCGCGATCGATCCAAACACTCTCGTGGCGGTCACCAGCAAGCAGTCATGCCGCCAGCGCGGCAACGACCCGCATCTGTGGATCTACGAGCCGCGGATGGGCGATTCCGAAGAAATCGAGATCGATGACGCGGGAATCCCTCTGCGACGGCGCGATTCACGCGGCGTCGAGACGGTACTGGTGTCGAGGACGATCCGCGAGGCAGAGGAACCTAACCCCTGCCCCTTCCCTCGAGGGAAGGGAAATGATCGCGAGGAGATGAGCAGCACCGGGATTCTTCGCTTCGCTCTAGAATGACACAAGACCAGAACATGAGAGCGAAAGGTCGTCCTCGACATTTCGCGATTTCCTATCACTGGGTGCAGGGGTCACCCCTGCCGAAGGAAGTGTGAAACCCACCGGGGGTTTCACATTAGATGAAGTGGATGTGTGTCCCCTACGCCGCCAGCTTCTTCGACGGCATCTTGCAATCGCCGTCGAATTGCGCGCCCTCGTTGAGTACGAAGCTGGGTGTGTTGATCGTGCATTGCACGCGCGCCGTCGCCATCAGCTCGACGCGCTCACGCGCAGTCACTTCGCCGCTGAACGAACCGGCGATCGTCACCTTGGTCGCGGAAATTCGCGCGCTCACCACCGCGCCGGTCGCGATGACGACTTCTTCGCCGGTGATCTCGCCTTCCGCTTCGCCTTCGATTTTCACCGGGCCGCGAAAGTTCAGCTTGCCCGAAGCCTTGGTGCCTTTTCCGATTCGTGATTCGAATTCTTCGTTAGCCGCCATATGCTGATTGCCTTTCCCGATTTGGGGTTTCACTATTGCGGGAATGCGCGCGCACGCGCAATGCTCGCGCGATGGATCGCGTACGTGAACAAAACATTAAGTAGTGTGCCGTAACTAGCTTGCGCTCGCTATGTCGCGTGGGGCAAGGTTTTTTTTGACAAGGGAGGCCCGAAAAAAGATGAATCGTGAATCCAATCAACGCCGCGAGCATCGCCCCGAACGCCGCGGCGGACAGGGACTCGATCCGCATCAGTACGATTCCGGCGACGCGACTATCCTCGCGCTGCTCGCCGAGACTCCCGCCGCCGAGTTTGTCGATCTCGCGATCACCTGGCGAGCCAACGAAAACGCGTACGAAGTGTGGTCGCGGCGCGGGATGATTCGATTCAAACGGTTTGCCGACGACCATGGCGCGCTTTCATTCGAAGTCGTCGAGCAACTCGGTGAGAATCCAATCGCGAATCAGGATCCATTTATAGTTTCCACAATCGACGAGGAGCTCGACGCGGCCGCCCGCAGCGGCAATCCGACCGACGATCCCAATCGCGCGTACTTCGAGCCGCGCGTGATCAGCCATCCTTACGCCTACGAGCGAATCGCGCAGCTCTTCGATAGTCCGCGCGCGCCCGACCTGATAGTCAGCCCCAAAGCTTACGCATATGGAATACAGCCGGGGCAGCACGGCGCGCTCGACGTCGTGCAATGCCGCGCGCCGTTGGTGTTCAGCGGTCCGGGCGTCCGCCGCGGGACGTTCAAGCTGAATGCCCGCCAGGTCGACGTCGCTCCGACGATCGCGCGCATCGCAGGATTGCCGAAAATCTCGGGCCTCGACGCGTCGGGCTCGCCTGCCGAGGTTTATCTTAAACGCCAGGACGGCAGGCCGCTCGATGAAATAATCGACGACAATGCCGAGCGTCCGAAGCGCGTGTACATGTTTTTGCTCGACGGCCTGTCGCATTCCGAGCTGCGCCATCAACTCGACAACAACCGCGCCGGCGATTCCGAATCTCGCGGGCCTGGTCGAGCGCGGCGCGATTCTCTCGCACGGCTCGATCGTCAACTTCCCGAGCATCACGTGGCCCAGCCACTCGACGATTCTCACCGGCGCATGGTGCGGGCATCACGACGTCGTCAATCCGACGTTCCATCTGCGCGAGCATCGCGAGACCGTGCCGATCCAGGGCAACATCTTCGAAACCGAGCGCTACCTGAATCCCGACGTCGAGACGCTCTACGAGGCGTTCAAACGCGCCGGCGGCGAGGGCGACGATCACAGCGTCGATTCACGAACCGCAGGGGCGTGGCGCCGATCACGCGGTATTCGAGCGGCGGATCGTCGGCGACAAGACACGCCTCAAGGCGCTGACGGCCGAGATGGCCCCCGACGTGAGCCCGCGATGGGCCGCGGACAACATGCCTGGGATGACGCGCGAAGAAATCGTCGACATCCGCGGCATGGCGCAAGTGATCAATCTCTTCGACCATTGCGGCGATGAAACTCCGGTGTTCGTCGCGCACGAGTTCGTGCTGACCGACGGCGCGGGCCACGACTACGGCCCGCATCACGAGGGCCTGCGCGAGGCGCTCTATCGCACCGACAAGAGAATCGGCGCCGTGCTCGAGATGTTCCGCGCGCGCGGCCTGCTCGACTCGACGCTGTTCGTCGTCACCTCCGACCATGGGATGGCGGCGCAGCGCGTCGAACTCAAGGCAAATCCGGCGCGCGAGCCGGAGCGCGCGGGAATCCAGGGCGTGTTCGCCGAGCCGATGATCTACTTGCGCGACCTGCGCGTCGAGCTCGAGCGCACACGCGACCTGCGCAGCCTCCGCGTGACAGTGCTCGACAACGATCACCTGCCCGACGGCGAGCATCCCCCGCTAGCCGGCGCGCGCGTCACACTCCACGGCCGCGGCGGCGCAGTCATCGCGGAATCACGAACGCCGGATAGCGGCCGCGTCGCATTCGCAACACCAGCCGACGTCGCCGACGCCGAACTGACGGTGAGCATCGAGCTGAAAAACTTCAACTCACGCAAACTACGAGCCGACGGCACCTCACTGGCAAAAGACATCCGCCAAATCCTCTACGCAAATCTGAATTCATAAAGATGATGACAATGCGATCACCCGTAGTTCAGGAACGCCGCGCGATCTTTCTTCCCCTCTCCCGTGGGGAGAGGATTTAAGGTGAGGGACCTTATTCAGCGCGCGATCGTTCTCGCGCGCGATTCAAGATTCTGCTCCTGCTCTGAACGCACGCGCGAAAATTACGGAATGTTGGAATGATGCAAGACCACACCCTCAACGACAAAATCGCAATCGTAACCGGCGGCACGCGCGGCCTCGGCCGCGCCATCGCACTCAACCTCGCGCGCCTCGGCGCCACGGTCGCGATTAACTATCGCCGCGACGAAGCGAGCGCCGCGAAAACGCTCGACGAGGTCCGCGCAATCGCGCCGCGCTCGATTCTCATCAAGGCCGACCTCGAGGACGAGCCGCAGGTGCGCGCGATGGTCACGCGCACCGCCTCCGAGCTGGGCGGCCTCGACATTCTGATCGCGAATGCGGCCGCGACCGCGTTCAAGCCGCTGCTCGAAACCAAGCCGCACAATCTCGCGCGAACTTTTGCGCTGAGCGTCAACGGCTTCGTCGCCGCCGTGCAGGAAGCGAACAAGGTGATGCGCGACGGCGGGCGCGTCCTGATGATTTCCGGCATCGACTCGATTCGGAATCTGCCCGGCCACGGCGTGCTCGGCGCCGCGAAGGCCGCGCTCGAGAGCATGGTGCGTGACTTCGCCTTCGAGCTCGGCCAGCGCGGCATCACGGTCAACGGTCTCAACGTCGGCTACATCGACACTGACTCGGCGCGCTTCTACGCCAACTACCTGGGCGACGACTACGAAGATTTCCAACGCCGATGCGCCGAGCGTTCCGCCCTGAAACGCCTGCCGACATTAGATGAGATCGCCGCCGTCGCCTGCCTCCTCTGTCTACCGGCGGCAAGCTACCTGACCGCGCAAACGATCATGGTCGACGGCGGCTTCACCCTAAGCTTCCCCGGCGTGAAGTAATTTTGCCGGCAAGAATTGTGAATCTGAAACACTTCAGCGTACGAGTATTAGTACTTGCTCTAACGCTCGTAGCGTGGACCGGGTCCGGTTCAAGCCAGATGGACGACAATTCCGATTGGTGGTCGCTGCTCAGAGGAGTTGGACCGGATGCATGCTCAACGCTAAGCAAAGAGAAACCCAACGCAGCGAACTTCGTCATTGCGGGAGTGGATTTGCGACATGACGAGCCTATTCGTGACGCCGAGGAAAAGGTTGAAAAAACATCGGAAATAATGACGCGCGGGGACGCGTCCACCGGGCGCACACAGATTTGTTTCAAATCGGCATCCGAGAAAGGCCGGTTCAAACTGATTTTTGAACAAGGAGAAGTAACCTCCGTAGCATATTTGATCGACGGAGGGGCGGACTGGCCGCAATCGTACAAATGCGTTGCGTCGCAAAAGATTTCCGACAAACTTGCCACAGCGAGCGGCTTACATCTCGGAATGACGGCTGCTGAGGTGAAAAAGATCTTAGGTAAACCGTGTATCGAGTCGAATGACAGTATCGAGTACGCTTTCGACTACCAGTACATGCTGCCTCTGGACGAGCGAAAACGCCTCAAGGGCAAGGGCGACTTCGAGGGCGATGAGCCCTTCGACTGGTTCGGCACTATGCAAATTAAATTCCGCGGTGCGAAGGCCTACTACATCGCGATATTGACTGGCGATTCTCAGTAACCGCCGAAATCCCGCTTCAGCTAAAACACTGCGATCGCTATCGCGACGCTGCCCCATCCGATTAACCCGACGGCGGTGACGCGTGCGAGGCGCACGCCCCATGGGAGGGTTTTTTCAGCGAGCACCCAGACGGCAATCACCGCTATCCAGACGATGTTCATGACGCCTACGACAAACAGCAGGCACATCAGCGCCCAGCAGCAGCCCAGGCATGAAACGCCGTAGCGGATTCCTTGTCGTATTGCGTCTGACTTGATAGTGGGGCGGGCCGCCGTGCCCGCCATCGACTCGCGGAGGGGAGGCGGGCACGGCGGCCCGCCCCACTGAAGGCTGGTCGTTCGATCATCGCCGACTAAATTTTTCGACGAGCAGCAGCGCCGCAGACAATTTCGTTTCACCGGCGACAACTGGTAAAGGCCGGCCGCGATTACGATGAGGCCCGCTGCGACCTCGCTGCGAATAGCCATCGAGTCCGACAGCACGTGCGCGGAGTCGAAGGCCCACTGCGCCGTCGTGGCGAGCGCGCTGAATCCCGTCCAAACGATCAGGTAGCCACTGGTGAAGAACGCCGCGATCGTCAGGCCCTGCGCCCGGTTCGCGATACGAAGGATCGTTGGCGCCGCGCTCGGAATCATCATCGCGACCATCATGATCGTCCACATCACGAAAATGATGGCCGCGTAACCGACGCTCCACGACGCCGGTGGCATCAGCATCACATTGCCGCTGCCCATTTCCATCTTCGGCATTCCGGCGCCCGCGAGAAGATAGATCCATGAGACCGCGACGATGCCCGCGAGGGCGGCGAAAACCGTCTTCATCGATCGTCTCTACGACTACGATTTGCGCTTCGCGATCGCGTCTGCCGCCGCTGCCACAGCCTGCCATCCTTCAGGCGGGATGTAGTTCATCTCGAGGCGGGTGCCGTCGGGATCTTCGAAGACCACCGAATAGTAGCCGGGCCAGAACGGACCGGGCTCTGCGGGGAAGATGATCTTTGCGCCGATCTCTTTGAGCATCGCGTAGCACGAATCCACTTCGTCGCGGCTGCGCGCGCGGAATGACAGGTGATGCAGTCCCGTGCGCCACTGCGAAAATCGATCGCCGGCCGGCGCCGCGTGACCCATGACGAACATGTACTCCTCCGCGAACCATCCGACGCCGAGCGGCGACTCGAAGTATCGGCGCATCCCGAGGTGCGCCATCAGCCGATCATAAAATTTCAGGCACGCATCGTAGTTGCTGACCGTCAACGTCACATGTCCGAATCCTGCAAACTCCATCTGAGTACCTTTAGTCGCGAGCGGTGGTCGCGATTTTGATGTTGCCCCACTTGCCGACCGCGCCCTGGCCGTGACATGACACGCTGCCCTTGCCCGGCGCGATATCTTTTTCGCTCATCAGGCCGAGCGCGAGCGTGCACGGCCCGAGCTTGAACGGGACGTTGGAATATTGGCGCACCTGCTTGCCGTCAACCGAGAAGGTGACGCGGTCGGCGGCGGAGTCGTACGCGATTTCAAAATGATGGAGCTGGCCGGGCGCGCTCGCGTCGCGAATTTCCTCGAACAGACAGAAGTGCCGCGGCCCGTGCGCGGGATCGACGATCGGCACTCCCGGAAACGGCAGCTTGCCGTACACCGTCGCGATCGTTTCGTTGCCGACGAAGAAGTCGAGCGCGGCGCCGGTCGAAAAATCAAGCACGTTGAACGATACGAAGCCGTCGTAGAGATCGCCGGGCGCGCCGTCGACTATTGTGGCGGCGAGATCGATCGAAAACGTAATCGTGCCGCCTTCCGGGCATGCGAAGGTGCGCATGCTGAAGTACATGTGCTTGGCGTTGTCGAGAAACTGGATCTTGTCGTGGCCGCGCGTGTACGGCACCGCGGCGACGCGGATAAAACCGTCCTGCACTATTACGACAGCGTCGGGCTCGCGATATTGCCAGAAACCGCCGTCAGGCAAGGGGAAGCCGGCGAGCATCCAGTCGCCCTCGCCGGTGACGGCCGATGCGAAGTTCGAGTATTCGATAACCTGGTTGTCGGAGGAAGATGCAGCCTTACTCATGCGACAAATGATGAATCACCTGCGCGGTGGGCGGCAAGGGGTGACCCCTTGCAACCCAGTATCCATACCGAAAAGCCCTGAGGACAGGTCTTTTCGAAAAAGTTCTAACAGGGGCGAAGCCCCGCATCCTGAATGGACACTGGGTGCAGGGGTCACCCCTGCCGCCCACCGCGCAGGTGATTGTGCGGATTTGTCCCCGGCTTAAGAATGGTGGTACTCGGTTTTTATCGCGGAGGTTTTCAATGGCGCAGCAAACTAAAGACTCCGACCGGGCGAGGCAGGCAGATCAGGAAAAGCATCACGCCCGGCATCCCCACAACGAGAATTTTTTGGCGCAAGGCGGACTGATTGCCGTCGATGTGCGCGCGGAGATTGCGCGGCTCAAGAGCGAGCCGGTGTGGGCCGACAACGATCGGCATGGCAGCTCGCTGGTCAAAGGCGACGGGATCAACGTGGCGCTGATGGTGCTGAAGAAGGGCGCGAAGATGCAGGAGCATCACACGCGCGCGCCGATCACGGTGCAGGTGATCGAGGGCCGGATTAATTTTACCGCCAAGAGCAAGCCGCAGATGGTGACCGCCGGGACGATTGTTGCGCTGGATCGTGGAATCGAGCATTCGATCGAGGCGGTCGAGGAAAGTGCACTCGTGCTGACTGTCGGCGGAGAGCAGATGTAGGTGGCGCTGTACGACCGGATTGGAGTCGGGTACGACACGACGCGGCAAGCCGATCCGTACTTGTTGTCGCGACTGATTCATCATCTGCGTCCGCGGTCCAGCGGGCGCTATCTCGACATCGGATCTGGCACCGGGAACTACACGATCGCGATGCATCAGGCGGGCGTGCCGATTCGCGGACTCGAACTCTCGGCGACGATGCTCGCGCGGGCGAAAGAGAAAGCGCCGGCGATCGCGTGGCATAACGGACGCGCCGAGGCGATCCCGTTTGCGTCGGCGAGTTTCGACGGTGCGACCTGCACTTTCGTGCATCATCATATGGCGGACCCGGTCGCGGCGTTCAAGGAAGTACATCGTGTGCTGACGCCGACTGCACGGTTCGTGATTTTCAATTGCACAGCCGAGCAGATGCGGCATTGCTGGTTGAACGAATATTTTCCGCGAATGATGATCGAAAAAGCGACGGCGCCGTACGAACGATTCGTGACTGTCGAAGTGGTTCAGTCGGCCGGCTTTCGAATCGTGTGCGAGGAAAAATACGACGTCGCTCCGGACCTCAAGGATCTTTTTCTCTATTGCGGGAAGCATCAGCCTGAGCGGTACCTGGACCCGCGCATCAGAAGCGGCATCTCGAGTTTCGCCGATGCTCCCGATCAGGAAGAAGTCGAACGTGGCGTGCAGCGCATCGCCGACGACATCAAATCGGGACGCATCAACGATGTGATCCGCAAGTTCGCTTGGGACGGCGGCGATTACATGTTCACCGTCGCCGAGCGATAGCGCGAATCACTACACGCGGGCGCGGACCGCTCCGTCTACCGCGATCGATTCGCCCGTTACGAAACCTGCCGCGGGCGACACCAGGTAGAGCAGGGCGCCGCCGAGTTCTTCGGGCTTCACGAGACGATTGTCGGGCAGGTACTTGAGCAGGGTCTTGCTGAACTCATTGTCCTGCGCGGCGGGACTCGATTCGTCGTCCAGCCATCCGGCCTCGATCGCGTTGACGCGGATATCTTTGCGCGCCCATTCGAGCGCGAGTGCGCGCGTCAGGTTCAGGACCGCCGCCTTCGCCGCGCAATAGAGCGCCGCATTGGGGACGCCGCGTTCCGCCAGCACCGACGTGATATTGACGATGACGCCGCCGCCCCGCGTGAGCATCACGCGCGCGCCCTCCTGGCACGACGTCCACACCGTTTTCAGATTGTTCTCCATGATCCTGTCGAATGCAGTGTCGTCGCCGGCTTCCGCCGGTCCGAAGGCGGGCGTGTCGAGCGCGTTGACGAGGATGTGCAATCCGCCGAGTTCCTTTGCCGCCAGATCCGCGGTGGCGGACACGTCGGCGCGAGTCGCCGCGTCCTGCACGCGAACCACGGCCTTGTTTCCGGCAGCGCCCACGAGCTTGGCGACTTCCTTGAGCTGCTTGTCGGTGCCGGGCTCCTGCGAGGCGATCAGGACTTTCGCGCCGGCCTCTGCCAGAGCGACGGCGGCGGCGCGGCCGACGGGATGCTCGGCGCCGACGACCAGCGCGCCTTTGCCTTCGAGCGAGAAGTCATTCGATGAGTTGGAGGAGGGCATGTTAGCTCCGCTGTGTTTTTCACTCTAATTCGAATTTTCCGGCGCCACTCCGGTCGGCGCGATACCGCCCGCCAGTCCGCCGCCATCGATTGCGATCAGTTCGCCGTTGACGTGGTTGGACGCATCCGAGGCGAGAAACACCGCCAGCGGTCCGAGCTCGCTGTCTTCGCCGACGCGTCCGATCGGAATAAATTTGCCGCCCTTGAAAAACTGCAGCATCTCTTCGTTATGCGGGAAGACGCCGGGCACGATGCAATTGGTTTGGATGTTGAACTGCGCGTACGTCAGCGCCATCGAGCGCGTCAACTGGATCGTGCCGCCCTTCGCGCACGCGTACATGAAGTTGTGTTTGCCGCCGCGGAGCCCGTAACCCGACGCGATATTTATAATCTTGCCGCGCTTCTGCTTGACCATCTGCGGCGCGACCGCGCGACATCCGTAGAATTGGCTGCTGAGGTTGGTGTCGATACCGCGGCGCCAATCCTCGTCGGTGATTTCCGGGAGCTGCTTGCCCGCGCCGCCATCGCCGCCGCCGGCATTGTTCACCAGGATGTCGATCTTGCCGAACTCCTTGACGGTCGCCTCGGCGAGTGCGTTGACCTGCGCCGAGATAGTCACGTCGGTCGGCACGATCAGGCATTTGCGGCCGGTTTTTTTGACGGCCTCGGCGGTCTCATCAAGCTGCGACTGGGTGCGCGCGGCCGCCACGATATCGGCGCCGGTCTCGGCGAACTTCACCGCCATCGCGCGGCCGAGACCGCGGCCGGCGCCGGTGATGATGGCGACTTTGCCGTCAAGTTTGAACGAGTCGAGAATCATGGCGTCACCTCAGCTAGCTCTATCACGTCAATAACATAGCGGTGGCTTTGCGGAAAATGACGTGGGCGACGACCTTTTTGACGGCGCGTAACCGTCGGTCCTATATTGGCGCAAGAGGATCGAGCAATGGCGCTGAAAGTCGTGATGTTCTCGGACTACATTTGTCCGTTCTGCTACGTCGGCTTCGAGACGATGCGACGGCTGAAGCCGGAGTTCGACTTCCAGCTCGAATGGCGCGGCTTTCAGATTCATCCCGACTGGCCGGCCGAAGGAATTCCCGCCGACAAGTTGCGTGAGGCCGGTGACGCAGCGGCGCGCAAGGCAACGTGGGAGCGGATCACTGCGATGGCCGACGCGGTGGGATTTTCGATGAAGCCGCCTGCAGTGCTGACCAATTCGCGCGCTGCGTTGGCGGCGACGGAGTTTGCGCGCGAGTCGGGCCGCGACGAAGCGCTCGAAGAGCGAATCTACCGCGCGTACTTCAATGACGGCGAGAATATCGGCGACGCGAGCGTCGTCACGCGGCTCGCGAGAGAAGCGGGAATCGACGCGAGCGAAGTCGCGGGCGCGATCAAATCGCCGAAGTACGAGATGCGCCTGAAGAATAATTCACTCGCGGCGAATCAGCGCGGAGTCAGCGGCGTGCCGACGTTTTTCATCGGCGAATATCCGCTGGTGGGCGCGCAGAACCTCGACGCAATGCGCGCTATCCTGAAACGCGCCACCGAAAGATTCGCGAGCTGACGGTTATGACGAAATCAATCGAACAAAGAGTTCAGCAGCTGGAAGATCGCGACGAGATCAAGGAGCTGACCGCGCGCTATTGCTGGCATGTCGCGCACGGCGAGGGCGAGGCGGTCGCGAATCTGTTCGCCGATGACGGCGTGCTCGACGTCAGCGACGCCGACTTCAAGGCGGTACCCGGGCGCGAGGCGCTGCTCAAGTTTTATCGCGCGTCGGTGCGTGAGCCGGAGGTCGCGTTGCCGTTCATTCAGAATCACATAATCGAGTTGAACGGCGATGAGGCGCACGACACTTGCGCGATCGAGGCACGCTTCGCGCGAAACGGCGAGAGCGTCACCGCGGCTGGATACTACGAAGACAAATATCGGCGCGAGCGAGGGCGATGGCGCTTCGTCGAGCGCAAACTATTCTTCCATCACGTGGTGCCGCTCAAGCAGGGATGGGCCGAAGCGAAAGGCCAGACCCGCAAAGTGTAGGAGCTTGATTGAATGTGAAACCCGCGGCGGGTTTCACGGCCTCCTTCGGCACCCGCGTAAAGGCTCGACGCGATGCGCGCGAGCCTCAAACGCGCCACCGAAAAAATTCGCGAGCTGACGTTTTCCAACAGAGCCTTGAGTTCTGCCGAATGTCCTTAACTTCGGCCGAGTACTAAAATGCAGAGCGTCGGTATCTTGTCCCGCCGAGAAGGCGGGCGCGCGGACGCATCGATTCACTTGAGGAGGAAATCTCAATGGAAACGATCCACTACCGTAGTGTCGATGTTAACGGCCTGAAGATTTCGTATCGCGAAGCTGGTCGCACCGACGCTCCAACATTGCTCTTGCTCCACGGGTTTCCGACCGCCGGGCATATGTTCCGCGATTTGATTCCACTGCTCGACGACCGCTTTCACCTCGTCGCGCCTGACCTGCCGGGCTTTGGTCAGTCGGACATGCCCGCACGCGACAAGTTCAAATACACATTCGATAACCTTGCTGAGACCATCGGTCATTTCACCGAAAATATCGGGCTGAAGCGATTCGCGATCTACATCTTTGATTACGGCGCTCCGGTCGGCTTGAGGATTGCGCTGAAACATCCCGAGCGCGTCAGCGCGATTGTCTCCCAGAACGGCAACGCCTACGAGGAAGGGTTGAGCGACGGCTGGAACCCGATTCGGGCATATTGGGAGGACTCATCGCAAAAAAATCGCGACGCACTGCGCGCTTTCCTCAAGCCCGAGACCACCGTCTCGCAATACACTCACGGCGTCTCCGACGTCACGAGGGTTTCGCCCGACGGCTATTCGCTCGATAACTTCTATCTGGCCCGGCCCGGTGCGGATGAGCCGCAACTCGATCTGTTCGGTGACTACAAGACCAACGTCGCGCTTTATCCGACGTTACAGAAGTATTTTCGCGACCACAAGCCGCGACTTCTGGCCGTATGGGGAAAGAACGACCCGTTCTTTCTGCCAGCCGGCGCTGAGGCCTTCAAGCGGGATATCCCCGGCGCAGTCGTGCGCTTCTTCGATACCGGGCACTTCGCGCTGGAGACGCACGCCGCCGAGATCGCAGCGGCGATCCGCAATTTTCTCGGCGGCTGATTTCGCAACTCGGTGCGCTCACACCCGAATATGTTGAGAGGAAGTAGGCCCGCAGCCGCAGTTCGTCGGTGCAAATCTGCACGACGTCGCCGATCAGTTGATCGCGCAGCACAAGGAGAGAACCAATGTCGCGTGAGAATGTGAGTGTGGTGCTGGTGCATGGCGCCTGGGCTGACGGATCGAGCTGGGCCAAAGTCATCGCGCCGCTGGCTGCCGAAGGCGTCAGGGTGCTCGCGGCTCCGTTGCCCCTGACCTCGTTTGCTGAGGATACGGCTGCGCTGGAGCGCACGCTGGAGCGAGTTCCGGGGCCGGTCGTTCTTGCGGGTCACGCCTACGCCGGAGCCGTGATCGCGGCTACGCGGAGCGAGAAGGTTAAGGCGCTGGTTTACGTTTCCGCCCTTGCTCCTGACGAGGGCGAGACCGTCGCCGACGTCTTCTATCGTGCCAAGCCTCATCCGCTGGCTCCGAAGTTGGCGCCGGACAAGCATGGGCTGATCTATCTGCCGGACGAAGCATTCGCCGCGGCGTTTGCGCAGAATGCCTCCGCTGAGGAGTTGGCGGTGCTCTCCGCGGTTCAGCGGCCGATTTCGCCCGCATGCATCTCGGTGCGCGTGGATCGCCCGCTCTGGAAAGACCGCCCAAGCTGGTTTCTCATCGCGGAGCAGGACCGCATGATCGTCCACGACACGCAGCGCTTCATGGCGGAGCGGATGCGCGCACGGGTGCGGTCGCATCCTGTCGACCATACGTCAATCGTCACCGCGCCCGGCCTCGTCGTCGACCTCCTACGCGAGGCCATCAGCGAAACGACCACCAGCTGATCGCCTTGGTTTGTATCGGCCCTTCTGCGGCCGGCGCTGTCAGTTGCCGAAGTCCCAGCTTTCTCCGTTGTGATAGCGCGCCAGTACGTTCTTCGCGATCAGGATCTTGTGGACCTCGTCCGGGCCGTCCGCGAGCCGCAATGTTCGCGCGCCCTGGTACATGCCGGCCAGCGGCAGGTCGCCTGAGACTCCCGCTGCGCCCCACACCTGTATCGCGCGATCCACCACCCGCGTGTACGCCGCCGGTACGAAAATCTTGATCGCCGAGATGTCCGTGCGCGGATCGTTGTTGCTGTCCATCCGCTCGGCGCAGTGAATCGTCATCAGCCGCGCCGCCTGGATGTCGATATAAGAGTCGGCGATGAACCCCTGAATGAACTGCTTGGTCTCGAGCTTGCCGCCGTGGACCTCGCGCGTCGTCGCGCGCTCGACCATCAGATCGAACGCCCGCCACATCTGCCCGACCGAGTTCATGCAGTGATAGACGCGCCCCGCTCCGAGCCGATCCTGCGCCGCCTGATGCCCCGTGCCGGCCTGGCCCAGCTGATTGCTGAGCGGCACCCGCACGTCATCGTAAACGATTTCGCAGTGGTCGCTCCGATGTCCCCAGACCTCGACCCCGCGCACGATGCGCAAGCCCGGCGTGTCCTTGGGCACGATTATCTGCGTCATGCGGCCGTTGTCGGAACCGTTTCCGCCGGTGCGGCACATGACGATGAAGAAGTCGGCGCGGAACCCGTTCGAGGTAAACCACTTGTGCCCGTTGATCACCCACTGGTCGCCATCGCGGACCGCCGTGGTTTTGATCGATCGAGGATCCGATCCAGCAGAATCGGGCTCCGTCATCGAGAAGCCGGACTCCATCTTGCCCTCGGTCAGAGGCACCAGCCATTTGCGCTTCTGTTCCTCGGTGCCGTACTTGAGCAGGATCGCCTGGTTGCCCGAGTTGGGCGCGACCACGCCGAACAGCGCCGCCGCTCCCATGCTGTATGCCAGCACCTCATTCATGTACGCATGCTCGAGGAAGTGCAGCCCCGAGCCGCCGTACTCGGGCGGAAGATGCGGCGCCCACAGCCCTGCCTGCTTCACCTTCTCCTTGATCGACTCGCGCAGCGCGCGCGAACTGCGCCGCTCCTCGTCTGTCCCACCCTCGCGGTATCCCGCCCACAGCTTCTTCTCGTTGGGCAGGATATCCTGGTTGACGATCTTTGCCGTGAGCGCGCGGATCTCATTGATGCGGGGGTCGAGTGTCGGGATGGGTTTTACATTCATCTGCATGTTGGATTCCTCTTTGCAGTGCAGCTTAGCGCGACGCCGCCCGTGGTGAAAAGTTGTTTCCTTGCTCAATCGGATGCTGTGCGCGCGCTGATGCTCAGGCGGGCGCCTTCCTGCTAGAACCGCGTAATCGCGATCCTGACGCGACGAGGCGCCCAATGGCCAAGTACGAACGGCTGAGTCCCCTGGACCGGACCTTCCTCGACCTCGAATATCCTGAAACACACATGCACGTCGCGGGCGTCACCATCTTTGAGGCCGGCCCGCTGCTGACCGCAGACGGCGGAATCGATATTGAAAAGATTCACCGATACGTCGCCTCGCGACTGCACCAGATGCCGCGCTATCGGCAGAAAATCGCGGATCCCTCGAGAATCATCCAGTGCGGGTGGATGACGAGCGCTTTAACCTTGAATATCACATGCGGCACACCGCGCTGCCGCGTCCCGGCGGCGACGATCAGCTCAAGCGGTTAGCGGGAAGAATCGTCTCGCAGCAACTCGATCGCGGCAAGCCGGTCTGGGAGCTGTGGATAGTCGAGGGACTCGACGGCGATCGATTTGCGATGATCAGCAAGACCCATCACTGCATGATCGACGGAATCTCGGCCGTCGATCTCGCGTCGGTACTGCTCAGTCATTCTCCTGACCCGACCATTCCCGATCCGCAGCGATGGAAGCCGGAATCCGCGCCGTCGCGGGGCGAACTGGTGATGGAGGAAGCGCGGTGGCGGCTCGTCAGCCCGCTCGAATTCGGCAACTCCCGCTCTATATGATCGGTTCGCGGATGACGGCCGCATACCCGCTCGGCCCGCTGTTTGCCGATCAGGCGCTCAACATCGCACTGCTCAGCTACGACGGCCGGCTCCATTGGGGATTGAACGCAGACTGGGACGTGCTGCCCGATCTCAGCGATCTGGTCGCCGCAATTCGCGTCATTCGACGAGTTCATCCGCGTGATCGGAACGCCGCACAACAAATTCAAATGCGCACGAAGGGTGAATTGACAGTAGGTTGGCTTCCTGCGAGATTCTTCCGGACACAACGCCAGAGTTTGTTTAGAGCTGGTGGAAAATTTGCCAACGCGCTCAATTCAGAGCGTGGGGAGGGGTCCATGGCAGATCGAAATCGGCGCTTTACGCTCGCAACAATTGCGCTTCCGCTTTTGTTCCTGGCGATGTCGGGATGGGCTCGCGCCGCGACGCTTACCGTCAGCAACACCAATGATACGGGCATAGGCAGCCTGCGCGGTGAAATCCTCGCCGCCTCAAGCGGCGATACCATCAATTTCAGCGTCAGCGGTACGATCACGCTGGGAAGCAGCCTTCCTGCGATCGCGATTAACTTGACGATCGATGGCAGTGGACAAGCCATCACCGTGGATGGCGCGGATTCATTTGAGATTCTCAGCGTGAACTTAGACGCCACGCTCAACCTGAAGTCTCTGACCTTGACTCGAGGCTCGTCGGTCAGCGGTGGCGCAATTTTTAACAGCGGCACGCTGACCATCACGAACAGCACGTTGTCGGACAACCAGGGGGTTAGCGGTGGCGCTATTGACAATGCTACTAGCGGGATCCCTTTTTCAGCGCCTGCGACGCTGACCATCACCAACAGCACGTTTTCAGCCAACCTGTCTCGTCCGTCCGGCGGCGTCTTTGGTTCGGGTGGGGCCATCGCTAACGACGGCATCATGGTCGTCACAAACAGCACGTTTTCGGACAATCAGGCTTCTGGCGATTCGCACGGCGGCGGCTTTGGTGGCGCGATCTCCAATCAACTTAACCTCTTCGCAGTACCGGCACCGACGCCCGGGACACTGATAGTCACTAACAGCACCTTTTCGGGTAACCAGGCCTTTGCGGGCGGCGGCGCCATCGGGAACACCGACAGCACCGCCAGTCTCAAAAGCACTATTCTGGCCGCCAGCACAGGCGGCAATTGCGAAAATTTCGGTCCCGCGATTGCTGACGCGGGCTACAACATCTCGGACGACAATAGCTGCGGCTTCAGCGGCACGAGCATCAATAACAGTACAACGCTGCATCTGGATCCCGCAGGCTTGGCGAACAACGGCGGCCCGACGCAGACCATCGCGCTAGAACCGAACAGCGAAGCAGTGGATTTTATCTCGGTAGCTAGTTGCACCGACCAGTCATCGCCGACGCCCTTGCCGGTGACCACCGATCAGCGCGGCTTTCCGCGTCCTGATCCTGGCAATCCTGACTTCTGCGATGCCGGCGCATTCGAACTACAGACGATGCCGTTCGTGCTCGCGCCGAATAGCGAACGCTTGCAGATAGCGCGTGGGACCACTCCAGATTCAGACCAGGTCAACATGGCGTTTACCTTCATCGAGAATGGCTTCCCGGCCTGCGACGCGGGCGACGATGCGTTCAACGGCATCACTGTCGTTCTAAGATGGGCAGTTGTGGCGCCTTCGACGATGCAGAATTGGTGCTGGGGCTGGCGCCTTGGGTGGTGCACACAGTTAACCACGAGAGCTACGGAACGTTCTTCGGTTCCGTTCCACCGGCGACGGTCTCGGCCAGGATGGTCGAGCTGCTGACGCCGGCGGCGCCGGCGTGCGGTGAATGGACTATCAACATCGAGGTAGCAGGAGTCGACTCTGCGTCGATGGGCAACGGCCCGTTTGCGCTGGTACTCAGCAACCCGGACGGCGACACTGGATGCTTCGACATCACCAACGCGATCGTCGGCAACCAGATCCCGACGCCCACCCGCAAAGTGAGGCGCGGCGTGCGGAGGTAGAAGGTCTGTTCCCCCTTTCCAATTTGGAAAGGGGGCGAGGGATATAGGACGCCACGACTCCGACTTAGTATTCCCCTTCCCCATTCTTTCTGGGGAAGGGGGCCCAGGGGTTAGGGTTCTGGCTATGTATGTACGTTCAGCGTTCTTCGCCGAACAGGAAGATCGCAATCGCGATCATCGCGAACATGAAATTCGGTATCCACGCGGCTACCGGCGCCGGCAGGAGCGCTGAACGGCCCAGCGCTGACGTGATACCGAGCGCGGTCCAATAAGCGAAGCCGATTATGATTGCCAGCCCGAAGCTGCGCCCGAGGCTCAGGTTGCGCGGCAGCGGATCGAGGCTGAGCGACATCCCCAGCGCGACCATTATCACGCACGCCAGCGGCATCGCGTATTTCAAATCGCGATCGACCACGTAGCCGCCCGGGTCGAGTCCCTTGCTGCGCAGGTCTGCGATGTACCGATCGAGTTCCCACAGGCTGAACTCCTCGGGGTCGAAGCGCAGCAGGCCGAAGTCGGCCGGCGTCAGCCCGAGATCGAGTCGCGTGTCAGCGGTCTTGGTCACCGCGCCGCCTTCGGCGATTTGGAACGAATTCACTCCGCTCTGAACCCATGTGCTGCCGTTCCATTTGGCGGTATTCGCATGCTGCAGGTTCTTGAGTCCGAAGTCGTCGTCGAGTTGATAGTGGGTGATATTCTTCAGCTGCGAATTTTTTTTATCGAGGTTGTCGACTGACACGAATCCGTCGCGCACGCGCACCCAGATACGACGGTTGGCAAAGACCGCCTTGAGCTGGCGTTTTTTGAGTTCCACCGAGTAGATGTATTTCGCTTCGCGCGTCGCGGCGGGAACGACTGTTTCGCTGATCAGAAAATCAAAACCCGAGATCAAAACCGCGACCATCAGCACCGGCACCGCCATCTCGAGGCGGCTGATGCCGAGTTGCTGGCATGCCAGCACTTCGCCCGATCGATTCAGCAGCGCGAAGCCGAGCAGCACTCCCGCCAGGCACGCCACCGGCAAGACTTGCGAGATGATCAGCGGCAGCTTGAGCGCGAAATATTCAAGCCCCAACAATCCGAGCCCGCCGTAGCGGATCAAATCGTCGAACCGATCGAACATGTCGCCGAGCAGATAGGCCGCCGTGAATGCCGCCAGGCAAACCATGAACGGGCCGAAGAACTGGGCCGCGATAAAGCGATCCATCACCGGCGAAAGACGCGGTCGAAGTCTCATGCGGCCTGCCTGCTGCGTTCGTAACGCTCGACCAGATCCCAAATGATGTCGCCGGGGCCGCGGCCCTGCGTCGGCCTTGTCCGACGCCGCGCGATAGAAGAACCAGAACGCCAGCGCCATGAACACCAGGTCCGGGATACTCATCGCGATCCACGAGTTGAGTCTGCCGCGTTGCGCCAGCGTCTCGCCCACCCGCATCAGCGAGTAGTAGAGAAAGAACAGCGCGACGCTGACCCCGAAGCGCTCCGAATGCCCGCCGCGCGCCGGCTTGAGTCCGAGCGAGATACCGAGCAGCGCGAACAGCATCGTGGCGAACGGGACGGTAAACTTGCTCGCCATCTCGGTCTCGGCGTCGTAGTCGGGCTTGCCCTTGGCGCGCGCGGCCGCAATATCGGCTTTCAGCGCCGCATACGTCATCTCGTCCGGCTCGACGTCGGTGACGCCGAGCGACTCCTCGGGACTGACGCTGAGGTCGTAAATTTTGAAGCTGGTCACGTGGGTCGCGTCGTTCTGCGGCTCGACCCCGAAGATCGATCCGTCGTACAGCCGCAGCGTGATGGTCTTGGTCTTCGGGTCGGGGAGCATCGCCCCATGCTTGGCGATTATCGTGTTCTGATTGTGCGGATCGCGCGCATCGGAAATCATGACGCCCGTCAGACTCGAATCGGTGTCGGACATCTGGTTAACGTACACGACCAGGCCGGGAAAATTGCTGTTGAAGATTTTTTCCTTCAAGCCGGCGCTGGAGCGGGTCTCGCTGAGTTCGTAGAGCTTGTTGCGCAAATTGGTATTCGCCCACGGCCGCAGCGAGAACGCGAAGTAACTCGAAATCGCGTACACGCCCAGCGCCACTATCAACACCGGTATCGCCAGCCGGTAAAGGCTGATGCCGCATGCGCGCGCCGCGGTCATCTCCTGGTCACTCGACATCCGCCCGAATCCCATCAGCACGCCGAGCAGCACCGCCATCGGAAACGTTAACTCGAGAAAGGCCGGCATGATGTACCCGATGATTCCGCAGACCTCGCCCAGGCTGACGCCGTGATTGACCACCATGTCCATCAGCTTGAGCAACTTGCCGGTGACCAGCGCGAAAGTCAGCAGGCCGACGTCCACCGCGAACGGCGCAAGCACCTCGCGCGCGACGTAGCGGTCGATAATCGCAAACCCAGGAATCGCCAGTTTCATTATTTTGATCCGAACCGATTGCAGCGTCCAAGTTTAGACATCTCAGCGACGGCGATTGAAACTTCTTCCCTCTCCCTGGAAGGGCGAGGCATCAAGGTGAGGGTCCGATTCAAAGTCGCGCGAAGTTTTTTCGCGCGCGATTCAAGATTCTGTTCTTGTCAGACCCGCGCGACTCACTCGACGCTCTGATACTATCCCCCTCAATGAGAGACTTTCGCGACAAGAGCCGCACTCCGCGCTTCAACCGCAACGCGCCGCATCCGCCGCGACGGAATTCGCCGGCCGCGCCCGCCAAGCCCGCAGCCGCGCCGCCGCCTGCGCGCGAGTATCGACGCGCGGATACAAATGAGCGCGATACTCATCGCCCCGCCGGCAACGATCGCGAAATAGTCTACGGCGTCGAGCCAATCCGCGAGCTGGTCGCCTCGGCGCCCGCCTCGATTCGGGTGCTCTACGTGAAATCCGGCGACGAGCGTCGCTTCGCCACTGAAATCGATCTGGTCAGAACCGGCGGCGGCCGCGTCGAGTTCGTCGATGATGCCGGCCTGGAACGGCTCGCAGGATCCGCCGCGCGTCATCAGGGGATCGCAGCCCTGATGCGCGAGTACGAGTACCTGACGCTCGAACAGATTCTCGCCAACCAGCCCGATCCGATCGTGCTGGTCGACGGCGTCACCGATCCGCGCAACCTCGGCGCTCTGATGCGATCGGCCGAAGGCGCCGGCGTCGCCGCGATCGTGATCGCGAAAGACCGCACGGCAGGCATCACGCCCGCGGCGGTCAAGTCGTCGGCGGGAGCGTGGATACATCTTAAGATCGCGCGATGCGGCAACGTCGCGCGCACCATCGAGCAGCTTAAGGAGGCGGGCTACTGGACCGCGGCGCTGGCGCCCGGCGGCGATACGTCGATCTACACGCTCGACACTTCGCGCAAGCTCGCGATCATCGTCGGCTCCGAGGGCCGCGGCGTCCGCGACATCGTAAGAAAAGGCGCCGACTTCATCGTCGACATCCCGATGCGCGGCAAGGTTGGCTCGCTCAACGTCTCAGTCGCCGCCGCCGTAGCGTTGTTCGAAATAGCCCGCCGCCGCGCCGCCGCTAAACTCTGAGTCGGGCTTCAGGCCTCTCGCGATGGCTGCGAGTTGTTCTTCGAGGTTTTCTTGGCCGCCGATTTTGACCGCGACGATTTGTGCCCGTCTAAACCGGGACGCTTGCGCGCCAGCGCTTTTTTGATCGTGTTCATCCACTGGGATTCGACCTGGCTCGCGATTTTTCTCATCCCGCCAACTTGCTGACTCGCCTCTTTCATCTGCGCTTTCAAAATCACCGCGCTCTTGACCAGATGCGGATGCATCGCGTGCGCGTTGAGGTCTGACAGCGTTTTGGCGATCAGCTTCAGCTCGTCCTGGATACGGTCCGCATAAACTCGGGCCCATTCGAGGTCCATCAGGGTGCTACTGGTCGGCTTGGCTTTTGGCATGAGGATTAGTGTTCCCGATTGAAGCTGATTTTCGCAAGTACTGCGATGTGACGCGCGAAACATCCACTTTTCTGTCCTCGCGCCGCAAATGTCAAACGCGATCGCAGTGCCCTGGCTCGCGTGGGCAGGCATCAGCCTTATACGAACGCCCCCACTACCAAGTTCCCAACAACTTTCGATATTTAGATCAGGCGGGACGCCGTGGCGCGTACTTGCTGAAGTCCGAGCGAATCACATCGGCGCAATGTAAGAAGCAGACCCCAAAACCCGGTTTGGCTTGACAGTCGCTACGCCGCCGAATAACTTTTCCTTCTTAACGTTGTTCGTTGTTTGCCGATGTAGCTCAACGGTAGAGCACCTGATTTGTAATCAGGTGGTTGCGAGTTCGATTCTCGCCATCGGCTTGGGCGGCATTATTGCCTTGGCGGGAGAGGTTCCCGAGTGGACAAAGGGAGCAGACTGTAAATCTGCCGGCTTATGCCTTCGAAGGTTCGAATCCTTCCCTCTCCACCAGTATAATGATGTGTTCGGGATGGGGAGAGCGGGAATAGCTCAGTTGGTAGAGCGCGAGCCTTCCAAGCTCGGGGTCGCGGGTTCGAGTCCCGTTTCCCGCTCCAAGTCTTTTCAGTGAATCGAATTTTTTCAGTGAATCGAATTTAGCAGCGAGTTTTTTCGGGAGTGTGTTTATCGATTGTTCAGGTTGAGTGCATCGCTCGAATGCCCATGTAGCTCAGTCGGTAGAGCACTTCCTTGGTAAGGAAGAGGTCACGGGTTCGAATCCCGTCGTGGGCTTTCCAGATTTGACCGGCAGAGAATTTTTTCGAGGCGGACTACAATGAGAGATCTGATTTCGCTTTCGTGTGAGACCTGCAAATCGCGCAACTACACGACCACCAAGAACAAGAAGACGCAGACCGACAAGTTTGCGATCAAGAAATTCTGTTCGCGATGCCGCGCGCACACCGTACACAAAGAAGGCAAAGTTACGTAACAGGTAGCATGCCGGGAGTGGGTCAGTATCACACGCGCTGGCAGATTCAGCACCCGGGTGGATACTGAAAAAAGCAAGGGTCAGTAGCTCCAATTGGCAGAGCATCGGACTCCAAATCCGAGGGTTCCAGGTTCGACCCCTGGCTGGCCCGCCAAAAATTTCGCGTGATGCGAACGAGGCGCTTGAAGGATCGAAAAACCGGATAGCCATTCACTGAAAAGGGTATTGCGTTAGGCACGAAAAATGAATAGTCTGAGAAGTTACTTCAATCAGGGCGTAAGTTTCGTCTCGGAAGCATGGACGGAGCTTGCCAAGGTCCATTACCCCTCGCCCAAGGAGACCATGCAGGCCACGGTGGTGGTTGTCGGTCTGACGTTTGTGATGGCTTTGTGGCTCGGAGTGATCGATTTTTTTGCGGTGCGCGCGGTCCAGACGCTGCTCCGCTAGGGACCAACGATCGGACGGATTGATGCTGATTTCCAATGACTGAACCTATTACCGAAACCGCCAAGCCCGCGATGAAGTGGTATATCGTCCACACTTACTCGGGCTACGAGCACAAGGCCAAGGCCGCTCTCGAGGAACGGGTGCGCTCGCTCCACAAGGAAGAAAAGATCGGCAAAGTGCTGGTGCCGATCGAGCGGGTGCAGGAACTCGGCAAGGGCGGCGCGCGCAAGGTCTCCAGCCGCAAGTTTTTCCCCGGATACATTTTCGTGCAGATGGTCCTCGACGACGAGACCTGGCACGTCATTAAAGATACGCCGAAGATTACCGGCTTCGTCGGGCATTCCACCAACCCGCCCGAAGTTCCCATGTCCGAGGTCGAAGAAATCGAGCAGCAGATGGAAGAGGGCGCGCTGCGGCCCAAACCCAAGGTGCTGTTCGAAGTCGGCGAGGCGATCAAAGTCGTCGACGGCCCTTTCCAGGACTTCAACGGCACCGTCGAGGAAGTCAAGCCGGAAAAGGGCAAAGTGCGTGTTCTCATCTCGATTTTCGGTCGCGCAACTCCGGTCGAGCTCGACTTTGTGCAGGTAGAGAAGGCTTAAGCGACAACTAATCGATTCGCCGATGCGTGCCTCCGAGGCGCTCATTTAGGCCAATCAACGCAGACATCTAAGGAAATTTTTCGCCGGTCACCAAGCACGATACGGATTCACTGAAAAAGAAAAATGGCTAAGAAAGTAGTCGGATCGATCAAGCTGCAGATTCCGGCCGGCGCGGCGAACCCGTCGCCGCCGGTGGGACCCGCGCTCGGCCAGCGCGGCGTCAATATCATGGAGTTCTGCAAGGCCTTCAACGCGCAGACCCAGAACATGCAGGGGCTCGTCATCCCGGTGATCGTCACCGTGTATGCCGACCGCTCGTTCACCTTCATCACCAAGAGCCCGCCCGCTTCCATCCTCTTATTGCGTGCGGCCGGAATCGAAAAAGGATCGCCGATGCCGAATAAGAACAAGGTCGGCAAGGTCACCCGCGCGCAGGTCGAGGAAATCGCCAAGACCAAGTTGAAGGATCTGACCGCGGCCGACCTCGCCGCCGCCGTCAACACGGTGGCTGGCACAGCGCGCAGCATGGGTATTGAGGTTTCGGAGTAGAGGCTGAAAAAAGATGGCAGGCAAGAAATATAAGGAAGCGCTAAAAAAAATCGATCGCGAAAAGCGCTACACGCTCGAAGAGGCCGTGAAGCTCGTGGTCGACAACAAGGTCGCCAAGTTTGACGAGACCGTCGAGATTGCGGTGCGGCTCGGCGTCGATCCGCGCCAGGCCGACCAGAACGTCCGCGGCACCATTGTCCTGCCGCATGGCACCGGCTCAACTGCGCGCGTGCTGGTAGTAGCCAAGGGCGAGAAAGAGCGCGAGGCGCGCGAAGCGGGCGCGGATTTCGTCGGTGGCGAAGAGATCATCAAGAAAATTCAGGAAGAGAACTGGCTCGACTTTGATCGCGTCATCGCGACGCCTGACATGATGGGCCAGGTCGGTCGTATTGGTAAAATTCTAGGGCCGCGTGGCCTGATGCCTAATCCCAAGGTCGGCACCGTCACCTTCGACGTCGCCAAGGCCGTCGCCGAGATCAAGGCCGGTAAGGTCGATTATCGCGTCGACAAGGCCGGCGTCGTGCATGCGCGCGTCGGCAAGACCAGTTTCGGCGATCAGAAGCTGCTCGACAACGTGCGCGCGCTGCTGGGTGCGATCGTTCGCTCCAAGCCGGCCAGCGCCAAGGGCAACTACGTTCGCAGCCTCGCACTGTCCTCGACCATGGGTCCCGGGGTCCGCGTCGATACGGGCCAGGCGGCGGCCAAGGCGCTCGCGGCGGCTGCTTAAGTTTTTCGGGTTTTTCGTTTTTTCGGGTTTTCGTTCGTTGGAGCTGGATCAGTATAATGAAGAAATCAGAGAAGACCGCGCTGGTCGAAGATTTGTCCAGTAGCTTCGGCCGCGCCAGTATCGCACTCGTGTCGGAGTACCGCGGGATGACTGCCGCGGAGTCGACCGAGATGCGAAAGCGGCTGCGCGCCGTGCGCGGCGAGATGCGTATCGCCAAGAACACTCTCGTCCGCCACGCGATCAAGGGCACCAAGTACGAGGCGCTCGACAGCAACCTCGGCGGGCAGATTGGGCTTATCCTGAGCTACGAGGATCCGGTCGTACTGGCGAAGACCTTCACCTCGTTCGGGCCTTTGGGCGACAAGCTCAAGCTGCGCGGCGCGGTGATGGACGGCAAGGCGCTGACGCCGGCGGAAGTGCAGGCGCTGGCGACGTTGCCGTCGCGCGAAGTGATTTTCAGCCAGTTGCTTGGGCTGCTGAATGCGCCGGCGACGCAATTGGTGCGATTGCTCAACGAGCCGGGTTCGTACCTGGCGCGCGTGATCGATGCGATCGGAAAGAAGAACGGCGCCGCTGCGGCATCTGCGGCTCCAGCGGCTCCTGAAACGGCTTCATCGGAGCCTGCGCCTGAAACACCGGCGGCTCCAGCTGCTCCGGCAGCGCCCGCAGAGGGATGAAAAAGATTAATTTTGTCGCTTGCATGACGCGCAGCGATGCTTATGTTGATTGATCCACTTTGACTGAAAAGAAGAATTCTGGGGCGCTCCCACAGGCCTCCCCCGGATGCGAGAACAAGGAGAGAAGGTAAATGTCAGAAGCACAACTCAGCCGCGACCAGGTGAAGGATTATCTGAAGAATCTGAGCCTGATCGATGCAGCGGCTCTGGTCAAGGAACTCGAGGCCGAGCTCGGCGTATCCGCCGCCGCTCCGGTCGCTGCAGCCGCGGCTCCTGCGGCCGGCGGTGGTGCCGCAGCCGCGGCGCCCGAGAAGGAAGAGTTCAACGTCGTGTTGACGGGGTCCGGCGACAAAAAGATCCAGGTGATCAAAGTCGTGCGCGAGCTGACTGGACTCGGCCTGAAAGAGGCCAAGGACCTGGTCGACGGCGCGCCGAAGGCGGTCAAAGAAGGCGTCAACAAAGCCGAGGCCGAAGATATCAAGAAGAAGCTAGAAGCAGCCGGCGGCACCGTGGAGCTTAAGTAGGACGGACTTAGTCTTTTTGACGCACAACAAAGGGTCGGGAGATTCACGCGGCGCTCCAATGGGCGCGCGGGAATTTCATTCGGTCTTTATATATGAAGCCGTGGGCACGGGCAGGCCGCCTTGCGCCCGCGATTTCTTTTTTCTCGGCCTTCACGGCGCGCCGGAATATGCGGCGCACGCACGGCGAGGTAGCTAATGGCTCAGGTTCACGTTACCAGCAATCTCCGTATACGCCGATCGTTCGGCAAGATCAAAAAAATCATCGAGATTCCGAATCTGATCGAGATTCAGAAACGCTCGTATGACGATTTTCTCCAGGTCGGAGTGTCGACCGAGGACCGCGCGGACGTCGGTCTGCAGGCGGTCTTCAAGTCGGTCTTTCCGATCAAGGATTTCAATGAAACCGCGTCGCTCGAGTTCGTCTCCTACGAGCTCGGCACGCCCAAGTACGACGTCGAGGAATGCCATCAGCGTGGCATGACTTACGCCGCACCACTGAAGGTCAAGATTCAGCTGGTCATCTGGGACGTCGAGAACGGACGCCGCTCGATCAAGAACGTCAAGGAGCAAGAGGTCTACTTCGGCGAGATTCCGCTGATGACCGGTAACGGCACCTTCATGGTGAACGGCACCGAGCGCGTCATCGTCTCGCAGTTGCATCGATCGCCCGGAGTGTTCTTCGAGCACGACAAGGGCCGCACCCACTCCACTGGCAAGCTGCTCTACTCGGCGCGAATCATTCCGTATCGCGGGAGCTGGATCGATTTCGAATTCGATCCGCGCGACGTGCTTTACGTGCGAATCGACCGGCGCCGCAAGTTTCCGGCGACCGTGCTGCTGCGCGCGCTCGGAATGACGACCGAGGACCTGCTCAACTACTACTACAAGAAGGACGTCATCAACCTCGACCCCAAGCAGTACACCAAGCAGTTCGTCCCCGACCATCTGCTGGGTTCGCGGGTCGGCCGCGACGTCAAGGATCCCAAGTCGGGCGAGGTTATCGCGCGCGAAGGCCGCAAGTTCAACAAGGCTATCGTCCGCGCGATGGAGCAGGCGAAAATCAGCGAAGTGCCTATTGCGCTAGACGAGATTGTCGGCCGCGTATCGGCGCACGATATCGTCGATTCCACCACCGGCGAGGTGCTGATTGGCACCAACGAGGAGTTGACCGAGGAGACCCTCGAGAAGCTGAAAGCCCACGGCGTCAAGAAGATCGAAGTGCTGTTCACCGAGGACGCGCCCGGCGGCGGCCCGCTGCGGCTCACGCTGGCGCAGGACAAGCTCGGCACGCCCGAAGAAGCAGTCATCGAGATTTACCGGCGGCTGCGCCCCGGCGATCCGCCGACCCAGGAAACGGCGACCACTTTCTTCAACAACCTGTTCTTCAATGCCGAACGCTACGACCTCTCGAAAGTCGGACGCCTCAAGCTGAATCACAAGCTCAAGATCGACGTTCCGCTCGAGCAGGGCACACTCCGCCGCGAGGATATCCTCGAGGTCGTCCGCTACCTGATGGAACTCAAGAATGGAAACGGCCAGGTCGACGATATCGACCATCTTGGGAATCGCCGCGTGCGTGCCGTCGGCGAGCTGGTCGAGAACCAGTTCCGCATTGGCCTGGTGCGCATGGAGCGCGCGATTAAAGAGCGGATGAGCTTGCAGGACATCGAAACCCTGATGCCGCAGGAGCTGGTGAACTACAAGCCGGCCTCGGCAGTTATCAAAGAGTTCTTCGGATCGTCGCAATTGTCGCAGTTCATGGATCAGACCAATCCGCTCAGCGAAATCGCGCACAAGCGGCGTCTGTCCGCTCTTGGGCCGGGCGGACTGACTCGTGAACGCGCCGGATTCGAAGTCCGCGACGTTCATCCGACGCATTACGGCCGTGTATGCCCGATTGAAACGCCCGAGGGTCCGAATATCGGCCTGATCGCAGCGCTCTCGACCTACGCCCGCGTCAACGAATACGGCTTTATCGAGACGCCGTATCGCGAAGTCGAGAACAATCGCGTCACCGAGCGAATCCTCTACCTGTCCGCGCTCGACGAAGAAGATAAAGTGATCGCGCAGGCCAACGCCAAGCTCGACGCGCACGGGCGCTTCACCGACGACATCGTGTCGGCGCGCATCGGCGGCGAGTCCACCATGGTCCGCGCCGAGGACGTCCAGTACATGGACGTATCGCCCAATCAGCTCGTCTCGGTTGCCGCTTCCTTAATTCCGTTCCTCGAGAACGACGACGCCAACCGCGCGCTGATGGGTTCGAACATGCAGCGCCAGGCGGTTCCGCTCCTCAAACCTGATGCTCCCCTGGTCGGCACTGGCCTTGAAGGAACAGTGGGCCGCGACTCGGGCGTGACTGTGGTCGGCAAGCGCGACGGTGTCGTCGAGAGCGTCGATGCGGAGCGAATCGTCGTCCGCGCCGACAAGCAGACCAAGGACTTGCGCGACGCTGGCGTCGATATCTACAACCTCATCAAGTACCAGCGCTCGAATCAGAACACCTGCATCAACCAGCGCCCGATTGTCGTCAAAGGCGAGCGCGTGAAATCCGGCGACGTGTTGGCGGACGGCCCCTCCACCGACATGGGTGAGTTGGCGCTCGGCCGCAACGTGCTGGTCGCGTTCATGCCGTGGGGCGGCTACAACTTCGAAGATTCGATCCTCATCTCCGAGCGCGTGGTCAAGGAAGACCTGTTCACCTCGGTGCATATCGAAGAGTTCGAGTGCATCGCGCGCGACACCAAGCTCGGACCCGAAGAAATCACGCGCGACATTCCCAACGTCGGCGAAGAAGCGCTGAAGGATCTCGATGCCAGCGGTATCATCCGGATTGGCGCCGAAGTCCGTCCGGGCGACATCCTGGTCGGCAAGATCACGCCGAAAGGCGAGACCCAGCTTTCTCCCGAAGAGAAACTGTTGCGCGCGATCTTCGGCGAGAAAGCCGGCGAAGTCCGCGACACCAGTCTGCGCGTGCCGCCGGGCGTCGAAGGCACCGTGATCGACGGCCGCGTCTTCTCACGCCGCGGCGTCTCCAAAGATGAACGCACGCAGGAAATCGAAGTGCTCGAGGCAGAGCGTCTCAAGCAGGACGAAGCCGAGGAAGTGCGAATAATCAGGCAGGAGACTCTGCGCAAGCTCAAGAAGTCGCTCGCGGGCAAGAAACTCGCGGGACGCGTGATGTCCGACGATCGCAAGGAGCTGCTCAAGAAAGGCGATCCTATTAGCGCCGAGGAGCTCGAAGAGCTGCCGCCTACGCTATGGGGCCAGGTCCGCGTCGAGAACGAATCCTCGCAGGAAGAGGCCGAGCAGGCTATCGCGGCGATGAACGCGAACGTCGAGGCGGTGCAGAACCATTACGGGGCCAAGGTCGAGCGCCTTAAGGCGGGTGACGAACTTGCTCCTGGTGTGATCAAGATGATCAAGGTGTTCGTCGCGATCAAACGGCGACTTCAGGTTGGCGACAAGATGGCGGGACGGCATGGCAACAAGGGCGTGCTCTCGCGAATCCTGCCCGAGGAAGACATGCCGTGTCTCGCGGACGGCACCCCGGTCGATATCGTGCTCAATCCGCTCGGCGTGCCGTCACGCATGAACGTCGGCCAAATCCTCGAAACTCATCTCGGATGGGCCGCGCGCGAGCTCGGGCACAAGATCGAAGAGGACCTCAAGAACGGCGTCAGCGCCGCAGCGCTCAAGAAGCGGCTCAAGGAAATCTATCCCGAGAAAGAGAGCCACG
>CAVUUH010000045.1:0-14922 GCA_963744545.1 uncultured delta proteobacterium
AGAAATATTACCATGCGCAGTATCTGCGAGTGTTCAAGCGTTGCCAGAAGCAAAATCGTGAATCGCGCGCGAAAAAAATCGTGCGCTGAACAACGACCCTCACCTTAAATCCTCTCCCCACGGGAGAGGGGAAGAAGCTCGCTGAATGCCAAGTTGCGGTCTGGTAACGTTGGGCCGGAATGATTCGGCTTAGCGTTAACGTCAATAAGATTGCGACGCTCAGGAATGCGCGCGGGGGGAATATTCCTGACGTGGTCGAGGCGGCGCGCACGTGTATCGCGGCCGGGTGTCACGGGATAACGGTGCATCCGCGGCCCGACGCGCGGCATATCACGTTTCAGGACGTCTTGGATCTCGCCGCGATGATGACGGTCGAGTTCAATATCGAAGGTTATCCCGGTGCGGAGTTTATCGATCTCGTTTTGCGCGTGAGGCCGACGCAGGTGACACTGGTGCCCGACCCGCCTGGCGTGCTGACCTCGAGTGCGGGATGGAACCTGACCGTGGCGACGCCGATTGGCTCGGCGACCTGCTCGCGAGGTTCAAAAAGGCCGGCATCCGCACAAGTCTGTTTCTCGATGCTGACGCCGAGCAGATCGAGCGAGCGCGAAAACTCGGTGCAGATCGAATCGAGCTATACACGGGGCCGTATGCGCATGCGTTCGGCACGCCCGAGGGCAAGGAGATTCTCGCGGCGCATCGCGAGGCCGCGCGCCTCGCGCGAAAAATCGGGCTCGGCGTGAACGCGGGGCATGATCTCGATCTCAATAACCATTCCGGCATACGTGAAAGCGGTCAAAGGCTTGCAGGAATCTTGATCGGACACGCGCTGATCTCGGACGCGCTCTACATGGGGCTGACGCGTACGGTGAAGGCGTACCTGAAGGCGCTGGGATCGAAACCGCTGAAGGTCAAGCCTGCTAAGGGAAAATGATCTGTCACAGTGCGCCGGCGTATTTTTGGATGGCGGCGCCGATTTCCTGCGCAAGCGTTTTGATCTGGACGCCGTCCTCGCCTTCGACCATCACACGCGCGAGCATCTCTGTGCCGGAATATCGCACCAGCAGCCGGCCAGTGCCCGCGAGCCGCTTCTCGGCGTCGGCGATGATTCGCTGAACGTCGGGCATCTCGGCGAGCGGCATGCGATTTCGCACGCGCACATTTTCCAGCACCTGCGGCATACGACGCATCGCGCGAAGTTCGCTCAGCGTGCGGCCGCTCTCGGCCAACTGCGCGAGCACCAGCAGCGCGCTGATCAACCCGTCGCCGGTGGTCGAGTGATCCATGAAGATCACGTGGCCCGATTGCTCGCCGCCGAGATTGTACGAATTGAGGCGCATCTCGCGCGCGACCGCAGGATCGCCAACCTCGGTGCGAATAAGCCGTACGCCCGCATCGCGCAGCGCCAGCTCGAGGCCGAAGTTACTCATCACGGTTCCCACGACAGCGTTGCCATGAAGCCGGCCCTCGGCGGCGAGCTTGCGGCCAAGCAGCGCCATCACGTCGTCGCCGTCGAACACTTCGCCGCGCTCGTCGATCAGCATCACGCGATCGCCGTCACCGTCGAGCGCGATACCGACGTTGCAGTGCTCGCGCAGAACGGTTTCGCGAATGGCGTCGAGATGCATCGCGCCGCAATTGAGATTGATGTTCTTGCCGTCGGGATCGACGCCAATCGTTACTACCTCGGCGCCGAGCTCGACCAGCGCCTCGGGACCTACCTTGTAGGCGGCGCCGTTGGCGCAATCGATAGCGACCTTGAGCCCGTCGAATGCGACCGAGCGTGGGAGGCACGATTTCAGAAATACCAGGTAGCGGCCGAGCGCGTCGTCGATTCTCGTCGCCTTGCCGATATCGTCGGGGCGCGCGCGATTCTTTCCGAGCTCGCGCTTCATCGAACACCAGCGCTTCGATTCGCCCTTCGGTTTCGTCGTCGAGCTTGAATCCTTCGCGCGAAAAAAATTTGATCCCATTGTCCTGGAAGGGATTGTGCGAGGCCGAGATGACCACGCCGGCGTCGGCGCGCATACTGCGCGTCAGGAACGCAATCGCAGGCGTCGGCAGCGGTCCTACCAGCCACACGTCGACGCCCATCGAGCAGATTCCCGACTCGATCGCGGTCTCGAGCATATACCCCGACAGGCGCGTGTCCTTGCCGATGAGAATTCTGCGATGACGCCCGCTGGTGTAGCGGAAGACGTGCGCGAGCGCGCGGCCCAGTTTCAGTGCGGTTTCCGACGTAATCGGCTCGACGTTGGCGACGCCGCGGACGCCGTCAGTGCCGAACAGTTTACGATGGGTGCTCATCGTCTGCAGTCGTCAGCCTCTCGTGATACATGCGGATTCTAACCTTGTCCGGCGACTGGCGCATCAACTGCATGCCGTCGGGGACAGTCACCTGCAGCGGCACTTCGTGCGAGCCCGGCGCAAGGCCGTTCGCGTCCACGTAGGCGAGACCCTTGGGCGCGAGGCCCGCCAGCTTGACCGCCGGCCCGCGAATCGTGAGGGTAGCCTGCTTCGGCTCGACGCGGTACTTGAAGTCGCTGTCCTTAACCTCGACATCGGAGCGAAGCTCGCGATCGGTAATCGCCTCCGTGACGTTGACCCGCGCGTCGACGTGGCCGGTAGACAATCCCAGCGACGGATCGGGCGGCGAGATTTCTACCGAACGGCTGGTATTCGAGGTAAGTCCTTTCAGGTCGAACGGCTCGGTGTTGACCGACGTGAGCGGCGCCACATAGCGGCTGGGCCCCACGACGGTGACATTGGTGGGCGTGATATCGACCGATGAAATCATGTAACCGGGCGCGACCCGGTCCTCGACCGCCAGATGCACCGGCACGTCGCGGGTAACCAGCCGATCGATATCAAGCGACAACTGAATCCGGCGAGATGCTCGTCACCGCGGTATTTCGTCCCACGTTGAACATCGAGGGATATATCTTGAACTCGGATTGTCCGGCGGCCAATGCTGCGCAAATCGATCTTGAGCGTCAGCCGCTCGGGATCCAGCAGCGACAACAGCTGCGCGGGCCAGTGACTTCGATTTTGACGGAGGTCGGCGGGATGGTTCACGATCACCATCCCCTGCGGCAGCGTGCTATAGCTGACTGGCACCTTGAGCTGCTCGACAGAGCCTCGTTCGGCCGCGTTGACGAATATCCACAGCCCGATCGCGAGCACCACGGCCAGAACGCGCAGCCCGATATTGCTGCCGCGAAGCCGCCGCGAGACGCTTGCTATGGATCGGTAATTTAGTTTGCCCAGCCTCATCGTGCGTGTCGCTCGTTTCGTTCCGGCGCGCCTAACCCGGCAGCTTCCTCAAGGTGGACAAAACCTCGGCAGGTTCCAGTCCGCGACTCAGAACCCCGCCGCGCGCCAGAGAAATTGTCCCGCTCTCCTCGGATACAACCAGCACCACCGCGTCGCTGTCCTCGCTCAGTCCGATCGCCGCGCGATGCCGAGTGCCGAGCGACAAACTCACGTTAGGATTTTGCGACAACGGTAACAGGCACGCCGCCGCGAGCACCCGGTCACCGTTTATTATCACCGCGCCATCATGCAGCGGCGAGCCATTCATAAAAACGGTTTCGAGCAGTTCCGGCGAGACCTTGGCGTCGATGATTCTCCCACTTTCGACGAACTCGCCGAGACCGTCGTCCTGCTCGATTACTATCAGCGCTCCAACCCGACGGGTCGAGCACCACGCAGCGGCGGTCGCGATTTCCTCCGCAGGGGTCGCAGTAGCTGCGTTGCGGCCGAGGAACGATTGCGCACCGACGCGAGTCAGCGCGCGCCGAATATCGGCCTGGAAGATCACCACCAGGATGACGAACAACGATCCAAGAAAATTGTTCAAAAGCCAGTTGAGCGTGAATAGTCCGAGCACCTGCGACGCGACGAACGCGCCGCCCACGATCACCAGCCCCAGCACCATCTGCATCGTGCGCGTACCGCGAATCAAAATCGCGATCCGGTAGATCACGTACGCCACGATCAGGATGTCGAGGACGTCCTGCCATCGCGGCTGCGGTATCATGGGTATGTAGTTATGCATTGCGCCTGAACCGATGATCCCGTCCTGACATTGCGGCGGCCATTCGCACCGCGGCGACCGCCGCGCCCACGTCGTGTACGCGCACGATTGATGCGCCGGCCGCGATCGCCAGCGCGTTCGCAGCCGCCGTCCCGAATTCCAGCGCTCGCTCACCCGCGCCATTGGCGACAACGCCGGCGATTCGCGCCACGAAGGTCTTGCGCGACGCTCCTACCAATACGGGATAGCCGAGCGCGCAGAGGTCGGGCAAGGCGGCCAGCAATCTCAGATTATGCTGCGCATTCTTGGCGAAACCTAGCCCCGGATCGACAATAATTCGCGAGCGCGCGATTCCAGCGTCGACGGCAAATCTCGCGCGGGCGTCGAGGTACGCGACGACCTCGCTCACCACGTCGCGGTAGTGTGCGAACTTGATGTGATTCGCTGGGCCGCCGCGCATATGCATCAGCACCACCGCGCACCTCGATCGCGCCGCCAGGGGCGCCATCTCGCGGTCGTGTTCGAGACTCGTGATGTGGTTGATTATCGCCGCTCCCGATTCGAGCGCGACTCGGGCGACCTCGGCGCGCCGAGTGTCGATCGAGATTGGCACTCGGAGCCGCTTACCCAGCCGCCTTAGCACGGGAGTCACCCGCGCGAGCTCAACTTCGACCGGGATCTCAACTGCGCCGATTGGACGCGACGACTCTCCGCCGACGTCGATCACGTCAGCGCCGGCCGCTTCCATCTCGAGCGCATGCTCGACGGCGCAATCGGCGTCGAGATATTTCCCGCCGTCGGAGAAAGAGTCGGGCGTCACGTTGAGCACGCCCATCACCGCGGGAAACTTGATTACGCGGCCGTCGGTCAGCTTGAGATTTGAAAACGAAGATCGCGGCGTGTGTTTGGATCCGCCGCGACCATTAGAAGACGGTTTGGATTGAATCAGCGAGCGTCGCATCGCACCGGCCCCCACTTCCCCCTCGCTCTCACCAGCGCGGTGATGCGAATCGAATCGGCCGGCAGCGAAGCGATTACGCGCGCGAGATGACTAGACGAGAACCGGCTTGGGCGGCAATCCCGGCACCGGGCTTTCGTCCTCGACGCGCTTTTCCTTGCCGGTATCCGGACCCGGGCGCGGCGGAAAATCGTTGCGCACTGCGGCCGGCGACGGCGGCAGCGGACGCCCTTCGCGGAACGCCGTCACCATCGCTTCGACTTCGCTGCCGTCGAGCACTTCCTTCTCGAGCAACCGCGCCGCGATAGCATGGAGCAGCACCAGATGGTCCGACAGAAGGTGGCGCGCCTTCTGATATGAATCCTCGATTATCTTCCGAACTTCGCGATCGATCTCGAGCGCAGTCTGCTCCGAGTAATCCTTGTGATGAGAGATATCGCGGCCCAGGAAGATCTGTTCCTCGCGCCGTCCGAACGTCATCGGGCCAAGCTCCTTGCTCATGCCCCATTCGCAGACCATCTTGCGCGCGAGTTCGGTCGCCTTCTCGATATCGTTGCCGGCGCCGGTCGTCATCTGGCCGAACACCAGCTCTTCCGCTGTGCGTCCACCGAACATTACGGCCAACCGCGTCACCAGGTAGTCGCGCGGATAGGTGTAGCGATCATCGAGCGGTAATTGCTGCGTGACGCCGAGCGCCATGCCGCGCGGAATAATCGTAACTTTATGGACAGGGTCAGCGCCGGGCTGCAGCATCGCGACCAGCGCATGCCCGCCTTCGTGGTACGCGATAATTTTGCGCTCCGAGCCCGACATCACCATCGAGCGCCGTTCCGCGCCCATCATGACTTTGTCCTTGGCCAGCTCGAAGTCCGACATCTCGACCTTGTCCTTGTTGCGACGAGCTGCGAGCAGCGCGGCCTCGTTGACAAGGTTCTCGAGGTCGGCGCCCGCAAAACCCGGCGTCGAGCGCGCGAGCTTGCTGCCGTCGACGTCGTCGGCCAGCGGCACCTTGCGCGTATGCACCTTGAGGATGCCTTCGCGCCCCTTCACGTCGGGCAGCGCCACCACCACGCGCCGGTCGAAGCGCCCCGGCCGCAGCAGCGCGGGATCGAGCACGTCGGGACGATTGGTCGCCGCGACGAGGATTACACCCTCGTTAGCCTCGAACCCGTCCATCTCGACCAGCAACTGGTTAAGGGTCTGCTCGCGCTCATCATGACCACCGCCAAGGCCGGCCCCACGATGACGTCCGACGGCATCGATTTCATCTATAAAGATGATGCAAGGCGCATGCTTCTTGCCCTGCACGAACAAATCGCGCACGCGCGACGCGCCCACGCCAACGAACATCTCGACAAAGTCCGATCCGGAAATCGAAAAGAACGGTACGCCGGCTTCGCCCGCGATTGCACGCGCCAGCAGTGTCTTGCCGGTGCCCGGCGCCCCGACCAGCAGCACGCCCTTGGGGATTCGTCCACCCAGGCGAGTGAAGCGTTTGGGGTCGCGCAAGAATTGAATTATTTCTTCGAGCTCATCCTTAGCCTCGTCGATTCCGGCCACGTCGGCGAAGGTAACTTTGTGCGTATTCTCGGTCAGCAATTTCGCGCGGCTCTTGCCGAACGACATCGCCTTGCCGCCGCCGATCTGCATCTGGCGCATGAAGAAAATCCACAACGCCGCGAGCACGATCACGGGGAACCACTGGACCAGCGCGACCATCCACCACGGATCGCCCTCGGCTGGCTTGGCAGCGATCTTGACGCCCTTCTCGCGCAGGGTCTTGACCAGGTCGGGATAGGCGGGCGCGTTGACCTTAAAATGGTCCCCGCTCACCGTTTCGCCCTTGATCACATCGCCCTGGATCGTCGCCTCCTGAACCTGGCCTTTTTCAACCTGGTTGAGGAAGTCGGAGAAAATAATTTCTGGTTCTTTGGGCTGCTGCCTGCTGAAGATATTGAACAGCAGCAGGAACATAAGTCCCAGCACTAGCCACAGCGCAATACTGCGTGAAAACTGGTTCATGCTGTTAAAAAAGTATCACGCACGTTGCGGGCCACGCAACGTGGTATCGACTAAACGGCGATCTCAGACGCCTTCACGCGCAGTGCGGTTTCGGTGGCTTTGGTGACCAGCGCGCAGTCGCCGCGCACGAGCCCTGGGAGCCATGCGATCGCGTCGCCGACCATGATGACCGGAAAGCGGTCGCGCGACGCCTTGGGCAGCTTGCGATCCACGAACACGTCGTGGACCTTGCGGGTCCCTCGCATCCCGATCGGATGAATCCGGTCACCCTGTATGAAATTGCGCGCGACCAGTCCAGCGTCCGCAATTTTCGCGGCGTCGAATATCGCGACGGACAGACTAGCCGGCATCGACGCATCCGCCGCGGCGATCGTCGAGGCCTCGAACCTGAAGCCAGCAGCCTCGACGATGGTGATTCCGTCGGCGGCGATCGGAACCGAAAATTGCTCGGATCCGGCTTTACGCTCGCGCACATTTGTCAGCCGAAGAAGATTGTACTCGCGCTCGGCGTGCCAGCTCCCGGGAAGATCGATCGAGTCGCTCGGGCCTCCTTCGAGGATAAGCTCGCGGATCGCCTCCACATGAGCACGCGAAATTCTGCGCAACGACCCGATCTGCTCGGAAAGAAACAGCCGGATCGCAACCGCCTGCACCGCTCGATTCACCGCGGGGAAGCCTGACACGTCGAGCGCCCCGGCGCTGACGCGCATCGCATCAAGTTCGCGCGCCGCTATCGCAGTGACGAGATCGTCGAGCGCGCGCATCTCTTCCGCCAATTCCACCAGCCGCCCGCCAAGGCCCGGCGCATACTCGCGCTCGAGCATCGGGAGCAACTCGGCGCGAATCCGGTTGCGCAAAATGTCGCGCGACGAATTCGACGAGTCCTCGACGAACGAAATCGCATGCGCTTCGAGATATTCACGAATGTCGGCCCGCGATAGCGACAACATCGGACGAATTATTTTAGCAGGCCCGCGCTCGGCCATCGCCGCCATCCCGGCCGCACCCGCGCCACGCATCAGCCGCATCAGCACGGTTTCAGCCTGGTCGTCGCGATGGTGCCCGAGTGCAACAAAATCAGCTTGAACGTGGTCGGCAACGCGCAACAGAAACTCGCGCCGAGCATCGCGCGCCCGCTCCTCGAGGTTCGCGGTCGAAGTCGATCCGTCCAGCCCGTCGGCGCGCTCGACGATCAAGTCGATCCCGAGCCGCGCGCACATCGAGCGCACGAACTCTTCATCGCGATTCGCCTCATCTCCGCGAATCCGATGGTTCAAATGCGCGGCAACAACGCGGAAGCTCAGTCGCTCGCGAAGATCGAGCAGCGCGCAGGTAAGCGCGACCGAATCAGCACCACCGGAAAGCCCGACGAGAATCGACGAGCCTCGACGCAGCCCCGCTCGCAAGAGCGCCGCCTCGATCGTGTCGACCACCTTCTTTTCAGCGTAGCGATTCATCACGATGAGATTATTCCCGGATCGGATCTCCATCAAACGCACCACGCGATTCGCACCGACTGCAACGAAAGTAAAATCTGCGGGTGTACGGAGCGCGCATCAAAATTGACGCGTGTGTAGACAGTGTGTATTGTTGCGCGAGATGACTCGTGATGAACAGCCGTGAGCTGATCAGGGAACTGAAGAAAGATGGCTGGTACGAAGTCAGTCAGATTGGCAGTCACAAGCAGTTCAAGCATCCCACCAAGAAGGGTCGCGTCACTGTTCCTTATCCCAAACGCGACATACCTATCGGGACTCTCAAAAGCGTGGAAAAACAGGCTGGCATCAAACTGAGCTAGTGAGGAGGCAAGGTGGATTACATCGCCTATTTGCATAAGGAGCGCGATTCGGACTTCGGGGTCAGCTTTCCGGACTTTCCAGGATGTGTGACTGCCGGCAGAACGCTCGAGGAAGCACGGCGGATGGCGGCTGAAGCTCTCGCCCTCCACATCGAGGGAATGATTGAGGACGGCGAAGTCGTGCCAGAGCCATCGAATCTGGATGACCTCGAGAAGGATCCGAACATGAGAGGCGCTGTCGCGGTTCTGGTCGGGGTTGAACCAGCGGATAAAACCGTGCGCATTAATATCACCGCGCGTGAAAGCCAGCTCGAAGTAATAGACCGGTTGGCAGGCAAGGCGGGAATGACGCGTTCGGCTTACATGGTGCAGTCGGCAATGAACAGATTCGCGTCAAACAACGCGAAGGCCCGCCAGCGGACAGCTTCAAGGCGGGGGAATAGGACTCGAGCAAAGCGATAAAGCTCGTAACACACTGGCGCCATTGGATTTCAAGTGGCTGATTTTGGGACCCGCCGCAACCGCGGCGGATTTGGGAGCGCGCTGGCATTGGCGCGCGTCGCTATCTCGATAAATTGGCGCAGCTCGATGCGCAGTTCGCCTACTGCAATGCCCATATGCTCGTGCGGAATCGGATCAAGCTTCGCCGACGCTTTCTCATACAGCGACCGGGCGCCTTCGAGGTTTCCGCGCTGTGCGTGCAGAATCGCGACGGCAGCCTGAATCAATCCCTGATAGAAGAGTTTCACCTTACCGTCGGAGCGCTTCCAGATTTCTTCCCAAGCCTCGTGGCATTCGAAGAAACGGCCCTCGTTGAAGAGATCGATGCCCTGCTCGTAGAAATCTGTCGAGTGCTTCATCGCCTGAACAAGCCTGTTACCAGCCGCGTCTGCGCTGCGCTAGTTTAATACGACGGAACTGGGATAGTGGAATCGCCGCCGAACGCCAACGAAGTAGCCGGTCGCCTCCTGGCTTTGAAATGCGTCGTGACTCACGCGATAGGCACGCCGCTACTTTCTGAGACCGGGTGGACCGAAGCAGAGCGCTTCGAACTAGCAAGTGAGTACGAATCCAAATCGAAGCGCTTCTGGGATTCCGTGAACGCTTCTCCCATCGGCCAATACCTATCACCCTGGGAGCGCAAGTTCGCTAACACAACGGTGCGTACGATATCCCTTCAGCAGCATCTCGATGGGATGTGGCGTTTGGAGGCGGTGCAAGTTCTGTTGTGGGCGCTCCGCCTGATTCCCGAACTACCCGCGCCGGACACGCAGGCCGATCCCCACCTCTTGAAGTTTGACGTTTTGGACGATCCGGCGAGTTTCTTGAACTCGGCAATATTGCAGCCCCAAACTCAAATCTATCACGCACGAGACGTAGCGGAGCTTTGGCATTGGCGCAGACGCACGGAGAAGCTCATCCGCGAAGGCCAGCCCTTTCCTTCAAACGAGGCGATGGAGAGGCAGGGACTGAGATCGTACCAGGACATCGTGCAGCGCGCCGCGAACGCAGCATATGAACGCGGCGACGTTCGTTTCGTAATCGGCGACGATTTTGGCACTAAAGGCAAACCGTACGCACAGCTAACCTCCGAGGAGTGGTCAGAGGTCCGATCGATCACAATCGAACGGCACTACGCGCTGAACTGGCTGTGCGGCTACAGTCCACACAACGATTGGGACCAGACCCCCACAGACACTTAGTGTCACGCGATTTGGTGTTCGGATGCGATTAGGAATGGGAACGGCAGCGCGAGGAACTTTGGCTCGTCGAGGCGCACTGCGCGGTACTCTTCGGTGATGCCGGAGTCGCGGACCGCGTCGAAATTGTCGAACCACAGCTCTGCTACGCCGTCGTAGCGCGGCGATGCGCCGGGGGAGTATCCCGACGGCCGCACGTGGCATTGGATATAGCGCCGCGCTTGCGGGATCTTCGCGGCGAGCGGGCCATGATGCGTTCGCCAGTATGCCTGGAACGCGGCGACGTCGGTGCCGGGCTTGCGCGTGAGCATCGAGAACATTTTCACTGCGCCGTCGCCGGGCGTCCCCTCTTTCTGGGTAACCTCGTCGACGATGATCGAGCCGGCTTTCGACATATCGACAAACTTCGCATCGTCGGCCGTCGCCGCGCGGCGCGGTGCCGAATCGGTGGTGGCGCGAATCACGGCTTCATCGTCGAACCATGCTTCTGAAATACCGTCGTACAAAGGTTCGTGGTTGCGGTACGCCGACGGCAGTGTGATCGATGCGACGTACTTTCGCAGTTCGGGTATCGCGCGAATGATCGCGGCGTGCTCGTTCAGCCAGTAGTGGCGGAAGTCGTCGACGCTGAGGCCCGGCTTGCGCTTGAAGAAGTTGAGAGCCTTGACCATGTCGCGCAGCTATTGCTTGGTCGTGCCGGGCTCCAGCTCGACGCCGACCGGGACCAGCACGCGGACGACCATGTTGTAGAAGGCGACGTTCTGCACCAGTTCCATAATGAGGCGGGTGTCGAGGAATGGCTTCAGCGAGTTCCAGGTGGCGTCGGTCACACGGACGTTGTTGGTCGCCTCGACCGCGTAACGAATCACCGCGCGCTCGTTGTCGTTGAAGGTCGGGGACTTTTCCCAATCGGCGAGCGCTTCGAGCTGTTCGCGGGGGACGCCGACGCGGCGCGCGATGTTCCAATGGTGCACGAACTCGTACTGCGCATCGGTCAGCCGTCCCACCGTGCAGATCGCGAGTTCGCGCAGTTTGGGATCGAGTTCGGTTTTGTTGCGAAGCTCGCTGCCCATTTGACAGAAGCGGCGCAGCAGGTTGGGCGTATTTCCTAGAGCCTTGAAGATGTTGCCGACAGTGCCGCCGCGTTCTGCGGCGAGGTTGTCGTAGATGACGCGGTCGGCTTCGGGGAGATCTTCGCGATTCAAGTAGGGTACGCGGGCCGCCATTTGTGCACCTCCTTAGACAGAAGCAGAATCTTAAGTCGCGCGCGATTACGCGCGCTGTATAAGGACCCTCACCTTCGATCCTCTCCCTAACAGGGAGAGGGGAAGAAGGGGAGAGGGGAATATTCTCAGGCGAACAGCATTTCGGACATTGCGCCGCCGGGCGGAATCATCGGCATCACGGCTTCTTCCTTCGGGATCACGACGTCTATCAGCACCGGGCCGGGCGTGGCGAATGCTTCTTTCATCGTCGCGACCAGGTCTTTCGCTTTTTCAATTCTGAAACCGTGCATGCCGTATGCGTCGGCCAGCTTGACGAAGTTCGGCACCGACATTGCCGAGTAGGAATACCGCTCGGCGTAGAACTTCTCCTGCCACTGGCGAACCATCCCGAGGAAGTAGTTATTCAGAATGATCACTTTGATATCGACGTTGTATTGGACCGCCGTGCCCAGCTCCTGGATGTTCATCTGGATCGAGCCGTCGCCGGACACCACTACTACTTTCTTGTCGGGCGCGGCGAAGGTCGCACCGATTCCAGCCGGCAATCCGTAGCCCATCGTACCCAAACCGCCCGAGGTCAGCCACGAGCGCGGATTCTCGAACGGGAACATCTGCGCCACCCACATCTGATGCTGGCCGACGTCAGTCGCGATTATGCAGTCGCCCTTCGTGATGTTGTGCATCTCGGCGATAACGTCGAGTGGCGAAACGCTCTCGCCGCGATGATTGTTCTCGTAGAGCGGCTTATCCTTCTGCCACTGGAGGATCTGCTGATGCCACTTGGTCCACTCGGCGCGACGCTGGCCGATACTCTCGCGCCCTTTGATCTGGGTCAGCATGTCGGTGAGCACCGACTTGATATCGCCGACGATCGGAATGTCGACTTTGACGTTCTTCGAAATCGACGACGGGTCGATATCTATATGGATGATCGTTTCGGCTTTTGGTGCGAATTGGGAAATCTTGCCGGTGACGCGATCGTCGAAGCGCGCGCCGACCGCGATCAGGCAGTCGGTGTTGCAGACCGCGGTGTTGGTGCCGTACGAACCATGCATCCCGAGCATCCCGAGCCGCAGTGAGTCGGACGCCGGGAAGGATCCGAGTCCCATCAGCGTTTCGGTGATTGGAATACCCAGTCCTCTGACCAGCTCGCGCAGTTCGGACGCCGCGCCGGACCATTGCACGCCGCCGCCGACATAAAACAACGGCGTCGAACTTTTTTCGATCGCTTCGATCGCGCGCTCTATTTGCCGCGGATTGCCGCGAATCGTCGGCTTGTAACCGCGCAGCTCAATTTTTTCAGACAGGTGAAAGGTATGCTCGGCCTGCTGCACATCCTTGGGCAAATCGACGACGACTGGACCGGGACGTCCGCTGCCGGCGATATAAAATGCTTCCTTGATGATGCGCGAGATATCCTTGACGTTCTTGACCAGGAAATTGTGCTTGGTGCATGGACGCGTGATGCCGACGAAGTCCGCTTCCTGGAAAGCGTCGTTGCCGATCATGGTGGTCGGAACCTGGCCGGACAGCACCACCATCGGGGTGGAGTCCATGTAGGCATCGGCGATTCCGGTGACGGTGTTAGTCGCACCGGGGCCGGAGGTAACGAGCACGACGCCGGGGCGTCCACTGACGCGAGCATAGCCCTCGGCCATATGAGTCGCGCCCTGCTCGTGGCGGACGAGAACGTGCTTGATTTTTGAGTCGAGCAGCGCGTCGTAGGTCGGCAGGATAGCGCCGCCGGGATAGCCGAAGATTACATCGACGCCTTCGGCGATCAGGCTCTCGATAACGATTTGTGCTCCTGTGAGTTTTTTCATTTCCCCGATTTTGTGCCGTTTTTCCCTCTGATTGAGCCTTCAAAGGTACACTACGCAAGGATATCGGTACAACTTGGGAGTGCTTCGGACAGGATGGTGTTGGAACTTTCCTAAATCCCTGTCATTTTGAGCCGTCGCTCGGGGGCTTTGCACCGATCGCGATAGGAGGAGGATAACTTTGAAGAGTCTGAAATTCAGCCTGATCGTAATGTTCCTTTTCGCGCTTGGAGCCGTCGCGCGTGGTGCCGGCGACGGAGCCGCGCCCTCTGCTGCGGATGTTCATCTGTTCGACTCGCCCAAGAATATAAAATGGGGGCCGGCGCCACCGGTGGTGCCGAAAGGCGCCCAGGCCGCGGTGCTGGACGGAGATCCGTTCAAGGATGGGTCATCTTACACGCTCCGACTGAAGATGCCTGACGGCTACAAGATCCCACCTCACTGGCATCCGACCGATGAGAACGTAACGGTATTGAGCGGCACTCTCGGCGCAGGAATGGGAGACCAATTCGATCCGGCCAAAGGTCAGCTGATGAAGCCGGGCGGGTTCGTGACGATGCCGCACGGCATGCACCATTTCGCGTGGGCCAAAGGTCCAACGGTCGTCCAGGTGCACGGGACCGGGCCGTTCGCCTTCACCTACGTGAATCCAGCTGACGATCCGCGAAATCAGCACTGAGAAGAGGCTCCGCGGCGCAGACCATAGTAAGCATGAAGGTCCACACACTCGAACGCACCCAGATTGTGCGGCGGCCTCTGGCTGAGACCTTCAAATTTTTTTCCGACCCGCGAAATCTTCAGCGGCTGACTCCGGCGTTTCTGAATTTCAGATTTCTCAAGCCGCCGCCCGAGGTCATGCATCCGGGAACGGCGATCGATTATCAGATTAAGCTGTATGGTGTGCCGGTGCATTGGCGGACGCGGATTGAAATCGTCGAGCCGCCGAACAAGTTTGTCGATGTGCAAGAGAAAGGGCCGTACGCGTTATGGCGCCATCGCCATACCTTCAGTGACGCCGGCAATGGAAGGACCGAGGTGAAGGATTTCGTGGAATACGCGCTGCCGCTGTGGCCGCTGGGTGAGGTTGCGTATTACCTGTTCGTCGCGCGCAGCCTTGAGCAGATATTTGAGTTCCGCGAGCGGAAGCTCGACGAGATTATGGGGAGAGGATCTCCGTAGTCTCTATCAGAGAATAATCGCCTGCGCGGCGGGCGGCAGGGGTGACCCCTGCACCCAGTGTTAAGCGCAAAGTTGCGCGCGGCGCGCTACTTTGCTCTCAGTGGCGGTGACTCGGGTTAGCCCTGCCCAGGGAAGCGTGAAACCCACGGCGAGTTTCACATTCAATTAAGTTCCTTCGGCCAC